>CAXXCL010000001.1:0-315195 GCA_963668615.2 Paludibacteraceae bacterium
AATTTATGCGTGTTGCCGTAGTTACAGGTCATATTCCTGTATCGCAAATAGCATCGAGTCTTTCCACCGAAAAAATACTCGATAAAATAAAAAGTCTGAATGCATCACTAAAAAAAGACTTTGGTGTAATGAAACCCCGTATTGCCGTATTGGGATTAAATCCTCACGCCGGAGACGAAGGTGTTATCGGCGATGAAGAATCAACCATCATCAGTCCTGCCATAAAAGCAGCTCTGGAAAAAGGCATTATTTGTGTAGGTCCACTACCTGCAGACGGATTTTTCGGCTCATCAAACTTTCAAAATTACGACGGTATTTTGGCAATGTACCACGACCAAGGTCTTATTCCTTTCAAAGCTCTTTCTATGGAATCGGGTGTCAATTTCACCGCAGGGCTGAATATCGTTCGTACATCACCTGCACATGGTACTGCCTACGACAAAGCCGGATTAAATATAGCTTCGGAAGTATCATTCAGAGAGGCATTGTATGCAGCCTACGATATTGTAAACAACCGTAACCGAAACAAATAAAGACCAATAAGCCGTTAAGATTATATCATTATGATTCAAGAAAAAGAATTACAAAATATAAAACAACGCTTTAGTATCATAGGAAACAATCCGACACTAAACAGAGCGATTGAAATTGCCGTGCAAGTGGCAAATACAGATCTTTCTGTACTCATTACCGGAGAAAGTGGAGTCGGAAAAGAAAATTTTCCCAAAATAATACATCAGTTCAGTTCGAGAAAGCACGAAAAATACATTGCCGTTAACTGCGGTGCAATTCCGGAAGGCACTATCGATTCCGAACTTTTCGGACACGAAAAAGGCTCTTTTACAGGAGCTTTAAACGACCGAAAAGGATATTTTGAAGTAGCAGACGGTGGCACTATCTTTTTAGACGAAGTCGGTGAGCTTCCTTTATCTACGCAAGCTCGATTGCTACGAGTTTTAGAAGTTGGCGAATTTATAAAAGTAGGCTCTTCTGCCGTCCAAAAAACTAACGTTAGGGTTATTGCTGCCACTAACGTAAATATTCCCAACGCCATACAAGAAAATAAATTCAGAGAAGACCTTTTTTATCGTCTAAACGCAGTGCATATTACCATTCCACCTCTTCGAGAACGAAAAGAAGATATTCTTCTGTTATTCAAAAAATTTGCAACGGATTTTGCTGAAAAATACCGTATGCCGGCAATCGTTCTTTCTCCGGAAGCACAAAAAGCCATTGTAAACTACTATTGGCAAGGAAATATTCGCCAGCTGAAAAATTTTGTAGAACAAATTTCAGTTATCGAAGAAAACAGAGAGGTTTCTGTTACAACACTCAATAAATATTTCCCCGACGAAACAAAACAACATTTTCCATTATTGGTTGATAAAACAGTTAACGAAAAAACATTCAATAACGAAAGGGAAATTTTATATCAGGTTTTGTTTGATATGAAGAGGGACATCGACGAATTGAAAAAACTTGTCAACGGTTTCTCTCAAAAGGCACCCGAAACAAAAAGTGAAACAATTGCCAAAGATTCTACCCTACTGCCAGCCTATTATAAATCTGCAAAAGAAAATAGTACGCTATCGAAAACCACGACAGACAAAAAGAGTGAACCAATTGATATAGAAGTTACTTCGGAAGAAAAAGAAAACGATTCTTTTGCCGTAGAAGATATGGAGAAACATTTAATAAAAAAAGCCCTTGAAAAACACAACGGAAAACGTAAATTTGCCGCTCTCGATCTAAAAATTTCAGAAAGAACTTTATACAGAAAAATCAAAGAATACGGACTAGATAACTAGAAAATGAAAAAAAACACCCTCATCATAGTTTTTAGCACATTATTACTGTTTTGCATATCGTGCAGCGTTGCGTACAAATTTAACGGGGCTTCTATCGATTACAGCAAAACAAAAACAATCTGTATCCACGACTTTACAAACCGTGCACAAATGGTATATCCTCCTCTTACTGACACGTTTAATGAAAGTTTAAAAGACCTTTTCAGCAGACAAACTCGTTTATCGCAAGTGTCACGGAATGGAGACATGGAAATTGAAGGTGAAATTGTCGGCTATGACATTGCACCTATGGCAATACAAGCAAATGCAATAGCGGCAGAAACTCGTCTCACAGTAAAAATAAATGTCCGATTTACCAACAATAAAAACTCGGACGAAGATTTTGAACGCACCTATACCTCGTATCGAAACTTTGATAGTTCTTACATGCTAAACGATGTACAAGACGAACTCATAGCTGAGATTACAAAAGAATTGGTCGAATATATTTATAATGATACCGTAGCTAATTGGTAATTACAAAGATGACCGGCAAAGAACTTTTATATTACACACAACATCCCGAAGCCTTACATCAAGAAAGCGTTCGGGCTCTGAAGGATATTCTTGTTGAACATCCCTATTTTCACACAGCTAATATATTATTTCTCAAAAGCCTACATAATACAGACGATATTCTTTATCCCTCCACGCTGAAAAAAATATCGCTGTATGCTGCCGACAGGTCTTCTCTTAAAAAATTAATAGAAAGCCATCACGTTACGCACGAAGATATAATCGTTACAAAAAAAGAAGAACCTACGATACCTGTCGAGATGGAAAGTGTTCCGTACACATGTACTTCAATTGAGGATTCACACACGACAATTTCGCGATTAAAAAATCAAGATTTAATTGATGAATTTATCAAAAAAAATCCTAAAATTCATCCGGTAAATGATGACACTCCGATTCCCGAAGTGCTCGTAGAAGAAGAAAATGGAGAAAACGAAGAATTCTTTACAGAAACACTGGCAAAAATATATATCAAGCAAAAACAATACGAAAAAGCCATTCGAATTTTTAAAAAATTAAATTTGAAATATCCGGAAAAAAGTATTTACTTTGCGGACCAAATACGTTTTCTAGAGAAAGTTGTAATAAATACAAAAAAATAACATAACAATGTATACAGTAATTATTTCGTTAATTGTAGTCGTTTCCATTTTGTTGGCACTTATCGTATTAGTACAAGACCCTAAAGGAGGAGGTTTGGCTTCAAACTTTTCTTCTTCAAACCAAGTAATGGGTGTCCGCAAAACAACCGATTTTTTGGAAAAAGCCACATGGTCATTATCCGGAGTTTTGGCTCTTTTATGTATTCTTTCTGTAGCCTTTACGCAAGGTCCAAAAAATGCAGAAACAGAAGCATCTTCTGTTGTTGATAAAAATGCAATTGAAAACGTTATGAGTACTAATACAGGGAAAAAAGCAGTTCCTACTGCACAACTTCCTGCTACAGCTGCACCTCAACAAGCACAACAGCCACAACAGGCTCAACCGACACCAGATCAGCCGGTTCAAAAATAATACTTATTTTAATCCTCATAGAAAAGTCGTTTTGGTTTTTTCCAAAACGACTTTTTTTGTCAGACATATCTGAAAAAATGACACAAAATTAACTTTGGCACAAAATGTGCTATAAGAAGGATAAAACAATTAATGTTTAATCAATTAAATAATACAAAAATGACTATTAAACCATTAGCAGACAGAGTTTTAGTTAAACCTACTGCACCAGAAGAAAAAACAGCAAGTGGAATTATCATTCCAGAATCTGCAAAAGAAAAACCTCTAAAAGGTGAAGTTATTGCCGTAGGCAATGGTACAAAAGACGAAGAAATGGTCGTAAAGAAAGGTGATACCGTATTGTATGGCAAATATGCCGGCACCGAAATTGAACTTGACACCGAGAAGTTTCTTATCATGCGTCAAAGTGACATTTTAGCTATCATCTAACATCCAAAAAAAATTATTTTTCACATTAAAAACACAAAAAAATGGCAAAAGAAATTAAATTTGATATTGAAGCTCGCGACCAACTCAAAAGAGGAGTTGATCAATTGGCAAATGCGGTAAAAGTAACCCTAGGACCTAAAGGTCGTAACGTAATTATCTCTAAAAAATTCGGTGCTCCTCAAATCACAAAAGATGGTGTAACAGTAGCCAAAGAAATTGAATTGGAAGATGCATTCGAAAATATGGGTGCTCAAATGGTAAAAGAAGTTGCTTCTAAAACAGGAGATGATGCCGGCGACGGAACAACCACCGCTACTGTTTTGGCACAATCGATCATTACCGTTGGATTGAAAAACGTAGCTGCCGGAGCTAATCCTATGGATTTGAAAAGAGGTATTGACAAAGCTGTTGCCAAAGTGGTAGAAAGCATCAAAAGTCAATCACAATCAATTGGAGAAGATACCAAAAAGATAGAACAAGTAGCTTCTGTTTCAGCCAATAACGATACTGAAATTGGAAAATTGATTGCCAGTGCTATGGCAAAAGTGAAAAAAGAAGGTGTTATTACCGTAGAAGAAGCCAAAGGAACGGACACAACCGTAGAAGTTGTAGAAGGTATGCAGTTCGACCGCGGATACCTTTCTCCCTATTTCGTTACCAATACCGAAAAGATGGAAACTGAAATGGAACATCCCTACGTATTGATATACGACAAGAAAATATCCTCTCTTAAAGAAATCCTACCTATATTGGAAGCTACTGTACAAACAAGTCGTCCGTTACTTATCATCGCAGAAGATGTTGATAGTGAAGCATTAACTGCATTGGTTGTAAACCGTTTGCGTGCTAACCTAAAAGTTTGTGCCGTAAAAGCTCCCGGATTTGGCGATCGTCGTAAAGAAATGCTGCAAGACATCGCTATCCTTACGGGTGGTGTGGTAGTTACCGAAGAACAAGGTTTGAAATTGGAAGAAACAACCTTGGAAATGTTAGGTTCTGCTGAAAAAATTACCATAAACAAAGATAACACAACCATTGTAAACGGTGCAGGAGAAAAACAAGCTATTGCCGACCGTGTAGCACAAATACGGACACTGATTGGAACAACAACTTCCGATTATGACAAAGAAAAATTGCAAGAACGTTTGGCTAAATTAGCCGGTGGTGTTGCAGTTCTTTATATCGGTGCTCCTTCCGAAGTAGAAATGAAAGAAAAGAAAGACCGTGTGGATGATGCACTTAGTGCAACTCGTGCCGCTATCGAAGAAGGTATTATCCCTGGTGGTGGTGTGGCTTACATCCGTGCTATTGAGTCTATTGAAAACTTAAAAGGTGATAACGAAGACGAAACAACCGGTATCGAAATTATCAAACGTGCCATAGAAGAACCATTGCGTCAGATAGTAATTAATGCCGGAAAAGAAGGTGCTGTTGTCGTACAAAAAGTACGCGAAAGTAAAGGTTACTACGGTTACAATGCTCGTACAGATAAATACGAAGATTTGTTTGCTGCCGGTGTTATCGACCCTGCTAAAGTAGCTCGTGTTGCCTTAGAAAACGCTGCTTCTATTGCCGGTATGATGTTAACGACAGAGTGCACCATCGCTGACAAAAAAGAAGAAAACGCTGCTCCTATGATGCCTCCTATGGGTGGTGGTATGGGCGGAATGATGTAATAAATACATTCTTTATATTTCTAAAAATAGCTTGCCAGAAGGCAAGCTATTTTTTTTGTTAAAGGAACAAAATGTACGGCAAAGAGAAGCACAGAATATCCAACAAATTAAAATGCCTTTTAATGATTTGTAGAAATAAATAGTTATTTTTGGAAAAATAAATATCTCTAAGGCAGGTCAAACTACCACTCGAAAGATTCGTAGGAATAGCGAAAAATACAGAACTTTCATGATGAGGCTAGTACTCTCTTTAATATAAAACAGCAATTATGAAATTCAAAATTTTATCCGTATTGATGCTCATGTTGTTATTTGCAAGTAGCACAAGTAAAGCGACGAAACCCGTTATTATTATGGGCACTTCTTCCAGTAATATTTTTAAAGAATTTCACGTTGATAGGTCTTCTTACAGTAATGACACTATCAACTCCAAAAAACAGGGAGGATCCTTCTGTCAATTTAGTATAGATACGGTCGAAACTAGAGAATTCTATAGTCGCTCTGAAGGAAATTGTTTTTACGCAGAGGTTTTTGTAACACCTGGTGATTCTGTTTCTTTTGAAGTTTCCTATATTGGGAAAGCAGAAAATCCTGGTTGTGAAAATCATTATGAAATTATTTTTCATGGTAAAAATGCTGCACACTATAATTATTACAGCAAAAAAGAGAAGTATTTTCCTTACAAAGAAAGACTCTTTTATGAGTATGGTAACGACCTTGATGCATTTAAGCAGCAACAACAACTTTACCGTGATCGAGAAATTCAATTTTTACTAGATTATAAAAAACAATATCCAATATCAGAGGATTTTTTCAACTACGCTAATGCCGAAATTCAAAATAGTTATGCTTTTAAGTTATATCAAGCAGTTTATATCAGTAATAAAAATCCTAATGGTTATTTAGATGATGTCGTAATTAAAGATAACCCTCTTTCTTTTTGGACAATAGAGACTTTATATTTCAAGTATATTTATAACTCATCCGACGAAAATATTGAATGTCTGTATGAAGAAATTAAAAAAGAAGTAAATTCGACATATCGAACTAGAATTTTAACCACATTTATTAAATTTTTTTCAGAAAAGGGTGAAAAAATATATCAAGAGCCTCTTTTAAGGCTAATAAATCAAATTGAACAAGAAAATAACGATTCTACTCTTTTAACTTGCGTTAAAGAATATAAGCCATATCCTTTATTATTAGGTAAAACTATTCCTGATAGCGTATTAGACAATATTTACTTGCATTCTTTCGAAACCGGAGAAAAGATAACACTTCGTAATTTGTTTGAAAAATATCAAGACAAAGCCATTTATATTGATGTTTGGGCTAGTTGGTGTAAACCTTGCAGAGATGCAATTAAAGGGTCAACCTTCAGTAAATCGTATTTAACCCAAAGAAACATTTCTACAGTATATTTATCTATGGATGATGATGAAAAAGCGTGGTTACGTGCTAGTCAAGAAGATGGAATTACTGAGAATCAGTATATATTAGACGATAATAGTGTATGGGACTCTCCTTTTATGCAATTTTTTAAAATAAATTCAACTCCGAGATACATTTTATTTAATAAATATCATGAAATTGCAGTGTTAAGTGCCCCAGGTCCGACAGAAAGGTTTTTTGAAAAATTAAAAACCTCTATTGAACGATTGCCCTAATGTCGTTTTGTAGATGTTGATTAAATGCTGTTTTTCAATTAAACAACAAACTATTTGAAGATTATCGAAGAAATAAAATCCTTCGACATTTTTAAATTTATGACTTGATAATAAATACATCATGAAAAACTGGTTTCACAGACTACGGCACAATTGTGGTGTGGTAAAAAAAATAATTAATTGCCATACTAAAGATTTCTACAGTGGCAGGATACCAAAAACAATTCTATCTTTATGAAACGTCTGTTTATTTTTATATTGTTATGTTTAACCTTTCAATGTTTATCTGCACAAAACATTGAAAGGCCTAAAATTGCAGTAGTATTAAGTGGGGGCGGTGCCAAAGGGTTTTCGCATATAGGTGTTTTGGAAGTGTTAGAAAAAGAGGGCATTCCCGTCGATATTATTGTGGGCACAAGCATGGGTAGTATTATTGGGGGCTTATACTCTATCGGATATAGTACGCAACAATTGACTCAAATGTGTCTGACAGAGAACTGGTCACATTTATTGTCCGATTATGTTTCTCGTAAACAGTTAGACCAATATGCACAGCAGGAAAAACAGCGTTACCTATTATCAATTCCTGTAGATAAAAAATCCGGAATACCAACCGGAATTATTGAGGGACAAAATATAATAAATCTTTTTTGCGGACTTTCAGCTAACGTGCCTTACAATGCTGATTTCAAGAACTTTCCTATTCAGTTTGCTTGCATTGGAACCGACCTGAGAACAGGCAAAGAAATTGTTGTAAATTCGGGATTTTTACCTACGGCTATTTTTGGAAGTATGGCTATTCCCGGTGTGTTCGCACCAATACAATACAAAGATTATTTATTTGTTGATGGTGGAGTTATGAATAATTTTCCCACTGATGTAGCCAAGCAGATGGGGGCCGACATTATTATTGGTGTAAACTTAAATACTGACTCTCACAAAACAAATGATATCTTATCTTTAAAGGATATAACCAATCAGTTGACCACGATGCTTATATCGCATAAAGATTCTGCCAACAAACAACTTTGTAACATTCTAATTGAACCCAATATGAATGGTTACAACGCTTCCAGTTTTTCCAATGCTGCAGCAGATACGCTGATACATAGGGGACGAGAATCGGCATTAGCAGTCATTGATCAACTAAGAGATTTAAAAACCAAATATAATCTTCAACCCCGTATCGTGTCCGATAGTCTGATTAAAGAAAATACATGGAACATTACAAATATTACATTTTCAGGCAATTACTCTTTACCGGAAAATTTATTACTGGATGTAGTCAACCTGGAAACTCCGGGAAAATACAATTATTCGGATATCAAAAAATCAATCCATAGTCTTTATGGTATGGGAGTATTTAACCGAGTTTATTTTAATATTACTGACAATCAGGATGGTAAAACATTGAATATAACAATTGACGAAGGTAAAACCAATAACATAAATGTAGGAATGAGATTGAATACCAGAAGTGCCGTCTCCATTGTATTGAACGGAACTCGTAAAGATTATTCGAAAACGATTGGGCTATTATCTCTTACCGCTGACATTTCAACAAATCCGAGAATCAACTTTTTGGCGGAAATCAATAAAAAGAAAATGCCGAAAATTGCCTTTATGTTAGAGGGTTCTTATTCCGACTTAACCGTACACCTCACAAAAGATTATACGTATCCTGCGAGTATTTACTATAATGCAATTAAAATATATACCTACCAACGCATTTTGAGATATTCAATATTGGGGTTAGGAATCAGGCAAGAGTATTTCGTCGGCAAGTTATATGATGCAATTGGTGATCAAAATTCAATATTGTCTACCCGAGATAAATTCATATCAAACTATTACGTCTATTATAACTTTGATAATTTGAACGATTTTTACTACCCTACCGAAGGTTCGCAAATTTATTCTGAAGCATTATTGGCTCACGATTTAAATTATGAGAGCATCAACCCAATAGTATTGTTCAAAGCCAAAAACGTTGCAAAACTCAGTTCTCGTGCCGCACTATTGACCACCATAAATGCACGCTCAGTTTTGCGAAAAGAAACTCCGTCTTTTTTAGGAAATTTCCTTGCAGCACAAGAGTATGAAACAAGTTATTATCATTGGTTACCTTTTTATGGATTGCCTTCAATTTGGGCTACTAGTCGGAATGCGTTTATTGGCAGTTTAGGACTACGCTACAACATATATAAGAGACATTACATAACGTTAGCCGGAAATTATCTGTTACATAACGATGAAATTGATCAATTTGACAAATACAAAGGTATTTGGGGAGTTGGTTTTACGTATTCATACAAAACAGCCATCGGTCCGATAGAATTTACATTGGGTTATTCTGATGCTTATCGCAAAGTTGTACCGACCGCAAATATTGGCTTTTGGTTTTAATTGAATTTTTCGTATAAAAAAAGGATTGTCCTATTTAGCAGGGCAATCCTTATTTTTTCATTTACACTTTCTTACCGATATAAAACACATAGCCATAGTATTTTTCTTGATAGTGTTGAAAAAAACAGCCTTATTTTATGCAGAAAAGGTAGGAAATAACGCAAAATGAAAGGCAATTCATCTGTGCCCTGAAAAATAAAGAACAATAATTCCATTAAATTTCCGTACCTTGCACAGGTTTTCTCAACTGACAGTAGCTGAGACGACGTAACACTAACAATATTTTATGCAATTTACATCCCTCAACCTGATTGAGCCCATTCTTAAGGCGGTTCAAGAAGAAGGTTATACATCTCCCACTCCCATACAAGAAGAAGCAATCCCATTAGCACTCGAAGGTCGAGATTTACTTGGTTGTGCACAGACAGGAACCGGAAAAACAGCTGCTTTTGCCATTCCTATTTTGCAAATACTCAGTCAAACACGTATTAACGAAAAGAAAAGAAAAATAAGAAGCCTCATTCTCACACCTACGCGAGAGCTTGCCATACAAATTGGCGAAAGTTTTAACGCCTACGGAAGATATACCAACGTTACAAATACCGTAATTTTCGGTGGCGTAAATCAAAATACGCAAGTAAAAATATTACAAGGCAGTGTCGATGTACTTGTTGCCACTCCGGGTCGTCTCCTCGACCTTATCAGTCAAGGTTTTATCAGCCTGAGTAATGTTGAAATACTAGTACTCGACGAGGCTGACCGTATGCTGGATATGGGTTTTAGTCATGATGTAAAAAAGATAATTGCCATGGTACCGCAAAAAAGACAAACATTGTTTTTTTCCGCCACTATGCCTCCCGAAATTGTCAAACTTTCGAGCACTATTTTGCACCACCCTACCAAAATATCCGTAACACCTGTTTCTTCTACGGTGGACATTATTAACCAATGTGTTTATTTTGTCGATAAAGGAAATAAAAATTCCTTGCTACTTGATATTTTGAAAGATAAAAACATTAAAACCGCCTTGGTCTTTACACGTACTAAACATGGTGCCGACAAAGTGGTAAAAATATTACTCAAAAACAACATCACTGCAGAAGCCATTCACGGCAACAAAGCCCAAAATGCCAGACAAAGAGCCTTAAATAATTTCAAAGCACAAACCACACGTGTTTTGGTTGCTACGGACATTGCTGCACGAGGTATCGACGTGGACGAACTTGAATATGTTATTAATTTTGAGATGTCAAACATTCCCGAAACCTACGTTCACCGCATTGGACGAACAGGTAGAGCGGGAGCTAAAGGAACAGCCATTTCTTTTTGTGATGCCGAAGAAAAAAGCTATTTGCGTGATGTAGAAAAACTTATCGGTAAAAAAATAAAGGTAATTGACAATCATCCTTTTCCACTCATGGATAACAACCCTGTAAAGGAGAAAAAACAACCGAGACCAAAAAGAAATCCGGAAAGTAACCGTCCGAAAAAGACATCAAATGTTACCAATACCCAAAAAGTTATTCTGAAAAAATAGATATCATTCTACTCTCAGCAATTTACCCTTCTGATTTGGGGCAAAAACGGTAACCAATGCCCGATTCGGTGATGATAAATTTCGGATTATTCGGATTAGGCTCTATTTTCTTTCGTAGTTGACCTACAAATACTCTCAAATACTGCGATTGTAAAGTATAACCGGGACCCCATATCGTCTTCAAAATGTATTGATGTGTCAAGACTTTTCCATCGTTTTTTGCCAATAGAGTCAATAAAGAATATTCAATAGCGGTAAGTTTCACCGGTTCATTAGCAACACTAACGGTTCTTGCTGTCAAATCAATAACCAAATTATCAAATTCTAATTTCTGAACAATGGCAGTGTTTTGCGTTTGGCGAAGTGCCGTACGGATTCGTGCCAGCAATTCACCGGTACGAAAGGGTTTTGTCAAATAATCGTTTGCTCCTCTGTCGAGAGCTTTGATAATATCTTCTTCAGAACTTCGTACAGACAAAATAATAATAGCTCCTTGGTACCATTCGCGTAGTTTAGTCAATACTTGTTGTCCGTCTTCATCAGGCAATCCCAAGTCCAAAATAATGAGTTCGGGTGGATGAACCACAGCTATCGAAATACCCTCTCGTGCCGTCGAAGCCGAGAGTGTCTGATAATCATTGCTATTTAAGGTTATTTCGAGTAATTTACGAATCTGAGCCTCATCATCAATAATCAATATGGTTGTTTTTGAATCCATGTCTTAAATTTAAGCTATGGGGGTAAAAGTAGTTATTTCTTTCATTTACAAACTATTCTTTTGGAGATTTCTTCCTATGAATATAAGTATCTGTCAATGTTTCATAGTGGGCGTTCTTCTTGACTGTCATTTCGGTAAAATCCATATAATCTTGTAGTTCCAACACTTCTACCGGAATTTCCAATGTGAATTTTGCTCCATGCGGTACATTATTTTCTACTTTTACTTTTCCGTTGTGGGCTTCAACAAAACCTTTTACAATAGATAAACCCAATCCTGTTCCACCTGTCTTTTTCGCCGCAGAACGATAAAATTTACTGAATAACAACTTCAGTTCCTCGTCCGAAAATCCCTTCCCATTGTCGGAAATTTCTAAAACCAACACGCCACTAGTGTACTTTGCCGAAATAGTTATTGTTGAACCGTTCGGAGTGTACAAGGTTTCATTATGTAGCAAATTAAATAATGCTTGTTCTATTAACCCAAAATCCAATTTGATTATCGGAAAATCCTCTTGTATCTGTATTTGAAGGTTGTGCGACGAAAGTTCCGATTCCAAGCGGTTTACTGGGCTGTTTATCAACTCGTTTATTTCACACCAGTCAGGTTTAATTTTCAGCATTCCGGACTCAAGGCGTTGCATATTTAATAAGTTATCAATCAATCGATTCAAGCGAAATGCAGCAATTGAGATTGCATTAATTAAATTGGATTTGTCCTCATCGGAAATATTGGATTTTTTTTTGCATTAAGTTATCCGAAGCTCCTACGATAGTCGCAATAGGAGTACGTAACTCGTGAGAGATAGAGTCAAAAAGCGTTTTATATAACTTGATGGTATTCTGCCGTTCCTCTTTTTGGAGTTCCAGTTTCTCCATTCTCCTTAATTTAGATGTTAAAACTCCGTTTATTAATGCAATAATGAAGTACATCATCAACATCAATACATCATCCGAATTTTTAACATGCAAGGTAAAATGAGGAGGAATGAAGAAATAATCCCATATCAATGCACTTAATGTAGCTGCAAGCAATACGGGGTACAACGTAAAGAAAATAGCCAATATAGATACTGTCGCCATTAAAAGTAATGCCACCGTTCGATAACCGATTAGGTCAGAAAGCAGATAACACACTATTGAAACAAAAACAGTTGCAACAATGCTTACAAGAAACTGCTTTTTAGGATTCTGATTAAAGTATTTAATATTCATAATAAAAATTATTTATCATATTACTCACTATAAAATTTTTCGAAATTAAACATATTGAGCGGATTCCATGCGTTTATCATTATTTATTTCCCGTTCAATGGACAAAGCTACTTGCATATAAATGGTTTTAAGAATTCGTTGCGTATCAAAAGAAGGAGCTTTATGATCTAAAAAATGAATTCCAATTACCCCCCAAACACCATAAACAGTTGTTAAGGGAACAATTTGAAGGTTTGCGTCACTCAATGTAGCAGTATATTTTCCGGCTTGCTTATTATTTTTAAATGCCCAAACTGCTACTGAAAAATCTTTAACCGAATTTAATTCAGCGTTGCCAAATGCTCTGGTTGCAAGTTCTTTTCCATCTTTTTCCTTTAAAAAAATTACAGCATCGGCATTAAAACTATGCTGCAATTCATTTTGCGTAATCGCTACAACTTCCTTAATTGAGGTTGCCTTATTTAAATTTTCGAGCAATGAATTAAGAATTGCACTATGCCGCTGATTTATTGTAAGAACGGTGTGGTATTTCTTTATTCTTGTAATTAAAATACTAACAACCAATGCTATAATGAAATTAGTTAACGAAGTTATTAAATCTTCAATTCTAGTTATGTGAAAGGTGAAAAGTGGCGGAATGAAAAAAAAGTTCCATATTATTGAATCCAATATGGCTGTAAAAATCAATGCTCCCCGATCTAAAAATAAGGATAGAATTGTAATTGTCAATAAATATATCATTCCTACGGTCTGATATCCGATGTAATGGGTAAACGGAAAGCAAATTAATGTAATAATCGAAACAATTCCGAGGGCAACTAAATAATCATTCAATGTTGATGTCATAAATTGACATCGAACGGCATGTTTTTTATCGGAATTAACTGATTTATCGGCTTTTATAACATATACATCAATATTGCCACTTTCATTTAAAATACGATTGGATATATTTTTGCTCCACAAAGAGCTCAACTTTCTTCGACCTAGAGACTTTCCTATAACAATCTGATTTACATTATTTTCCTGAGCCACTTGTAAAACACCCTGCCACCACATCGGGATTGGTAATATTAATGACAATAGCACCTAATTGTTCGGCTAATTGAATATTCTTATTCAGGTTTGTCTTTTCACTTTCCGAAAGTAGCAACCCTGTTTCTACATTTACGGCAAACCACTGAGCACCACAAGTTGAAAGCCATTCGACGTGTCCATTGAACCAACTTTGCAGAATACGGTCCGGGGCCAACTGCAACTAATAGTTTTTCGGTCGTTTTCCATACTTCACCAATGTTTTTATCACGCTTGTAGTTAATCAATTCTGAGTCCACCTTTTCTGCCGTAATTCTAAGGGATAACTCACGCAGTGCGTGCAAATTTCCTTTTCTAAAGAAATTCTGAGTTGCATGAACCGTTTTTTCAGGGATATATACTTTTCCCTCAGCAAGCCGTTTTAATAAATCATCAGGTGAAATATCAACAAGTTCAATATCGGTTGCCAAATCGAAAACAGAGTCAGGAACTTTTTCATGAATAGCAATTCCTGTAATTTCATTTACTGTAATTGTTCTACTTTCGATATGTTGTACGTTAATTGTCGTATAAACATCAATTCCATTTTCTAAAATTTCGATGACATCTTGATAACGTTTTAAATGTCGACTTCCGGAAATATTAGTATGAGCTAATTCATCAACCAAAACAACATCAGGCTTACGTTGAAGAATGGCATCAATATCCATTTCTTCAAATTCAGTTCCACGATATTCAATTTTTTTACGTTGAATTATCTCCAAACCTTGTGTAAGACGTTCCGTTTCCTTACGTTTATGTGTTTCCACATAACCAACTACCACATCCTTACCATCTTTTTTAATGGCATGTGCAGCTTCCAGCATAGCATAAGTCTTACCCACACCCGCACACATACCCAAAAATATTTTGAATTTACCTCTATGTTTCGTAAGCTCCTCGTTTCTTATTCTACGAAGCAATTCATCGGGATTAGGTTTCATTTCTTCATTCATAATTGCCTACTAAAAAGTTTATCTAATTCCAGATTCAGTTTTAACACATTTACTCTTTCTTCCCCCAAGAAACCCAATTGACGGTGTTCTTTTAACTGCGAAATTAAATTGAAAATTTGATTTGCTGCTGTTTTCCGGCCAAATGACGTGCTTGACAAATTCGATTGACTTGTAACATGGCAGCCTCTGGAGAAATATGCGGATCGAGCCCACTACCTGAAGCATAAAGCATTTCCGACGGAATAATTTGTAATGAAGAAAGATAATTGACTGAATCGAACACAACCGTATTTTGTTTCACATGCAATTGCAATTCCTTGCTCGTTACCGAAAGATTGCTTCCTCCCGAAGGTATTGGGTTATAATCAATTGCCGAAGGTCTACCGTTGAAATATTGATTACCGGCAAATTTTTGTCCGATTAATTCACTTCCAACCAATTTGTTATTTACAACAATCATACTTCCGTTTGCACGATTGGCAAAGGCTGTTTGACCAACAATAGTAACAAAAAGCGGATAAATATATTCCGGTCAAAACAGTCATAACCAAAAATATTTTTACTGAGATAAATATTGTTTTCATTGTTCAGTTGTTTTGCAATTTTATAATAAAAGTAACATAAATAAGCATTTATATAGTAATTTTATTACTCCTAAATTAAATTTAATGCATTAATTATCAAATCAATAACCTTGATTCCAATAAAATGGGACTATTAATCCGCCAACACCATAGATAAGGATATTTCGACGTAAAATCTGAGTTGCACCGGAAGGACGATATTCAACTCCTTTTAAAGCCAATGGTATCAATGCCACAATAATCAATGCATTGAAAATAATTGAGCTTAATACTGCACTTTCAGGGCTATGTAAATGCATGATATTTAATTTTGATAGAGGTCCGTCCATCCCTCCAAAAGCATATAAACTAGTGAAAACAGCAGGAATAATGGCAAAATATTTGGCTACATCATTAGCAATACTGAAAGTAGTTAAGGCTCCCCGAGTGCATTAATAATTGTTTCCCAATTTCCACTATTTCAATCAATTTTGTCGGATTGCTATCTAAATCAACTCATATTTCCCGCTTCGCGAGCAGCCTGCGTTCCGGTATTCATGGCTACACCAACATTTGCTTGTGCCAAGGCAGGAGCATCATTTGTTCCATCTCCAATCATTGCAACCAACTTGCCATCAGTTTGTTCCATTCGGATACGTTCCAACTTATCTTCCGGTTTAGCTTCTGCAATAAAATCATCGACACCGGCTTCTGCAGCAATAGATGCTGCAGTAAGCGGGTTGTCTCCGGTAATCATTACTGTTTTAATCCCCATTCTTGCGTAATTGAGCAAAACGTTCTTTTATTCCACCTTTAACAATATCTTTTAAACGTATGACACCTAGCACTTTTTCATTTTCAGTAACAACAAGCGGAGTAGAACCTTCGTTAGATATTTGATATACAGCCTGTTCTATTTCTGAAGGATAAACATTACCGGAAGCTTCTACATAGTTTTTTGAATAGAATCGGCAGCTCCTTTTCTTATCGTTTTTAATAATTTCCCATCCTTTTCAAAAATATCTACGCCACTCATGCGGGTTTGTGCCGTAAAAGGAACCGATTCAATCTGAAATGCCGACAAATCTCGCCCCCGAAGGTTGTATTTTTCTTTTACTAATGTTACTATTGAACGTCCCTCAGGTGTATCGTCAGACAAGGATGATAACTGAGTAATTTCAGCCAAGTAATGTTCGGCAACTCCATTTGCCGCAACTATTTCTGTTGCCATGCGATTTCCGAAAGTAATGGTTCCTGTTTTATCAAGCAATAATACGTCGATATCACCTGCCGCCTCAACGGCACGACCGCTTTTAGCAATCACATTTCTAGATAACAGTCTATCCATCCCACTAATCCCAATTGCACTCAGCAATCCACCAATGGTAGTTGGAATTAAACAAACCAACAAAGAAATAAGTATGGGCAAACTCAAACTTATTTTTGTAGCCGATTGACTCACGCTATAAGTGAAATAAGGATAAAGTGTCACAGTAGCTAATATAAATATAATTGTAAGACCTGATAATAAAATAGTCAGGGCTATCTCATTGGGTGTTTTCTGCCGCTTTGCACCTTCTACCAATGCAATCATACGGTCAATAAAGGAACTGCCGGGGTCACAGGTAACCTGAATCAAAACTCTGTCGCTTAACACCACCGTTCCACCCGTAACTGCCGAACGGTCACCACCGCTTTCGCGAATCACAGGGGCTGATTCTCCGGTAATAGCTGACTCATCGACCGTGGCTATGCCTTCAATAATTTCACCGTCAATCGGAATAATATCATTGGCTTCACAAACTACAATATCCCCTTTTCTTAACTCAGTGGCAGCAACTAATGTTTCTTTTGAACCAACCATTTTCCTTGCCATCACACTTGTTTTGAGTTTTCGGAGCGAATCTGCTTGAGCTTTTCCTCTCCCTTCGGCAATGGCTTCGGCAAAATTGGCAAACAATACCGTGAACCATAACCAGATAACAATCTGCACATTAAAACCACTAAAATCGGATATAAGCAATAAACTCGAAAAAATTGCTCCGACGAAAACGACAAACATAACAGGATTTTTAAGCTGATTACGAGGATTTAGTTTCACGAACGAACTTCTCACAGCTTCTACTAAAAGTGTTTTTTCAAAAAAACTTGAATTTCTATTGCGTTTCATAATTTTCAGTATTAAAATGTTTTTCCGGTAATCATCAATATATGCTCTACAATAGGACCTAACGACAATGCGGGAAAGAATGTCAAAGCCCCAACAATTATAATGACAGCTATCAGCAGAAAAACAAAAGTCAAATTATCTGTTCTAAAAGTTCCAGATGAAACAGGTACCAATTTCTTTGCAGAAAGGCTCCCCGCAATGGCAAGAACCGGAATGATAATTCCAAATCGTCCGACAAGCATTCCAACTCCAAGCATCAAATTATAAAAATCGGTATTTGCATTCAATCCGGCAAGGGCACTACCATTATTTGCAGCCGCGGATGTAAAAGCATACAACATTTCTGAAAATCCATGCGGACCTTTGCTTAACAAACTACTTAATCCGGCATCAGTTGTACAAGTAATAGCCGTGAACACCAAAATAATAAAACTAGGAGCAATAATAGCCAAAATTGCCATTTTCACTTCAAATGCTTCTATCTTTTTACCCAAATATTCCGGTGTTCGCCCAACCATTAGACCTGCTATAAAAACAGTGAGAATAACAAAAATGAGCATTCCATACAAACCTGCTCCAACACCGCCAAAAACAATCTCACCAAGCATCATATTGAACAAAGCGACAAAGCAAGACAAAGGAGATAAACTACTATGCATGGCATTGACAGAACCGTTAGATGCAGCAGTTGTAGCAGTCTCCCAAATCAAACTATTGATTGTTCCAAATCGTACTTCTTTGCCTTCGAACACACCCGAAGAAAAATGATATTCCGAATAAACCGAAATTCCCAATCCGACAATAAATAAAAGAAACATGGTAAGATAGATAAACCAACTTTGTTTAATTGATCCTATCATTTTTCCATAACAATAAATAAATGAAGAGGGTAAAAGCAGAAGAGCTAACATTTCCAAAAAGTTAGTCAGCGGAGTCGGATTTTCGTAAGGATGAGCACTGTTGGCATTGAAAAATCCGCCACCATTTGTACCCAATTGTTTGATCGCTATTTGAGATGCAGCGGGACCTTGCGGAATAACTTGTTGTACCTTTTCAACCGTTGTAACAGTCTTGTATTTCCCCAAATTTTGAACAACACCTTGACTGATTAAAAATATAGAAAATAAAATACTTAACGGTAAAAGAATATAAACAACCGACCTTGTCAAATCCACATAAAAATTTCCAAGTTGACTACTCAATTTATTTCGAATACCCCGAATCAAGACTAACGCCACACCAAATCCGGTAGCCGCACTGACAAAATTCTGAACCGTTAACGCGATTAATTGGGTAAAATAACTCAAGGTGGTTTCACCCGCATAACTTTGCCAATTGGTATTGGTCATAAAACTTACAGCTGTATTGAAAGCCAATGTCCAACTTACATTTTCAAGGTGTTGGGGATTTAAAGGAAGCTGTTTTTGAATCAATTGAATTATAAATACAAACAAAAAGCCGAGGAAATTAAAACTCAATAAGGCAAATATATATTGTTTCCAATTCATCTGGCTATCGGATTTCACACCAATCAGTTTGTAAATACCCTTTTCGAGCCAAGAAAAAATACCTTTACCTTTAAATGGTCGGTTATCGAAAACCTTAAACATATAATTTCCCAATAATGGCGTTAAAGCCACGAGCAATAATAGATATATAAATATCTGAAAATAATCAAAGTAGTTCATAATTCTTTAGAATTTTTCAGGATTAAATAAAGAATAAAAAAGGTAAATGAGCAGAAAAACTGCTAATAGTAACGCAATTGTCATCATAAGAATACTTATTTTAAAGTGAATAAAACCTCGTTAAATGCCTCACATAAAGTCATAAAATATTTCACTACAAAGAAATGGCATATTTTATAAATCTAACATAAAAATAGTTGGGGGATGTATAAAGATTTTATAAAGAGTGCCTCTGCCAATCTTCAATCTTTGTTACAATCTATTACCAATTATGTCATAAGTTTAGTTTATTTCTATTTACATAAACAACTGTAAATCAAATAATTTACCAATAAATTTCATTCAAATCAATTTTTCAGAGACAGCTTTACATATGTTTCCTATTATCAAGATATCTTCATATTCACGATAATCAAATTTTGTCCATATGATGAAAATAACTAATTTTGAAACAAAAGCGATTTTTTTAAATCTAAAAATCAAACACAATGAAATATAATGAGGAGATTTAGAAATGTATTCTTTTATGTATTGATCATAGGAAGTTTTTCGGCACTGATATATTGGATCGACCTAATGGGTTCCAAACAAGAAATAGCCTCCAATATAATTATACCAACGACCGGTAAAACTCATTGGATGGAATTTGTAAACTCATTGTTACAAAATATTGGACATCCGTTGGCTATTTTGTTGGCTCAGATAGTCACTATTGTATTGATTGCACGACTATTTGGGTGGATATGCAAAAAAATCGGACAACCGACAGTTATTGGTGAGATTCTTGCCGGTATTGTACTGGGACCTTCTCTTATAGGCATGTATTTTCCTGAATTTTCGGCTGCACTTTTTCCATCTCAATCGTTAGGAAACCTGAATTTCTTAAGCCAAATAGGTCTTATCTTATTTATGTTTATAGTGGGCATGGAAATTGACATCAATGTTCTGAAAAATAAAGCCCACGATGCCGTAGTGATAAGCCATGCCAGCATCATTGTCCCTTTTTCGTTGGGAATGGGACTCGCCTATTTTATCTATGGAGCTTTTGCTCCGGTGGGGGTAAGATTTACTTCCTTCGGATTGTTTATCGGAATAGCTATGAGTATCACCGCTTTTCCGGTACTAGCACGCATTGTACAGGAAAGAGGAATTCACAAAACGCGGTTGGGAACAGTGGTCATAACGTGTGCAGCTGCTGATGACATCACGGGCTGGAGTATTCTAGCGGCCGTAATTGCCATCGCCAAGGCTGGATCATTTGTTAGTTCGCTTTATACCATATTGCTAGCAATAGCTTATGTGTTTCTTATGATTAAAATTATCCGTCCATTCTTAAAGCATGTAGGCGAATTACACACATCAAATGAGAACATAAGCAAATCCATTGTTGCAATCTTTTTAGTAATACTCATTCTATCGGCATGGGCTACCGAAATCATTGGCATTCATGCTTTGTTTGGTGCCTTTATGGCTGGAGCTATTATGCCTGCGAACCAAAAATTTCGAAATATTTTTATCGAAAAAATAGAAGATGTTGCTTTGGTTTTACTGCTTCCGCTATTTTTTGTTTTTACAGGTTTACGTACTGAAATAGGTTTACTAAACGATGTCTATTTATGGAAAATCACGGGGTTAATTATATTGGTCGCCATTACCGGAAAATTCCTTGGTAGTGCTTTGGCTGCAAAGTTCGTACGTCAAAGTTGGAAAGACAGTTTAACCATAGGAGCTCTGATGAATACAAGAGGTTTGATGGAACTGGTTGTTTTAAATATCGGATATGATTTAGGTATACTAACACCCAAAGTATTTGCCATGATGGTGATCATGGCATTGGTAACCACTTTTATGACCGGACCTACACTAAATTTCATCAACTGGATATTTAAATCAAAAGCCGAAGATAACGCAGATGAAATAGGACACATTCGAAAATTTAAAATTTTGGTCTCATTTGGCGATCCGGAAAATGGCAAATCGTTAATACGATTGGCAAATTGTTTAATAAAAAACGCAAAGGAAAATGCCGCTATTACGGCAATGCATTTATTTCCAAGTGCAAAATTGCACCAATTTAATTTGGACACATATGAAAATGAAAGCTTTGCACCAATCATCGAAGAATCAAAATTTCTAAACCAAAAGATTACTACACTTTTTAAAGTCACTAGCGATATGGAATCCGACATTACCGAAGTTGCCAACAAAGGGGAATATGATCTGCTCTTGGTCGGAATAGGACAATCAATATTCGAAGGAAGTTTGCTTGGAAAAATTTTGGGATTCACCACCAGAATTATCAATCCGGACAGACTGCTAAACCAGGTGACCCGAAAAGAAAGCCTTTTTGAGAATTCTCCGTTCGACGAAAGAACGCGATCCATCATTGCTAAAAGCAAGATTTCGGTGGGTGTACTTATAGACAAAGGTTTCAGCAAAATGAACACCATTTTTGTTCCTGTCATTACTCCAAATGATACCTTTCTGATTCAATTTGCTCAAAAATTGATAAATTCTTCCGGATCGCAAATCTCTTTTATTGACGTACATGACGAAATCGACAAAAATGTCGAAATAAAGGAATCTATACATGCTATTGAGCAAGTTACCCCCACTTATATAAATAGAATGAATGAACAGTCCATAGATTCCGAGTTTATCAAGCAACAAAATCTGATGTTAATTAGTGCGGAAAGTTGGAAATACCTGATTGATACGAAAAGTGATTGGTTGACAAATCTACCATCAACGCTAATTATAGCAAAAAAGGAATAATTTTGTCATTGTTTGGATCAATACATACCCTAAAGCAGTCTTATGTTTTGTTTGCTCTCATGCCAAAAATTCGGATTATATCGTGATCTTTCTATTTCGTTAAAATATTACCTAATTGCTACGACAGTTTGTTGCAATAATTTTATACATTTGACCCTACACTTCAAAAAAAACAAAACATGAGAAAGTTTTTATCCACATTGTTTTTATCCATGAGTCTCTCCATTTTTGCTCAAGAAACAGGCATTCAATTCACCAACGACAGTATTTTATCAGAAGCATTAAGCAAATCGGCAAAGGAAGGCAAATTCCTTTTCATCGATTGTTATACAACTTGGTGTGGTCCATGTAAACAGTTGGCAAAAGAAGTTTTTACACAAAAAGAAGTTGGAGATTTTTACAACCAAAACTTTGTCAATGTCAAATTCGACATGGACAAACCCGAAAACGCGAGTATAATTTCAAAATATACCATTGATGGTTTTCCTACACTACTTTTTTTAAATGCGAAAGGAGAAATGGTGCATAAAAAAGTAGGAGCTGATGATGCGGCACATATCATTGAAGTTGGCAAAATTGCAATAGACAGCACTAGAAACTTCATCGGGTTATCTAACAAAATTAAAAAAGGAGACCGAACGGCAGAAACCATATTCCAGTATCTAAATGCAAGTTTTAATGCGAATAATAAAGATTCTATCCTCAACGATTATTTTAAATCAAAAACAGACCAAGAACTATTATCCAAAGAATCTTGGAATTTATTTACAAAGTTCGTTTATGATTTTGAGAATCCTCAATTTCAATATTTTCTTGCTCATCGCAACAATTATAAATCGAAATATGGTAAAAAAGAAGTTAATGACCACATCATGTTAGGGTTCAGTTATTACTCTTGGAAACATAAAGAAGATGCCGACAAAATATATTTACAATCCATTGATTCTTCCTTATACATGCAATATGTAAAATCTGTTGAATATTATGCAGCATGGCGTGCGTCCGGCACTGAAAAAGATGACAAAGGGCTTTGGAACAATTTCATAGGAAAGGCTACGGCTTACTTTGCAGAAGACATAGACCCAATGCAAATAAACAATGGTTGCTGGTATATATACGGAAATTATAAGGCTGTTAATGATTCAAGCATATTGCCAATAATCAAAAAATGGTCTTACAAATCATATTTGATGGACAAAAAAAGCCATTTTATCTGCGATACGTATGCCCGAATATTATTCGAACTCGGTGAGACTAAAGGAGCAATAAAATATGAAAAAATGGCAATAAAAATGGCGGAAAAATACGATCCGGGGTATGCAAAACCATATAGCGAAGTACTCGAAAGCTTCAAACAAAAAAAATAACAACCGACTTAACTCCTGGTTGTAACTGGGAGTTCTTTTATAAATACTGACCAATAAATAACCCATAAAACTAAAGATAAGTTCTATGGGTTATTTTTGCGGAGAGAGAGGGATTCAAACCCCCGGTACCTTGCAGTACGGCGGTTTTCAAGACCGCTGCAATCGATCACTCTGCCATCTCTCCAAGAGCATCTTTCCTGCTCAAAAGTGGTGCAAATGTAAAGCCTTTTTTACTTTCTTGCAAATTTTTATATCTCTTTTTCGAAAAATTGAACCTTATTGATTTGTCGAAACAAAAAACATACCTTTGCCTAAGCAAAAAATTAGTTAAACAGCATGATTTATCCATCTCACTTTGAATCAAAAATAGGATTTGACAAAATTAAAATTTTTCTTAAAGAAAAGTGCATCAGCTATTTAGGAGAAGAAAAGGTAGACTACATTCAATTCTCCTCTGATATAAATACGATTTCAACATTGGTTTCGCAGACACAAGAATTTATCAACCTAATTTCCGAGAACGACTCCTTCCCCACTGATGCCTATTTTGACATTCGATCCTATTTATCCAGAATACAAGTAGAAGGCTCTTTTTTAGCTGAAAATGAGTTATTTGAAATTCAACGTTCACTACTAACCATTAAGGAAATCATTGGATTTATTAACAATAAAGAGGATAAACTTTACCCTGAATTAAAGGCTTTGTCAAAAGACATTTTACTTTTTCCTCCGATATTACAACGTATTGATACTATCTTAAATAAGTTCGGAAAAATAAAAGACAATGCTTCTCCCGAATTAGCCCGCATAAGAAAAGAAAAACTGGTAACAGCCAGTAGCATTTCCCGTATTCTTGACCAGATCATCCGAAAAGCTCAAGCTGAAGGATACACAGAAAAAGACATAACCCCCTCTGTAAGAGAAGGAAGACTTGTTATTCCGGTTATACCTGCTTTCAAACGAAAAATAAATGGCATTGTACACGACGAATCCGCAAGTGGAAAGACCATCTATATTGAACCGGCAGAAGTTGTGGAAGCTAATAATCAAGTCAGCGAATTAAAGATCCAAGAAAAACGGGAAATAACCAAAATTTTAACCGCTTTTACAGATTTTGTTCGCCCCTACATTCCTGAATTGTTACATTCGTATGATTTCTTAGGTACAATTGACTTTATACGAGCCAAAGCTCTTTTTTCAATTGAAATAGGAGGTATCAAACCGGCTATAGAAAACAATACAATGATTGATTGGATAAACAGTTATCACCCGCTACTATACCTTTCTTTAAAAAAGCAACAAAAAACCATCATTCCTTTAACTATTTTGCTAACCAATGAACACAGACTTCTTCTTATTTCAGGTCCCAATGCAGGAGGAAAATCTGTCTGTTTAAAAACCGTCGGATTATTGCAATACATGATGCAATGCGGACTTCCCGTTCCAATGAAAGAAAACAGTACAATGGGTATTTTCGACCATATTTTTATTGATATCGGAGACGAGCAATCCATTGAAAATGATTTAAGTACATACAGCTCTCATCTATCTAATATGAAGTTTTTTATTAAAAACAGTAATGAAAAAACTCTCATTTTAATTGATGAATTTGGAAGCGGAACTGAGCCTCAAATAGGTGGTGCGATTGCTGAAGCTGAACTTAATGTATTTAATCAAAATAAAACATTTGGAGTTATTACTACCCACTATACCAATTTGAAACATTTTGCAAGTCAAACGGATGGAATCATAAATGGAGCGATGTTATACGACAGACATCTTATGCAGCCTCTATTTCAACTCAAAATAGGTAATCCGGGTAGTTCTTTCGCCATTGAAATAGCACGCAAAATCGGACTTCCTGAATCAATTATTTCAGAAGCTACAGAAAAAATAGGCCTTGATCATATAAACTACGATAAAAACCTTCAAGACATTGCTCGTGACAAACATTATTGGGAAAATAAACGACAACAAATTCGTTTAAAAGAGAAAAAACTAGAGGAAATCTCAGAACAATTAAGGAATGAACTAGAAGGTATCGATAAACAACGTAAAATAATTATTCGTGAAGCCAAAAGTGAAGCCAATCTCCTACTTTCCAATACAAATGCTACAATAGAGAATACCATTAGACAAATCAAAGAGTCGAATGCAGACAAAGAAAAAGCTCGTTTATCTAGAAAAAACATAGAAGAACTTAAGACATTAATCAATACTGAAAATTCGGGAGAAAACTTCATTTCAAAAAAAATAGAAAAATTACAGCCCAGAATAAAAAAAGAGATTTCAAAGGAAAAGGAAGAAACTGTTAAGGTTGGTGATTATGTCAAGTTGAAGGGACACAGTACTTTTGGGTCTATTATCAAGATACAGCAAAAAACAGCAACTGTGGCATTTGGCGACATCAAATCCACCGTCAAATTGGCGGCATTAGAAAAAGTAAGCCACAAACAAGTAAAACAAGAAAAAAAGAAAATCAGTTTTGTTAGTAGGTATACCAACGATAATATCAGGGAACGTAAATTAAATTTCAAACAAGAGATCGATGTACGAGGACTTCGAACAGAAGAAGCATTACAAACAGTTAGTTTCTATATTGACAATGCATTCATCGTAAATGCAAGCACCGTGCGTATTTTGCATGGCACAGGCACAGGGGCTCTCCGCCAAGCCATCCGACACTATTTGTCTACTATTCCCGGAATAAAATCTGCCAAAGATGAACACATCCAACTAGGAGGTGCCGGCATTACCGTTGTGGAATTTGAATAACAAAAAAAAACAGAATTGTAGATTCTGCCTTACATAAATGCATAAAAAAAGCACGACTTAAATCGTGCTTTTTTATTAGATATGAATTTTATTGAATCCAAGTAGGATCAGCAGCCCAAGCTGTAACAACATCAACAGCACTTAAAGATACCGGCATATCAAATTGCGTTGCAAATTGATTATCCCAAGACCAAGTTGTTCCATCAGCACTAACCACATATTTGTACTGGAATGAAGCAGGAACATCTTTTGTCAAAGAATAAGTACCATCTGTATTTCTGGTCATAACTACTGCACCAAGAGTCCAATATTCGGCATCACCAGATGCACCCCAACTACCTACAACTGAAACAGATGCATTTGCGGGTGTAGTAGCAGGAACAGTTACCTTGAATGTAGCAGTACCGGCAGCATTTTTAGCAACACAAGGAGCTGATTTCCATGCAGCAACATCAATATAAACAACATCCTGATCAGAAAGTGTTGTAAGTTTAACTTCACCACTATTTTCAGAATTGTCCAAAACAGCTGTTGTTGATAACGGTTCTACGAAAGTTACATTAGTTGTAGTAGTCGTATTCATACCCCATTGGGTACTCCATGTTGTAGAAGCAAGACCAGCTTCAGGAACAGCAATAACCTTAACAGCCATATCTGCTGAATAAGTCAACGTAATAGAATACCAAGTATCGGTACCGGTTACTTTAGTAAGAGGATTACCCGCAGTAGGAGTCCATCCTAATTCGGTAGTACCGTTAGAACCAACAGCCACAAGACCTTGACAAATAGAACCTGCAGGAATACGAACAGCTACAGTTACAAAACCTGCAGCAGGTTTGGCAATAGTAGGAATTTCTTCCAAAGTAGAATCAACTGGAGTTTCCGAATCAGTCTTTTTTGGCTCATCACTCGAACAAGAAGCAAACGCCAAAGAGAGGGCTGCTAAAGCCACAAAAAGAAATTTTACTTTTTTCATTTTTTTAATGTTAAATGTTAATAAATAGGTTTTTAAATTTTATAGTGCAAATAAAACACTTTTTCGTCAATATCTGGCAAAAAACAGACATTTTTTGCCAAAATGAAAAAAAAATGCCACTTTTTATTCTTATCGTTCTTTAAAAAGGAGTGTATTAAAAAGTCAAATATATTACACTCCTTTTCTTTTAACTACTAATTAATATCCAGGATTTTGAGTATATCCACCATCTACGGCAAAATCAGGAAGAGGAAATATTTTCTTATAATCCGGAGTAGCCTCAAGAGGAGCCCCAGAACCATCATTAATATTCTTCAAGATCCACAAATTATAAGGATCCGCTTCGTTAGAAAGACTATTAACACCCGTAAAACGACCGAAACGTATTAAATCTTGACGACGGAAACCTTCCCAACATAATTCACGTCCACGTTCCATAAGCAACTCATCCAAAGTCAACGATGCATCATATGCGGTGGCATTAGCTCTTGTTCTTACCTGATTTATAGCATTCAAAGCTTCCGTAGTAGCAACGCCACCATTGGCACGCATCAAGGCTTCACCTTTCATCAACAATACATCTGCATAACGGAAAATAGGAAAGTCATTACTCATGTGATCCCCCACATTTTCTTCATATTCAAACTTTCTAAAACGAGCTCCTTGAAATACATTAAGAATTTTATTCTTACTACCAGATGCCACATCAACATTAGTAAGTGTTGTTATAGTATCCGTAAAATAAACAGGAAAACTCAAAGTAACTGGATTACTACCAGGATTTGAAGCAGGGTACCCCACAGGTTTACGGATATAGCCTGGCATTAGTTTATAGGTAACACTATCAACAGCAATCTCAGCAGTTAACAAGCTTCCTGCCTTTGAATATTGTTGTCCCCTCAACCACGTTTCATTCAAGCGTATATCATTCGAATCATAAATACCAATAAATTTATGTGTGGTACAATATCCATTCCATGGTGTATTTTTTAAATTAAAGGTTTCTTTACTTTTGTAATGAAGTGTCATCATATGAAACTGCATACCCTTAGACAAAGTGGCATCATAGACAACATTCCACATATTTTCAGTAGAGCCTTCATTTTTAACTAAAAAATTAGTTTTATAGTCAGACTCTAAAGAATAAAGTCCTTTAGAAATTATTGAGTCACAGTATAAAGAAGCTTTTGCATAACATTGTGCAGCAGTAGGAGCATAGTGAGCATGACCAACAACACCCCAAGCTTCCGCATTCAAGTACATCTTAGCCATAATCATCCAACCCACACTCTTGTTAATACGAGCATAGACTTTATCCTCTCTAACTGTTTGTAAATTGGCCAACATATCAGTCATAATACTATCAAAAGCTTGAGCTCTTGTGCATTGAACAGGTGTATAAGTATCCGACGTTTTAGATACATAAGGTATATTTCCAAAATTATCTAACAATAAATAATGGTAAAAACAGCGAAAGATAACCAATTCCGCACGTTCTCTAGGTCTATTTGCATTGACTTTGTCCATCCACTGTATCATACTATTACACTTCGTTATTCCCGTATAACAGAAGTTCCATGCATTGTAACCAGATTTGCCATTAGCAGCGATTTCTCTCAAAGTGGATGTAAACATATGATTATGTAATTTCCAAAAGTTTCCACTATCGTACCAGTCTCCAGCCCAACGAGTCGGAACAGCACACTCATCTGTGGTATTTTCTTGTAAACTCCAAAAGCCTTCACGGTATACATAACCATACTCACGTTGTAAATTCACATAAACATCCCCAAACTTTCCGTCAAAAGCTAACTCAGGATCGCTCTCATAATCAGTTTGATCTATCTGACTATACAATTTAGGTTCGAGATCTGTACATGATTGTTGTACAAAAGCCAACAAAGTGCTACAAAAAATGATTGATAAATACTTTATTTTTTTCATTGTTCTTTACTTTTATAATTAGAATGACAAATTAACACCCAATATAAATGATCTTGTAGTCGGATAATAAGTCAAATATTCAATGCCAGGTGTTAGCCCAGCCATACTTACAGCTTCAGGATCAACACCTGAATAATCGGATATTGTCAACAAGTTCTGACCCGTAACATACACTCTGGCACGAGAAAGATATTTTTGTACTTCAGGAGAAATATTGAAAGTATATCCTATTGTTACGTCTCCCAATTTACCATAGGTAGCATCTTCCAAATAATAATCAGTCATTACTTTGGGCGTATTCAACCCATTGTCTTTACATTTCATAATATTACCGTAAGCAAGAGCCGAATTAGAGCCATATACCAACCGTTTGTAGTTCAACAAATGACCACCTATTGCTCCACGTATATTAAAACTCAAATCAATATTACGATAATTCATGGAAGAAGTCAATCCCCAATTTAAAAAAGGCAACGCATTACCCAAAACTTGTTTATCCTTGTCTGTTAATTTGGACATTTCTTTAATTGTTCCATTTTTTGCATAACCGTAAAATACACCATTCTCATCAATATGTGAAAACTTAAAGCCATAGAAATTACCAATGGCCTTACCAACCTCCATATATTGAGTATAAGTAGAAGTCCAACCTCCATCAGCAGGTGTATATGCCCTTTTCTTATCAGACTCTGAAATCATGGCATTTACACCATCCCCAAAGCTAATCAATTTATTTTCATTATGGGCAGCAGTCAAACCAACATTCCAAGTAAAATCTTTTGTTTTAATAGCAAGATAATTCAATGACAATTCTATCCCCTGATTACCAATTGTTCCATAATTCATCAACATCGTTGATTTTGTGTATTTCTTAGAATCGACAGAATAATTATACAATAAATCACTGGTTCTCCTATTATAATAATCTAAAGAACCATTCAACCTACCCTTTAAGAAACCAAAATCTAGACCTACATTAAGCTCTCCTTTTTTCTCCCATTTTAAATTTGGATTTGGATTTGTTGACAAAGAATAAGTAGTAACCCAAGTTTGAGATTCACCATCATAGAATTTATCTTCATTAGGTTGCATCAAACCTATCCAAGCATAATTATCAGAAGGAACATTACCTGTAACACCATACCCAGTACGTAATTTTAAATTACTTAACAAAGTTTGAGCTTTCATAAATTCTTCTTCCGTAATCAACCAACTGCCACTAACAGCAGGAAAACAACCCCAACGATTATTTGCTCCAAACTTTGATGACCCTTCATAACGAACACTTGCATTTAAAAAATAACGACTACTATAATTGTACATGACACGAGCAAACAAAGATGCCAATTTGTTCTCAGCCTTATTAGAACTCATCCCAATACCCGCATCGGAAACTTCGCCACTAGCTAATTTGGTAATGCCTTCACCAGCCCCCATATTATTGTACAAGTAATAATTATCCAAATAAGTTTGAGTAAAACTTCCCGATTCTTCGGTATAATCTTGATAAGAATGACCTGCTAAAAGAGAATAAGAATGTTTCTTCAATTGTCCGGTATATTGAGCGGTAGTTTCAATCAAACGAGTTACATTGAAGTTATTACTTTTTGTAGCAATACCTTCGTAAGAGGCCCCTGACCCCCAAAATGAGTCATTATCAATATATTTTCCTGTGGATTGATTATAATATTGATAAGAACCAAACGTTCCGATTTTAAATCCTTTGAATGGACTCAAGGTAGCACGAACACTACCCAAAAAAGTTTGACTTTTTCCATCATCGGTAGTCTGTTTTATAATACCAACCGGATTATATTGACTATTTTTGTCTCTATTTTGATAATAACCTCCATCAGTAACGTAGTAAGTAGATGTTGGATCTGCATATACAGGAGCCGTTGGGTTAAACAAAATTGATTGTTGGTATGCATCATGACTCACCCAAGCATTAGTAGAACTAGTATAAGACATATCATAGTTTAACTCCAACATATTGTTTAAGGCTTTTTGGGTCACATCGCAACGACCCATAAGCTCCTTGTACTCAGAATTAATGGCTAGCCCTTCATTATCTTTGTAGTTAACAGATGTACGATAAGTCAACTTGTCCGACCCTCCAGACAAAGCCAAATTATGTTCGTGACTAATCGGGACATCTCTTGTTATTTCATCAAACCAATCAGTAGAAGCTCCTAAACCAAGATTGGCACCTCCTGCATCAATAAATTCCTGAGCAGAAAGGGTTTTAATCTTTCCAGCCACTTGATCAAGGCGAAGAGATCCGCTATATTCTACTTGGGTTTTACCGGCGGCACCTTTTTTTGTTGTAATGAGAATCACACCTGCATTGGCACGAGTTCCATATATAGCTGCAGCAGAACCATCTTTCAAGACATCCATTGATTCAATATCATTTGGATTAACACTATTCAAACTTCCCCCAGGAACACCATCAATAATGTACAACGGCTCTGAAGTACCTGTAAGAGATCCCGTTCCACGTAACTGAATACTATAACTGGAACTGTTAGGGTCACCTCCATCATTCTTTGAAATTGTTAAACCTGCAACTTTACCTTGCAACAAACCTGTTGCACTATTAAAGCTTCCTTTATTAAAATCGTCCGCCTTTATACTGGCAACAGACCCTGTAAGTTCTTTTTTGGTTTGAGTACCATAACCAACAGCAACGACCTCATCAAGTCCAATTGCTTCTTCTGCCAATTTAACACTTACGACAGATTTTCCGGCAACTGAAACTTCTTGGCGTTTATAACCTGCATAAGAGAATACCAAAGTACCATTAGCCGGCACTTTTAAATTAAAGTTTCCATCGTAGTCGGTAACAGTACCAACACCATTGGCCCCTTTAAGTGTAACGTATGCTCCAATAATAGGCTCACCTTGCGGATCAGTAACTGTTCCTTTAACAGACACTTGCTGAGCAAAGGCACTCACACAGAAAAATACCGAAAAAAGGAGTGCTAGAGCAGTCTTCTTCGATTTTTTTACATTAAAATAGTTCATGCATTAAAAATTTAAAAGTTAATAAAAGGTTTAGTTAAAAAATTGAATTAATTTTTATTGTTACTATAGGCTACGCCCCACAATATGAAAAATCGAAATGAGCAATCACCAATGTATATCAACAACGTAACGGTTCGCTTACAACCATTCTAAGTAACGGGCAAACATACGTATTTTTTCCGAAATAAAAACAAATGTTATTACATTTTTAGAAAAAAAGATATAAAAAATTACTGAAATGTTAAAATATTCGAGGAAATTGTGAAAACAATTGTTAAAAAAGACAATTCATGCTTCTTGAATTTTAACATTAAAAATAAATTAGGAACTAATTGCATCTTGGCAATCATGAAAGCAACAATCTATTATCAATGGGACACAAAGAATAGAAATTAAAAAATAGAATCAATAAAAACGAACAAATTTGTTTTTTACAAAAAAAAAAGTACCTTTGAAATTTATAATTGTTTTGCGTGCAGACATCAAAATCTTAACTATGAGTATTTTCACAAGTATTTTATCTGTTGCTATCAAGAGGAATAACCAACTCTACATGATATATGGATTTTGTCAAATTTTCATTTAAAATTTTTACAGATGAAAACTCAAATTACCATCAAAGATATTGCCAGGGAATTGGGCGTTTCGCCTTCCACAGTATCCCGTGCACTGCAAAACCATCCTGACATTAGTAAAGCAACCATTGAAGAGGTGAAAGAGTTTGCAAAAAAGTATAATTACAAGCCGAATTCTGTTGCTTTAAGTTTAAAAACAAAAAAAACAAACATCATAGGTGTAGTGGTACCTGAAATGGTTCATCATTTTTTTTCCACGGTTCTTTCGGGCATAGAAGACGTTGCCAATGAAAGAGGTTACAGTGTTATTGTTTGCCAAACAAACGAAAAATATGAAAAAGAAGTCAAAAACATTGAAACCCTTATTTCCGCACGCATATCGGGTGTTATTGCTTCGTTGTCAAAAGAAACGACACAATTCGAACACTTTCAGGAATTGATAGATGACAACATTCCATTGGTATTTTTCGATCGTATTTGCACGGGGATAAACACAGACCGAGTTGTTATAGACGACTATACAGGTGCCTTTTCTGCTGTAGGTTATCTTATCAAAACAGGTTGCAAGCGAATAGCGTTTTTCAGTGCTCCGTTTACAATGGAGATTTCGAAAAACCGAAAAAACGGATATTTAGATGCTTTGAGAAAAAACGGAATAACAATTGACGAAAGTTTGATATACGTTTGTGACAGCAGGGAAAGTGCCATGCACCTAACAGAAAAAGTCCTAAAAGAAAAGAATAGACCGGATGCGTTTTTTGCAATTAACGACGATACGGCTTCCGGCATTTTATATGCTGTCAAAAGAGCAAATCTAAAAGTTCCTGAAGATATCTCAATCTGTGGTTTTGGAGACGGAATTATAGCTACCACATCCGATCCGCCCCTTACTACGGTACAACAAAATGGATACGCTATGGGTATGACTGCCTGCAAAATGCTGTTCAAACGTATTGACAATGAACCGAATACTCGTGTAAATCATAGCATCATTAAGACAAATCTTACCATAAGAGAAACAACAAAAGCGTAATTTATAACATAATCACCTATTAACCTATGAAACAAAAATCATTTCTCAGCATTCTGCTTTTTTTTCTGAGTGTTAGTATTTTTGCAAAATCTCCGGCTTATTCGATAAAAAGAGTGGAACCTGCCAGTTGGTGGATAGGCATGAATGATCCCGAATTACAAGTAATGATTTACGGCAACAATATTTCCTTAGCTGATGTCGAATTGAATTACGAAGGTGTAACGATTTCTAAAAAAGCTCTTACCGATAATCCAAACTACATTTTTTTATACCTAAACATTGACAAAAACACCAAACCCGGAAAATTTGACATTATATTTAGGAAAGACAAAAAAACAATAGGTAAATTTTCCTATACCCTTTCCGAACGGAGAAAAAATTCAGCTTACCGCAACACTTTCGGTCCTCAAGACGCTATTTATTTGCTTATGCCCGACCGTTTTGCTAACGGTAACCCGAAAAATGATGTCGTAAAAGGCTACTTACAAGGTGTAAACAGAAATGATTTGGGGCAACGACATGGGGGTGATATTGAAGGAATTACCAACAAACTACCCTACTTGGCAGATTTAGGTATAACAGCCCTGTGGGTAACACCTTTTTTTGATGATAATGATGAAAATTATTCCTATCATCACTATGCTGCAGGCGATTACTATAAGGTAGACCCCCGTTTGGGAACAAAAGAAAACTACAAACAACTTTCGGAAGAATGTAAGAAAAACGGATTGAAATTAATTATAGACGTGGTTCCTAATCACTGCGGAGGAGCTCATTGGTGGATGAAAGACTTACCCGCTTCTGATTGGATAAATAAATGGGATACATACACTCCTTCTAATTATCGTATGACAGCATGGACAGACCCTTACGCTTCGGATTATGATAGAAAACAGCTCTACAAAGGATGGTTTTCGGGGAATATGCCCGATTATAATCTTGCAAATCCTTATTTGTTTACCTATTTAAAACAAGCCTATATTTGGTGGATAGAATATGCAAACGTAGATGGAATAAGGGTCGATACTTATCCTTACACAGATATCCAAGTTGCTTCCAAATGGATTAAAGCTATTCGTAATGAATATCCGAATATCAATGTTGTGGGAGAATGTTGGGTAAAAACTCCGGGCGAGATTGCCTTTTATCAATCAGGTTCCCTTAACAAATATAATTTTGATTCGAATTTACCTTGTGTAATGGACTTTATGTTGAAAGACGTATTTGAATTTTCTTTCAACGAACCCGAAACATGGGACAGGGGTATAATTCGTTTTTATAACCATTATGCTCAGGATTTCTTGTATGCCAATCCTAATAACATCATGAATTTTCTTGACAATCACGATATTGATCGCTATTCTGAGGTAATTGGACATGATATAAAAAAATATAAGATGGCATTGGCTTTACTAATAAGTTCACGTGGTTATCCGCAAATTTATAGTGGTGACGAAATTATGTTGGGCGGAATTCGAGGAAATTACGAAGGTCATCGCTTTGATTTTCCGGGAGGTTGGGCTGAAGACAAACATAATGCGTTTACTGCAGAAGGAAGAACAGCAGAAGAAAATGAAGTTTTCAATTACTTACGTACCTTATTGCATTACCGCAAAAACACAACTGCTTTGCAAACAGGAAAAATGAAACAATTCATACCTTACGATGGTATTTATGTGTATTTCCGTTATGATAATGCAAAAACAGTGATGGTTGTTACCAATAACAACAACGAGTCGAAAAATGTTGCAACAGAAAGATTTGCTGAAGTGATAGGATCAAAAACTTCGGGACAGGAAATTACAACACAGCAAAAATTCAATTTGAAAAACGGCATTTCCATTCCCGGAAAAACGGTTTATATTCTTGAAATTCAATAATCTATATCTTTAATTTAACCATGAATAAACCCGATTTAAAATTTTCATCTCTTTTTAATATCAGTTTTGGATTTTTCGGAGTCCAAATTGCTTATGCTTTGCAAAGTGCAAATATTAGCCGAATTTTTGCAACATTAGGTGCAGACCCACATAACTTGAGCTATTTTTGGATACTTCCTCCTCTAATGGGAATTATTGTACAGCCAATTATCGGTTCTTTGAGTGACAAAACATGGACCCGTTGGGGAAGACGTAAACCGTACCTATTATTGGGTTCTTTTATTGCCATTTTAGTCATGTGTCTTCTTCCTAATGCAGGAAGCTATCAAATGTATGTTGACGCCATGGTTTTCGGGCTTATCATGTTGATGCTGTTGGATACTTCTATCAATATGGCAATGCAACCTTTTAAAATGATGGTGGGCGACATGGTTAATGAAAAACAGAAAGGTCTTGCCTATTCCATCCAAAGTTTCTTGTGTAATGCAGGCAGTTTGGCAGGATATCTTTTCCCATTTTTGTTTACTTGGTGGGGAATCAGTAATACAGCAGCTGGAGGTATTATTCCCGACTCGGTAATTTATTCATTCTATATTGGTGCCGTTATTCTTATTTTGTGTGTTCTTTATACAAGTGTTACGGTAAAAGAAATGCCTCCGAAAGAATTTGAAGCTTTTCACGGTATTACAGCAGACCAGAAAAAAGAAAAAACCGATTTTATATCACTTCTGCTACACGCACCAAAAACATTTTGGACAATCGGATTGGTTCAATTTTTCTGTTGGTTGGCATTTATGTATATGTGGACATATACCAATGGAGCTATTGCAGAAAATATTTGGAAAACAACAGATGTAGCCTCCGCCGGATACCAAGAAGCCGGAAATTGGGTTGGAATTTTGTTTGCAGTACAAGCTATCGGTTCCGTTGTTTGGGCGACCTTATTGCCGTTGTTTATTAAGTGGACTTCTACCAAATGGGCTTATGCCATCAGTTTATTGATAGGAGGTCTGGGGTTCATTTCGACATTATTTGTTACTGACCAGTACATATTGTTCGGTTCTTACTTTGCTATCGGATTTGCCTGGGCAGCTATGTTGGCAATGCCATTTGCAATTTTAACGAACTCTATTTCCGGCAAAAATATGGGAGCTTATCTCGGTCTATTCAATGGAACCATTTGCTTGCCACAAATTATAGCAGCTTTATTGGGTGGACATATTCTAGCCCTTGTGAATTCACACCAAGTGAATATGTTGGTCGTAGCCGGTGTTTCCCTACTCTTGGGAGCCATTTCAGTCTTTTTGATTAAAGAAAAGCAAACTATCGAGCAAGTTAAATAAAGCGATTATGAGAAAAATAATGCTTTGTTTTGTTATCGGTATTCTTTTAACGGGTTGTGGCAATAACAACTCGTTAAATTTACCGGAAAAGTCCAACAACAATGTCAGATTAAATTCCACGTTGACCTTTTCAAAGGGAGACAATTATTTTTTGACACAAGATTACATTCTTGACATTAGCACTATTGACTCAGTAAGTAGCGATTGGAAAGGAGTAAAAGTAAAACTCTCCTCTAAAAAAGATACTGTTTATGCAGTAATGGATGCAATGCCTCGTTTGGTAAACATTTCGCTTTGGGTAAAAGGCGTACCCTACTCTGTTTTGGTAAAAAGATCGAACAAAATTGATTATACTTTTACCTATGATGCCCATGAGAAAAAGCCTAAAAGAATACAATTAGCAGGACAAATAAATGATTGGGTACCTTCTACCCACCCCGATTTGATGTTAAACAAAGACGGCTTGTACGAAGTTACTATCAATGTCAGTCCCGGAACATATTTGTATCAAATGGTGATTGACGGCGAATGGAATTATGACGAAAATAATCCTGAAAAAGTCGATAACAATTCCGGCAAGTTCAATTCGGTACTACATGTTCCGGGTTCACAAGATAGAGCTCCTGTATTGTTGACCAAATCCTTTGACAAAAATACCATTACTGTTCAAACGTTCAATCCGACAAATCAGTTGTACGTATATTGGCAAAATTATTTATTACCAAGCTCAGATTTTGTTGATATTGACGGTAAAAATTTTACCATTACATTACCAAAAGAAGCAAAAAAACTGGAGAGATCCTTCATTCGCGTTTTTTCTGCCAATCGTTATGGCATTTCCAATGATTTGCTTATTCCACTCGAAAAAGGTTCTGTTCTAAATGATTGCAAGAAAATTACGAGGTTTGACAAACAAGCAGAATCCATCTATTTTTTGATAGTAGACAGATTCAATGATGCGAATAAAACAAACAATCACCCGATGAATAGACCGGATGTAAATCCGAAAGTGGATTATCAAGGAGGTGATATTGCCGGCATTACACAAAAGATAAAAGAAGGCTATTTTCAAAAATTAGGGTTTACCACTATTTGGGTTTCTCCAATCGTTCAAAACCCCTTGGAACCTTATGGAGATTGGGCAAAACCCAAAACAAAGTTTTCAGGATATCACGGTTACTGGCCTATTTCTTCCTCTAAAATAGACTTCCGTTTGGGAACAGATGCAGAAATGCGGGAATTGGTAAAAACGGCTCACGAAAATAACATGAATATTATTATCGATTATGTAGCCAATCACGTACATAAAAAATACCCGTTATACCAACGTGATTCAACCATCGCAACACCGCTTCATTTACCGGACGGCACACTGAACGTCGGACGTTGGAATGACCACCGATTGACTACTTGGTTCGATGTTTTCTTGCCGACAATCGACTATTCTCGTCCTGAAATAGTAAACATGATGACCGATTCAGCCGTGTATTGGATTAAAAAATTCAATTTGGACGGATTCCGTCATGACGCTTGCAAACACGCAAACGATGAATTTTGGAGAATGCTTACGCTGAAGCTGAAAAAAGAAGTGGAAATTCCAAGGGGACACCCCGTTTACCAAATTGGTGAGTCGTATGGAAGTCCACAACTAATAAATAGTTACGTAAATACGGGTATGCTTGACGGACAGTTCGATTTCAATGTATTTGACGATGCCTTATCTGTCTTTGCACTCAATTCGGAAGATTTTACCCGAATAAGTAATACACTAAATGCCAGCTTACGAACATATGGAAACCATAATCTTATGGGCTATATTTCAGGAAACCAAGACCATGCTCGTTTTATTTCTTATGCTTCGGGAGATGTTAAATTTGGAGAAGACTCTAAGGCCGCCGGTTGGGATAGAAAAATCGGTTTAACAGACACTGCCGCTTACGATAAACTAATTCAATTGAATGCGTTCAATTTGACTATTCCAGGCGTGCCGGTATTATACTACGGCGACGAAATTGGGAATCCGGGGGCTAATGACCCTGATTGTCGCAGATTCATGCGTTTTGGTAATCAGTTGAACCAACATGAAAAAAGAGTATTAAATACCGTTTCGAAATTGGGACAATTAAGGAAACATAATTTGGCTCTTATTTACGGCGATTTTTTTGAATTAAAACTCGAAAGAAATGTATGGGCTTATGCTCGTAATTATTTCAACGAAGAAGCTATAGTTGTATTCAACAGAAATACGAATGCTAAAGATATAGCAATCAAATTACCCATCGTACTGCAAGGAAAAAAATATACCAGCACTTTTGGTAGTAAATGTTCCATCAAAGGAGATATATTAAAAATAAACGTAAAAGCCAATGGCGTTGAGGTATTAACAACAAAATAACTCACTAACGGTTTCTCAAAAAAATAGTAGCTTTTGTTACTATTTTTTTTGTATAAGAGTTTACAAACGAATATTTGACATCAACCTGTCTGTCAGCATCTTAAGTACAGAAGAGTTTTGAGCGAAAGGAAAGTAGCACATATGCATAAAAACACTTACCAACCCATTAACCCTATGAATAATAATTATTGTATAACTGCAATATTTGCGTAATTTTGCGGGCATAATTATGTTAATATTTTTATAATGACTGAAATCGAATCTATTTTGACAAAGCGTATCATGGTACTTGATGGTGCGATGGGAACGATGATACAGACTCGTAAACTGCAAGAAGCAGATTTTAGAGGAGATAGATTTAGCAACCACCCTCTACCACAGAAAGGAAATAACGATCTATTGTCGCTCACGCAACCGGATATTATAAAAGATATTCATCGTCAATATCTTGAAGCCGGAGCAGACATTATTTCCACAAACACATTCAATTCAAACAGAATTTCAATGGCTGACTACGGAATGGAAAGCTTTGTTTACGAAATAAATGAAACTTCCGTTCGTTTGGCAAAAGAAGCCATTCAAGAATATAACAATGAACACCAAAAAAAACCACTTTTTGTGGCAGGTTCTATGGGTCCGACAAACAAGACCCTTTCCATGTCTCCAAGAGTAGAAGATGCCGGATACCGTGATGTAAACTTTGACCAATTAGCCAAAGTTTACGCTGAACAAGTTTCAGGTTTGATGGATGGTGGAGCCGATTTACTGATTGTTGAAACCATTTTTGACACGCTCAATGCCAAAGCCGCTATTTATGCGATAAAAGAGATTTTTCGTCAAAAAGGAAAAACAATTCCCCTGATAATTTCAGGCACATTACTCGATAAAAGTGCACGAACACTAAGCGGACAAACATTGGAAGCTTTTGTGGTTTCTGTTGCACACGCCAATCCCTTGTGTATCGGACTAAATTGTTCTACCGGTGCAAAAGATATGCTACCACACATCATCGAATTAGGAAAAATTACCAACTCGTATGTCAGTGCCTACCCCAATGCAGGTTTTCCTAACGAACTGGGGTTGTACGACCAGACACCTGCTATTATGACGAATCAAATAGAAGATTTCTTCAAAAGCAAGGCTGTTAATATCATTGGAGGATGTTGCGGCACGACACCTGATCATATCAAACATTTTGCTCAACAAGCAACTCTTTTTGAACCCAGAAAAAAAATTGATACTGAAAACTTAACTCGTTTGAGTGGTTTGGAAGCATTAGTTATCAAAAAAGAAAATAACTTTATCAATATCGGCGAACGTACCAATGTAGCAGGTTCCAAAAAATTCGCTCGCTTAATTTCAGAAAAAAAATACGACGAAGCCATCGACATTGCTCGAAAACAAGTAGAAGGCGGAGCACAAATTATAGATGTCTGTATGGACGATGCCATGCTGGATGCCAAAGAAAGTATGACTACTTTTTTAAACCTTTTGGCAACAGAACCTTCCGTATCGAAAGTGCCCATCATGATTGACTCGTCAAAATGGGAAGTATTGGAAGCAGGGTTAAAATGCGTACAAGGGAAATCCATTGTCAATTCCATTTCTCTCAAAGAAGGAGAAGCTGTTTTTATCGAAAAAGCTCAAAAAATTATGCAGTATGGAGCTGCTGCTGTTGTTATGGCTTTTGATGAAAAAGGTCAAGCCGACACATACGAACGCAAAATAGCCGTATGCCAAAGAGCATACAAACTACTAACCGAACAAATCCGTTTTAATCCCGAAGATATTATTTTCGATCCAAATGTGCTTGCAGTAGCTACAGGATTGGAAGAACACAACAATTATGCACTCGATTTTATCAAATCAGTAGACTGGATAAAAAAGAATTTACCGTATGCGAAAGTCAGTGGAGGCATCAGTAACCTTTCATTTTCTTTCAGAGGCAATAATAAAGTACGCGAAGCCATGCATACCGTTTTTTTGTATCACGCTACTCGCGTAGGAATGGATATGGGCATTGTCAACCCCGAAATGATTGAGATTTATGATAACATTCCGCAAGACTTATTAACCTTGACAGAAGACGTTATCCTCAATCGCAGACCGGATGCCACCGAACACCTGATTAACTTTGCCGATTCGGTAAAAAACAGCGATAGCAAAGAAATAAAACTCGATGAATGGCGAAACCAACCGGTAAAAGAAAGACTTTGCCATGCGATTGTAAAAGGAACCTCGGAATACGTGGAGCAAGATATTGCAGAAGCACAGACGCTTTATCCGAAAGCCTTGAACATCATTGAGGGTCCACTAATGAAAGGCATGAATACAGTTGGAGAACTTTTCGGTTCCGGAAAAATGTTTCTGCCCCAAGTAGTAAAAAGTGCTCAGGTAATGAAAAAAGCCGTAAGTTTTTTACTTCCTTTCATCGAAGCCGAAAAATCGAGCGATGAAATAAGCAGTTCCGGTAAAGTATTGATTGCCACGGTAAAGGGAGATGTTCACGACATTGGCAAAAACATTGCCGGTGTGGTATTGGCTTGTAACGGCTACGAAGTAATTGATTTGGGCGTAATGGTACCAACTGAAAAAATAATTGCAGTAGCAAATGAAAAAAAAGTTGATATCATAGGGCTTAGCGGACTGATAACCCCCTCTTTGGAAGAAATGGCTCACGTGGCGGAAGAAATGGAAAAAGAAGGTTTAACTATTCCGTTACTTATCAGTGGTGCAACAACCTCAAAAATGCATACAGCGGTAAAAATTGCTCCTGCATACAGCGGTGCTGTCATCTATGTAAAAGATGCTTCGATAAATATTGCCGTAGCATCTAAATTACTGTCTAAAGAGATTGCACCAACGTATATTCAAGAAATAAAAGCTGAATACGAAACTATTCGTCAAAAATATGAAGCGGAAACGGGAGCTACCAAATTTATCCCTTTGAAAGAAGCCAGAAAGAATAAGCCCACTATAGATTGGACAAAAAATGCTCCTATAGAGCCAAAATTTGTAGGCGTCAAAGTATTGAAAGATGTTGATATAAAGGAAATTATACCATTTATTAATTGGTCGGCTTTCTTACACGTTTGGAAGCTCAGCGGCAAATACGCAGATGATGCCAAAGGACAAGAAGCTGCAAAATTGCTAAACGATGCAAAAAAAATGTTACAAAACATCATCGAAAAGAAGATGTTGGTGCTTAACGGTGTTTTCGGCATTTTTCCCGCTTACTCCGATGGTGACGATGTGGTGATGCATAAAAATAAAAATGAAGCAACCGATAAATTTTATTTCCTTAGAAATCAGCAACCTAACAAAGAGCAAAATCTTTGTTTAAGTGATTTTATTGCCCCCAAAGAATACAACGACTGGATTGGAGCTTTTGCATTAACCGCCGGCATCGGCATAGAAAAATGGCTGGAAGAATATGATTCAAAACACAATCATTACGAATCCATCATGCTTAAATTATTGGCAGACAGACTTGTAGAAGCATTTTCAGAATGGCTACACCTAAAAATACGCACCGAATATTGGGGTTATTCACAAGAAAGTTCCTCATCGATAGAAACCTTATTACACGAAAAATATACCGGCATACGCCCCGCCATAGGGTACTCCAGTGCACCTGACCACAGCGAAAAAGAAACTCTTTTCCGACTGTTAGATGCAAAAAACAATACCGGTATGCGTCTGACCGAAAATTACGCCATGTATCCCAATGCTTCAGTCAGTGGTTTATATTTTGCCAACCCGCAAGCTTGCTATTTTGACGTAGGGAATATATCTTCCGATCAATTAACCGATTATGCAAAAAGAAAAGGTGAACAAGAAGATATTATCAAAAAATGGATTGGCAAGAATATTCTATAAGCTTTCGGTAATTCCATGGGAATTTGTTACTTTTGCTTGCTTTTGCAACATTAATTTTACAATCAGCGAAAAATGAATATAGCAGAAAAACTCAGAAACGCAAAAAAGCCTTTGTTTACCTTTGAACTACTTCCTCCCCTAAAAGGAAAAGGAATAGAAGCTGTTTACAAGTCCATCGATCCGCTGCTCGAATTCGACCCCTCCTACATCAATATGACCTACCACAGTGCCGAGGTTATTTACAAAACATTGGCAGACGGTTCGATTGAAAAAAGAACGGGCAAAAAACGTCCGGGAAACGTTGCGTTAGCTGCTGCTATCAAATATAAATACAATATCGAAGTTGTTCCTCACATTATTTGCAGCGGACAAAATAGAGAAGAAACCGAAAATACACTGATTGACCTGCATTTTTTGGGCATCAATAATTTATTTGTACTAAGAGGTGACCCGCCAAAAGGAACACGTATTTTTGTTCCTAAAGAAGACGGGCACGAACATACCCTAGATTTGATGGAACAAATAAATCGCATGAACAAAGGAATTTATTTGGACGAAAACCTGAAAGACGCCGAAAAGGCACAATTTTCGATGGGTGTGGCAGGATATCCCGAAAAACATTTCGAAGCTCCCAATATGGCTTCGGACATGAAATACCTAAAACTAAAAGTAGAACAAGGAGCCGAATACATCGTGACACAAATGTTTTTCGACAATCAGAAATATTACGATTTCGTAAAACATTGTCGCGAAGAAGGCATTAACGTACCTATCGTTCCCGGTATCAAACCCATATCTACACTGAAAGATATCAAATTGTTGCCTCAAACTTTCAGCATCGACTTGCCCGAAGATTTGGTAACCGAGGTTTTGAAATGCAAAGACAACGAAGCGGCCCGTCAAGCGGGTGTAGAATGGACTATTCAACAATGCAAAGAACTGGTTAAATTCGGCATTCCAAGTTTACATTTTTACACGTTGGGAGAAGCAGATAATATCAAAAAAATCTGTCAGGCAGTGTATTAATTTTGACCCTATTGGGCTAAAATATACATAAGAGCATTTACCACACGAACAAACTTTTTTATATCTTTGTCAACGTTTGACTAAACCAAATATAAACATATAATACAATGATTAAAAGTGCATTACAAACTGCGAGAGCAGCTTATCAGCCCAAATTGCCAAAAGAGTTAAAAGGCAATGTTATTATCAAAGAAGGAAAAGCAACCCAATCGGTAGCTGACCAAACCGAAATTAAAAAATTATTTCCAAACACGTACGGTATGCCTATCGTAACGTTTGAATCTGCAGCGAAAGCAGCTTCAAACGAAGCTATCAATGTTGGTGTTATCCTATCCGGCGGACAAGCTCCCGGTGGGCACAACGTTATTTCAGGTATTTTTGACGGTGTAAAATCATTGAATAAAAATTCTAAAGTATATGGATTTTTAGGTGGTCCCGGCGGATTGGTTGACCATAAATATATCGAATTAACCGATACTATTATTGACGAATACCGCAACACAGGCGGTTTTGACATCATCGGTTCAGGTCGTACAAAATTGGAAGAAACCGCACAATTTGACAAAGGCGTAGAAATATGCAACAAATTAGGTATCAAAGCTTTGGTTATTATTGGTGGTGACGATTCGAATACCAACGCTTGCGTTTTGGCAGAATATTACCTACAAAATAAAACCGGTATTCAAGTTATCGGTTGCCCAAAAACTATTGACGGTGACTTAAAAAACGAAATGATTGAAACTTCATTCGGTTTCGATACGGCTTGCAAAGTGTATTCCGAAGTTATCGGTAACATTATGCGTGATGCCAACTCTGCAAAAAAATATTGGCACTTCATCAAATTGATGGGACGTTCTGCTTCTCATATCGGTTTGGAATGTGCTTTGCAAACTCAACCCAACATCTGCATTATTTCCGAAGAAGTAGAGGCTAAAAAACAGACTTTGGCAGAAGTAGTTGATTCAGTGGCGAATGTAGTAGCGTCTCGTGCTGCTCAAGGCAACAACTTCGGTGTAGTTCTTATTCCCGAAGGTTTGATTGAATTTATCCCTGAAATGAAAGTTTTGATTGCTGAATTGAACGACCTATTGGCTCACGAAAGCAATGTAAAAGAAGCTATTAAAGGTTTGAGCAAACAGAGTGCAGCCGTTTATAACAGTTTACCCGAAGGCATTGCCAAACAATTAACCCTTGACCGTGACCCTCACGGAAACGTACAAGTTTCACTTATCGAAACAGAAAAATTGCTTATCGAAATGGTTGGCAAACGGTTGGCAGAAATGAAAGCTGCCGGAAAATACAGCGGTAAATTCTCAGGTTTGGGACACTTCTTCGGCTACGAAGGTCGTTGTGCTGCTCCTTCTAACTTCGATGCAGACTACTGCTATTCGTTGGGAGTAAACGCCGCACAATTAATAGCTGCCGGAAAAACAGGCTACATGTCTTCTATCCGTAACACAACAGCTCCTGCCGAAAAATGGATTGCAGGCGGTGTTCCCATCACCATGATGATGAACATGGAACGTCGTCATGGAGCCATGAAACCGGTTATACAAAAAGCATTGGTTCGTTTGGATGGAGCTCCATTCAAAAAATTGGCACAAAACCGTGCCGAATGGGCAGTAAATACCTGCTACGTTTATCCTGGTCCTATCCAATACTTCGGACCAACCGAAGTTTGCGACCAACCTACCAAAACATTGCAATTGGAACAAGCCAAATAACCCATTGCTTATATGCCAAAAGCCCTTGCCCGTTAAAAAGACAAGGGCTTTTTTATGCGTTTTTTTATTGTATGGATGCCAGCTTTTGTGTTTATCAATTTTGGAAGAAACAAAATTATATGTAACTTTGCTCCGCAAAAAAGCTACGGGGTGTAGCTCAGCCCGGTTTAGAGTACACGTCTGGGGGGCGTGTGGTCGCAAGTTCGAATCTTGTCACCCCGACAAACAGTAGAGTCCTGTAAGTTAATGATTTATTATTTCTTACAGGACTTTTTTGTGTGTAATAAAGCCCACTATTTTATTGTTCTATTTGCGATAATTGACGATGAAAAATTGCAAAATGAGAATAAAAATATCTCTCGACAAAAAGAGTATTACAAAACAAGAAGAACTTTCGGTTAAACTACAATTCTTCAGCTAACAACCAATTCATTTTTTGTTATCATAAATTTTTTTAATCCTAATTACCTCATCTATTGAAGATTTTATCATGTGGTAATGATAGACAAATTGCTACACGAAATGATTCATGCGAAAGCACGAAGAATAAAAGAGTTAATGATATTCTAAAAAACAAATTCCTTTTTGATTAAATTTCCTTTAATGAGAAACATACCAAGGCAGCGGCAAAAAAAAATCATCAATATTTACAACCATAAAAGAATTCATTTATCTTTACGGCGTAGCACTCCTAATTTTGTCTATTACAATAACTAATTCTTTCGTTTAACCTATAGCCATATTTTAGGACAAGACTCTTTTTGGTTATTAATTTATCTCAATAAATTCAAATATTGGTTTATGAAAAAAATTACATCACAGTGGTTTATTAACCCTCAAAAGAAAAGTATTAAATATTACACTCTATTAATTTCTACTTGCTTTTTAATAATAAATAATCAGGGTCTACACGGACAAGGTGTAGAAATAACAGCAGACGCTAATTCATATATATTAGATCATTTTAACAATTCATCTTCAGGTACTACATACAACACACTGGAATATATTACCGGTTTAGGAGGATTGTCACAAGCTGCAAATTTTACGAATAGTGGTTTTGTTAAGTACTATTGTAACACAAGCCTTCTTTATGCAGCAACTATCGAATTTTGGGTAAAACCTACGGCATATGGCACAGGGTTGATTTGTTTTAATTCAAATAATGCTTCGTCAACACCATTAGCAGGGTATTATTTCCATTCACAAATTGATGCTACCGGTAAAATAAAAATCAGCGATTGGACGTTACTTTCAGGTACCATTACTGAATTTACAAGTAATTCTTCTATTCCATTAAACCAATGGACACATATTGCAATAAGCTGGGGGAGTTCAACAAAAATTTATATAAATGGGGCTATTGATAACCAAACAACCAGTGCCTTTAGACCATTTGCCACTACAACTTATGTTTATTTTCCCTATTGGGGAACAGGAACAACCAGTGGCATTGCAATTGATGAATTACATATATCCAATATTCAAAGAACCGATGCTGAAGTCGCCACACATGCATCGCTTTTTAACAACACCATTATTTCCACCGAAAACTACACAACGAATGTTGATAAAACTTTTGACGTTAAGATAAAAACAAACGAATTAGTTACAAGTCAGAATGCTGTTTCTTATCAATTTAATCTCAACTATGATGCAGCAAAGATTCAATACGTTGATAATTCGCTTACCGAAACTATTGCCGATGGTGGTACAGTAGTCGTTAATAGCTCTACTGCCGGATTGTTACAAATTAGTTATACGACAAATACCGCTTTAATAGGTTCAGGGGATATTCTTAAATTACATTTTAAGGGAATTGCAGAAGGGAACTCTGCATTAACCTTATCAAAATTTTTATATAATTCATCATCAATCTCTAACCTAACAAGCGGAACGGTTAACGTGCGTGAAAATATTCCACCAACAGCCACCATTACCTATTCTAAGTCTACTGCCAAAGTTAAATCTGGGGATAATCTTATCATTACTGCCACTTTTAACGAAGAAATAGCAGATGCACCGATACCGCAAATATCCCTTTCAGGAACTGTTTCGTTGGCAGCTACCAATATGACCAAAGTTAGCTCTACCATTTATACATACTCTTACACAGTAGAAAATACGAATGGGCAAGTCAATGTTTCGCTTTTAGCAGGAACGGATATTGCCGGAAATGTGGTGGTCGCTACACCTACCAGCGGAGGTTCGTTTGTAATTGATAATGTCGCTCCTACTGTTGCTATTGGCTACTCCGATACCGATGCAAAAGTAAAACCAAACGATGTTGTAACCGTTACTGCCACTTTTAACGAAGAAATGGCAGATGCACCGATACCGCAAATATCCCTTTCAGGAGCTGTTTCGTTGGCAGCTACCAATATGACCAAAGTTAGCTCTACCGTTTATACATACTCTTACACAGTAGAAAATACGAATGGGCAAGTCAATGTTTCGCTTTTAGCAGGAACGGATATTGCCGGAAATGTGGTGGTCGTTACACCTACCAGCGGAGGTTCGTTTGTAATTGATAATGTGGCTCCTACTGTTGCTATTAGCTACTCCGATATAAGCGGTAGTTTTCATTACGGTGAAAACATTACAATCACTGCAACATTAAGCGAACCAATAATTGATAATTCAACCTTAAAAATAGCACTTTCCGGTGCAAATACACTTACAGAAACCGACATGATAAAAGTTTCAGCTACTGTTTACACCTACACTTATACCATAGCTAAAGGAGATGGCACGGTAAATGTTATGGTAAGTAATGTAACTGATGAAGTTGGAAATGCTGTAACACCAGCCCCAATAAGTGGAGCAAGTTTCAATGTTATTCCTTTGCGTTATGGCGACATTGATGATAACACTTACGTCCAAACTCTTGATGCTGCGTTAGCATTACAGTATTCAGTTGGTCTAACACCCAAAGATTTTACATTACCATGGGCAACTTGGCGAATTACTACCGGTGATGTAGATAATATTCCCAATATCACAGCAAATGATGCAAGTTTAATTTTAAAATTTTCTGCCGGACTAATTTCAACTTTTCCTGTTTCTGAGAAAAATAATACTGATAATTCACCAACGGCTACAATAAACATTGAGGCAGAAAATGGTTATCTCTATTTCAGTTCAATAGGAGAGCTATATGGTTTAAACCTGACAGCGACAGACAATATTGGATTGCTCGGACAACCACTGATTTTAAATTCAAATATGATTTTCGCACAAAATATTACATCAACATGTTATGCAATAGGTCTTGCCACTGCTTACACACCCGCAAACAATGAAATATTTATGAAAATACCTTTTTCACCGTCTCAAAATATAAATAACCTAATCTTCAATTTGATTGTAAACGGCGAAAGTAAACAAGCAACAGTAAAACTAACAACAGGAATTACAGACCTTATTGAACAAAGCGTTTTTTTATATCCAAATCCTGTTAATAATATTCTATTTATCAATGGATTTACAACAAATCCAACTATATCAATTTATGATACCGATGGAAAAATCGTTTTAAGTAGGAATATTCCCGATAATAAAATAGATATTAGTAATTTAATGAGTGGATTTTATCTGATCAAGATCCATGATAATAACAAAATTACAACAATGAAATTTATAAAGCAGTAGTCTTAAAATTTTGTTTTTGCATTTTTCACTGTTATACAGCAAGATAAATAAATGAAATAAAATTGCTAAGGCAGATATAGGAGCAATGAGGTGTTTATATAAGAGTTAGAAGTGCTCATGCACAGATGTTACGATAATGCAAAACAGAATGCAATTAAAATGATTAAAGTTTATCTCGATTGGAATGTAATGGCTCAAATGAAAGGTGGTTATCTGAATGACCTTTTTAATATTTTATCTAATAAAGATAGATTTTCCATTCCCTATTCTACTTCACATATAGGAGACATTCTATCCAGTTATTCTGAAGAAGCAGAACAACTAGTGAGAATTGAAAAAGATTTAGAATTTATTACAAGTATAACTGACAATTATTGTCTTTCAAATAATGGGAAAGACATTATTATCAATCAGTCGAATCCAAAGTTGCTATTTCAAGATAGAGTTGACAATATCGGATTTATGACTAATTTCAACTTGGACGCTTTAGAAAAAATTTTCTGTGAGAATGAATTAACGAAAGAATTAGGAAAAACACTCATTACACTACTAAAATCTATTCCAGTAGACTCCTTTTTAAAAGACATTTACAATAATCCTGAAGGTAAAAAAAATTTTAATCAACTCTTTCCTGGGCTAGAAGAAAATCCAACAATGGATGGTTTTTTTAAAAGTTTTGGACAAAAATATCAAAACTTAAATGAAACTGAAGATTATAAGAAATTAAGAGAGATTACACAAAAAGGACTGGGAATAAGTAGGGATAAAATCTTCAATTCCGAAAATCCATACAAAATCATTGACAAAGCTCATGATAAATTTCAGCCACCAATTAACATTCGTATTGATAACTCAAGAAACGCACCCGAATGGTATAATAAAATATCAAATGAGTATTTAATGCTCGACATGCATGGTTACCAAGAGGACACTGTAAAAATGCAACCAAATAAAAGAAAAGAAACTTTCAAGAACACGACTGAAGACTCATTTCATTGTGCATTTGCCTCGACTTGCAACTTCTATGTAATAAATGACACCAAATCATATAATAAAACAAAACAAATTTATAAGAAATTAAATCTTAATACTTTGGTTTTTAAACCAAATGAATTTATAGAACATTATAACAGGTTTTTAAATATAGAGAGTACAGAAAGACATATTGACAACTTTCTTGGAATATTGAAATCAAATAATTATTATGAGTATTTAGATGAAAAAGGATTCCAAAAAATTTATATAACTCCATATTTCATATTTGATATTTTCAATAAAATTGTTGTTGTACAACCAGCTAGCAATGAGAAATCTTTTATCTTTCTTTCAAAAAGTTCACCAACTAATGGAAACTACACTCATAGTATTGAAATAAAGCTCTTGGTTAAATTGTTAGTTGCACACTTTGGTGTTGACATGAATAATCAAGGTGATGTTTTTGATGAAGAACTGAAAACTGAAAATTGGAAAGGAAGAATATGGAAAATTAATGACATTCAATTGAGGCTAATTTCATTGAATGGATATTTACAATTATATTTTGATTTATAAATTGAGAAAAAATGCACTAACCGCTAACGCTCATACATATGCAATCGTCTGTTTACAAGCAATTTACAGATTTTTCTTCCGCATTCCCCTATGTTCACGCACGAATCTTTTCATGTGTGAATTTATTTATTTCTTTTGCATATCTATTTTCTGACCATACAAACGAAAAGATTCGTGCGTAAAAGCGATGCTAACTCAGTTCAAAGCACGGTCATTTCCCCTCGCATATTTATACCTAATTGTTGTTTCACATCGTCGGGCGAAGCATATTCACCCAACAGGTACATTAATTTGGTAACAATGGCTTCGGTGGTACAGTCGAAAGCACTTATCACTCCTGCTTGTAGCAAATTCAGACTGGTTTCGTAGCGTCCCATTTCCACCGAACCGGTACTGCACTGGGTTTTATTTACTATCAGAATGCCACGCCCTATTGCATCTTGCAACAAATCGGACAGCCACGTCCATCGTGGAGCATTTCCGGCTCCGAAACTCTCTAATACAACCGCCTTCAAATTGTCAATATGGAGTATAGCGTGCACCGTCTGTTCGGTTATTCCCGGAAACAATTTCAAAATAACGACGTGCTGATCAATTCTTGTCCGAACCCGAAGACGAGTTTCAGCCTCGGGATAATGAATATACGAACGGAAATATTTGATATGTACACCGGCTTTGGCAAGTGGCGGATAATTATACGAATTGAAGGCATTGAAATGTTCGGCATTTTTCTTGGTAGTACGATTTCCCCGAAACAGGTTATCTTCGAAAAAAATACACACTTCAGGCACTATAGATCGTCCGTTTTCTTTTGCCGAAGCTATTTCGATAGCCGTCAGTAAATTTTCTTTGGCATCCGACCGCATCATTCCGATAGGCAACTGAGCTCCTGTAAAAATTACCGGTTTAGAAAGATTCTCGAGCATAAAACTCAGTGCCGAAGCCGAATATGCCATTGTATCCGTACCGTGAAGCACCACAAATCCGTCAAATTCTTCGTAATTTTCTTGAATGGTTCGTACAATGCGTTTCCAAACAAGAGGTTGTACATCGGAAGAATCGATAAGTGGCAAAAAGGGAATACTTTTAATGCGAATACCGGAATGTTTCAGTTCAGGCATATAATTTTGCAAACGGTCAAAATCAATAGGACGCAACGCACCTGTAGCCGGATCCTCAGACATACTGATGGTTCCACCGGTAAAAAGTAACAACACCGAACTTTCTTTTTCCACAACAATTTTATGAAAGATTTTACACAAAGATAGTGTAAAAGTCAAATAAAATATGGCAGTAAAACAATATGAATTTCAATATTTTTTCTGATTGGACATATAAACCGGTATAAAACCACAATTGACAAAGTGCTACAGGTACCTTTGGATGACAGTTTTATGGACGTGATATTTTTCTTATCAATATAGTATTATACAATGCTACCACTACCCCAAGCCTCGGTTATAGCTCATTAAAAAAAAATAAGGCTCAGTTTTTGAATAAAATTGAGCCTTATTTTGTATATTTGTGAGCTAAATACATAAAACGATGGCTGAATCAAGACAAACAGCAATTTTAAATTTCATTCAAAACCATGCCAACTGCTCTTCGGGGTGAAATTCATAAGGAATTTGCAATTTCAATCAGTTATGCCACGGTTAAACGAATTTTGTCTCAACTTTTAACCGATAACTATATTATTACTGCAGAAGGAAAAGGAAAAGGAACAAGATATTTCATCTCGCCTTCTTACGATTTATTATACTCCATCAACTTAGAGAGTTACTATCTAAAAGAAATTGACGAAAGAAAAATAAAAGAAGATTTCAATCCAAGCATTTTTGACCTATTGGACAAAAATAACATTTTTACTAAAACGGAACTTTCAAAACTAGCTGACTTACAGAAAAAATATAGAGAAAACATTGCCCAGTTGTCTGATCTTGAATACAAAAAAGAACTGGAACGCCTTGCTATTGATTTAAGTTGGAAATCGTCTCAGATAGAAGGGAATACATATTCATTACTTGAAACGGAAAGACTACTTAAAGAAAAAGAAACGGCTGCAGGAAAGACAAAAGAAGAAGCTATCATGCTACTGAACCACAAAGATGCGATTGATTTCATGGTAGAAAATCCGGATTATTTAATTCCCCTGACAATTTCTAACATTGAAGATATTCATAGTTTACTTACCAAAGAATTAGCTGTTGACAAAAACCTGAGAAAACGAAGAATTGGTATTTCAGGAACGAATTACCGTCCCTTGGACAACGAATTTCAGATTCGTGAAGCATTGGAATCGGCCTGTAAATTAGTAAACAGCAAAGATAATGTCTTCGAAAAAGCACTGTTTATTTTACTGTTAATATCATACATTCAGCCTTTTATGGATGGAAACAAAAGAACTGCCAGAATTGTAAGTAATGCTATTTTAATGAACTACAAATATTGTCCTATTTCATTTAGGACAATAGACTCCGTCGATTATAAAAAAGCATTGCTACTATTTTACGAACAAAACAACATTTCAAGGTTTAAAGAAATATTTATAAATCAGTTTGAGTTTGCAGTAAAAACATACTTCTAAACAACCACAACTACTTGGTATCAAAGAAAAGTAAAGTACCCCACAATACAATATTTGCTAAATTTTGTGAATAAAAGGTTCGCATAATCTATTATTATACCATTCTCAGATATAAAATAGCAGAAAAATTCCTCGTCAAATAAAAAAGCTCCTGTATTTTCAGACTTTTACCATCCTTTTTTTTCTAAAATCGAACATTTTTGACAAAAAAACTCCATTTTAAGTTCAATAACATCTTTTTGAACTAAATCACAAAAATCAAAGTAAAAAAATTAACAATTAAACAAATCGTAAAAATATCAATTTGAAAGCAAATATATTGTTTATGCTTTCAAATTGACACCATTGCGTTTATTATTGTTGTCATTTTGAAAGCTTAAAACATTTTTCTATATCTTTTTGCTTTGTTTTATTAAAATTTGCTATCATTTTGCATACTTTTACATCGTATTACAAAGCATAATGATAAAACGACATAAAAACATTAATAATTAACAAAAAAAACAATCTTTCTCTTTGTCGTTGGTAAATCATTTTAATACGGATATAAATATTTATTAATTAAAAAAAATGAAGTTATGAAAAAAATGAAGTTTTTAGCAATCTGTGCGATTGCATTATTCTCATCGACAAGCGTTATGGCACAATTCTCTACAGGTGCCGACGTAGTAAGTTCTTATGTATGGCGTGGTATTCCTCAAGAAGGAACAGGCGGAACTCCGTGTATTCAGCCATATTTATCTTATGCAGTTAGTGGTTTCACTATCGGGTCTTGGGCATCAAGCAGTTTCATTGGCAATGTAAAAGAAGTTGATTTGTATGCTTCTTATGCTATTACCCCATCCTTAGCAGTGACTCTTACCGATTACTACTACAATTTTGGCGTTCAGCCTAATTACTTTAAATACGATGCCGGCGAAACAGGTCATGTATTTGAAGGATCATTAGCATACACAGGTTCGGCATTTAGTGCATCAATCAATACAATGTTTGCAGGTGCTGATAAAAAAGCAGATGGAGATAATGCATATTCAACATATGCTGAAGTAGGTTACCAGATTTCTCCTATTGCAAAGGTATTTGTAGGAGCTTCCTTATTGGAAAGTGCGACCTATGGAAACGATGGATTTGCAGTTACTAACATAGGATTAAAGGTTAGCAAAACGATTCAGATTACAGACAAATTCGGTCTTCCTGTTTACGGAATAGCCGGTGCAAATCCTGAATCCGGAAATGTATTTTTCGTCGCAGGATTGACATTATAAAAATAATTAGCACCATTAAGAGTATTAATCACATTTAAAAATAAAACAAAATGAAAAAGATTGAAGCAATTATCCGCTCTTCTAAATTTGAAGAAGTAAAAGATGCTCTTCGCGAAGCAGGGATTGATTTCTTTACCTATGCGGACGTAACAGGCGTAGGCAACGAAGTAAAAAAGGCTCAAAAATCATATCGGGGAACCGTTTATGATACGAGCTATATTCCGCGACAGCTCCTAACTATCGTGGTTCGCGATATCAATGTACAAAGAACAGTTGATGCTGTTTTAAAAGCAGCAAAAACAGGTGTTATCGGTGACGGCAAAATCTTTATTTCTCCAATAGATGAATCTTATCGTATAAGGAACGCCGAAAAAGGAGACACTTCATTGTATAACAAAGAAGATTAAACTAATTAGCTCAATAAATTAAATATAGGAGAAATGGTTATGAAAAAGATTATAACAATCATACTGCTTATCTTAGTAGCAGCATCTACATCAAGTTATGTATATGCAGAGAAAGCAGTAGACCCGAGTGGTGCAGCAACGGGAACAGTTACGGATGTAACAGCTGCCAAATCAGGAGATCCAACCTTGAAAGAGGTTGCCGAACAAGCAGGTCACAATAAAATAGCCATCAACATGGTATGGGTGTTAGTTGCAGGCTTCTTGGTTATGTTTATGCAACTTGGATTTGCTATGGTTGAAGGAGGTTTGACTCGTGCAAAAAATGCTGCACACACTTTTGCAATGAACTTTTTGATTTATCCTCTTGGAATGATCGGATTCTTTATCTGTGGGTTTGCATTTATGTTCGGAGGAGTCGGTCCATTAGGAACTCTGGGTGGTTACGATGGATTAAACCAAGAATTTGCGATAAACATCTTCGGACATACGTTCGGATTGATAGGAACAAAGGGTTTCTTTTTAAATGGAACTTATGATGTTGCTGTATTTGCAATGTTCTTATTCCAAATGGTATTTATGGATACTACCGCCACAATTCCTACAGGATCTATGGCTGAAAGATGGAAATACGTATCATTCGTTCTTTACGGACTTGCTGTCGGGACTATCATTTACCCCATATACGGAAACTGGGTATGGGGTGGCGGTTGGTTGTCTCAACTAGGAAACATGTTTGGTTTAGGTCATGGACACGTTGACTTTGCAGGCTCTTCTGTCGTTCACCTTACAGGTGGTGTTTTAGCCTTTGTTGGAGCAAAAATGCTTGGTCCACGTTTGGGAAAATACAATAAAGACGGATCAGCAAATGCTATTCCTGGACACAACCTTCCTTTCGCTGTAATGGGTAGTTTCGTATTAGCTTTCGGATGGTTCGGTTTCAACGCAGGATCTACATTAGCCGGTGGCGATTTAAGAATGTCAGTTGTTGCTGTAAACACGATGATAGCCTCAGCAACAGGAGCACTTGCCTCAACGCTTTATATGTGGATATTCAAAACCAAAAAGCCCGATGTCAGCATGATGTGTAACGGTATGTTAGCCGGCTTGGTAGCTATTACGGCTCCTTGTGCATTTGTATCTGTGCAATCTGCAGCAATAATCGGTTTAATCGCAGGTATCCTTGTTATAGAAGTTGCTTTCTTTGTTGAAAACAAACTAAAAATCGATGACCCTGTAGGTGCCATAGCTGTACACGGAGCAAACGGATTGTTTGGCTGTCTTGCCCTAGGTTTATTTGCTGATGGAAGTTACGGAGACGGATTAAACGGTATTGCCGGTGGCGTAACGGGTTTATTCTATGGAGATGGAGGTCAATTCCTAGCTGAACTTATCGGAGTTAGTGCAAATATAATCTATGTAGGTATAGTTGGATTTATAGTATTCAAAATCATAGATTTAACAGTTGGAAACAGAGTTAAACCGGAAGATGAATTAGCAGGTCTTGATATTCCTGAAATGGGAGCAGAAGCTTATTCAGGTATTAAAATGGATAGAAACTCAGAAACTCCACTTTCAAGATAATGTTGCATATTTATATCTTAACAAAGATGATGGAAGGATTGATAACAATTTAAAAATCATCTAATATAATTCACACCTAATGGTGGCATTCTAAAAATGCCACCATTTTTGTTTGTGTACAAAAAAGACTAAAGCATATCTTTATGACACAAGCAACAAGCTATTTTACAAATATGTCATATTGTGGTTTTGCACTGTCTTTTTATATACTTTTGCGTGTTTTTTATGTTAAAATATGTATTATTGATGATTTTTTTCACATCTAACAATCATTTTGTTTTGACACATAAAACATATGTTATACATTTGCGTCCGAAAAAAGCGGTAAGAGATTTCAATACATGACAATTCACTAATTAAAAACGATTATGAAGAAAATTGAAGCGATTGTTCGGAAGTCAAAATTTGAAGATGTAAAACAAGCTTTATATGACGCAGGCATCGAATGGTTTTCTTACTGGGACATTACCGGTTTGGGAAAATCGACCGAAGAACAGGTTATTAGAGGACAAGTTTTCAAATCAGGTTACATTCAACGCCGAATGATATCCATTGTTGTTCGCGATGTCAATCTCGACAAAACGGTAAAGGCAATTTTAAAATCTGCTTATACAGGAGAACAAGGTGACGGTAAGATATTTGTTGCAAACATACAAGAGACATACCGCATTCGAACCGGCGAGACAGGACCTGAAGCTCTTTATAACAAAGACCAACAACCGGAATAAATGTAAAACACTAAATAAGAATAGTAATGAAAAAGTATCTTATATCCATATTGACCCTGTTGGTGCTGTTCAATTCGGCAGTATCTGCCCAAACGGCAACTGTTGCAGCGGTCGCACCGACTATAGACTCGGGGGATACGGCATGGATGATTGTTGCTATAGGACTGGTATTACTCATGACAATGCCCGGATTAGCTCTCTTTTATGGAGGTCTTGTTCGTCGCAAAAACGTATTAAATGTGTTTATGCAATGTTTTGTCATTACAGCTGCAATTAGCATCGAATGGATAATTTGTGGATATAGCTTGTCATTTGGAAGTACAAAAGGATTCCTCGCCCCGTACATTGGCGGTTTCGATTGGGCTTTTCTACATAATATTAAAATATCGGACATCAGCCCTTATTTTATTTCACATTCACAAATAGGACTTGATGGTAAAGCCGTTGGCACAATTTCTCACATTACTTTCATAATGTATCAATGTATGTTTGCGGTTATTACCCCGGCTCTAATTATTGGTGCATTTGCAGAACGCATAAATTTTAAAGGATTTTTCGTTTTTTCTATTTTATGGGCATTATTCATTTATAATCCCGTGACTCACTGGGTTTGGTCTACAGATGGTTGGTTATACAAACTGGGAACTTTGGACTTTGCGGGGGGAATAGTTGTTCATGTGAATGCAGGTATGGCTGCCATAGTTACAGCCATCATGTTAGGCAAACGTCGCGATTATAAGGGTCATGCTATTCCTGCTCACAACATTACATACGTAGTGATGGGTGCCGGATTACTTTGGTTCGGATGGTTCGGATTCAATGCCGGTAGTGGATTGGCTGCCGATGGATTAGCGGCAAATGCTCTTATGGTTACCCACATTGCAGGAGCAGTTGCAGCCATAACATGGGTTTTATTGGATTGGGCTATAGATAAAAAGCCTACAGTAATTGGCATAAGTACCGGTTCAATAGCAGGATTAGCGGCCATAACCCCGGCAGCCGGATTTGTTGGAATTTCCGGTGCCATAATTATAGGAATGGTCGTGTCAATTATTTGTTTCTGCATGGTTGCTTATGTAAAACCAAAATTAGGCTACGACGATTCTTTGGATGCATTTGGAGTACACGGTATTGGTGGTATCATCGGAGCTATTCTTACAGGAGTATTGGCTACACCTGCTATCCAATCAGCTTACAGCGGTGCTGCTTACGGAAACTGGCATCAATTATTGGTACAACTAATAGCCGTTGGTGCTACAATTCTATATTCAGGTATTGGAACCATTATTCTATTCAAGGTTACTGATAAAATATTCGGATTAAGAGCTTCCGACAAACAAGAAGCCATTGGTTTGGACGAAACACAACACGGAGAAACAGCTTATACCAAGTTCGATTAGTAGTTTTCCGTAAAATTTCTACTAGTTAGCTTGACTCGGACAGGTCATTTTGCAATGACCTGTCTTTTTTTTTGAGATTTTAAGTAAAGACACTATAATGAAAGTCTTTATAAGAATTTAAAATTATCTAAATACAACTACACCTAATGGTGGCATTCTAAGAATGCCACCATTTTTGTTTTTAAGCAAAAAAATTAAACCCTATTTCTATACAAATCTTGACAAAATAAGGCGAAAGTTAAATATATCATTTTGTGCATTTTATATTGTTTTTGATATCTTTTTGCGAGCTTTTCAATCAAATAAATATATTATTGATAACTTTTATTGTATTTTTAAATCATTTTGTTTTGATATATAAAATATATGTCATACATTTGTATCCGAAAGGAAAACAATAAAAAATTTCGAGACATAGCAAATTCATTAATTATTAAAAAAACGGTTATGAAAAAAATTGAAGCGATTGTTCGCAAGTCAAAATTTGAAGACGTAAAACAAGCCTTATCTGACGTGGGGATTGAATGGTTTTCTTACTGGGACATTACCGGTTTGGGGAAATCAACCGAAGAACAGGTTATTAGAGGACAAGTATTTAAATCTGGTTACATTCAACGTCGAATGATATCCATTGTTGTTCGTGATGTCAATGTTGACAAAACGGTAAAAGCAATTTTAAAATCCGCTTATACAGGCGAACAAGGTGACGGTAAAATATTTGTTGCGGACATACAAGAAACATACCGCATTCGAACCGGCGAAACAGGACCTGAAGCTCTTTATAACAAAGAGCAACAACCAGAATAAATCTAATGTTTAATATCTAATAAGAATAGAAATGAAAAAGTATATTATATCTATATTAACCATGTTAGCACTGTTCAGTTCAACGGTGTCTGCTCAAGCAACTGCAGCAGTTGCACCAACCGTGGATTCGGGAGATACAGCGTGGATGATTGTCGCCATAGCACTTGTGTTACTTATGACAATGCCCGGATTAGCTCTTTTTTACGGAGGTCTTGTCCGTCGTAAGAACGTTTTGAACGTATTTATGCAATGTTTTATGATTGTAGCGGTAATTAGTATTGAATGGGTCATTTGTGGTTACAGTTTATCCTTCGGAAGTTCAAAAGGATTTTTGGCACCGTTTATAGGTGGTTTCGACTGGGCATTTTTGCAAAACATCAACCTTGGTGACCTAAGTCCTTACTTTATTTCACATTCACAAACAGCACTTGATGGCACTACTGTCGGAACGATTCCTCACATTGTGTTCATTATGTTTCAGTGTATGTTTGCTGTGATTACACCCGCACTTATTATTGGTGCATTTGCCGAAAGGATCAAATTCAAAGGATTTTTGGTGTTCACCATTTTATGGTCATTATTGATATACAATCCGGTAGCTCACTGGGTATGGTCAGCAGACGGATGGTTATTTAAGTTGGGAGCTTTAGACTTTGCGGGAGGTACTGTTGTCCATATAAATGCGGGTATTGCAGCTATTGTAACAGCTGTTATGTTGGGCAAACGCCGCGATTATAAAGGTCATGCCATCCCTGCTCACAATATTACGTACGTAGTGATGGGTGCGGGATTACTTTGGTTCGGTTGGTTTGGCTTCAATGCCGGAAGCGGATTAGCTGCCGACGGATTGGCAGGAAACGCCTTTATGGTTACTCACATAGCTGCAGCCACTGCCGCTCTTACTTGGGCATTAATTGATTGGTTTGTTGACAAACGACCTACTGTTGTTGGTATAAGTACAGGTGCTGTTGCAGGATTAGTTGCCATTACACCTGCCGCAGGGTTTGTTGGTGTAACCGGAGCATTAATTATCGGCGTAGTTGTTTCACTTGTATGTTATGGTATGGTGGCATTCATAAAACCAAAATTAGGTTACGATGACTCTTTGGATGCATTTGGAGTACACGGTATTGGTGGTATCATCGGAGCTATTCTTACAGGAGTATTGGCTACACCCGCTATCCAATCGGCTTACAGCGGTGCTGCTTACGGAAACTGGCATCAATTATTGGTACAACTGATAGCCGTTGGTGCTACGATTCTATACTCAGGTATCGGTACCATTATTCTGTTCAAGGTTACTGATAAAATATTCGGATTAAGAGCTTCCGACAAACAAGAAGCCATTGGGTTGGACGAAACACAACACGGAGAAACAGCTTATACCAAGTTCGATTAGTAGTTTTCCGTAAAATTTCTACTAGTAGCTTGACTCGGACAGGTCATTGCAAAATGACCTGTCTTTTTCGAAATTTCAGATTAAAATTGGTAGTATGGTACTACAATAACACAACATTGCGATCTTTCACGGATTTGATTTAGAAATTTCAGAACCCATGTTTTAAAAGTGATTACAGAATTTTCACAATTGGAAAACAGACAAAAGTATCATTTTAAAATTATTTTGTTTATTTTTGTTTCTATTTATAACTAAATCAATGCATTTTTATTTCATTTTGCAATTTTGTTGTTTATTTATTTTTACAAACATAGAAATAAGCATTTAAAGATATCATTTTCATTATTTTTGTAATGGTTTGATGTCAGAATGTTGGAGTATTTTTCTCCTCACAAGAATTAAGATAAAAAAAACCTTTTTAAAATAAAAAATATGTCATCATTAAGATTTAAAGCAGTAGAAGAGGGCTTTTAAGAAAAAAGCCCTTGCAGTAACTCCTCCTTCCAAGTTTACCTCAGATTATTATGGTAAATATGTATTCAACGGTGTTGCTATGGAGAAATATCTTTCAAAAGACACCTTGAAAGCAGTTAAAAATGTCATTAACAAAGGGGCGACTCTTGATTTAGCTATAGCTAATCAGGTAGCAGCAGGCATGAAACTTTGGGCAACCGAGTTGGGTGCAACTCATTACACACACTGGTTTCAGCCATTAACTGATGGTACAGCTGAAAAGCACGACTCCTTTATTGATTATGCAGGAGCTCCGGGTGAAGCTATTATTGAAGACTTTTCAGGAAAGTTATTGGCACAACAAGAACCTGATGCATCTTCCTTTCCAAGTGGTGGTATCAGAAGCACTTTCGAAGCACGTGGTTATACAGCATGGGATCCTTCTTCTCCTGCATTTGTAGTGGATGATTGCTTGGTTATTCCTACCATATTCATTTCTTACACAGGTGAATCGCTCGACCTAAAAGCTCCTCTTTTAAAGGCATTGAATTCAGTAGATAAAGCGGCAGTTGCTGTTTGTCAGATGTTTGATCCAAATGTCAAAAAAGTATTTGCTTACTTAGGTTGGGAACAAGAATATTTCCTTGTTGACGAAGGCTTATACGCTACTCGTCCCGACTTATTATTAACAGGACGTACCCTACTCGGACACGAATCTGCCAAAAACCAACAATTGGATGACCATTATTTCGGTGCAGTTCCTAGCCGTGTAGCTGCTTACATGAAAGATATTGAATTTGAAGCATATAAATACGGTATTCCTGCTAAAACTCGTCACAACGAAGTAGCACCAAACCAATTTGAGTTGGCTCCTATATTCGGAGAATGCAACTTGGCTGTTGACCAAAACTTATTGATGATGTCCATCATGAAACGTGTTGCTCGTCGTCATGGTTTTCGTTTGTTATTGCACGAAAAACCATTTGCAGGAATTAACGGTTCAGGAAAACACAACAACTGGTCTCTCGGAACAGATACCGGCGTAGGTTTGTTTACTCCGGGAAAAACTCCGGAAGAAAACCTTTTGTTTGTTACTTTCTTGGTTAACACACTATTAGCTGTTTATAAAAACAACGCTCTATTGAAAGCATCCATTATGACGGCACAAAATGCTCACCGTCTTGGTGCAAATGAAGCTCCTCCTGCTATTATTTCAGCATTTATCGGAACACAGTTGACTAGTATTTTGGATAAATTAGAAAATAGTACAAGTGAAGAAGCCATTATTATGGATGACAAAAAGAAACTTCACCTAGGTATTGCTCGTATTCCTGAAGTATTTCTTGATAACACCGACCGTAATCGTACTTCTCCATTTGCTTTTACCGGAAACCGTTTCGAATTCCGTGCAGTAGGTTCATCAGCTAACTGTTCGTCTGCTATGGCAGCATTGAATACAGCTGTTGCAGCTCAATTGACAGAGTTTAAGGCAGAAGTTGATGCAAAAATGGCGAAAGGATCAAGCAAAGAAAAAGCTATCTTTGATGTTATAAAATCATACATTAAAGCATCTAAAGCTATCCGTTTTGACGGCAACGGTTACAGCGAAGAATGGAAAGTAGAAGCCGCAAAACGTGGTTTGAATTGCGAAACCAGTGTCCCTGAAATATTCAAATCATACACAACCGCTGAAAGCACCAAATTGTTTACTTCAATGGGGGTAATGACTGAAAAAGAATTACACGCTCGTAACGAAGTAAAATGGGAAACATACACTAAGAAGATTCAAATTGAAGCACGTGTACTGGGCGATTTGGCAATCAATCATATCATTCCGATTGCAACTCGCTACCAGAGTTTCTTGTTAGATAATGTTTCAAAAATCAATAATGTATTTTCCGGAGAAAAAGCTCAAAAATTAGGCAAGTTGGATGCTGAGTTGATTGTTGAAATTGGCGATCATATTGCTAATATCAAGCAAGCTGTTGATGAATTGGTTGACACTCGTCGCAAAGCGAATAAAATTGAAGGCGAATACGAAAAAGCATTAGCGTATCACGATAAAGTATTGCCTTATTTCGATATTATCCGTTCGAATGCAGATGCATTAGAATTAATCGTTGATGACGAAATGTGGACATTACCTAAATATAGAGAATTGCTATTTATCAGATAAGTTAGACATTACATACATATCTTTTAAAATTAATAGTGGGAAACTTTTCAAAAAGAGTGTTCCCACTATTTTGCACAATAAAACCAAGGTTTTAAAACTGTTTTTCCAAAACAGTTTTAAAAAACAAAAAAAAATTTTATGAATTCAAACCCATTACAAATTGATGAATACGAACAGCAATCGCTGTATTCATTTAACAATGAGCACGATGCTTGCGGTGTAGGTCTGGTATTAAACCTTTATGGCGAAAAATCGCACGAAATAGTAGAAAAAGGTTTACAAGTCCTGGAAAATATGGTCCACCGTGGAGCTGAAAGTGCGGACAACAAGACAGGTGATGGTGCGGGAATTTTAGTTCAGATTCCGCACGAGTTTATTTTACTACAAGGCATTCCCGTTCCCGCCAAAGGGAAATACGGTACAGGTCTTGTTTTTCTTCCAAAAGAAAAACATAAAGCAGAGTTGTGCCTCGACGTCATTAAAGAAAACGTCGAAAAAGAAGGTCTTAATTTATTGGCTATTCGTGATGTTCCAGTCAATAGTAATATTTTAGGAGAAATATCCGCATCCAACGAACCACAAATAAAACAAATTTTTGTAACAGGAAGTTCCAACCAACAAGAATTGGAGTTGAAGCTATATGTAGTTCGCAAAAAAATAGAAAAATCGATTTATCAATCCAATATAGCAAAAGAACGTAATTTTTATATTGTAAGTCTTTCGACCAAACAAATGGTTTACAAAGGGATGCTTACTTCGCTGCAACTACGCGATTATTATCCCGATTTGTGCAACGAAAATTTCACCAGCGGAATTTCGCTTGTACACTCACGTTTTAGCACAAACACCTTCCCTACTTGGGATTTGGCACAACCTTTTCGTATGTTAGGACATAACGGTGAGATTAATACCATTCGTGGTAATCGCCAATGGATGGAATCACGCGAAAGTGTTTTAAAATCAGCTCAATTGGGCAATTTACAAGATTTGTATCCAATTGTTCAACCAGGCATGAGTGATAGTGCATCTTTGGATAATGTGCTCGAATTTTTAGTGATGTCAGGCAAGAGTCTTCCTCATGCTATGGCAATGCTTGTTCCTGAAAGTTGGAACAAAAAAAATCCTATTTCCGATGATTTACGTGCTTTCTACGAATATCATAGCACTTTTATGGAACCATGGGATGGACCTGCTACATTATTATTCAGCGATGGACGATATGCAGGTGGTATGCTCGACCGTAACGGTCTGCGTCCTGCTCGTTATCTAATAACACACGATAATTTGATGGTTATTGCATCTGAAACAGGAACTATTGAATTTGAACCTGAACGTATCAAAGAAAAAGGACGTTTGAAACCGGGTAAAATGCTCATGGTCGATACTGAGCTTGGTCAAATTTATTATGATAACGAACTAAAAGAAAATTTGGCAAAAGCATTTCCTTATCGCAAATGGTTGAACAGAAATTGTATTAACTTGGATGATATTTCATCAGGAAGAACAACCAAAAACGAATTGAATGATTATCAAAGACTACTGCACACTTTCGGATATTCAAAAGAGGATGTGGAAAAACTAATTCTCCCTATGGCGACCGGAGGAGCAGAGCCTATTTCGTCAATGGGTAATGATGTAACATTATCTGTTTTTTCAGACAAACCTCAGCGTTTGTTCAACTATTTCCGTCAACAGTTTGCACAGGTAACGAATCCACCTATTGACCCGATTCGTGAAGAATTGGTAATGTCTTTAACAGGATATATTGGTTCTGTACACCAAAACTTATTGGAAGCAGCTCCTGAAATTTGTAAAATGGTGAAATTGAAAAGTCCCGTTCTTACAAATACACAATTTGATATTTTAAGCAATTTACAATATAAAGGCTTCTCTACCATATCATTACCTATGCTTTTTGACCCAAAAACAGGAGCAAAGGGTCTTGAAAAAGCCATTGATGAACTTTGTATTTCTGTAGAGAAAGCAGTAGACGATGGTAAAAATTATATCGTCTTAAGCGACCGTGGGGTAGATGCTAACCATGCTCCAATTCCTTCATTATTAGCAGTTTCTGCTGTGCATCTTTATCTTATTCAAAAAAGAAAAAGAATGCAGATAGACATTGTAGTTGAATCTGCTGAACCACGTGAAGTGATGCATTTTGCTTTACTATTTGGATTTGGAGCCAATGCCGTAAATCCATATATGATTTTTGCTCTTATAAACGATCGTATTAAATCGGGTGAAATCCAAATGGATTTGGAAACGGCAAAAAAGAACTATATTAAAGCTGTAAACAAGGGACTTTTGAAAGTACTCTCCAAAATGGGTAATTCCACCTTGCGTAGTTATCGTGGTGCACATATTTTTGAGGCAATCGGTATTTCTTCCAAATTCTTGGATCGCTATTTCAAAGGCATTTCGTGTGCCATTGAAGGCATTGATATTGAGGATATTGCCAATGAAGTACTCAAACCACATACTGAATCATTCTTTCCTGAAGAGGGGGATGATATATCAACACTAAAAAATCTTGGACAATATGCTTACCGTCGCGATGGGGAAAATCATGCATGGAATCCCGAAACAATCGCTCGTTTGCAAATTGCAACGAAAACGAATAGCTATGAAAAGTTTAAAGAATATACAAAAATAGTCGACGAAAAGCCAGCCCCTATTTTTATTCGAGACTTAATGGATTACAAACGTAACCCTATTGATATTAGCGAAGTAGAACCCGTGGAAAACATTATGAAACGTTTTGTAACAGGTGCAATGTCATACGGTTCTATCAGTCGTGAAGCCCATGAAGCAATGGCAATGGCAATGAATAAAATCGGAGGTCGAAGCAACACCGGTGAAGGTGGCGAAGATTCTGAGCGTTATAAAAAACGCGAAGACGGTTTAAGTACTCGTAGTGCCATCAAACAAGTTGCTTCCGGACGTTTTGGTGTAACTGCCGAATATTTGGTAAATGCCGATGAAATACAAATTAAGATGGCACAAGGAGCTAAACCTGGCGAGGGTGGACAGCTTCCCGGACATAAAGTAGATAAAATAATTGCTAAAACACGTCATTCCATACCGGGAATTTCATTAATTTCGCCTCCGCCTCACCACGACATTTATTCAATTGAAGATTTAGCACAACTTATCTTCGATTTGAAAAATGTAAATCCGAAAGCTGTTATCAGTGTAAAACTGGTATCGGAAACAGGGGTTGGAACTATTGCAGCAGGCGTGGCAAAGGCCAAAGCCGACTTGATTCTGATAAGTGGTGCAGAGGGTGGAACAGGTGCAAGTCCTTCAAGCTCTATCAAACATGCAGGGCTTCCTGTGGAAATTGGTTTGGCTGAAACACAACAAACACTTGTATTGAATAACCTTAGGGGTCAAATTCGTTTACAAACAGATGGTCAATTGAAAACAGGTCGTGATATTGTTATTGCAGCCTTGTTAGGAGCTGAAGAATATGGTTTTGCCACCAGTGCTTTGATTACGTTAGGATGTGTGATGATGCGTAAATGTCACTTAAATACTTGTCCTGTTGGCGTTGCTACACAAGATGAAATTCTGCGTAAACATTTCGTTGGCAGATACGAGTACTTAGTAAACTTCTTTAACTTTTTAGCACAAGATGTTCGTGAACACTTGGCTCAAATGGGTTATCGGAGTATGGATGAAATAATTGGACATTCAGAGTTACTCGTACGCAAGGACATCAAAGGTAATCCTAAAATAAGTAAAGTTGATTTATCAAGAATCATGTTTGTTCCATCTATTGGCAAAAACACAGGACTTCGTCAAATAAAAAAGCAAGACCACAAGTTGGAAAATGTGCTTGATCGCGAATTGATAAAAAAATCTCTTCCATCTCTTGACTTACGTATGCCGGTTGAAATTAAAAGTAGAATTAAAAATACTGACAGAACTGTAGGAGCAATGTTATCCGGAGAGATAGCAAAGCGTTATGGAGAAGAAGGTTTGCCAAAAGATACAATCAAGGCTTATTTTACAGGTTCTGCAGGACAAAGTTTCGGGGCTTTCCTAAGCAAAGGAGTTTATTTCCAATTGGAAGGAGAATCGAACGATTATCTTGGAAAAGGTCTTTCAGGCGGTAAAATTGTTGTTATTGCTCCAAAAGGCAGTACATTTGAACCGGAAAAAAACATTATCGCTGGAAATACCATTCTTTACGGAGCTACTTCCGGTGAAGTATATATCAATGGTGTAGTAGGCGAACGTTTCTGTGTACGTAACTCGGGAGCCATCGCTGTAGTAGAAGGTGCAGGCGACCATTGTTGCGAATACATGACAGGAGGACGCACAGTAGTTCTAGGAAAAACAGGACGAAACTTTGCTGCCGGTATGAGTGGTGGTGTGGCTTATGTTCTCGACGAATCCGGCGATTTCGATTATTATTGCAACATGGAAATGGTCGAACTTTCGTTGATTGAAGATAGCATGGATAACAAAGAATTATACGGATTAATCTCTGATCACTATAAATATACAAATAGTGCTCTTGCAAAACGTATTCTCGACAATTGGAAAGATTATGTGGATAAATTCATTAAAGTCGTACCAATTGAATACAAAAAAGTATTGCAAGAAGAAAAAATGGAAGCAATTAATAAAAAAATTGCACAAGTAGAAAGAGATTATTAATATCGATTCAATTAAGACTATACTACAATGGGAAATCCAAAAGCATTTATAACAACTCCCCGCAAAGAAGCGGGTTACCGACCCATAAACGAACGCATTTCCGACTTTGGGGAAGTAGAACAAACCTTAAACCGTGAAGACCGCAAACTACAGGCTTCGCGTTGTATGGATTGTGGCATTCCTTTTTGCCACTGGTCTTGTCCGCTAGGCAATAAAATGCCCGAATGGCAAGATTTAGTTTACAAAGGAAAATGGCAAGAAGCCATTGATTTGTTGCATGAAACAAATAACTTTCCTGATTTTACAGGAAGGATTTGTCCTGCACTATGTGAAAAATCGTGCGTATTGGCATTGCAAGAATCCGCTGTAACCATTCGTGAAAACGAATGTGCAGTCACTGAAGTAGGTTTCACTGAAGGACTTATCAAAGCACATGCACCTAAAACACGTACAGGTAAAAAAATAGCGGTTATTGGTTCGGGTCCTGCAGGAATGGCTGCGGCTCAACAATTAAACCGTAAAGGTCATACCGTCACCCTATTCGAAAAAGAAAATGGATTGGGAGGTTTACTCCGTTACGGAATTCCAAATTTTAAATTGAATAAATACGTTATCGACCGTCGATTAGCTCAATTGGAAGAAGAAGGCATTATTTTTAAGCCGAATACTGAAGTAGGAAAAGATATTTTGGGAAAAGAAATCATGAAAAAATTCGATGCAGTTTGTCTTGCTATCGGAGCGGGACATCCGCGTGATATCAATCCTGAAGGTCGTAATTTGAAAGGTATCCATTTTGCTTTAGAATTCTTAAGTCAGCAAAATCAGTTGATCATGGAAGAAACAGTTCCATCAGAAAAAATTATCAATGCAAAAGACAAACATGTATTGGTTATTGGTGGTGGAGATACCGGTTCCGACTGTGTAGGAACTTCTATTCGTCAGGGGGCTGTAAAAGTAACTCAAATTGAGATTTTACCTCAACCGCCGGTAGGTAAGAATCCTGCCACACCTTGGCCATACTATCCTAACATTTTGAAAACATCTACCTCTCATGAAGAAGGTTGTGACCGTAAATGGTCTTTGAATACGAAAAAATTTATTGGCGAAAAAGGAAAAGTTACAGAGGTATTAGTAGAAGAAGTAGCTTGGGAAAAAGATGAAACAGGACGTTTCACTATGAAACCAACAGGAAAAACAGAAACTATTAAAGCCGATCTGGTTTTCTTGGCATTAGGCTTTGTTCACCCTGTTCACGAAGGTTTATTAACAGAACTGGGCGTTACTTTCGATGGTCGTGGCAACGTGGCAATTGATGTTAATAACAAAAGCAATGTAGCTAAAGTTTTTGCGGCGGGCGATGCTTCTATGGGAGCTAGTCTTGTTGTGCGTGCCATTGCTTCGGGTCGTAAAGTAGCCGAAGATATTCATAAATCATTAATTTAATTTGCTATGTGTGGAATAGTATGTGCATTTGATTTAAAACAGTCGGTCCAGGAATTGAGACCACAAATATTACAAATGTCAAAAAAAATCCGTCATCGCGGACCCGATTGGTCGGGTATTTTTTGCAACAATAAGGCAGTTTTGGCACACGAAAGATTGTCTATTGTTGATCCTGAATCAGGCAAACAACCCCTATTTAGCAAAGATGGCAAACTTGTTTTGGCTGTAAATGGCGAAATATATAATCATCAAGAAATACGTGATCATTTTGAGGGTAAATATGAGTTTCTTACAAAATCGGACTGTGAAGTAATCCTGGCACTATATCGTGAAAAAGGTCCAAATTTTCTGGAAGATTTAAGCGGTATTTTTGCCTTTGCTCTGTATGATATAGAAAAAGATATTTACTTAATCGGTCGCGATCACATAGGAATTATTCCCCTATACCAAGGTTGGGATAAAAATGGAACTTACTATGTTGCCTCCGAACTAAAGGCACTGGAAAGTCAATGTTCAAAAATAGAAGAATTTTTGCCGGGTCAATACTATTACAGTCCCGACGGGAAACCTACTCAATGGTACACACGTGACTGGATGGATTTTGATGCTGTAAAAGATAATGAAAGTAGCATTGATGTACTTCGTCAGGCACTGGAAGATGCTGTTGAACGCCAACTAATGAGTGATGTCCCCTATGGTGTATTACTTTCAGGCGGATTGGATTCTTCTATCATTTCAGCTATAGCAAAAAAACATGCTGCTACACGTATCGAATCCGGCAATACCAAAGATGCTTGGTGGCCTCAATTACACTCCTTTGCAGTAGGATTGGACGGCTCTCCGGACTTAATTGCCGCTCGCAAGGTAGCCGAACATATCGGAACGATTCATCACGAAATTCATTTTACCGTACAAGAAGGATTAGATGCTATTCGTGACGTCATTTATCATATCGAAACATACGACGTAACAACCATTCGTGCCAGTACCCCGATGTATTTGTTGGCACGTGTCATCAAATCAATGGGTGTAAAGATGGTATTGTCAGGTGAAGGTGCCGATGAGATTTTCGGTGGATACCTTTATTTCCATAAGGCTCCTAATGCAGAAGAATTCCACAAAGAAACGGTTCGGAAAATCGAAAAATTACACTTGTACGACTGCCTACGTGCTAATAAATCATTAGCAGCTTGGGGAGTTGAAGGTCGTGTACCTTTTCTCGACAAGGAATTTATGGACATCGCTATGCGTTTGAATCCGAAAGATAAAATGGCAGGCAACGGAAAAATAGAAAAGCACATTCTACGCAAAGCTTTTGAAGATTATTTGCCCGAAAGTGTAGTTTGGAGACAAAAAGAACAATTTTCTGATGGCGTGGGTTATAGTTGGATTGATACGCTTCGTCAAATTGCCAACGACAGTGTTACTGACGAGCAAATGTCGAATGTCACCTCTCGGTTTCCTATTCAACCTCCAATGAATAAAGAAGAATACTATTATCGTTGTATTTATCACGAATTATTTCCTTCTGATTCAGCAGCTATGTGTGTTCCCTCTGTGCCATCAGTGGCTTGTAGTACGCCTATTGCGTTGGAATGGGATGAAGCTTTCAAAAAAATGGTTGATCCTTCCGGACGAGCAGTAAAAAATGTTCATGAGCAAGGATATAAATAATAGCTATTAACCTAACAAAGGAGAATATGAAATTTACTAAAATGCATGGAACCGGTAACGATTATGTTTATGTCAATGGTTTCGAAGAAACTATCGGCAACTTATCGGAGGTCGCCATACAAATCAGTGATAGACATAAAGGCATTGGCTCTGACGGATTAGTGGTTATATTGCCCTCGGAAACCTGCGATTTCAGGATGCGTATGTTTAATGCAGACGGTTCCGAATCGGAAATGTGTGGAAATGCTTCCCGTTGCATAGGTAAATATGTTTACGACAAAGGATTGACAAATAAGACTACGATTACCCTTGAAACACTTGCCGGCATCAAATTATTAAATTTAATTGTAGGTGCCGATAATAAAGTGAAAACCGTTACGGTAGATATGGGCGAACCGATTTTGGAAGGCTTAAATATACCGACTATTTTTGATGAACCCCTGATAATTGATAAGTCTGTAAATTTTGGAAACGATATCAGTTACAATATTACTTGTGTATCAATGGGAAATCCACATGCGGTAATTTTTACTACGGAAATAGAACAACTTGATTTGCCGAAAATAGGTCCTTTCATCGAGAATGCCTCAATATTTCCACGCCGTACTAATACCGAATTTATTGAACTTGTGTCGAAAAATTACATCAAAATGCGAGTTTGGGAACGTGGCTCAGGTGAAACGATGGCGTGTGGAACAGGAGCTTGTGCCTCCGTTGTAGCGGGAGTACTTAATGGATATATCGCCCGTAAAACAACGGTTGAACTACTTGGCGGAACTCTTACCATTGAATGGAAGGAAAAAGATAACCATGTATATCTGACCGGCAATGCAATTACTGTTTTCGAAGGCAAAATTGATTTATTAATTTAAAAATTTTATTAATGGTTTATATAAACGAGAATTTCATAAAAATACCCGCAATCTATCTTTTTTCTGAAATAGCAAAACGTATCACACAGCATAAAGCTGAAAATCCTGCTGCAGAGGTGATTCGTATGGGCATTGGTGATGTTACACTCCCTTTACCCGACGCATGTGTGGATGCTATGGTGCAAGCCGCCGAAGAACAACGACACAGTGAAACTTTTCGAGGATATGGTCCCGAACAAGGATATGACTTTTTGCGTAATGCTATTGTGAGCAATGATTTTAAAGCACGAGGAATTGATATTCAGCCGGATGAAATATTTGTAAGCGATGGTGCTAAAAGTGACACTGGAAATATCGGTGATATTTTAGGCATTCAAAACCGAGTAGCTATAACCGACCCAAGCTACCCTGTATACGTCGACACCAATGCCATGGCAGGTCGTGTGGGAGAACCTTGTACCAATGGTCAGTGGTCAAATTTGATATACTTACCTTGTAATGAGTCAAACAATTTCACCCCTGAACTACCAAAAGAAAAGGTGGACATCATTTATTTGTGTTACCCCAACAATCCAACAGGAACGACACTAACGACAGAACAATTGACGGTTTGGGTGAATTATGCACTAAAAAATCAGAGTATTATCTTGTTTGATGCTGCTTATGAAGCTTATATCAGCGAAAAAAACGTTCCTCATAGCATTTACGAAATAGCAGGAGCCAAAGAAGTTGCTATTGAATTTCGCAGTTACTCGAAAACAGCAGGTTTTACGGGTACTCGTTGTGGTTATACGGTAGTACCTAAAACCTTAATGGCTCTTTCTGAAAACGGCGACAAAATAAGCCTGAATAAACTTTGGCTCAGACGCCAATGTACTAAATTCAATGGCACATCGTATGCTGTACAACGGGCAGCGGAAGCTACTTATAGCCCTGAAGGCAAAAAACAGGTACGAGCCCTTATTGATTACTATATGGAAAACGCACGTATCATTCGTGAAGGATTGCAATCTATAGGCTTAACTGTTTTTGGTGGCGTAAATGCACCATATATTTGGGCTCAAACGCCTTCTAAAATGGGCAGTTGGGAATATTTCGATTACCTGTTGAAAGAGAAAAACATTGTATGTACACCAGGCGTAGGTTTTGGACCGGCAGGTGAAGGTTACGTTCGTTTTTCCGCCTTTGGTAACAAAGAACAAATCATTACTGCCATGAAAAGAATAAAAGGGTAAAAATAAAATAGAATAATAAATAGTAAGCCCTCTCGTTCGTATAAAACGAGAGGGCTTACTATTTTAAAAAAGGTCTTCTTATTGACAGAAATCTATCAATACTCCTTGTACCTTATTCGAATAAGTATCACCAAAATGTATAACACTTTACCCAATATAACAACCCACTTTTATATTGCCATTCATCTGAAATATTCAAAATAAAATTACAACGCTGCAATAAACTTTTTTAAAGTATTTGCCGAATGGGCAAATAATTCTTGTTCTTCTTTCGACAAATCAAGCCTTACATACTGTCCAACCCCTGTTCTATTTACAATAGATGGAATACTAATACAAACATCACTTATGCCATAATAGTCAGAAATTAAGGTTGAAACCGGCAAAATAGAATTTTCATTTCTGACAATAGCTTGAGTTATTTTTACCAACGATAAGGCTATTGAGTAGTTAGTAGCACCTTTTAGCTTTATAATTTTATATGCTGAATTTTTCACTTTTTCAAAAATTTCTGATAAGTCATTTTTTGCATTTCCCAGTTTGGCATATTCCGCACAATAAGTTTCAATATCCATACCGCCGATAGTTGCATTACTCCATACCGGAAGTTCTGTATCACCATGTTCACCGATAATATAAGCATGTATATTACTAGTATCCACTTTAGCATAATCACCTATCATATATTTCAGTCTAGCGGTATCCAATACAGTTCCCGAGCCAATGACTCTATTTGAAGGAAAACCTGACAATTTTAAAGTTACGTAAGTTAAAATATCTACAGGATTAGTAACGACCAACAAAATGCCGTCCTTGTTATATTTTGTAATAGCCGGCACAATTTCTTTGAATATTGCCACATTTTTATTTACCAAATCAGTTCTTGTTTCATCGGGTTTTTGATTGGCACCGGCAGTAATAACAACGATATCGGCATTTTCACAGCCTTCAAATCCGGCCGGATAAATTTTAGTAGGATGAACAAAACTTAAACCGTGATTCAAATCCATACATTCGCCCATGACCAATGATTCATTTCTATCAATTAAAACAATTTCCCGAGCTAAACCGCTAATCATAAGAGAAAACGCAAATGTACTACCCACATTACCGGCACCTACTATTGCAATTTTGGGTTTTAATGAGTCCATAATTATCGTTTAATATTAATGAATATGTATAAAATTGAAGTTTACTTTTATTGTATAACTACAATTTTTTAAAGTTAGAGATTTATTTTGTTTAGCAAACAATATTCGCTAAAAGAAATAGACAAAAAAAATCCAAACCGAATTGGTTTGGATTTTTTAATACGAAAAGACTTTATTACTCGGCAACTACTTCTAACGTAATTTCAGAGCTTATTTCTTTATGAAGTTTCAAGGCTACTTTGTAAGTACCTACTTGTTTCATAACATCCTTGATAGCAATAATACGTTTGTCAACAACAATACCTTGTTTTTCCAATGCTTCGGCAATCTGAATGGTTGTTACTGAACCAAATATTTTTCCGGTTGAACTTGCTTTAACACCTAAAGTAAGAGTTAAGCCTTCTAATTTTGCAGCTAATTCTTCTGCTTGAACTTTCAACTGAGCCAATTTGTGAGCTCTTTGTTTCAAGTTTTCAGCAAGAACCTTTTTCGCTGAAGAAGTAGCTAGAATAGCTTTTCCGGTAGGAATTAGAAAATTACGACCATAACCGTCTTTTACTGTTATGATATCATCTTTGTATCCTAAATTGATAACGTTTTCTTTTAATATAATTTCCATATCTGTTTTTCCTCCTTTATTATTTCATCATATCAGTTACGTATGGAAGCAAAGCCAAGTGACGAGCTCTTTTCACAGCCTGAGCTACCTGACGTTGAAACTTCAACGAAGTACCGGTAAGTCGGCGAGGCAGAATTTTACCTTGTTCGTTCAAGAATTTTTTCAAAAATTCAGGGTCTTTGTAGTCGATATAACGAATACCGCTCTTTTTGAAACGGCAATATTTTTTCTTTTTGTTATCTACTGATGGAGGAGTAAGATATCTTATTTCTGATTGATTTTGTGCCATTGTTTAGTTCTCCTTTACTTCTTTAGATGATTTAATCTTTCTTCTTTTTTCTGCATACTCAATAGCATATTTTTCCATTTTTATGGTTAAAAAACGGATAACACGCTCGTCGCGACGAAATTGGATTTCCAACTTGTCGATAGTAGAGGGTTCTGCTTTAAACTCAAGCAACTGATAAAATCCGGTAGATTTCTTTTCAATTGGGTAAGCTAACTTGCGTAAGCCCCAATTTTCGTGGTTCAAGATTTCAGCACCTTCGTTAGTAAGGGTTGTCTTGAACTTTTCTACCGCTTCCTTCATCTGAATATCAGACAAAACGGGAGTCAAAATGAAAACGGCTTCGTAATGATTCATAAATTTTTACTGTTAAATTATTAATAAATTTTAAGCGGGACAAAGGTAGTGTTTTTTTACATTTGGGCAAACAAATAAAGAAAGTTTTTATATCTTTGCGATTCAAACACAGAAGGATATGGCACTAACCGTAGGAGAAAAAATTCCAGTAATTCTTGGCACAGATGAAAACGGGGAAGAAATTAGATTGTCTGATTACAAAGGTAAAAAAATCATATTATACTTCTACCCAAAAGATAATACTTCGGGGTGCACTGCTCAAGCTTGCAGTTTGCGTGACGATTATTCCACTCTTCGAAAACTGGGATATGAGGTAATTGGTGTTAGTATTGATAATGCCAAATCTCATCAAAAATTCATTGAAAAGAACCAACTTCCTTTTCGCTTAATTGCCGACTCAGAAAAACTATTAGTAGAAAAGTTTGGTGTATGGGGTGAAAAATCTCTATATGGTAAAAAATATATGGGAACGTTTCGCACCACTTTCATTACCGACGAAAACGGAATTATTACACATATCATTGACTCTAAAACAGTTAAAACAAAAGAACACGCTCAGCAAATTTTAAAAATCGTTCAATAATCTGTATATAAACGCATGATTTTATTCTTTGAAACATCAGAAAACACAATTATTGCTGTTCAAAAGTCGACTGAACTTGACGAACAGGATAGTAATAAACTCATTTGGCTTTTCGGCAATGCTCGTTTGCTTTCCGAAAAAGAAATAAAACAAAATTTTATAGGACCTCGCCGTGAAATGATCACTCCATGGAGTACCAATGCGGTAGAAATTACCCAAAATATGGGCATCAAAGGAATTACAAGAATTGAAGAATTTTTCAAAACTGTAACAGATGAAAGTTCTTTTGATCCGATGCTTCAACGCAAATATACACTCCTTTGTCAAACGATGTTTGATATTGACAAACAACCCGAGCCCATTGTTTTTATCGAAGATATTGCTACTTATAACGCAAAAGAAGGTCTCGCCCTCAATACCGACGAAATTACTTACCTAAATACGGTTAGTGAAAATATCGGACGAAAGTTGACTGATAGTGAAGTCTTCGGATTTTCGCAAGTAAATTCGGAACATTGCCGTCACAAAATATTTGGGGGACAATTTATCATTGACGGAGAAGAAAAAGAATCTTCTCTTTTCAAATTGATAAAAAAGACTTCTGAGTACAACCCAAACCAATTAGTTTCCGCATACAAAGATAATGTTGCCTTTAATGAAGGACCTGTCATAGAACAGTTTGCTCCAAAAAGCGGAGACAAGCCGGACTTTTTTGAAGTAAAAGAATTCAAGTCTGTTTTATCACTTAAAGCAGAAACACATAATTTTCCGACAACCGTAGAACCTTTCAATGGTGCAGCGACCGGAACAGGTGGGGAAATACGAGACAGACTCGGGGGGGGTAAAGCAAGTCTTCCTATTGCAGGAACAGCTGTTTATATGACATCCTACCCTCGCACGGAAAAAAATCGTTCGTGGGAAGAATCAATTAGAGAACGCAATTGGTTGTACCAAACTCCTGAACAAATCTTAATTAAAGCATCAAACGGAGCTTCTGATTTTGGCAACAAATTCGGACAACCACTTATCTGCGGTTCATTATTGACTTTTGAACACGAAGAAAACGGCAAAAAATATGGTTTCGACAAAGTAATCATGTTGGCAGGAGGTGTTGGTTTCGGTAGCATGAGAGATGCCTTAAAAGGTGAAGCTCAACCCGGAGAAAAGGTTGTGGTAATGGGAGGAGATAATTACCGCATCGGAATGGGTGGCGGTGCTGTTTCTTCTGTAAACACAGGACAATACAACAATGCCATTGAATTAAATGCGGTACAACGTGCCAACCCTGAAATGCAAAAACGTGTAGCAAATGTTATCCGAACATTGTCCGAAAGCGACGAAAATCCTATTGTATCAATACACGACCATGGTGCAGGTGGTCATTTGAACTGCCTTTCGGAATTGGTTGAAACCACAGGAGGAAAGATTGACATGAGCAAACTTCCTATCGGAGATACAACCCTTTCTGCAAAAGAAATTATCGGAAACGAAAGTCAAGAAAGAATGGGATTACTCATTGAGGAAAAAGACATTGCACTGGTTGAGAAAATTGCACAACGCGAGCGTGCTCCCATGTACGTGGTTGGTGAAACTACCGGAGACATGCAATTTGTCTTTGAACAAGCCAATGGAGAAAAACCTATCGACTTGCGTTTGGATTATATGATAGGCAATCCTCCTCGTACTATTATTACAGACAATAGCGTTATCAATGAATATAGTAATCCGGAAATAAGTGAACCTGAAATTCAAACGTACGTAAAAAATGTACTTCGAATGGAAGCCGTTGCTTGTAAGGATTGGTTAACAAATAAGGTAGACCGTTCGGTTACTGGCAAGGTTGCCAAACAACAATGTGCCGGAGAAATCCAATTACCATTGAATGATTTGGGTGTTGTTGCGTTAGATTATCAAGGTACTGCGGGTATTGCCACGTCCATCGGACATGCACCTTTGGCGGCTTTGGCTAATCCTGCTGCCGGTTCCATTTTAGCTATTGCCGAAGCCTTAACTAATATTGTTTGGGCACCTTTGTCAAAAGGATTACAAAGTGTTTCTTTATCAGCAAACTGGATGTGGCCTTGCAAAAATGTAGGAGAAGACGCTCGTTTGTACAAAGCAGTAGAAGCTTGTAGCGATTTTGCTTGCTCATTGGGAATTAATATTCCTACCGGAAAAGATAGTTTGTCCATGACTCAAAAATATGGTGACGAAAAAGTACTTTCTCCGGGAACCGTTATCATCTCAGCGGGAGCAGAAGTTTCTGATGTTAAAAAGGTCATTAGTCCTGTATTGGTAAACGACCTGGATACATCCATTTATTACGTCGATTTTTCTTTTCATAAAATGGAATTGGGAGGTTCTGTATTATACCAAACCTTGAATAAAGTTGGAAAAGCAACCCCGAACGTAGAAGATCCTGAGTATTTTGCAACAGCTTTTGAGACTATTCAAGAATTAATTAACAAAGGCTTCATTCTTGCAGGGCATGATATTTCGGAAGGTGGTATGATTACCGCTCTATTGGAAATGTGTTTTGGAAACAAAAAAGGCGGTTTGGATGTAAACTATGATGATATAGCAACATCAAATATATTGGAAATTCTATTTGCCGAAAACCCCGGAGTTCTGATTCAGGTAAAGAAAAATTCAGCTGTTGAAAAAATATTGACAAACAACGGAATCGGATTTGCAAAAATTGCCAAACCAAGCGAAAAAAGAATACTCAATATACGCAAGAACAAAAAATTATACGTCTTTGACATAGATGATTTGAGAGATATTTGGTTCAAAACATCTTATCTGTTAGACAGAAAACAAAGTGGTGAAGTTTGTGCCAAAGAACGTTTTGAAAACTACAAAAAACAAGCGTTGGATATTGAGTTTACCAAATCATTCAGCGGAAAACTTTCGCAATACAACATTCTTCCGATAACCAGAGGAAAAGGTGGCGTAAAAGCTGCTATTATCCGCGAAAAAGGAACGAACGGCGAAAGAGAAATGGCCTACGCACTTTTCTTAGCCGGTTTTGATGTAAAAGATGTACACATGACAGATTTGGCATCGGGTAAAGAAACGCTGGAAGATGTCAATATGATTGTATTCTGTGGCGGATTCTCTAACTCAGACGTACTTGGTTCAGCCAAAGGTTGGGCTGGTGGATTCTTGTATAATGAAAAGGCAAAAAAAGCACTTGATAACTTCTACAAACGAACTGACACCTTGAGTTTAGGCATTTGTAACGGTTGCCAATTGATGATTGAGCTTAACCTCATCAACCCAGAACATGACCAACGTGCAAAAATGTTGCATAATAATTCACACAAATTTGAATCAAACTTTGTAGGAGTAACTATTCCGGAAAATGAATCCGTATTATTCAAATCTCTTTCAGGCAGCAAACTCGGCATTTGGGTTGCCCACGGAGAAGGAAAGTTCCAGTTACCAAAAGGTGAAAAAAATTACAATATTGTAGCAAAATATACCTATGCCGACTATCCTGCCAACCCAAACGGATCAGACTTTAGCGTAGCCGGTATCTGTTCTGCAGATGGAAGACATTTGGCAATGATGCCTCACTTGGAACGTGCCATTTTCCCTTGGCAATGGGCTTATTATCCTGTTAACAGAAAAGAACAAGACCAAGTAACTCCTTGGATAGAAGCATTTGTGAATGCTAAAAAGTGGATTCTTTCGCACAAATAACAGCTAAAAACATTTACTTTGCAGATAGTAATGTGCTCATAACATTGCTATCTGTTTTTATTTGTATCAATTAGCATATACGCATTAATGAGAAATCCGTATCTGGAACTATTTTCAACTTTCTTCAAAATTGGAACTTTCACTTTTGGAGGAGGATATGCCATGCTTCCTGTCATAGAAAGAGAAGTAGTGGCAAAAAAAAATTGGCTCACGGAAGAAGAATTTACAGAAATGTTAGCCGTAGTACAAACATCACCCGGTCCGGTTTCCGTTAATAGCTCCGTTTTTGTCGGATACAAGAAAGCGGGATTGAAAGGTAGTTTGACGGCTGCATTGGGTACTATTCTCCCCTCTTTTATCATCATTCTGTTGATAGCTATGGTCTTTTCGGAAATCAAAGACAATGCTACCATCGAAAAAGTCTTTAAAGGAATCCGTCCGGCAGTAGTCGCCCTAATAGCGGCTCCTGTTGTTCGTATGATAAAATCATCAAAACTCACGTGGAAAATTGCTTACATTCCCATTTTGGCAGTAATAGTCATTTGGTATTTCGATATTTCTCCGATTTATGTTATTCTGGCAGCGGGAATATGGGGAATCATATACAACCTTTTCACCGAAGGCAAACATAAAAGTGTAAACTAATGATATTGTTGTACTTGAACCTTTTTTGGAGTTTTTTTAAAATCGGACTTTTCGGTTTTGGAGGAGGGTACGCGATCGTTTCGCTTATTCAACACGAAGTAGTCGACATACAAGGTTGGCTGACAATGGCAGACTTTACCAATATCATGGCTATCTCGCAAATCACACCGGGACCCATTGCCATTAACTGTGCCACATACGTAGGATATTCGGCAACTCAATCCGTTTTGGGTTCTGCCATAGCCACCATTGCTGTATCGTTACCTTCGTTCTTTATTATGTTTGCTATCAGCAAATTTATCATTGCGTTCAGAAACAATAAATATGTAGAGTATATCTTTTGGGGACTAAAACCTGCGGTTATCGGATTAATTGCCTCAGCCGCATTACTGCTTACCAATGCGGAAAATTTTATTGATTACTTCAGTTATATCATTTTTGGCATAGTATTTATTGCCGGATTACTCAAAGCCAACCCAATTATTTTACTTGTTTTGAGTGGCATTGCAGGATATTTTTTATACTAAACCAACAAAAAGATAATAATAAAAGCAGTTATGGCATTACTTCATAACTGCTTTTATTGATTATAAAAACTCAAAAAGAATTATTTCATTTCTTTTTTCTTTTGATCAACTGCACCTTTCATTTGATTTACTCTTTGCTCTGCTTGGTTGATTTTTTCTCTCTTTCCTTTGGCTTCTTTATGAGTAATTCGACCTGCTTTTTCATCTTTGTTGACTTTTTCTCTAGCTTGCTTAATTCTATCTTCATTGTCTTTAATGCGACTTTCGTGTTTTTCAATCTTTTCTTTTTGTCCCATTTGTTGATTACCTGCTTGTGCCTTTACATCAGCAGCTTTCTGTCGTCCAACTTCTTTTTCAGTTTTGTCGCCTTTTTCTTTACCATAAGCATTGCCTTGAACTTGATTAGGTTTTTGATTGCTCTTTCCTTGAGGAGTCTTTTCCTGTTCTTTATTAATTTTCTGTTCAGTCTTTTCAATCTTTGCTTGACCCTTTTCCTCTATTTTATCTCCTTTTTGCTGAGCTTTTTCAGCTTGCATTTGACCTTTTTGTCCAAATTTTTCCACTTTTCCTTGAGCCTTTTCTTGGGTTTTCTCAATCTTTTGGCCAGCTTTTTCAGCTTGCATTTGTGGATTCTTATCTTGTTGTCCTTGAGCAAACATCAAAGCAACAGAAGTAAATAATGTAGCACTTAATACCAATAACTTTTTCATATTTCGATTATTAAATTTTGTTCAATAAACTATCAACTCCACTCTGTAACGTATCCATTTGTATCTCCAATGAGTCGGTTGTTGTTTGAACCGGAGTTACAGTTTCAACAGCTTCAGGAGCTGTCGTTTTTTCTTCTTTTTTTTCACCTGAGCAGGCTGCCATCAAACCTAAAACAGAAAGCAATAAAATGTACTTTTTCATGTTTAAAAAATTTAATTCGTTAGTATTTTATAAGTAAGCACTTGCCACAAATTTCAACTATGAAATTAATAAGAACAAGTGCCTACTTTTTTATCATTAAATACAATTGATGAAATTACCAAGTATAACGGACAGAAAGATGAGGAAACAAACCCCAATCAAGAGCTGAATTGTAATTGATGAAATTCAACATTGGTCGTGCATCTAAACTGACCAAAAGAGGAACATCAAGGGTATTGAAATCATATTCAAGACCTACTTGACCACCAACTGCCAATGTCAAACAATTGTTAGACGCTTTATCATAATCAACATACCCGCCTATTTCCGCACCGGGACCTATATACCAGTTAAGCCCTTCTACGATGTTCCAATCCCATTGGTAAATACCGGATAAAATAGAATGAGTATAATCGTGACCATTATTGGTGCCGAAATTCGAGCCTAAGTCTAATTCAAGTCTATTTGCATCACCAATACCTTGTTGAAAGGAAACTTCCATACCAAAAGCTGAGGCTGCTGCATTTCCAAAACGAACACCGATTGCATGAGGATTAACTTGTGCAAAAGAATAAAAACTCATGCTAAGAAGAATTGTCAAAATAGCGAATGTCTTTTTCATTTTTTTGTTATTTTTATTTCTTACTCGTATGGCTTTTCAGTTACGCCCCGTTTTTTTGAATGGTTTTCAGCCTCCACTATTTTCTATAAATTCCATTTCCGCAGACAAAATTAGCGAATATTAGCCGAAAACGACAATCTATTTCCACGAAAAATATGTTTATGTAACCGAGAAGCGTATTTTTTCAGAAGTTTTCAATAAGAATGTAATATACACTACAAAGTTATGAATCTAGAATTTTTCTCCTTGATAATAAGCCAACACCCTACAGCGAAACATATAGGCAAACTTGGCTTGTATTTTTTCGGACATAGCTTTTGTAAGTTTATTTTTTGCTTCGTTGTATTCGTATAAAGTAGTAGTTCCTGCTTCATATTTGTCTGCTTGATAACGATAAGCCTCGCTATATGCCGTCACGTTAGCATCTGCCAATTTTATTTTTTCTCGTGCGGAAACTGCATTTGCATAGGCTTGCTGAATTTCTTTCCTTAAATTATATTTTACATTTTCAAGACTTACTTGTTGGGTTTGCAAACTATAATTGGCCTTTTTCACATTATTGCAAACGGACATTCGATTAAATATAGGAATGGATAAATTAAAAGACATACCGAAAGTTCTGTTTTGCTCAAGCTGATCTTGAAAATCAAGATTTACAACATTGTCAGTATGATAATAACCATTTCCATAACTTGCACTAAAAGTCAATTGTGGCAGATAAGCACCACGTTGAACCTTAATAGCTGTTTCGCTACTTTTTATACGTAACTCCTCTGCTTTTACAGAGGGTAAAAATTCAAGTGCCTTTTGATAAATTTCATCAACAGTTCTTTCCAATACACTATCCTCGGACAAAAGGATATTGTCATCCACATCAAAAGATATCACATCTTCTATGTAGAGTAATTGTGCTAAATTCAACAAATCAAGGCTTAGCGTATTTTTAGCAGTTGAAAGAGAAACCTCATCTTGTGCCAATTGAGCATTAATTTCGTACAACTGACCTTTGGGTGCCCTACCCGATTCAATTAAATATGCCGTTTTTTGCAACTGTTCTTTGGTAAAAACGATTTGCTGTTCTGCCAACTTTAGGTTTTCTTTAGCATACAAAACTTCTAAATAATAGGTCATAACTTGCAGTGCAATATTATCCTGTGCCTTTGCCACATCTTGTAATGCCGCCTGAAAATCAAAATTTGATTTTTTGATATTGTTAAACATTTGCAATCCGTCGAACAAGGTAATTCCGGAAGAAATACCCAAACTAGAATTTTGGACATTCGTATTTTCATACGCATTGGACTCCGTCAAAGAGCGTCCAAAACTAAAGCCTTGCCCCAAGGTCATATTCAAATCGGGCAATAGATTTTGCTTCGACTGTTGATGATCAACTTTTGACACCTCCGCCTGAATTATTTGTTGTTTTACAGTCAGATTCTCTTGTTTGGCTTGCTTAATACACTCGTCCAATGTCCATATTTTTTGGGCAAAAGAGAACGAACAAGTAAGGGAGAAAACTATAAATAAACTAAGAACTTTTTTCATTTTTCTTGATTTAATGTGCCTGATTTAATTTTTTCGCCCGCGACAACACCTTTTATCACTTCAATATTTACACCATCGGACAAACCGACTTTTACGGGTCGTTTTTGGTAAACCAAAGTATCTTTTGTTTGTACTTCCACAAAAGTGCTGTCTTTTTCAAAAATCAAGGTGCTTTCGGGAATAGTCAACACATTTTCTTTTTTACTGAGAATAATTTGAGCATTGGCACTATAACCCGAACGAATAAATGCATCTTTCGGCATGTTAACAGCCGCTTTTATTTCGAACACAATGGCTCCGTTTTCAGTAACTCCCTGTGGAGAAATATATTCCAACACGGCATCAAATTTCAGTCCGTCAAGAGCACCGATAACCAATTGAATTGGCATTCCGACCTTAATTTTACCTACTTCCGTTTCGTCAATCTTGCCCACAAAAATCATGTCATTCATGTTGGCAATTTTGGCAATAGTTGTACCATCGTTAAAATTATTACTCTGAATGACAGAACTTCCCACTTTTTGGGGAATATCCAAAATCATGCCATCAATGGTAGAACGTATCAAAGTGTTACTGTATTTACTCGCATTGCGAGTAATACCTTCTTTTATTAAGTCATAATTATTTTGGGCATCGGATAAATCCTCCTTCGATGTTTTGAGGTCGATGGTCGACTTTTCATACGTTTCTTTAGAAATGACACCCTTATCGAACAACATTTTTTGTCTGTTAAAATCGATTTGACTTTGTTCCACGACAATTTTCGCCTTATTCAAGCGAGATTCGGCACTGTTTAACGACAACATATCTGGGATAACTTGGACTTTTGCTATCACATCACCTGCCTTTACCGTTTGACCCGATTTTTTGTAGATAGCAGTAATAATGCCCGAAATATTAGGCTTAATTTCGATTTGGTTTCGAGGTTCCACCTTTCCGGTTGCTACTGTTTTATTTTCAATCGTCATCACAACGGGTGTCATTGTGGTAAAAACAACTTTTTGAGGTTGCGATTTTTTCCACAGCAAAACGAAAGTTCCTATGACCAAAACAGCCAATACAACAATTAAAATAATCTTAATAATTTTTTTCATTTGTATTTCATATTAAATTTATTATTCTTCTCTTATCGCATCAATAGGTTTTATATTGATTGCCCTTTTGGCAGGAATTATGCCTGCTAATGCACCAAAAAGCACCATTATCAGCACGGCAATAACAGCTACTGTAAAATCAATTCCGGGATTTTTAAAGAAAATTTGACCATCTTGCGATTGTGCACTTAATATAGAAGAAACAAGCTGCAACCCCCAAACCCCAAGAACGAGACCTCCCATTCCTGCCACCAAAGTAAGCACGGTACTTTCCGTAATAATTTGGCTGATAATGGTTTTCGGAGTAGCCCCAATGGCACGACGAATGCCAATTTCTTTCGTTCGCTCACGTATGGTAATGAGCATTATATTACTTACACCAATCACTCCCGCTAACAAAGTTCCAAGTCCCACAATCCATATTAAAATATTAACCCCTAAAAACATGGCATTCATCTGTTGAAATTGTTGTTTGACATTGATACTAAATAAGGACTGTTCATCGGTGGGGGAAATTTTATTCCGCACTCTCAATAAATCCTTGGCATCTTTTTCTATCTGCATAATATCAGCGTCCTGTTTTCCTACTATTGCCATGAAATGAACGGTTTCGCCTATATTAAACACCTGCTTAGCAGTACTGTAAGGTATGTAAACGCTTTCTTCAGGAGAACCGCCTATATTCATTTTCGAGCTTGACTTGACAATTCCAACCACTTGTACATAAATTCCATTGACACGGATGTATGCTCCAATAGGATTTTCTCCCTGACCAAAAACAACATTCTTTACTTTCTCTCCAATCACACACACTTTTCTTTTCTGATACAAATCCATCGTATTCAAAAAATGTCCATTCACAAGAGTTTGCTGCGTCACTTTATAAAAATTAGGTGTAATTCCCTGTACATCAAATGTTCCTGCTTTCAACCCATTAACCACATTATTCGTGGAAACATTGCTAGTACCCGATTGACTAAAGCGAGCAAACACGTAAGGCACCGTAAATTTGACACCTTTAACATTATTTTCTATTGCTATCAAGTCACTTTCTTTTAAGTTCCAAGACCTTCCTCTCTGAAAACCGGCATACGGTTCTGACGTGGTACCCGCCATCATAAAGCACGTATTTCTTTCAAACTTATCAGTGCCGTCATAAACACCATTTTTCAAGGCTTTGCCCGATCCCAGCATAATAACAAGCATAAATATTCCCCAGAAAACACCAAAAGCCGTCATAAAGCTGCGAAGCTTATTCCGCGTTATCGTCTGCCATATTTCCTGCCATCTATCTAAATCAAACATTGCCTTGTAGTTTTATTGTTCATCTCTTAAAGCATCAATAGGTTTAATTTTCACGGCATTACGTGCGGGAAAATAACCCGCCAAAACACCTGCAATTACGAGCAACAAGGTAGCTGCCAATACTAAATTCAAATCGACAGTCGGATTGTAAAACATAGTTACGGAATTGTCACCCGTTGGCATTTTTTGCATAAAATAATTGACAGTTTCAGTAAGAGCAACACCCAAAACCATTCCGATATAACCAAAAAATCCGGTGATAACGACCGATTCTATAATTACCAGCGACAAAATGGAACCCGGTTGTGCACCTATTGCCCTGCGAATACCAAATTCTTTGGTACGTTCCTTTACGCTAATAAGCATAATATTACTAATGCCGACAACACCTGCAATGAGCGTTCCAATACCGATTATCCAAACGAACAGGCTGATACCGGCAAATAATTTTTGTGTGAACATAAAATTTTCCAGTGTATTAAAAAAGCCCATAGCACCCGAATCGTCCACATCAAATTGGTGATAAGAGGCAAGACGAGTTTTTAGACCATCGATTATTTGTTTACTTTCTTCTACGCTGTTTTCTTCTTTCAGGTTTAAGTTAAAACAAATTTCATTAATCTTATCGGCATAACCATACAACTGCTGAGCCGTGGTGATGGGAATATACATTCGTTTGTCGAAACTGCGAGGAGGTTCTATATATACCCCACAAATGGTAAACATGATACCATCAACACTTACCTGTTTGCCAAGAGGACTTTCATTTTTGAAATAATCGGAAGAAAACCCGGAACTAACAACGACGACCTTTCTTGCCTCTCTACAATCCAATTGGTTGATGAAATGCCCTTGATTGGGTTCCATTCTAAGAGCCTCTATATCAATAAAATCGGGCATAACACCACGCAAGTTATACGAACCTTGTTCACGATTATAGACCACATTTTTCTGCAAATCGATGATGGGAGACAACTCTCCAACCCCCGAAAATTCTTTCCGCAAAATATTGTAATCATTGTTGGTAAATTGAATGTGCCTATTGGTAGGAAGTCCTTTGTAGGGCATATTGGTAAAACCCGTCCACATCCAAACAGCCGTTTTGGAATCTTCCTTAAAATTCAGTGCCATACCGTTTTTCAATCCGTTACCGGCAGCCAGCAACACAATAAGCATGAAAATACCCCAAGCTACCGCAAAACCAGTAAGAGCTGTCTTGAGTTTATTTCTCCGTAGAGAAGAAAATATTTCGTGCCACATCTGAAAACCCACCATATATTTTGGTATTAATCGGCTTGAATGATGCCGTCTTTTATTTTGATAATGCGGTTTGTTGCTTCCGCCACTTCATTTTCGTGCGTTACCACAATAACGGTAACACCCTCTTTGTTAATATCCGCGAGCAACTGGATTACCTCCAAGGTCGTTTGGCTATCCAAAGCACCGGTAGGCTCATCTGCCAAAATAACACGCGGATTGGCAATCAACGCACGAGCAATGGCAATACGTTGTTTTTGTCCTCCCGAAAGTTCGTTCGGATAATGCATTGCCCAATCTTTCAACCCCATTTTATCCAAATATTCCATGGCAACAGCATTTCGTTTTTTGCGAGGAATATTTTTATAGTAAAGAGGCAATGCCACATTTTCGAGGGCATTTTTAAAATTTATCAGGTTAAAAGACTGAAAAACAAATCCCAACATTTCGTTACGACAACGGGCAGCCTGTTTCTCATTCAGGTTTTTAATTAACTGATTACCCAAATAATACTCTCCCTCATCGTAATTATCCAAAATTCCTAAAATATTGAGTAAAGTAGATTTGCCCGAACCGGAAGCACCCATAATAGAGACAAATTCGCCCTCTTCTATGTGCAAATCTATACCTTTGAGCACCTCCAATGGCGAACCGTTGTAGTATGTTTTGTGTATATTGTGTAATCTTATCATGATAAAATTTTTAAATAATCTATTGAACCACTGCGTGTAATATATCCGTCATTTCATCCCGAAGCTTTTGTGTTTGCAACAAAGTAGGATTCTTTTTACACAATAAGAAAAACCTTCTGCATCGGTTGTATAACTTTATCAAAAGCACTTTGGAACGGAAAAATATAAACAAACTAACGAGCAACGAACCAAAATAGAGTAACGCAATCCAACAAGAACCTGTAAAAACATACATACCACACGTTAGCAACACATACCACAAAGGAAACGTAACAAGTGCCCCAATACCTAAATGCAGCGAAGCATGCAACATATTATCTTTCACCTTTCCGGTTATCAGGTTACTCGCACTAAAAGGAATTATATTGTGCACCAATCCGTACAAAAATAACGGAAACGAAATGACTATCAAAATGAAACGCATCCAAAAGCCCCATACGTTTAATTTTCTACGGAAAATCCAATCTCGTAACCTCAATTTTTTTAGGTTTTCACCATATTGGAGAGCTATTTTCATGAGTTTATTAAAAACAACGACATCCGATTCCCTTAACCTATCAAGTGCAGCAACAATTTTTTTATCTGCCCACAGCTGATTGGGGAAATAATACACTGACTTGTTTTCTCTTTGCAGCAACTCTTTGCAATAAACCTGACGAATAGTATCATACGGCACATACGTATCCATATTTTCTATATCCAACATCAACTCTTTTACCCGTTCGCGGGCTTTTTGAGCCAACAAATATTGAGCTTTTTCGGGGTGTTGTTTGTAAATCTCGTATAACTCGGTAAACTCAAACGGTTCACCTATAGTAACAGCAAGTTTGCCCTGAATATTGTAGTAATTGGAATAATGATTGGAGACAGGAAGAATTTTTAGCCGTAATTTGTAATCGGACATTTCAACTGCTTTAAAAGCAATGCGGGCAAAACCTTTCTTAAACGTACCCAAATGACGACAATCCTGATGACCCGCTTCGGGAAAAATACCAATAACGCCATTATCTTTGGCAAGAATTTCGGCGGATTTATTGAATATAACAGCATTTTCAGCTAATTTTTCTTTGCCGACATCTTGCATTCGGAAAGCAGGTAACAATTGAATGAAACGCAACAACTTGGCAATGAAGTCTTTTTTGAAAATATCCGCTCGTGCTATAAAAACGGGATACCGTCCGTCCGGAAGAGAAAAAATCATTCCCAGTGCGTCATTCAATCCATTTTGATGATTGGAAATCATTATGAAAGGTTCGCCCTTGGGTGGAATATTTTTTCTGTTTACCACATAATATTGTCGGTAATAAATGCAATTGTGTACAATTCTGACATAGAAATGCAACAGGCGATATAAGAAACCGGATTTATTGACATTTTCAAAATCTATCATACAATATTTGCCTTTAGGATTTTACAAAGGTAAAAATCTTATCGAATAAATCAAGATATCAACCCACAAAGGGAGCTGCCGTTTGTCAAAAAAAACAATACTTTTGTATAAAAAAGAAATATGAACACAACAGAATGGTTTCCATTGGTCAATGAGGCAGGCGAAACAATCGGCAAAGCGACCCGAAAAGAGTGTCATTCGGGCAGTTTTTTGTTGCATCCGGTAGTGCACCTACACGTTTTCAACACGAAAAAAGAGCTGTATTTGCAAAAAAGGTCAGCCGAAAAAGACATCCAGCCCAACAAGTGGGACACGTCTGTAGGCGGACACGTCGATTATGGCGAAACCACCCAAGAAGCCCTTGTCCGAGAAGTGCGAGAAGAGTTGGGTATGACGAACTTTGAACCCAAACTCATTCTCTGTTATCCGTTTCGCTCGCAAGTGGAATATGAACTGGTAAACAGCTTTTGGACAGTGTATGATGGCAACATTAGCCCCGACTCCACAGAAATTTCCGAAGGACGTTTTTGGACAATTCACGACATTCAATCAGCCTTGGGTAAAGACATTTTTACGCCCAACTTTGAACAGGAATTTTTGAAACTAATTGTTTCCGAAGAAATTAAGTCGTTTTTAAAATAAACTTTGTCGTTTTCTTGCGTTCCTTTTTTTACCTTTGACAAGGTATGGATATTGGTTAGATGAATTTCCTTCGCTAGTGCAAATTTCTAAATTCATAACGATTATTGTAACAAGGGGAAGCACGGTTTACAAAACGGTGGTCATTAATTCTCTGTTTTTTCTATCAGGCACTATCTTACTATCTGTGGTAGCACTTATTTTTGAACCATAAAGCATGAAAATAACCAAACTATTTAAAGAATTCTTTGACAACGAAACAACAATTAATATTGCTAAACTTATAATTTTGCTATCTTCTTTGGTAGCAGGAACTTTCGGATTACTGAGTTTAAAACTCACATTGAAAAAGAACCCTGCAAAAAGCGAATAAAAGAAATCAGGGTTACAAAGAACCGTTTTGACCTTTATTAATGGGCTAAGACACATAAAACAATTAGAAATGACAAAAAAAAGAAAGAAAATTGATATTACAGCCGACATACACTACATACATAGAAGCAATTGGTTGAGGGCAGCTGTTCTGGGTGCAAATGACGGAATATTATCAACCGCGAGTCTTGCAATAGGTATTGCCGCAGCAAGTGATAGCAGAGGACCCGTTGTATTGGCAACTTTAGCAGGGTTGGTGGCAGGAGCTTTATCCATGTCGGCAGGCGAATACGTTTCTGTAAGTTCTCAAACGGATGTGGAGAAGGCTGATATTGAACGAGAACAACAAGAATTAAACGAAATACCCGAAATTGAATTGCAACGATTGGCGGAAATTTATGAAAAAAGAGGTCTGAAAAAAGAAACCGCATTAGCCGTTGCAAAAGAATTGTCCGAAAAAGATGTATTAGCGGCACACGTCAGAGATGAATTGGGAATAAATGAAATAAGCCAGGCCAAACCCATACAAGCCGCCTTTGCTTCGGGTTTATCCTTTACAGCAGGGGGGATACTGCCTCTTATTGTAACACTGTTTCTGCCGTTAAAAGGCATGGAATATTATCTATACAGTTTTGCTATTTTCTTCTTGATTATTTTAGGGGCATTGGCTGCTAAAACGGGAGGTTCAAGTATTGTCAATGCAATTATCAGAATAACGTTTTGGGGCACAGTCGCTATGGGCATAACTGCACTTGTCGGATATTTGTTCAATGTGAGTGTCGGATGAAAACTATTATAAAAAAACATCCTAAAAATGAATAGAATTTTTAATATTTTGGTCGGAATGGCAATAGGTATTGCCCCTCTCCTTTTATTTGGATTGGTGTCTGTTGGCATTTGGAATACTACTGATAAGGCAGAAAATCATTTTTTTATTTATCTGATTTCGGGAATTATTATAGGCACCATTATTGATGGTTTCTTACTAAAAAAGTATGTGACCAAAATTTATGAAATACCTTTGTGGATTTTGGCAGTAGTATATCTATTGTTAAACATTGGTGTCTTCGGTTTTTTTATGGGATTTCCTGTATTCAACCTATTTTGCGGATTACTAGCAGGGTTCTATTACGGCAAAAGAATGGTTTATCAACAAATAGACCCCGATCTTTATTCGAAATACACCGACAAAATATCATGGTTTACGACTATTACCATGTCCTTTATCTGCTTGGCATCAGCCTTAATTGCATTGTCAGACAAATATATAACAGGAAATGTGCAGGGTATGTTGAATCTTGACACTGAACCTTCGCAATCGATAATCTGGTTAATAATTTTATTGGGTGGATTTTTTTTGATTGCAATACAATATTTCATAACTAAATTCATAATCGGTAAAGCAATAACAAAAGTCGGTTTATGATTTGAATACCGAGCCTGTAATGAATCTCGCATTGAAATAAAATTTAAATTCTTGACTTATCACAAACTTTAATTGGGAACAGAAAATATGATAACAAAAGCTAACGGAAAAGAAGATTTTAGTATCATTTACGAAATCATTAACGACGCAGCAATTGCTTACAAAGGAATTATTCCAGACGACAGATGGCATGAACCTTATATGTCGAAAGAAGAATTAAGGCAACAAATTAACGAAGGAGTCCAGTTCTATACATACCATAAAGACAACAAAATATTGGGAGTAATGGGCATTCAATTCAAAACAAATGTCACCCTTATTCGTCATGCTTATGTTCGAACGATTGCAAGAGAAAAAGGAATTGGTGGAGAATTGCTAAACCATTTAACAAATATGGCAAAAACGCCTATTTTAATTGGCACTTGGACTGATGCGTCTTGGGCAATTAGTTTTTATAAGAAACATCATTTTCAACTTCTACCCGAAGAAGAAAAAAACAAATTATTAAAAATTTATTGGTCAATTCCTGAACGACAAGTAGAAACATCGGTAGTTTTGGCAAGCCAAAACTGGAAATACTAAAAAAGAAAAGTTTATTATTTGAAAGAAGATGTAAATAAATTTAGTTTAATAAATATGAATTTAGTTGATCATTATAATGAACTTTATCAAAATGCTGTCCGAAAAATTAAGTCAGACGAATATTCAATGGATAATTTCATTGATTCACCTGTTGATAAAAGACGAGGCATTACACTTTTAATCCGACCAAATAACCCAATTAAGAAAAATATACAAAATTTTCTTGACGATTTGAGTAATAATGATCCGAATCAATATTACCAACCTGATTCGGATATTCACATGACTGTTATGTCCATAATATCCTGTTACAATGATTTTAATTTACAGAGTATTTGCATTTCGGATTATATTAATTTGATAGAAAAAAGCATTAAGTCGGAAAGAAAGATTGAGATAAATTTTAAAGGTATTACAGCTTCCCCCTCCTGCATAATGATTCAGGGATTTTTTCACAATAATACTATCAATGAAATTCGAGATAATTTAAGGACGAATTTTAAAAAATCGGCTTTACAACAAAGCCTGGATTTGCGATATTCTCTACAAACGGCACACTTGACAGTTGTTCGGTTTAAACAACCGCTCATAAATAAGGGTAACTATCTTCAGGTAATGGAAAATTACCGAGATTATAATTTTGGAACATTGACAACAGACACGATTAATCTGGTCTACAATGATTGGTATCAAAGAAAAAAGTTTACGAAAGAACTATATAAATTCAAAATAAAATAAAATACTGCCCCTCTTTCATTCAAATCGAAGAAACCATCCATTCTTAAGCAGATGATTCTTTCTGTCGTCCGGAATGACAATGACAAAAATAATCGCAAAATAAAAACAATAAAATGAATTTTATTTGTATAATTGTGCCAAGCTTTGATTTTAGATAAAAAAGTTTGATTTAAGTCTAAAAAACTAAAAGAGCGGAGTCAGCTCGATAAACACTGACAACAATCTCATGAAGAAACCTCTACTACTATTTTTTGGATGTTGGATTCCTTCATTACTGTTCGGAATAAATTCAATTCCCAATGGTGATTTTGAATCGTGGAAATCGGGCTCTTATAACTATCCTGAAAACTATTTTTTTAACTCATGTGCTGAAAGCCCTGACTTATTTATAAAAAATGACGTCTCTTTTAATATTGAAAAATCAACCTTTTCGTTTGCCGGTGATTATGCAGTAAAGCTTACTACAACACAAGTAGGAAACGAGGTCATTCCCGCTTATTTTTTAAACTTCCAACCGGGGGATGGCGATTTTAACACTTGGCATGGTGGAATACCATATACTCAAAAACCTACCGGAATCAGAGGTTACTATAAATACAATGTTGCTACTGCTGATTCAGCTATAATAATAGTTGGGTTTAGCAAAGCAGGAAGTAACATTGGAACCTACTACGCTAAAATAGGTGGAATGCATAGTATGTATAACCGGTTTGATATAACTTTCAGTCCCGCACTCACGCAAACTCCTGATTCTGTCATGTTTGCTGTAGCATCGAGTTGGGAAGTAATATCAGAAGAAGGTAACGGAGGCATGGTAGGTTCTGCCCTTACTGTTGATAGTATTTATTTTACCGGAGTAACCTCCCAACCAACCCTGTTTAACGGAGACTTTGAATCTTGGCAATCAGTAACAGTAGATGCTTTGCAAGACTGGAATAATGAAGGAGATATAAAAGGAATTACCAAAACTGAAGGTTCTCATACAGGGGATTATGCGGTGGAATTAACTACATATCTTGATGAAAATGATGGTGATCCGCAAGCACAACCTGCAATCGTTTCAACCGGTTACTACTCCGATTCCAATTCTTATCAATATCCATTAGGTGGTTATCCATTTACTAATCAGATTGATACCTTGACTTTCTACTACAAATACATTCCGGTAAACAATGACGTTGCACAGGTATGTGTATTCTTCAAAAACGGATCTACTTATGGATGGAATGGATGTAGTAATCTTCAGGCTTCTGCCAATTACCAATATGTAGAACTTCCTCTTGACGCCGGATATACACCCGATTCTGTTATCGTACAAGTACAGTCTTCTTATTGGGCAAATAAAACGGTTGACTTTGTAGGTTCTAAGTTAACTATTGATGATATAGCTTTCAAGTCACAATCGTTAAGTACCGGCATCTTTAACTGGGCTAAGGATAATAGCTCTATAAATTTGTTCCCTAATCCTGCCACAGATGTATTCCAAATCAATGGCATCGAAGATGGTTCTACTCTTACAATTCTCGATATAAAAGGAGGAAAAGTATTTGAAAAAGCAATAAACAATGGAGAAAAAATTCCTGTAAGTTATTTGGATAATGGAGTTTATATTGTTTCCATTACATCAAAAAATAGCACACAGACACAAAAGTTAGTTATTCGTAAGTAACAACAAGTTTGAATAGAAAGAAAAAAGCAGGATTCGAGTGTAATACTTGAATCCTGCTCTTGTTTAAAGATAGTTGACCAACTTTTTTGTTTTCTTCTTTTCTTTCTCTACATTTGGCATAAGATGAAAGCAGTTCTCCTTCAGTTTCAGTTTGTAATAACTTTGACCTAAATAGCCTTATAATTCGATGATAGCAAGAACCATACAAAAAATGATTGAATACTTTGGAAGGGATGCCAGAAGGATAAACCATGCTCTCAAAGTATACGGATTTGCCAGCTGCATTGCTCGAAGAGAAAACCTGTCGGACAACGAAATATTTATTGTTGATATCGCCGCAATTCTTCACGACATTGGTATCAAAGAAGCAGAACAAAAATACAATTCGAGTAGTGGTCATTATCAGGAAATTGAAGGACCGACAATTGCACAAGAACTACTTTCGGAAATTAACCTGAAAAAAGAAACCCTTGACCGAATATGCTTCTTAATAGGCAATCATCATTCTTATCAAAAAATTGACGGCTTGGATTTTCAAATTTTGGTTGAAGCCGATTTTTTAGTCAATATCTACGAAGATGAAATGTCAAGACTTTCTATTGATAGCATTCGGAAAAAATATTTTAAAACACCAACAGGAATTTCTATAATTGAAAGGATGTATTTATAAATTGGCACAAATGTCCATGGCATTTACCGGCAGCTGCAAATCGTTATTTTTTTATTACATTTGCTAAAGTTTCACGATATATAGTTGGACAGTAGATTAGAGCGGAAAGACAAAAAAACAGACCTTTTTCGGTGATAAAATAATTGAATAACGAATTAACAATGCACTAAGTGGAATAAAAACTGCCTATACAGATGCGGAAATCAATTACATTCCTTTTCATTGTTCTAAGTACGAGCTTTCTGCATGCAGGAACTGTTTCAGTTCAACTCACAGGGGCCGTTATAGGAACTGCTGATAATTACAACTACAACAGTGCTTCTTGTTCGTCTACTGTAAACACAGTAGCGAATGCATTTGACGGGAATCTTAGCAATTACTTTTCTGCCTGCAATGAAAGCGGTGGATGGGTTGGCTTGGATTTGGGCTCCGCTCATGTCATTACAAAAATTTCGTATTGCCCCCATGCCAACCATGCCGATCGTATGTTATTAGGTGTTTTCGAGGGGGCGAACCTTCCCGATTTTGGTGATGCTGTTCCGTTATATATGATTACAACGAGTCCTTCTAACAATACACTAACCTCTCAAACTATTAATTGTTCGAAAGGATTTCGTTATGTGCGATACGTGGGTCCGACCAACACGCACAGTGATATTGCAGAAATGAAATTTTACGGATACAATGGTGAAGGCAATAACACACAATTTATCCAAATTACCAATCTGCCGACAGTTATCGTTCACACCACAGACGCACAAGACATTGTTAGCAAGGAAACGTATGTCAATGGAATTATTTCTGTCATTTCCAACAACGGGACAAACCTATTTACAGATAGTCTGGAAATAAAAGGTCGTGGAAATGCAAGTTGGAATTTCCCCAAAAAACCGTACAAAATAAAACTGGATAAAAAAGCAAGTTTAGTCGGAATGCCTGCCGTAGAAAAGACATGGACATTGATAAACAATTATGGCGATAAAACATTAATGCGTAACTTGTTGGCATTCGATTTGAGTAAACGATTGGGGTTGCCTTACACTCCTGCGGCGAAATCTGTAGACCTATTTTTAAACGGCGAATATAAAGGAAATTATCAACTCTGTGACCAAGTAGAAGTAGCTACCGGACGTGTGGAACTAGAAAAAATGAAAGCGACAGACACTATTATGCCAAACCTTAGCGGAGGCTATTTAATAGAAATGGACGCCTATTCCTATGAAGAAACTACAAAATTCAATTCCGACTATGGCAATATACCGGTTACCATTAAATACCCGAAAGACGACAATATTGTTGCTGCTCAAATTGCCTACATCAAATCACATTTTAATAAAATGGAGAACACCCTATACGCAAACAATTATACAGATACCACAAACGGATTCAGAAAATATATTGACATAGGAACATTTCTTCGTCATTTTTTAGTGGGAGAAATGAGCGGAAATACCGATACATACTGGAGTACCAATATGTATAAAAAGCGAAACGATGATAAATTTTATTTCGGACCCGTGTGGGATTTTGACATTGCTTATGAAAACGATTATCGAACCTATCCTATTAACGACAATTCTGAGTGGATATATGCAACCACAGGCAGCAGTGCTACAGGAGTACGCGAAATGGTGAACCGAATTTTTTCAGATTCAACCGTTATGCAACAACTAAAATCTATCTACGCAAGCTATCGAAACAGCGGAGTATTAACCGAAGATAATTTAGTACAAGTTGTAAACGATAATGCCACATTATTGGAACAATCGCAACAAATTAATTTCATGCGTTGGGACATTTTAAATACCGCGGTTCACATGAATCCGCAAGTTTATGGTTCTTATGCCGGAGAAGTAGATAATATTAGAAATTTCGTAAAAAACCGTTTGGCGTGGATGGACAAAAAATTAGCCTACGAATATAACAACATAGACGAAGAAAAAACATCAAAAATTAGCCTTTGGAATGAAGGAAACACTTTCCATCTTGAAGGAATAACCGGAACTGCGAGTATTCAGATAATAGACGTAACCGGAAGAGTTTTGCAGATAAAACAAGTCGAAAATGACTTTTCAACTACGTTAAACAAAGGGATCTATTTCATTCGCATATCGGACGAACTCAACAAAAATCAAGTACTGAAATGCCTTATTGAATGAAAAATTAACATACAGAATTTGGCTCGAAAAATTTATAACCTTTCAATTTTTATTACAACACTCATTCAAGGCAATTACTAAAATAAATTACAAAATTCCGAAAATATTTTTTGTTCCTCGGTTTCCTTGTCTAAATTTGGCAGATATCTGTAATAAAAAAATCTTAATTATAACAATTTAAATATATTAACATGGACAATATTCTTGAATTAAAGTACGGTTGTAACCCTCATCAGAAAAACGCCAGACTACAATTTAACAGCAACATTTCTCCTTTAAAAGTTTTAAATGGAACTCCCAGTTATATAAATATTTTAGATGCATTGGCAGCATGGCAATTAGTAAAGGAACTAAAAGCTGCAACCGGAATAGCAAGTGCAGCGTGCTTTAAACATGTAAGTCCTGCCGGTGCTGCTATTGCAAAACAACTTGACAGTACATTTTTGAAATCACAATTTATTTCAGAAAATAATCTTTCCCCTGTTTCTACTGCATATATTCGTGCCAGAGGTGGTGACCGGATGTGTGCATTTGGTGATGCTGCAGCTGTGAGTGAAACAGTAGATGTTTCGCTAGCCAATATAATTAAAGCTGAAGTTTCTGACTTGATTATTGCTCCAAACTACGACCCGGAAGCATTGGAGATATTAAAGTTAAAGAAAAAAGGAAATTATTTGATCCTGCAAATAAATCCTGATTACGAACCTGCTGATATTGAATCGAAAGATGTTTATGGATTTAGATTGCAACAATCAAGGAATAAGGCTGTAATTGATAAAAACCTTTTCAGCAATATTATCTCGGCTAACAAAAACGTGTCAATTGAAGCGTTACAGTCGCTCATTGTGGCAACTATTGCACTAAAATACACACAATCAAATTCTATTACCGTAGCTTATGACGGACAGCTAATTGGCGTTGGTGCGGGTCAACAATCACGAGTACATTGTCTTCGATTGGCTTGTAGTAAAGCCGACAAATGGTTTTTGCAACAGCATCCAAAAGTTCTCGGTCTTGAATTTATTGAGGGTTCAAAAAAGCCCGAAAAAGCAAATGTTGTAGATCAATTTCTACTTTGGGATGAACTTTCCAAGAATGAAAAACAATTAATGGCGTCTCAACTAAAAACGGTTCCTGAACCCATTTCATTCGAAGAAAAAAGTAAATTCATTCAGCAATACAATGGAATAAGCCTTTCATCAGACGCCTTTTTCCCATTCCGCGATAATATTGACCGTGCAAACCGCAGCCATGTCCGATATATTGCCCAACCGGGAGGTTCACTCCGCGATGATATTTGTATTGCAGCCGCAAATGAATATAATATGGTTATGTTTAATACCGGAATTCGTTTGTTTACCCATTGATGGGTATCATTTCACATAATCAAATACAAAAATAAAAGAAATACGTTCTTCAAGAGAAGCAAGTGCGATCTTGACTCTTTCTCATTTTTTGTGTTAGAAAAAAAATTTAGATGGGACTTTGCTACAAGTCCCATCTAAAATAAAAGCGTTAAATATATAAACGAATACTGATTTATACTGGAGAATCATAATGAAATCTTCCGACCAATCTTAATGACATATCCGTTCCGATAGGGCAAAACGAGTTACAAACTCGCACCAGCAGATGACTTTACGGATTCAAACTTAATTCTGATATATAGTCTAAATCGTGGTCACTACTATGCAAATTAAGCCTGAGAGCATAGTACCTATAATTAGCACTAGCATCTACATATAGTGTCGTGGTAGTAGTATTACTTGAAGTGGATGATGGACCCATAGAGACTGAACAACCTGTCCATGAAGTTCCATTATCAGAACCAAAAAGATAAAAACAATTGGGGTATGTCGCTGAAACAAACACTGAAGATGAAGTAAAACCATATTGTGATGGTGAAAAAGTAATACTAGAAATATGTTTCGCTACCCCTAGGTCAAACAGAAAAAACGCATAATCATTTTCCATTGCCGTCATAAATGTTGAAAGATCTCCGTCAGAAAGCGATATTCTGTCAACATCTCTCAACACAGATGCACTTAAATAATCTTGAGGATCTGATATTGGAGAATGAAGAGTTCTGTATCTCACTTCTTTCACAGGAATAATATTTGGTGTAATACCGTAATCAGCCTTTAACAGTGTTACAAAATCTCCAATACTTATTCGTTTTAAATCGCCACTCTTATTACCTAGAACCATGAAAGAATCTACACCGTAGGTATAATCCGGTAAGTTTTCTACTCTGGTTAATCCATCACTGGCAATCTTAATACCTAAACTACCACTATTACCAACAAGAGAATAGGAAGTAAGGTTTAGATTCTGAGTAGCAGTGTGATTTCCTAAATTATCAAATGCTCCACGCACCCAGCCACTACCGTTGTTATAATAATAACCCGGGGTAACCGCGGTAGTGCCACTGCCAGCTGTAGCGGTATTGTACACCGCCATGCCCTGCACATGCGTAGGCATCGGGGCAGGTGAAGTAGTGGAGGTCAATGCTACTCGGGGTAGCAATAGACCTTTTTGTGTGCTCTGCAATTCTAGCAGGGCATTCGAATTAATAGTAGCACTGGCAGTGCCGTCCGAAATCTTTTGCTGTGCATAAACTACAGATACCGGAAGCAGCATGGCTGCCAGATAGATTAAAAACATTTTTACTTTCATAATTGTACTTTTTTTGGTGAATAAATAATATCTAGAGAAGATACATGCAACAAAAAGCACTTCCTGCTATGTGATGGCATACAGGAAGTGCTTGCGGCAGCCGGAAATGCTAAAACCAACTGCCATGGAGAAAACAAAAACAAGGGAAAATACATGCAATGAAAAAGGCACTCCCTGCCCATTGAAGCTAAACAGGAAGTGCCCGCAAAAGCCGGAATACCAAACCGACTTGTTGGTATGGCACAAAAAGCAAAGCCATTGCAAGAAATTTCTTCTTGCAATGGCTTTGTTATATTTTTAGCAAAAAAATTATATATAATTTCTTTGCTAAAATGGTAAGTATTATTAGATTTCTCGCGTGTGCACGCTAGGTGAGTCTCTCTCTCTCTCTCTCTCTTAACATATTTTCACCGATTAACAACATCTGGCTGTTAAAAGAACTTAAATCGGTGCTAGTATTTTTTTTGAAAATATGCATACTCAAGATTGAATTTGAAAGACGGATAATGTGCAAACAGTTGACTCATTAGGGAGTTCTCCACCCGCAAATGTAAAAAGATATTTCTTTATATGAAACTTTTTTAAAATTATTTTATACGAAAGAACATAAAAAAGGCAGTACGTTTCTTTGTAACTGCCCCATTCGCGGAGGGGGCGGGATTCGAACCCGCGATACCCTTTAGGAGTATATACGCTTTCCAGGCGTACCTCTTCAACCACTCGAGCACCTCTCCTTTTTATCTTTCTTTTTGTGGATGGCAAGCTGCAAAGTACGGAAAAAAAATCAATCCCGACAATAGGTCTACCGACAAATTCAGAAATTTATTTTTTGTCAATCAGCAAAGGAAACATCTTTTTTACATTTTGAGTCGTCGTTTCGGCTATTTCCGTTGGCAACACTTGATAAACCTCACTTAACCGATTGACGATGTAAGGTAAATAGGAACTTTCATTCCTCTTTCCTCGATGTGGAACAGGAGATAAATACGGACAATCCGTTTCCAAAACAATTTTTGATAACAGTATTTGGTTCAACGTATTGGCAAATGTGGCACTTTTGTACGTTACAATGCCATTGATACCCAATACAAAGTTTCCCAAAGAGAAAATGGTTTCCGCCTCATCCGGAGTACCGGTAAAACTATGAAAAATACCATTGAGCTTTGATGAATCAAAATGTCGAAGGCTTTCTACAATTTCAGCAAAGGCATCACGACAATGTATGGCAACAGGCAATTTTTTCTCTATGGATACTGCGATTTGATATTCGAAAATTTCCTTCTGTTCTTTAAAAAATTCCGAGCTCCAATACAAATCCAATCCTATCTCTCCTATTCCAATGTAATTTCGGGCAGCAATCGCCTCATCAAAACGAGCAATTTCTTTCTTGTAATTTTCAGTTACACTTGTTGGATGAATGCCCATAAAAGCATGGCAAACGATAGGATACTGTCTTTCCAATCGGTGCAAAGCATCAATGGTAGAAGCATCAATGTTTTGCAAAAAAATATGTTCTACACCAACCGATTGGGCTCTGGCTATGGCATCCGAATAATCGGCAGCAAACTCATCGGCGAACAAATGTGCGTGTGTATCTATTAATCTCATATTTATAAAATCAATTTCAATTCCTCCAAAGAAGTGATTTCGTAAGTAGGTGCAAAAGGCATCTCCTTCTGGCTCGAAATATTATAAAAAGCCTGATCTATTCCGGCATTTCTTGCACCAAAAATATCTGCTTGCCAATTATCTCCTATTACTAAACTTTCTGTTTTTCGGGCATTGGACGACTTTATGGCATAGTCAAAAAACAGCTTATCCGGCTTATGCTTTTTTACCGTTTCGGACAAATAAATAGTAGCAAAATAAGGTTTCAATCCCGAATTATTGATTTTGAAATACTGCACCTCACTAAAACCATTAGAGATAATATGCATTTGATAGCCCTTCTCTTGTAAATAGTCTAATACAGGTAGGGTAAATGGCATAAGGTGTGTTTTTGTCTTCACCAACTGCAGGTAATCATCGGCTATTGTTGGAGCTTGCGACAGAATAGGCACACTCGCTTCACGAAAAATAGCCTCAAATCTTTCAACATTTAAAAACTGCTTATCTATTTTTCCACCTCCGTATAAAACCCATAATTCCTCATTTTTCTTCTTGTACGAAACATAAAACTCCTCAAACGAAGAAAAATACAAATCCAAATGATAGCCGACAAACAATTCACGCAGAGTTTCTTTGGAATTTTTATCAAAACTCCAAAGAGTGTTGTCCAAATCAAAAAAAAGATGTTTGTAATTTGCTTTCATCCGATGGTTCTTATGAAACAAAAGTACGCAAAATTCACATAAAATGAATTTTGCGTACTTCGTATTTTTACCTTGTTGGTAACCCCGAAAGATTAGTCTTTCTGAATCAACAAATATTTGGAAACAGCCCAGAAATCAGTTTGATTTTTGATAATCAAAGTATATTTCTTATCGGCACCCAATCTCAATTCATAAGAATTGGCAGGATGTTTGGTTAATATCTTAGCTTTCTTTGAATCGATTGGCAAAGAATCAAATTGTCTCACATCAACGGCTGTAAACAAACTTGTTCTGAAATTTGTCTTCATTTTCTTCACGTCAATGTTGCTTTCTTTAATTTCTTTTCTAGTTGCAATCTTATAGTAAGCTTTATGAATTAAAGCATCTTGGTCTGCAATTTCCTTTTCTTTTTGTACATTCTTCGATTCAAGATCTGCAGTTCTACGATTCAAATTTTGAGTTTCAGTTGTTAAACTGTCAATTTTTATATCCTTGCCAGCCAACACTTTTTCCATATCTTGCAATTCCTTATTTTTCTGATTGAGCGTTTCTGTCAAACGTTTTACCGTTTTTCTCAATTCTGTTGATTGGAATTTTCCACTCTGTATTTTCTTTTCCAACTCATCTATTTTGGTTTTATTATCAGCCAAAATTTGATTAATAATTTGAACATCATTGGTTAAACGAGTTCTTACTGTTTGAGTAGGTTGTCCTTCAGCTGAAGCATTCAAGCTTATATAATCCTGAGATTGCTTAATGGAAGCAAAGCCATTATCAATATCTTGAATAGTAGCGATATATTCATTCATCTCAGCAATTTGCTGTTGTTGCACAGCCAATATAGAGTCATTTTGCTTCTTTAAAGCTTTGTACTCTTTACTTTCGTAACCACAAGCAGATAACATCAAACCTGCAATCATGGATAATAGAAATACTTTCTTCATTTTCATTTTGATTTTCTTTTACAGTCTTTAAATTTGTGTACAAATATAGGTAATCTATTGGATATCAAAAGTAATTTTGGAACAAAATAATGCTTTTTTCATTTTTCTGTTATTTCGGATTTTTTGGACTCCAAACCGGCAACTACTATAACAAACTCTCCTCGGGGAGCCGTTTCTGTAAAATGGTGTACTAACTCTTGCAAAGTACCGTGTGATGACTCATTATATATTTTCGAGATTTCCCTCGAAACGGAAGCTTTTCTATCTTCTCCAAAAGTTTCGGCAAATTGAATCAGTGTTTTCAGAACTCGGTACGGCGATTCATAAAAAATCATTGTTCGAGATTCTTGGGAAAGCTTTTTTAATCGGGTATGTCGACCTTTTTTTTGTGGTAAAAACCCTTCGAAACAAAATCTGTCCATCGGCAAACCGGAGTTTACCAAAGCAGGGACAAAAGCTGTTGCACCGGGCAAACATTCTACTTCTATACCATGGGCAAGACATTCTCTTACGATCAAAAAACCGGGATCGGAGACGCCGGGAGTTCCGGCATCGGAGATAACAGCCCCTACTTCACCTTGTTGTAATCGGTTAATAATGCCTTCCAACGAATTATGTTCGTTAAACTTATGGTAAGCTGTCAGTTTGTTTTGAATTTCAAAATGTTTGAGCAAAACACTGCTGGTACGCGTATCCTCAGCCAAAATAAAGTCAACCTCTTTTAGCACTTTAATTGCTCTGAAAGTCATATCCTCCAAATTTCCGACAGGGGTAGGAACAACAAATAACTTCATTTTAAGTGATTCCAATTTAATCGTGCTTTAAGAAAACCTTTTTTTCAACATATCAAAAAGATAAATTACCGTCTCATTGTCGTCTTTCCAGTCAAAATTATCTTTTATGTACGATTTTGCTTCTTGCAAAGAACTACATTTGTCCAAATAGGCAATAGTCTCCATCATTTTGTCTTCATCACCCAAAAACAGATCTCTCTTAAAACGAAAACGATCATTAATTCCAATGGCTTTTTTCAAATTAGTCACAATTCTGGCATCAACAGATGATGTTTTAGAAACAATTTTCTGTTCCTGGACAATGGTTCTTTCGCCTGTCATAAACTTCTCAGAAATGCTTGTGGTACGTGTATTCGTCTGTTCTGTAGTTATTTTGGATTGAGGCAATTCATCGTCTTCCTCATCAAGCAAAACAACATTTTTTTGAAGTGTTGCAATTGGCTGAATAGGTTTTTGCTGGATGGTAACGGTTTGTTCTACTTCTACAGGTTCTGTTTCTATACCTTCCAAGCTGGCAATTTTATCAAGATTATCAGAAATATGTTTCAAATTAGCCTTCGCCAATTGCATCACTACCGGAGGAATCGTTGGCATACTGCCCAAACTTGAAACAATCATTTCAACTTCTTTTATATCATTGATAATCAAATCAATAAAAATATTCTTCTCCATATTGGTATCCATATCGGTATTTTCTTTACTTTTGCAAAAGTAGTAAATAACTGTAAAAGAGACAAATGTTATATTTAGAAACCCTACGAAATTCCAAAAAAAATAGAGGCTCAATAGAAATTATTTGCGGCTCTATGTTTTCAGGAAAAACGGAAGAGCTGATACGTCGTCTGAAACGTGCTAAAATAGCTAAATTACAAGTAGAGATTTTTAAACCTGCCATAGACGTGAGGTATTCTGAGACTGAAGTTGTCTCTCACGATAAAAACTCCATTCTTTCGACGGTTGTCGATTCTCCTCAAAATATTTTATTACTTTCGAGTGACGTAGATGTTGTAGGCATTGATGAAGCTCAATTTTTTGACGAAGGATTGATAGACGTTTGTAACAAACTTGCCAATCAAGGTTTACGCGTAATTGTGGCCGGATTGGATATGGACTTTAAGGGTAAACCTTTCGGACCGATACCTGCTCTGTGCTCTATTGCCGAAGAAGTTACCAAAGTGCATGCCATTTGCGTGGAATGCGGGCATTTAGCCAACTATTCATACCGATTATCCAATTCCGAAAAGCAGGTATTGTTAGGAGAAAAAGATGAATATATACCCCTTTGCCGAGAATGCTACCTTGCTAAACAAGAAGCGAAAGATAATTTGTAATTCATTCTTCGTTAAGCCCCATTAATTCAAAAGAAAAACGTTCGAATGCTCGGCATTTTACAAATTCAAAAAATATTTTGTTAATAACTTTATCCGCTTAAATTCCCATTCAAATGCGATATGTTCTATATTTGTGCAAACAATGTTCGGATGAAGCAAATAAATAATTCTAACGAAAAGTTTACCCAACTATTGAAACGCTACGAGACCGATCTCTCCGGAAGATATTTTGATGCGGAAGAGATTGAGGAAATAGCAGAGTTCTATTTGCGTCGTATGCGAATTAAAGAGGCCAAACGAGCTATCGAATTTGGTCTAAAATTACACCCATCCAATTTATTTTTAGAAGTTTGCAAAGTCAGAATCTTCATCGAATTAAGTGACTTTGGAAGTGCTCTTCAGGCTATTACACGACTTTCTGCAGAAAACGAATTTGATTTTGATATTTTACTTTTAAAAGGAGAAATCCTTTTAAAAAGTGGTAGAGAAGATGAGGCGAAAGAAACATTCCAGATTCTTTTGGATAATGCCGAAGGTGATGTTGACGAAACATATTTAGACATTGCCTACGTGTATTTAGGGGCTCAAAAATACCAAAAAGCACTTGACATACTACTGCTTGGCTACTTGAAAAACAATGACAACCAAACAATTTTATCGGAAATAGCATTTTGTTACGAACAATTGGACGAAATAGAAAAAGCTATTTATACATACGAGAAAATTTTAAACATAAATCCTTATTCCAATGAAGCTTGGTTTAATTTAGGTCAAGTGTATTTCTCTCAAGGCAATTTTCCAAAAGCCATAGAGGCTTACGAATTTGCAACTACTATTGACGAAGATGATGCAATAGCTTGGCAACTGAAAGCTCATGCTTATTATCAAAATGATAATTACAAAAAAGCAGCCGAAAGCTATTTGATATACGCTGAAAAAAGCGAGCATAAAGAAAGTCCTACCCTTTTTGCCGCAGAATGCTACGAAAAGATGGAAGACTACGACATGGCTATCCATTATTATTCTATCGTTTTGGAAACCCAACCTAAAAATGCTGAAGCACTTGTTGGAATGGGCATTTGTTTCTCCGAAAAAGAATCTTTTCAAGACAGCATAAATTATTTTTTGGAGGCTTTAAAAATAGAACCTGACGCAAGCGAAACATGGGTTTATTTGGGAGAAGCCTATATTAATTCGGATAAAACGGAGGAAGGATTAACCGCTTATCTTAAAGCAATTGAGTTGGACGACAATCAACCCGAAACCTATGTCAGCATAGGCAACTTGTATTTGGAAAAAACCGATTACCAACTGGCTCTCGATTATTATTTACGTGCCTTTGAGCAAGATAACTCTGCCGAAAACATTAAATTACTCATTGCCATGGCTTATTTTGGCTTAGAGGATTATCAACTCGCACAAAGCTACTTGGAAGAAGCAATAACGTTGAATTCCGAATCAGTGAACTTATTTTTGGAAGTTTTCCCTGACGCTCTAAAAAAATTGACGATAAGTTAAACCTGTTTTTTATGAAAAGACTTTCTTGTTTTTTACTTCTGTTTGTCATCATTACAACAAGTTTGTATGCTCAGACAAATTATGAAACGACAGATTCAATTCCAAAGGAAACACTTTTTGGAAAAGTTGAAAAATGGTACAAAACAAATACTAACTATTACACTATCACCGCATTAATGGCTGTAGAAAGCACTTTTGTTCCTTTCCCTTCGGAAATTATTATTCCTCCTGCAGCGTATATTGCCAGTGACCCAGAAAGTGACCTGAATATAGTTTTGATAGTTCTTTTTGGAACATTAGGAGCTATATTAGGAGCTACTATTAACTATACTCTTTCCATTTGGCTCGGCAGAAAAATTATTTATAAATTTGCGAACAGCAAGGTTGGACACTTATTCTTTCTGAGTTCAGAGAAAATAAAGCATGCCGAAGATTACTTTAACAGAAACGGAAAAACATCTACGTTCATAGGAAGGCTTATCCCCGGAATCAGGCATCTGGTTTCCATTCCGGCAGGTCTTGCTAAAATGAATTACCTTAATTTTGTCCTTTACACGGCATTAGGAGCCTGTATATGGAATATTATTCTAGCTCTTTTAGGCTACCTTGCTCATGGACAAAAAGAATTGATTGACCAATATAGTGGTGAAATATCCAATATCCTTCTGATATTAGGAGGCGTTTTTATCGTTTACCTGATTTTTAAGGCAATAAAAAAAAGAAATATAAAAAAATAACTTTCACGTATTATGAAACTGTACGGAATCATAGGAAACCCTTTACGACATTCTTATTCAAAAGAATTCTTCAATGAAAAATTTGGAGAACAAAACATTGCTGCCAGTTATGAAAATTTTCTGCTTCCCGGCATAGACTCTTTAAAAGCGATTCTGAAATGCAACCCGAATCTGCAAGGATTGAATGTAACTATTCCTTTCAAACAGGCTGTTTTCGGCTATTTAGATGAAGTTGACCCTATTGCTCAAGAAATTGGGGCAGTAAACGTGATAAAAATTACCAATATTGACGGGAAACCCTATTTGAAAGGATTTAACACAGATTGGTATGGCTTTTCCGAATCCATATCTCCCTATCTTAAAAAATATCATACCGATGCACTGATTTTAGGTACTGGAGGAGCATCAAAAGCTGTTGCTTTTGCCTTGAAAAGATTAAATATTAACTCTACATTTGTATCTAGAGACAAAAACAAAGCTCTTACATACAACGAATTAACGGAAGAGATTGTCAAAAAGAACAAAATCATCATCAACACAACACCGGTGGGCACATTTCCGAAGGTAAAGGAATGTCCTCCATTTCCCTACCAATATATTGACAGCAAACATTTGGTGTACGATTTGATTTACAATCCCATTCGTAGTCTCTTTTTACAACAATCGGAAACTAGAGGTGCTACGATCGTAAACGGATGGACAATGCTTGTTAATCAAGCTTTTGAATCATACAAAATATGGGAAGGAAAGCCTCTCCTCCCAAAATATTTGGAGAATGAGTTTCTCTCTTCTAAAGATAAAAGAGCTGATATGGAGTAATTTTTATGTTAAAAACATATTATTATTAGATTGTACTGCACAAAAATCGTATTTTTGTGCAGTTTTTTTTTAAAATCTAAAAAATGAAATATGGGAAATAACTTATTAAAAGGAAAAAGAGGAATTATTTTCGGAGCATTGAACGATATGTCTATTGCCTGGAAAGTTGCCGAACGAGCTGTAGAAGAGGGAGCTATTATCACATTATCAAATACCCCTTTGGCAGTTAGAATGGGAACCACCAATGAATTGGGTGAAAAATTACATGCCGAAATTATTCCTGCTGATGCAACCAGTGTTGCCGATTTGGAAAATGTTTTTACTAAATCGATGGAAATCCTTGGTGGTAAAATAGATTTTGTTTTGCATTCTATCGGGATGTCTCCCAATGTAAGAAAAAAGCGTACATACGATGATTTGGATTACGATATGCTTGACACTACATTGGATATCTCAGCTATTTCCTTTCACAAAATGTTGCAAGTAGCGAAAAAAATGGATGCTATCAGCGAAGGAGGCTCTGTTGTTGCTCTAACATATATGGCTTCACAACGTACGATGTTCGGTTACAATGACATGGCTGATGCCAAAGCATTGTTGGAATCTATTGCACGCAGTTTCGGATATATTTATGGTCGTGAAAAGAATGTGCGTATAAATACAATTTCTCAATCGCCGACACCCACTACTGCCGGAAATGGAGTAAAAGGTATAGACCATTTGATGGACTTTTCCAACCGCATGTCTCCACTTGGTAACGCCACTGCGGATGACTGTGCGAACTACTGTGTAGTGATGTTTAGCGATTTAACAAAAAAAGTTACTATGCAAAATTTATTCCACGATGGAGGTTTCTCCAGTATGGGGATGAGTCTTCGTGCTATGGATCAATATAGCAAAAACTTAGGCGAATTCACAGATGAAAACGGTAAAATCATTTATGGATAAAACCTCTTAACAAAAATTCAATCCCGATTCTTTTGAAAAAATCAATTAGAATCGGGATTTTTATTATTTATCGGATCTCCGCAAAAAATAAATACTTAAAAATCAAGACTTTCAACACAATAAAAAAAATACCTTTTCGTTTTATTGTTGCTTAAAAGTACGTTTTTTAGACAAAAAGAATTATTTTTACAGCCGACACCCTAACGTTATTTTCTATGAAAAAAAGTGGATTTTTATTTCTAAGTCTGTTTGTATTATTTTTTAGTGCATGTACTACTGATGTTCCTAACGATCCTTCCGCAACGGAAACAAGTAGTGATATTGTGGAAGATCAAACTTTTGATAAAACTATTAATATTAGTTTTAGTGGAAATACAGCAACTATTACTCCAGCTAAGGATGGAGTTTCGGTTACCAACAATGGTGCTGTAGTGATTGTGACCTCAACCATAAAAGGTGTGGAATATATACTTTCCGGCTCTACAGACAATGGTTCCTTAAAAATTTATAGCGATTACAAATTCAAACTTACGCTAAATAATGTAACACTCAATAGTACTGATGGTCCGGCTATTAATATACAATCAAGTAAAAGTGCTTATATAGTACTTACGGATAATACTACCAATATCGTAGCTGATAGCAATACTTACCCGACTGATACATTAGAGGACAGAAAAGGGACGATCTTCAGCGAAGGTCAATTAATATTTAGCGGGTCAGGATCCTTAAATATAACGGCAAAATATAAGCATGCTATCTGTAGTGATGATTATATTCACATAAGAAGTGGTAATATAACAATATCGGAAACCGTATCTGATGGATTACATTCACATGATTATATTTTAATTGACGGAGGAAATTTGTCCGTAACATCGTCCAACGACGGCATTGAATGCACTGAGGGATATATTGTTATCAACAATGGAACAATTAACGTACATTCTGTGGATAAAGCGATTGTGGCATCTTTCGACACAACAACCGTTACTGAATCAGTAATTGATCCATACATCACAATTAATGGAGGAACATTAACACTTGCCACTACAGGCACAAAAGCTCATGGAATAAGTAATGCCTCTAATATTACCATTAACAATGGAAATATTAGTATAACAACTTCCGGTTACAAATCTGACGGGATACATACTGATGGTACTGTCACTATCAATGGAGGAACCTTACAAATTGATGCAAGAGATGATTGTATGAATGTGAGTCCGGTAATAAACTCAGGATATTATACTTGTTTGTAAGAAATACATTTTCTATACTTTTTGAATAATTTTTAATAAAAAGCTTCTTTAGTAAATATTTCTTTATATTATTGCATACCATACATAAAGCTGACAATTCTATTTCTTAGTTGAATATCTTGATTTTTGTTTTTTAACCTTAACACCAAACAAACCATGAATCAAAAACTAACCGGAATTGTTCTATTTTGTGGATTTTTAGCAGCGGTGGAAACCCATGCTGCGACGAGTCTTAACATAACATGGAACAATAGTTCTCAACAGACTATCGCCTTGAGTGCGATAGAGAAGCTCACATTCAGTGATACTGATGTGATTTTCAACTACACAACGGGATTAACTGACAATTTTGTTGCAACAAACATGAGAAAAATTGCTTTCTCGGGTGATGTTGCTATCGGCGAAACAGGTGCTGATGAGTCGTTCGGTTTTTATCCAAATCCTGCCTCTAATTTTATTTACCTAACCGCATCTGTCAATTCTGAAACGGAAGTTTCGGTTTACAGCATAGATGGACGAATTGCTATGCAAGAAAAATTAGGGGATTCTTCATCCATTGATGTAAGTAGATTACAAAGTGGTTTTTATCTTCTTAAAGTAGGTAACAAAATCTTTAAATTCAGAAAACTATGAAAAAGTCAATGTTGTTGACCATTTCATTAGTTAGCTGTTTGCTACTTTGGTCACAAATGAACGTTTATTTCCGCAAAACAGATGGTTCTATCTTAAAAGTTTATTCTGCTTACATAGATAGTATCCGATCTTATAAGGCAAATGCTTCAGATGCTTACTATAGTACCTTGTCTATTTTTAAAAAGGATAATTCCGTCGTTAATTTGACATTATCAGAAATAGACAGTATGTTTTTTGCACAAAATGACACTGTAAAAATAACCTATACAGGAAGCACTGTAACCGTCGATAACCCACTGGCCTATAGCGGTGTATCGGTAAGTACGTCAGGACAAGATGTAACAGTAACTTCAAGTCCCGGTGAAAAAGAAGTTATCTACTTAGTAAGTGGAACAACTACCAATGGTATGTTGAAAATATATAGCGACTATAGATTACAACTGTTACTGAACAATGCGAACATTACTAATGCTGATGGTCCTGCTATTAATATTCAATCTTCAAAAAGAATATCAGTAAACTTATTGGCCGGTACACAAAATACATTAACGGACGGTAGTTCTTATGCTACAAGTACAGAAGACCAAAAGGCTACTTTCTTTAGTGAGGGACAATTGGTATTTGACGGCACAGGTAGCCTCACAGTAAAAAGTAATAGTCAACATGGCATTTGCAGTGATGATTTTATCCAGATTACGAATGGAGTAATAACTGTTTCAGCTGCTGCAAAAGATGGCATACATGCTAACGATTATTTTAAAATGTACGGCGGCACACTGAATGTGACAGCGACGAGCGATGATATTGATTGTGAAGCCGGACACGTGCTTATTACCGGGGGGTCAATTACAACAACAAACGCCACTGCAGACACAAAAGGAATATCATGCGACAGTACGATGACAATTTCCGGTGGTACAATAAATATGACAGTAGGTGGTAACCAAGCAAAAGGATTAAAATCGAAACAAGCCATGACATTGAGTGGTGGTACAATTACCATCAATACTTCGGGTTTTGCAGTGCTTTCCGCTTCCGGATCCGGTTATGATCCATCTTATTGTACAGCAATAAAAGGAGGCTCTGATATTACCATATCAGGGGCAAACATCACTATCAGAGGAACCGGAACCGGAGCGAAAGGAATCTCCGCAGATGGTAACTTGAGTATGACATCAGGAACTGTAGGGATAACTACTACAGGTGCCGGAGCCACGTACACTAATACGTCAGGTGTAACGGATTCCTATGCGTCTTCCTGTTTTGAAGCAGACGGCAATATCAGTGTATTGGGCGGATCACTAACAGCGACAACAGGTGGAACAGCTTCTAAGGGAATTTCAGCAGATGGCACATTAACGTTTGGAAGTTCCTCTAGTTCACCGACGGTAAACGTAACGAACACAGGAACAAAACTGTTGGTATCAGGAACTGCCAATTATACTACCGCCGTATATTCCGAACCGAAATGCATTAAAAGTGATGGAGCTTTGACCATTAACAACGGAACATTTACTTTATCAGCAAATCAGCAAGGTACAAATGTGATAGATTGTGATGATATCATGAATATTAGCGGTGGAACTATTGGAATTACCATGAGCGGAACTCAGACCAAAGGGCTAAAAGCTACCGGGAATATGAACCTAACAGGTGGAACAGTTACGATCACGGCATCAGGATCACTTGCTTTGGAAAATGTTGCCGCAGCAACCTATGATCCGTCCTATTGTACGGCCATAAAAGGAAGTAGTGTCATTAATATTGGCGGAAGTAACATTACTATTACACACACAGGTGCTAGTGGTAAAGGAATTTCCGGAGATGGAAATATAAACATCACTAGTGGAACTGTAAAAATCACTACATCCGGCAATGGTTCAACCTATACAAACTCGGGCAACACAAAAGATGCTTACAGTGCTGCTTGTATTACGACAGATGCTAATTTAAGCATTACCGGTGGTACAGTTACATGTTCAAGTTCCGGTACAGGAGGAAAAGGGCTTTCGGTAACAGGAACTGTAACAATAGGAAGTACAACATCCTCTCCAACCATAAGTTTAACCACTACGGGGACAAAATTCATAGTTTCAGGAACAGATTATTGTCACCCTAAAACAATAGTAAGCACAGGAGCTATTACTATCAATAACGGCACAAATACAATTTCATCCACAGATGATGGTATCCATTCCGAGACTTCCATTACCATAAATGGTGGTAGTACGATTATATCCAATTCGGTAGAAGGAATTGAAAGTCTTCTTATTACCATGAATGCAGGCTATGTAAACATTCTAGCTTCCGATGATGCTGTAAATGGAACTGCCGGAACAGTAAGTGGTGGTACAGAAAGCACCGATGCAAGTTACGTCTATATGAAAGGGGGAACATTGGTAGCAAGTGCTACAAATGGCGATGCAGTTGACTGTAACGGAAATTTCACCATGACAGGCGGTACACTATTGGCCTATGGCCCTGCTAACTCTACAAATGAAGATATTGATGTGAATGGAAATATTTTAATCAACGGAGGATTGTTCTTTGGGGCTTGCTACAATTCGAGTATGTTTGAAACAATAACATCTTCTTCAACACAAGTAGGAGTATGTCTCAAGTCATCAAGTCAATTAAGTACCGGGTCAAATTACTTCCATATTCAAAATGCCAGCGGTACTGATTTGGGAACTTTTATGCCACCTCGGGGTGCTTATTATTACCACTTTTCTTCACCGAGTTTGGCAGCAAGTACAACATATACAGTCTACATAGGAGGATCGTATTCCAATGCAACATCTTCCTTAGGTGGCTACTACACAGGTGGAACATATAGTAATACGAATGCAACAAAAAAGACATTCACAACAGGAACTTCAAAAATAACAACGATAAGTAGTTTTTAGGAGAAAATAAGCCCATGACTTTTGCAAAAGGATTCGACGATTTTATATTGCTCGAATCCTTTTTTATATTTTTTAGGAATTTATCTTAATTATTATTATTTTTGTAGATGTGAGTTTCTTAGTGTCAACAACAAGAAAGACTTTGTATGAAAACTTTGGCGACTGAGACGGGAAAGTTCCAAGTGTGAAACACAAAAGTATAACCTTTAATCTAATAAATATGAAAAAAAAATTTACTCTATTGCTACTGCTTGCTCTAGGATGGACAGGTATGTACGCATCAACAAAACTAATCACAAAGTTAAATAACAATTCGTCTTTCGACGAAAACTTATCAGACATCAGAAAATGGACTTTCACTACCAATAATGAAATAAATTTTATTGGTAGCAACAATTCAGCTATATATACAGCAGCCGTAACAGACATTGATATAATGCATTTTGAAGGAGTTGCAACAAATTTACAAACTACCACAAGCAGTGAATTATTTTTCTATCCCAACCCGGCTACAGACTATATCTATTTAAAGAATCTAGGTAATGAAATGGCTTCTTTAGCCATTTATCGAATTGATGGAGTGAAAATGATGAGCGAAACACAATCGACCAATGAAGCCATCAACATCAGTTCTTTTCCTAGCGGTTTTTACCTACTAAAAGTTAATAACAAAATCTTTAAATTTAGAAAACTATGAAAAAAGTAATCCTACTCTTGATATTTTGCTTGTCCAGCATAATGATATTTTCGCAAATGAGTATGTATATTCAAAAATCAACGGAATTAATAAAATTTCCTTTGGTAGACATGGACAGCGTTACCTTTACCGGATCAGCCGGTGTTTACAGCAGTTTGCAAGTTCACAAAGTGAATACTACAACGGTTAATGCGACTTTAGCTGATATTGACAGCATTTATTTTCAAGATGAGGACGTCATCAACGAAGATGAATTTGTAAATAAAGTTTACATTGCATATAACGGAACTACTGCAACGATTACTAATCCATTTGAGGGTGCAGGCATAGATATAGTTCAAACCGGAGCCTATCTTGTAGTGTCTTCGACTATAGAGGGAGTTGAATATATTGTATCGGGCACTACCAGCAATGGATCGCTGAAAATGTATAGTGATTATAAGTTGAAACTGACATTGAATGGAACAAATATAACTAGTGCTGATGGTCCTGCCATCAACATTCAATGTGGTAAACGTATTTATGTTAACTTGCCAAGCGGAAAAAGCAACACACTAACAGATAGTAATAACTATACCGTATCTTTAGGTAGTACAGAAGACGCAAAAGGATGTTTTTTTAGTGAAGGTCAATTAATCTTTAGTGGGTCCGGAAGCTTATACGTCAATGCCAACCACAAAAATGCCATTCGAAGCGATGATTATATCCGTGTTATAGATGGAAAAATCACGGTAAACAAAGCTGTCGAAGATGGAATTAGTGCTAACGGGTCGGTTATCTTTGATGGAGGAGAAACAAACGTTACCGTCGGAGCCGATGGAATCAAGTGCAGTAAAGGATACATTATAATTAATGATGGAACTATTTCTATAAATTCAGAAGATGAAGGAATAGTGGCATCATATGATCCTTCTACAGAAACAACTCCTGACTATACTATAATACCATACATCACAATTAACGGAGGTACTATTAATATTAACACAACCTACCCTGCGGGCACTGCCGCTGCTGATCAAAAAGCTCATGGAATAAAGACCATAAGTAATGTAACTTTTAATGGAGGAACAACTGTTATTGTCACTACAGGACATAAATCTGATGGAATAAACATTGATGGAATACTAACTCTTAAAGGAGGGTCTATAATGATTCAAGCCGGTGATGATTGTGCAAAATATGGAAGTTTAATTGATGCCGGTAATATATTGACTTGCTTATAGAAAAACTTTATTTTTATATTTTCTAAAGGCTACTTCAATTGGGAGTAGCCTTTTTTTGTTTATAATATTGGACAAACAAAAAATATATTAAAAAATGAACACTTAATATGAAAATTTCTTAATTTTGTGTTTTATGCTTTTATAAAGCATGTTCATACTTTCTTTCTTCTTAAACCGTTTTCGGGGAGGTTGTGTGAAATATTTTTGCTTATTGACAAAAACCTTAACTTGATATACTCATGAAAAAAAGTCCATCGTGCAAACTTTTCAAACAAACACATAAACTTTTCAAACAAACTAACCTATTTTTATCCGTCTGTATTGCTTTAAGCTTATTCACAGAAGTATCGGCACAACCTCTTTATATAGCCGGAAGTTCTACCTACTACAATGAATTAGTGGGAGGATCAGCTTCCCCTTTTGGTCGTATCCTGACACAAGAAACTCGAACGAATAATTCTGTCGGAGTAAAAACATGTTTAGGCAAAGCAGCCGGAACCGGTTGGTTTAAGTTTACGCAAAGCGATAATTCTTGGACATCCCAATGGGGCGGGTCAACGGTAACAACACTATCGACAAATACCTACTATAGTTTAGGAGCGGTATATGGAGGTTCAAGCAACCTACAAGCTACTATTGCAGTTGGAAGTTATTATACTTTCATTATTGGACAAAATTCATCATCAAGCAATAATATTGCCGTATTATTGTCAGCAGAAACGCCTGCAAGTGTTAGTTCTGTCACGACAACTACTCCTGCCCAAAATACCACAACAACAGTTACAGCAAACTTAGGCAGTGCTATTTCTACCACATCAGGGGAAGGAGCTCAGTACGTTTATTTGGCTTATTCGATCAATAGTGGTTCATATACTACTGTAGCAATGACACGTTCTTCATCAACTGTTTATACGGCAGATATTCCATCTTCGGCTAACGCAAGTGGAGCTGGCATTTCATATTTTGTATTCACATCTCCATTAAGTGCCATTACACCAACTACAACAGGTTTCGATTTTTTATGTTTTACACAATCAGCAAGTCAATCATACACAATAGGAGCTGTTTACTATACTGTAACAGGAAAGACAAACAATAGTTCTTATGGAGCAGTAAGTGGAAGCGGAACCTATACATCAGGCAATACTGCAACCCTCACGGCTACTGCAACTACAGGCTATGTCTTTACTCAATGGAACGATGGTAATACCACTAATCCTCGTACCATTACGGTAACTAAGGATACAACATTGACTGCAACTTTTATTTTTGATGCCGGAGAAAAACCGGTTATTACAGCTCATAGAACAAATATTAATGTGAATAACCCCACTGATTTTGCCTCCATGTACGTAAGTTCAAAAGGTTCTTTGGCAAATGACGTTTCTTTTACAGGAGCAACCTCCTATTTATGGCAAGAATCAATTGATAATGTCAATTGGACAACATATACCGATGGAAAGAAAGCAACAACAAACAATATTAGACCACCCAAGATAGGTTATTATCGTTGCTTAATAACCCGAACAAGTGCAGATACAGGTTTACCTTTAACACTTGCATCTAACTCTCTACAAGTAACAAATGCAGGAGGAAGCACCATTTCTTTAAACAGTACATTGCCCATAATGATTGTACGCACAGACGTGGAAGCTTTTCCAACAGGATCTTTTTTATCTTCAAATGCTGCTTTACTGGCAGGAAAAGCAAAACGCAGTGTCGATGTTAAAATTCTGTGGAACGAAACCTCTTTAAGCGACAAAGATTCCATTTATACAGAAGCCGACCTAACAGACACTACTCGCTTGTATTATGATAAAAAAGCAAGAATGAACTATCGTGGTTCGTCGAGCATGGGATATGACAAACGTAGCTATGCTTTCACTGTTGGAGATGATAGTTGTACAATCGATGGCACTTGGATTAAGGACAAAAAGAAAATGTTCAAGTTAAATGAAACCAAGGACAAAGACTTTATTTTATATGCTGCTTGGACAGATGCCAGTTTGTTGCGTAATAAATTGGCCATTGATCTTTATTCGGATATGACAGGTGATTGGAATAGTCACTCACGTTACGTAGAACTTTATGTAGATGGAGTTTATCAGGGAATTTACCTCTTTATGGAAGAAAACAAAAAAGAAGCCAGTCGTATTCAAATGGACAACAGCGGATACATCTTTAAATTGGATAAAACAGATACCAGTGACAGATACACTTCCGGAGGAACCGGCTGCACCTTTATATCTTCTATTACAGGGACACAAAATATTACTACTTATGGCTTAACTATTGACCATGGTTTTGAAATGGTTTATCCTGAATATGATGAAGAAGATTTTACTACAACAACTTGGGGTAATAGGGTTACAGCATTAAAAGACAGGATCAATTCTTTTGAAACAGAGTTAAAAGCCGGTAATTATAGTACCATTCGAGATACTTACCTTGACTATGGATCATGGGCTGATTATTTTATAATGACGGAGTTGGCAAAAAATGTAGATGGATATCGCATTTCAACATGGTTCACAATGAAATCGGCTACCTCTAAGATTAAAGTATCTCCTTTATGGGACTATGAGTTAAGCTTTAAAAATAGCTGGGATACCGGTAAAGAATGCTCTAGTACGTCGGGGCTTTTATCTGAAAATGATGCCGCTCATAGTGATGCTTTTGGAACACCATTTTGGTGGGACGGATATGGCAAAAGCAATGCATACGTAGGTGGAGGTTTACTTAATGATGTGTGCTTCAAGGCAAAGGTGAAGGAACGTTGGTTAATACATACAGGCACGGGAGGAGCATTGACGGATACTAATATACAAACAAAATTATCGGCTCTTGATGGTATCTTAAACGCTAAAAACAGTTCTAATGTAACTCCCATTCAAAGAGAAGCGACAAAATGGTCTGGCAGATATTCTACGTATGCTACCCAAAAAGGTTATATTGATGCTTGGTTAAATGCATCATCCGGCCGTCTTGCTGCACTGAATACCATTATTTCCGACTATCCTACCTATATAACATCTGCATCAATTAATACAGTTAGTGGAATATCTTTAGGAGATAACGTCACATTTACAGCTACAGTAGCCGGAACCGGGACTTTCAAATATGATTGGTACTATTGTGCAACTGACACGAGCAATGCAAGTTTATGGACATCAGTTGCTGCTAATAGCTCGGAGACTTATACTATATCAAATGTACAAGGCAGTAATGACGGATATTACCACTGTATAGTGACATCAAATACTTGTAGTTGCATAACAGACACTTTAACTTCTCAAATAGATCTTGGGACTAAAACTATTACAGTAATATCTGCCAATACAACTTATGGAACTGTAAGTGGAGGTGGAACATACTCTACAGGTACTGTCGTTACAATTAAAGCAATAGCAAAAACAGGATATGCATTTACTAAATGGAGTGATGGTAATACCCAAGCGTCTAGATCAATTACTGTTTCTTCTAACGCATCGTATATTGCTATGTTTGCTGTTGCTAAACATACTATTACGGCTAATGCAGGGACAGGTGGCACAACAACTGGAGGAGGAATATACAATTACGGTCAAACGGCTACCTTAACGGCTACACCAAATACCGGTTATTCATTTGTAACTTGGGATGACGGCACTACAACGTCGGAACGTTCGGTTTTTGTTATATCGGACTCAACTTTCACGGCAAGCTTTAGTCCAAATTCTTACACCATTACAGCAACGGCCGGTACAGGTGGAACGGTGACCGGTGGCGGTTCGTACAATTATGGTGCTACGGCTACCTTGACAGCTACACCAAATACCGGATATTCTTTCGTTAGTTGGAACGATGGGGTTACTACCGCTTCGCGTTCAGTGACTGTTTCCGCAGCAGCTACCTATACGGCTACGTTCGCCATTAACTCTTACACCATTACAGCCACTGCAGGCACAGGGGGTTCAGTTACCGGTTCTGGTTCTTACAATTACGGTGCTACGGCTACCTTAACAGCTACACCAAATACCGGGTATTCTTTCGTAAAATGGAGTGATAACAATACCAATGCTTCGCGTTCGGTGACCGTTTCTGCTGGAGCGACATATACGGCTACGTTCGCCATTAACTCTTACACCATTACAGCGACTGCAGGCACAGGAGGAACAGTTACCGGTTCTGGTTCTTACAATTATGGTGCAACGGCTGCATTGACAGCTACGCCCAATACCGGATATTCATTCGTAAAATGGAGTGATAACAATACCAATGCTTCGCGTTCGGTGACCGTTTCTGCTGCAGCTACCTATACGGCTACGTTCGCTATTAATACATACACATTAAGTGTTTCTTCCGATGGTAACGGTACCGTTAATACGGCTGTAAACGGAACATATAATTACGGTGCTACAGCAACGATTACGGCTACGCCAAGTTCTAATTACCATTTCGTTTCTTGGAGTGATGGAAGCACAACAGCATCGCGTGAGATTACGATAACTGCCAATACATCTTTATCTGCTACGTTCGCTATTAACACATACACCTTAAGTATTTCTTCCAATGGAAACGGTACTGTGAATACGGCTGTAAACGGAACATATAATTATGGTACTACAGCTACGATTACTGCTACGCCAACCTCAAATTACCATTTCGTCTCTTGGAGTGATGGAAGCACAACAGCATCGCGTGAGATTACGATAACTGCCAATACATCTTTATCTGCTACCTTTGCCATTAACTCTTACACCATTACAGCGACTGCAGGCACAGGAGGTTCGGTGACCGGTGGTGGTTCGTACAATTATGGTGCAACAGCTACGTTGACAGCTACGCCCAATACAGAATATTCATTCGTAAAATGGAGTGATAACAATACCAATGCTTCACGTTCAGTGACTGTTTCCGCAGCAGCTACCTATACGGCTACGTTTGCCATTAACTCTTACACCATTACAGCGACTGCAGGCACAGGAGGTTCGGTGACCGGTGGTGGTTCGTACAATTATGGTGCAACAGCTACGTTGACAGCTACGCCCAATACCGGATATTCTTTCGTTAGTTGGAATGATGGGGTTACTACCGCTTCTCGCTCAATTACTGTTTCCGCAACAGCTACCTATACGGCTACCTTTGCCATTAACTCTTACACCATTACAGCAACTGCCGGTACAGGAGGAACAGTTACCGGTTCTGGTTCTTACAATTATGGTGCTACAGCTACGTTGACAGCCACGCCCAACACAGGGTATTCTTTCGTAAAATGGAGTGATAACAATACCAATGCTTCGCGTTCAGTTACCGTTTCTGCAGCAGCAACCTATACGGCTACCTTTGCTATTAACTCTTACACCATTACAGCGACTGCAGGCACAGGAGGAACAGTTACCGGTTCTGGTTCTTACAATTATGGTGCTACGGCTACCTTGACAGCTACACCCAATACAGGGTATTCATTCGTAAAATGGAGTGATAACAATACCAATGCTTCACGTTCAGTGACTGTTTCCGCAGCAGCGACCTATACGGCTACGTTCGCCATTAACTCTTACACCATTACAGCAACGGCAGGTACAGGAGGTTCGGTGACCGGTGGTGGTTCCTACAATTATGGTGCTACAGCTACCTTGACAGCTACACCCAATACAGGGTATTCTTTCGTAAAATGGAGTGATAACAATACCAATGCTTCACGTTCAGTGACTGTTTCCGCAGCAGCTACCTACACAGCTACGTTTGCCATTAACTCTTACACCATTACAGCGACTGCCGGTACAGGAGGTTCGGTGACCGGTGGTGGTTCTTACAATTATGGTACGAGTGTAACTTTAACTGCTACACCAAATACCGGATATTCTTTCGTTAGTTGGAATGATGGGGTTACTACCGCTTCGCGTTCAGTTACCGTTTCTGCTGCAGCTACCTATACGGCTACCTTTGCCATTAACTCTTACACCATTACAGCAACTGCCGGTACAGGAGGAACAGTTACCGGTTCTGGTTCTTACAATTATGGTGCTACGGCTACGATTACGGCTACGCCAAGTTCTAATTACCATTTCGTTTCTTGGAGTGATGGAAGCACAACGGCATCTCGTGAAATTACGATAACTGCCAATACATCTTTATCTGCTACGTTTGCCATTAACTCTTACACCATTACAGCAACTGCCGGTACAGGAGGAACAGTTACCGGTGGCGGTTCGTACAATTATGGTACGAGTGTAACTTTAACTGCCACACCAAATACCGGATATTCTTTCGTTAGTTGGAACGATGGGGTTACTACCGCTTCGCGTTCAATTACCGTTTCCGCAGCAGCAACCTATACGGCTACTTTTGCTATTAACTCTTACACCATTACAGCAACGGCAGGTACAGGTGGAACGGTTACCGGTGGCGGTTCTTACAATTATGGTACGAGTGTAACTTTAACTGCTACACCCAACACCGGATATTCTTTCGTTAGTTGGAACGGTGGGGTTACTACCGCTTCGCGTTCAGTGACTGTTTCTGCTACAGCTACCTATACAGCTACTTTTGCTATTAATACTTACTCCTTAAGTATTTCTTCCAATGGTAACGGTACCGTTAATACAGCTGTAAACGGAACATATAATTACGGTGCTACAGCAACGATTACGGCTACGCCAAGTTCTAATTACCATTTCGTTTCTTGGAGTGATGGAAGCACAACAGCATCGCGTGAGATTACGATAACTGCCAATACATCTTTATCTGCTACGTTCGCTATTAACACATACACCTTAAGTATTTCTTCCAATGGAAACGGTACTGTGAATACGGCTGTAAACGGAACATATAATTATGGTGCTACGGCTACGATTACTGCTACGCCAAGCTCAAATTACCATTTCGTTTCTTGGAGTGATGGAAGCACAACGGCATCTCGTGAAATTACGATAACTGCCAATACTTCTTTATCCGCCACATTCGGCATTAATACTTATACCTTAAATATTTCTTCCAATGGAAACGGTGTAGTAAATGCCATCCCTAATGGAGTGACATACGACTATGGTTCTACTGTAACTATTGTAGCTACTGCAAACTCTAATTACCATTTCGTCTCTTGGAGCGATGGAAACACAACAGCTACACGTGAGATTACAATGACTGCTGATACAACTTTATCCGCCACATTCGGCATTAACTCTTACACCATTACAGCAACGGCAGGTACAGGAGGAACAGTGACCGGTGGTAGTTCGTACAATTATGGTGCTACGGCTACCTTGACAGCTACACCAAATACCGGATATTCTTTCGTTAGTTGGAACGATGGGGTTACTACCGCTTCTCGCTCAGTTACCGTTTCCGCAGCAGCAACCTATACGGCTACGTTCGCTATTAACTCTTACACCATTACAGCGACTGCAGGCACAGGGGGCTCAGTTACCGGTGGCGGTTCTTACAATTATGGTGCTACAGCTACCTTAACAGCTACGCCCAATACAGGATATTCTTTCGTAAAATGGAGTGATAACAATACCAATGCTTCGCGTTCGGTGACCGTTTCTGCTGCAGCTACCTATACGGCTACCTTTGCCATTAACTCTTACACCATTACAGCGACTGCAGGCACAGGAGGTTCGGTGACCGGTGGTGGTTCGTACAATTATGGTGCTACAGCTACCTTGACAGCTACACCCAATACAGGGTATTCTTTCGTAAAATGGAGTGATAACAATACCAATGCTTCACGTTCAGTTACCGTTTCTGCTGCAGCTACCTATACAGCTACGTTTGCCATTAACTCTTATACCATTACGGCAACTGCAGGCACAGGAGGAACGGTGACCGGTGGTGGTTCGTACAATTATGGTGCTACGGCTACCTTGACAGCTACACCAAATACCGGTTATTCATTCGTTAGTTGGAACGATGGGGTTACTACCGCTTCGCATTCAGTGACTGTTTCTGCTGCAGCGACCTATACGGCTACGTTCGCCATTAACTCTTACACCATTACAGCAACTGCAGGCACAGGGGGTTCAGTTACCGGTTCTGGTTCTTACAATTACGGTGCTACGGCTACCTTGACAGCTACACCAAATACCGGTTATTCTTTTGTCAGCTGGAATGATGGGGTTACTACCGCTTCGCGTTCAGTGACTGTTTCCGCAGCAGCTACCTATACAGCTACGTTCGCCATTAACTCTTACACCATTACGGCAACTGCAGGCACAGGTGGTTTGGTTACCGGTGGTGGTTCCTACAATTATGGTGCTACGGCTACCTTGACAGCTACACCCAACACAGGGTATTCTTTTGTCAGTTGGAACGATGGGGTTACTACCGCTTCGCGTTCAGTTACCGTTTCTGCTGCAGCTACCTACACAGCTACCTTTGCTATTAACTCTTACACTATTACGGCAACTGCAGGGACAGGTGGCACAGTTACCGGTGGCGGTTCGTACAATTATGGTGCTACGGCTACCTTAACAGCTACACCAAATACCGGATATTCTTTCGTAAAATGGAGTGATAACAATACCAATGCTTCGCGTTCAGTGACTGTTTCCGCAGCAGCTACCTATACGGCTACGTTCGCCATTAACTCTTACACCATTACGGCAACTGCAAGCACAGGAGGTTCGGTTACCGGTGGTGGTTCGTACAATTATGGTGCTACAGCTACGTTGACAGCTACGCCCGATGAAGGTTATACCTTCACCAAATGGAATGATGACAGCACTGATGAAACTAGAATTGTTGATGTAACGGGAGATTCTTCATATATTGCTTACTTTGAAAAAGCTACGAACATTAATCCTGAAAAAGAAAATAAAATTGTGGTATACAGCCATAATCAAACAATTTACATTGATGTCCCTTTTGCAAAAACAACATTTATCGCAGATATGACAGGTCGTTGTCTTGCTAAGAACGTTTCCAGCTTATACGTGCGAAATCCTGGAATTTACTTGGTTAAAGTTGATAACGAAGCATTTAAACTAGACGTAAAATAGCCTGAAAAAAGGAGTTTTATTAATTTTAAGACTCCTTTTTTTATTTTATTAAACAGAAAATCACAGGATTATCCACTAAATCAGTAACTTTGGGCGTCAATTTTCACTATTCAATTTACCATGTTAATACAAGTACACCCTCAAAATCCACAAGAAAAAGAACTAAAAAAAGTTGTGGAGATATTAAAAAATGGTGGACTAATCATCTACCCTACCGATACTGTTTATGCTATTGGATGCGATATTTTCAATGCCAGAGCGGTAGAAAAAATATGCCAAATAAAGAAAATTGACCCGAAAAAAGTACCCTTATCTTTCATGTGTAGCGATATAAGCCACATCAGTGCATACGCCAAAATAGACAATAATACTTTTAAATTACTCAAACAAAATCTTCCGGGACCTTTTACTTTCCTATTGAATGGAAATAGCAATTTACCCCGTTTGTTTAAGGAAAAGAAAATTATCGGGGCTCGTATTCCGAACAATATAATTGCAACGCAGCTGGTAGAAACGCTTGGAAATCCTATTCTGACTACTTCTATTTTTGTGGAAGAAGGGCACACCGAATATTCTACAAATCCTGAATTAATTGACGAAAAGTACGGACATTTGGTAGACTGCGTAATTGACGGAGGCGAAGGAGAACTTAGTGTTTCAACCATCGTAGATTGTACTACTGATGAATTTATTATTAAACGGCAAGGAAAAGGATTCCTCGAATAAAGGTGATTAAAAAAAGAAAATCAATATATTTGTCGGAAAGAACACTATTTGTGAAATCTATTTTACTGCGTCAAATAAAAAATTCATTGGACAAATTGCATTAATTTAACAAATTATTCCTTATCTTCGAGAAGGAAAAGCTTTTTATAAAGGATTCTTATGAGATTCTTTAATTAACTTAATTTTAGAATATACTGTTTACTTGCTTGTGTACATATTTTAGCTTGTTCATAAGGCTAGCTTTATGAAATTAAGTTCTACATACGGAAGTAAGTTTCATGTAACCTGATGTTGTACCCAATGGTAAAAAAGGCGTAAATTAGTGATAATAACAATTTTATAAAAAACTTTAAAATATAAACCATGGATTTCAAAGAACAAATCAAGCAATTAGGAGACAAAGTTTCCAAACTTAAAGATCAGGTAAAAACTGAAGAAGCGACCAAAAACGCTTTTGTAATGCCTTTTATTCAAATTTTGGGATACGATTTATTTAATCCAACCGAAGTGGCTCCTGAATTTGTTACTGACTATGGAGCAAAAAATGTAGAAAAAGTTGATTATGCCATCTTTAAGGACAATCAGCCAATTTTGATAATTGAATGTAAACATCATTTAGAAAATATTGAGAAACATTATACTCAGACTCACAAATATTTCCATTTAACCAAATCAAGATTTGCAGTTCTTACGAATGGCATTCAATATAACTTTTACACCGACCTTGATGCTGCAAACAAAATGGATGAAAAACCATTCTTGAGCTTTGATATCACAAATATGAAGGAACAACAAATCAAAGAGTTGGCTAAATTTCATAAAAGCGGTTTTGATATTGGAGCAATTCTAAATACGGCAAGTGAATTAAAATATGCAAATGCAATTAAAAGCGTTTTAGCCTCCGAATTATCAAACCCAACACACGAATTTGTAAAGTATTTTGTTAGCCGTGTTTATGACGGTAAAGCTACAGAAAAAGTCATGTTGCAATTTACAGATATTGTAAAACGTACAGTTGAACAAACTTTTACTGATATTGTTAGTGATAGATTAATGAGTGCTATTAATCAAACAAAACAAGCGATTGCCGAAACTCCTCAAGACAACCAAATACCAATTGATGATGACAACAATAAAATAATAACTACCGAAGAAGAATTGAATGGTTTCTATATTATCAAAAGTATTATAAGGGGGAAAGTATCTCCAACAAGAATCAATTACAAAGATTCCCAAAGTTATTTCAGTGTTATTTTGGATGATAGTAGTAGAAAGCCATTGTGCCGGTTATGGTTTAATGGTCAAACAAAAAAATACATTGGGCTATTTGATGCAAATAAAAAAGAGACAAAACATGAAATTGCTTCTTTAGATGATATTTATAATTATTCAGAACAATTACTTGCTACTATTGATTATTACGAAGAAGAAAAATAATATATATGATTCCTGATTTCCAGACAATTATGCTCCCCTTCTTACAAATTTTATCTGACGGGGAAGAACATACAACAAACGAAACTAATCAAAAATTAGCAGAACATTTTAATTTATCAGAAAATGAGTTAAATGAGTATCTTCCAAGTGGTTCACAAAAGACTTTTCCTAATCGTGTTGCATGGGCAAAATCACATTTGAAAATGGCAGGATTGATTGAGAATACTAAACGAAGTTCATTTAAAATAACTGAGGGTGGAAAAAAATTTATTGAGAAAAATCCATATGAAATAAATCTAAAAACAATATCTGCTTATCAGGATAGTATTTATCGGGTTAAAGAAGATGATTCAAATACAGGCAATGGCAATACCTGGACTGATTCAACACCAGAAGAAATATTAGAAAATAGTTATTTGAGCATAAGAAAAACCCTTGCACAAGAATTGCTTTTAAAAATAAAAAGTAGTAGTCCGGCATTCTTTGAATCTCTAGTTGTTGAGTTATTGGTTAAAATGGGTTACGGTGGTTCGATAAAAGATGCGGGTCGCTCTATTGGACGTTCGGGTGATGAAGGAATTGATGGAATTATAAAGGAGGACAAATTAGGTCTTGACGTAATTTATATACAGGCTAAACGATGGGAAAATGTAGTTGGTAGACCTGAAATTCAAAAATTTGTTGGGGCATTAGCAGGACAAGGAGCAAAAAAAGGTGTTTTCATTACAACATCGAGATTTACAAATGAAGCCAAAGAATATCAACCAAAAAACGAAACTAAAATTGTATTAATTGACGGTGAACGTCTGGCTGAACTTATGATTGACCATAACCTTGCAGTTTCGACTGTGAATATATTTGAAATAAAGAGGATTGACAACGATTATTTTGGAGATGAATGAAAAAAACAAGGAAATAAGTGTGTATCTACCTCCTGTTACTTCCGTATAAAAAAAACTAATAAATATTTTGAGCAACGCCTTTTTCTGCCCTCGTTACAAAAAAAGAACAGAAAAAGGCAACCGTTTGATTAGAATTTTACTTTACAAGTATCTTTTCCGTGCTGACTTCTCCATTTTCAAAACCGATTATACAGAATAAAACTCCACGATAGTTGAGCTGTTTTCTGTAAAAATTCTCCTTGATGGAATTATCTTCAAACAATACGCTACCATTGGGCGTTACCAATTTTATTGAACGGACATCTTGTGTGGTGCTATGTAAAGACAATACTCCTTCAACCGCGGATATTTCAATATTAGGCTGTTTTTCTGATGGTATTTCATTAATACCGGCTATTCGTTGGGTCGAAGAACAGTCACTAAAAGCAGGATTCAAGTATTTTACTACCCCATTTTCTTCAAAACAAATATGCTCCCAATTAATGGGGCCTAAACATGTTGGTCTATCTGTAATACTTCCTAATAACCCACTTTTTACACTTCCAATACCTTCAATAATATAATCCGGATTTTGAGAATAAAGCGTAGGATTGTTCACAATATATCTTTTCCGAAATATACCGTCAATCTGGACAGAATCTATATCCAATACTACAGAATATAAAATACTGTCAGGGGTATGTATTATAGTATCCCCAACTTGTGTGTTGAAGTCGTATAACAAAATTTCCGTATTGTCACAACAATAATTTAAAGATAAAAAATCACCACCAATGTAATAGACTTCTTTATTTTGTTCCCTCAAAAATCCGGTTAATTGAGTCTGTGGATTATTTGTATTTTTTGTTTCTAAGTAAAGTTTATGGTACTGTACATTATTTACGGTTGTATCTCCATTCAAGTAATAGTGAAGAATAATTGTATCTACCGGCACCATCAAATCACACTGATAGACTCTTAACACATTCCAACTTGTATTAGCTGTTGGAAATGGCACATAGGTTTGACTTTTCATCCCCAAATTCAAGAGCAAAGTTAAAGTGATAATTAATTGTAACTTTTTCATGATTTATTTGTTATTTAATCTCAAATTGTCCATCGGATTCTATTTTGAGCAACGCCTTTTTCTTTCCTCGTTACAAACAAAGAACAGAAAAAGGCAACCGTTTGATTGGAATTTTACTTTACAAGTATCTTTTCCGTGCTGACTTCTCCATTTTCAAAACCGATTATACAAAATAAAACTCCACGATAGTTGAGCTGTTTTTTGTAAAAATTCTCCTTGACGGAATTATCTTCAAACAATACGCTACCATTGGGCGTTACCAATTTTATTGAACGGATATCTTGTGTGGTGCTATGTAAAGACAGTACTCCATCAACCGCGGATATTTCAATATTAGGCTGTTTTTCTGATGGTATTTCATTAATACCTGCTATTCGTTGGGTCGAAGAACAGTCACTAAAAGCAGGATTCAAGTATTTTACTACCCCATTTTCTTCAAAACAAATATGATCAGAGGAAGTGCCACAAATACCAGTTGGTATGGGTGTAATATGGTCAAGTAACCCCTTGGTCACACTACCAATACCCTCAGTAATATAATCAGTAAATCCTCTATCCACTTTATATCTTTTCCGGAAAGCACCATCAATCAATACAGAATCAATGTCTGATATAACAGTATAAGGATACCCATAATTGGGATCATGTTTTATAGTATCACCAACTTGTACGGAGAAATCATATAATAGCCATTCTTGATTTAGATACGCTGCAAAAGCAAAAGATGTAATATATATTTTTTTATTAAGTTCTCTAAGTGCACCTACAAAAGTTATTTGAGGGGTTAAAGTATCTCCTAACTCTAAATAAAGTTTATGGTACTGAAGTGAATTAATGATCGTATCTCCTTGTAGTTTGTATCGAATTATCGAAGTATCAGGATGAATTAGATCATCACAATAACGTATTGAACGAACATTCCAACTTGCATTAGCTGTTGGGAAAGGTACATAGGTTTGGCTTTTCATCCCCAAATTCAGGAGCAAAGTCAAAGTGATAATTAATTGTAACTTTTTCATGATTTATTTGTTATTTAATCTCAAATCCGCGATAGATTGAAACATCCCCTATAAGTTCTCTCTTCCTCTTTTGTAACAAAAAATTTCTTATTCTCAGTTGTTTCCAACAAACGGAAAGAATCATGTAAAACATAATAAAAGCTAAAACAACTTGCCCCTCGTTTATAACGAAGGGCAATTGTTTCTTATTAATCAAAAAAGGGAGGCACTAAAACTTGCACCTGATGCCAAACTCGTATGGACCAATTTGATTAGTTCCAATATTTTTTCGGCCAAAAAGTGTAATATGTTTTTGAATATTCCATTGAGCACCGGGAGCAAAACAGAATGACCATCTCTCTTTATCGTCATCAGTAGCAAGACTCATTCCCAAACCTACTCCTACTTGGGCTACCAGATAAAAATTCGGAAGAATTTCAAATCCGGGACCGCACAAAAACTTAATTCCCAAGAAATTTCTATTCTTATCTCCGCACTTTATGCTATAGTAAGTTGCAACATCTTCCACTACAAAGTTCCATTTTCTGGATAATGGAGTATCAACCCCAAGAAAAGTAAGAGATATCGCTTGACCACCTGAATTAGTATAAGAGTATAAATCCGAGTATGGTTTTGTATATCCCAATCCCATAAAAAATAGATGATCTTGATTATAGGAGTAGTCGGTTTCTTTTATTTTGTAGAGATTGCTTTCAGAACTTGCATAAACCCATTCCTGCGGATTGACATAAAAGGTTGATGTGTTTCCATTACGTAATACCTGAAATTGTAAAGGGGTAAACTGTTGTCCGGACGGATAATCTTCTCTAATATAGGAGAAACCGGCTTTACTTTTGGGTTTATCTAAAACGGATTGATCCGGATGTTTTTTTTCTTTTTCCAACGTAATTCCATAAAGATATCTTTCCATTGCCTTTTTTGACTCGGGCATCAACCGATTATTAACAGAAACCACCTCATCTCCTACGTGAATACCGGCTATTTCAGCAGGACTTTCGGGGAAAACATAAACGACTTTGTTCGGTTGATTGCTATCATAGCATAACCCTGTAAAGGCATATGTATTAGCATAATTAAAGCCAACGCTATTGCTATTATACTCTTCTTTCGTAACTGTCGTATTAAAATTACTTACAGGATATTGTTGAGCCATGGCACTAAAAACAGATTCTCCATATATGGATAAATCGATCGGATTTGAATTGGTGGCATTATATTGTGACTGCCACACAATAGGAGGTGTTTTTACCTGCTCTTTAGCCTTTTGAGCATCCATCATAGCCACTTTTATAGTTGCAAAATAGGATACTTGCGTATATCCGCCCTCTTGATGAGATTCGATATACTGTTTATTCCCCCATCCTGACCAAATATCATATCCATACTGATAACGTGTATCAATTTTTTGGGTAGGCGGAACGTATTGTTTTTCATTACCGGAAAAAGTGTATACAAAAACCAATAGATCAGGGTTTTCTTTATCTCTTTTTAATCCTCTATTTACCAAATATTGTTCTAAAATTTTAGCTAACTGTTTTTCTTGAATGGGATTATCTTGACTGGTGAGCTCAAAATCGAAAGTGGTATATTTCTCTAAGTTAACTTCCGGATCTCTAATTGTTGCCTTACTGTCACTAGAATTATATTCTTGAAACTTAGATTGCTTATATGGTTTAAAACTCAAAAGATTTTTATTGAGTCTACCTTCCGTAATACAATTATTCGGCAATGGAGGCTGACGCATTAATGTAACGGTTCGTGAAGTTTTATCTCCGACACTTTTAATTTCCAAAGTAACAGGAGAGCCTACTTGTCCGGACAAGTGATTTGATATTTCTGAAAGTTGCATTCCAACAGTCGGATTACCATTGATAGTTTGGATAATGTCCAAAGGTTTAAGTCCTGCTCGCTCTGCTGGGAAATGTGGCGATACAGATGTAATTACCACCCGATTATATCCCCAATTCTCATTAGAACTTTTCACATAAGATATACCTAACAAATTATCGATTTGAGCAAATCCATAAATCGTGGTACATAAAATAGCAATGGAAGCTAAAATAAAACGTTTCATAAGAATTTAGTTTAAGATTAAAAAATAAGAAATAAACTTCGTACGTTCAAAGAATGGATAAAAATCTTGTGGATAGGAAATACGTTTTTAAGAACTCTTTACGACAAAAATAAACTTTTTTTTTAATATACGAGTCAGTACGTTAAATTATTTACCTTTTAAGTCATTTAAAGATATAACACTAAAAGCCAAATACCATCACTACCTATATACCGACCGTATAAACGTAAGCACTTGAGAATAAATTGGTTGTGTAAACGAAATAAATAAATCCTGATCAGGAGGAGGAAGCTGCGGTTGCGAATTACACAACTTCTTTTGCTGAGGATTCAACGCCCTTTCATCTCCGTTATAATTTGCCCAAACTGTGTACCAAACATATTCGCCTCCGAAATTTTTATTTTCCAATACACGATTTGTTTGTGCATCAATAATTTGTACGGTCAATACACCTGACGAAATAATTTCTCTACGGTTAGTTGTATATTTTGCTTTTACGGTACTGTATGCATTATAATTTTTACCCCCAACGGCAACAGTTCCAACAACCACACTATCTTTTTTCAATTCTTCGGTATTTCTTGTTTCTCTCACATTACCAATGGTATAATCAGCAAAATTGAGCACCAAATATTGATGAGGATTCTTCATTTTCAAGCTATTAGCTTCTTCATACGTATAAAAACGAATAAACTTTTGTTGGTTTTGCTTGCTCATTTCCGCAATCAGATTGTCGCTGAAAAAATCTGCCGACAATTGATATTTTGAACTCGTTATGGGTCTGTTTACCAATATTCTTAGAGTTCCTTCGTAAAGAGCCTGTTCTATTTTGTTGAGGACATCCTTGTATCCATAAACATAGTCGTTGGCTTTGACAAAATAGGCATAGGCTAAACGAGCTTGTTCTATTGTCCCATAATTTAAAGCTTCAATACCCAAATTATACGATTGTTCAGCCGCCTTCTTCTTTGCATCTGCTATTTCTGCCTGATATTCGGCAGGATGCGGTATCAATTCGTATGCTTTAGGACAATTATAAATATTACCGGCTATATCATTCAACCTTGAATATTGGGTTACCATAATGTCATATTTGTTGACATCATTACGCAAATTGGCATTGTCTATTTCCCGCATAGCTGTTTTTTGTGCCAAAGGATAGGCATCCAGCAATACCTTTTGTGCTTTTTCGTTATTCGGTTTGGAACGCAATTTGTCTATTGCATTAATGGTAGCTCTGTAATAATCGCCATTTTTATAAGCCTTGGAAGCAGAGTTACATGAAGCTGCCAATAAGACAATCATAATGCTCAAAATAGAAAAGTTGTATATTTTTTTCATAACAAGAAAAATTAAGTTTCTTAAAATTTATTTTACATTCTTTCGGGAACATCTATACCCAGCAAGCCCATTCCTGTTTTTATAACTTTTGCAATTTCTTCGGAAAGAACCAAACGGAAATGTTTCAAAGCACTATTTTCTTCCCTCAAAATAGAAAAATCATGATAAAACTGATTATATTCTTTTACCAAATCGTATAAATAGTTAGCAATCAATGCCGGACTAAACTCTTCACCTGCCTGACGTATTGTTTGGGGAAACTCGGCAAGCATCTGTATCAATGTACTCTCTTTCTCTGAAATGATTATTTCGGTAGAAACCGGAGCATGAACATCTATTTCTTGTTCAGCCGCCTTACGCAACACCGATTTGATACGTGCATGCGTGTACTGAATAAAAGGACCTGTATTCCCGTTAAAATCAATAGATTCTTTTGGATTGAAGGTCATATTTTTACGGGGATCAACTTTCAAAATAAAATATTTCAATGCACCCAAACCAACCATACCGGCTATTTGGTCAATTTCCTGTTCGTTGCAATTATCCAATTTTCCCAATTCTTGGGAAGTTTCACGAGCAGTAGCAATCATTTCAGCCATCAAATCATCGGCATCTACAACGGTACCTTCTCGACTTTTCATTTTACCTTCAGGAAGTTCCACCATTCCATACGAAAAATGTACTAGATTTTTCCCCCAGGCATATCCCAACTTGTCTAATAAAATAGAAAGTACTTGAAAATGGTAATTTTGTTCGTTACCAACAACATACACCATCTTTTTTATATCAAAATCGTTGTAACGAAGTTTTGCCGTACCAATATCTTGTGTCATATACACAGAGGTTCCATCTGCACGCAAAAGGAGTTTTTCATCCAAACCGTCAGCGGTTAAATCCGCCCAAACCGACCCATCAGGACGTTGGTAAAAGACGTTCTCTTTCAAGCCCCTTTCCACTTCGGATTTTCCGGTGAGATAGGTGTTTGATTCGTAATATATCTTATCAAAATCGACGCCTAATTGTCTGTAAGTAATGTCAAATCCGTCATATACCCAGCTATTCATGGTTTGCCAAAGTTTGCGAACCTCAGCGTCATTATTTTCCCAAGCCAACAGCATTTTTTGAGCTTCTATCATCAACGGAGCCATTTTTTTAGCATCTTCTTCATTAGCTCCTTTATCCATCAATTCAGCAACTTCCGCTTTGTAGGCTTTATCAAAAATCACATAATATTTGCCTACCAAATGGTCACCTTTCATACCCGAACTTTCAGGAGTTTCTCCTTTACCAAACTTTTGCCAAGCCAGCATGGATTTGCAAATATGAATTCCTCTGTCATTAACGATATTGGTTTTCACAACTTTCCAACCATTTGCTTTCTGAATATTCGCAATACTATACCCCAACAGGTTGTTTCGAATATGACCCAAGTGAAGTGGTTTGTTGGTATTTGGTGAAGAATATTCAATCATCATGGTAGGAGCATCCTCTGTAACGGGCGACATCCCATAATGAGGATTTACTTGCATAAGGTTTAGCTCTTCTATCCAATAAGATTTTTGAATACTTACATTCAAAAATCCTTTTATAACATTGAAAGCTACTATCAGCGGTGTATTTTGAACGAGGTATTCGCCAATTTCTTGTCCTGTTGCTTCCGGTGATTTACGAGCTATTTTGACAAACGGAAAAATAACAATCGTCACATCTCCTTCAAATTCCTTTTTTGTCTTCTGAATCTGAATCTGTTTTTGATCAACTTGCTGTGAATAAAGGACTTCAATAGAATTTGCAACTAACTGTCCAATTTTTTGTTCTATTTTCATTTCAATACATCTTTGCTAAGAATATCAACAAAAGTAATGTTTTTTTTTTGAGCAGCAATACGAAGGAAACAGAACCAAATAAAAAAAGAGTACCAACTACTTGGTACTCTTTTTTTATTTGGTAAGTGTAGATTTCTTATTTTACTAAGTCAGCTAATTCTGCACCTGCTTTAAATTTGACAACTTTCTTAGCTGGGATAGTTATTTTCTTTCCAGTCGCTGGGTTAACACCTGTACGAGAACTTCTTTCGTACACGTCAAAAGATCCGAAACCAACTAAAGCTACTTTTCCGCCTGCTTTTAATGTACTAGAAACTGCTGCAATAAAACCATCAAGGGCTTTTTTTGAGTCAACTTTGCTAAGACCTGAATTGTCTGCAATAGCACTAATTAATTCTGCTTTGTTCATAAATGATTGATTTAAAGGTGTGAATAAATATAGTTTATTAAAAAAAATCTCTTTTTACCTTGCAAATGTAACGTAAAATTAATTAACTCCAACTTTTTTATAAAAAAAATTGCGTTTTTGTCCGAATTTTCGTTAAATAAGACCCATATTGACTTTCGAATGAAAAAAATAGCTACTTTTGCACTAAAAGTTAGGTCAATGAACAATAATTATCGCTCTTCGTTTTTTGGAAGCATTCCGCCCGTCGTAAAGAACCTTATTATTATAAACTTTCTATTTTGGTTGGCATCCATTTGCTTGCCTCATTTGATTGGGTTCGATTTGACAGATTGGTTAGGTCTTCACTATTGGCAGTCCGATAAATTTACGGTTGCACAGTTGGCAACATACATGTTTCTGCATGATACAAGTTCCTTCTCTCACTTGTTCTTCAATATGTTCGGTTTATGGATGTTCGGGAAAGATATAGAACAAATATGGGGAACAAAACGTTTTTTGATTTTTTATTTTGTAGCTGGAATTGGAGCAGGAATTACACAAGAAATTATGTGGACTATTGATTTTGTACCTGTTGTCAACGCTTTTACCGAATACGCCAACACGAAAGACATTTCGCTACTAATGCCTTACTTAAATGTAAATGAAAATACGGTTATTCCGATAGGTGATTTATTCAGATTGAAGGAGATGGTTCTTAATCAGCCGACTACCATTGGAGCTTCGGGTTCCATTTTTGGTATTTTATTGGCTTTTGCCATGCTGTTTCCAAACGCACGTATGATGTTGCTCTTCTTCCCTGTTCCAATAAGAGCCCCATATTTTGTTGCTTTTTATGCGTTGGTGGAACTTTTCTTGGGAGTAAACAATTTTTCCGGCGACAGCGTTGCCCACTTTGCTCATTTGGGAGGCATGGTATTTGGACTGATTCTCATCTTATTTTGGAAAAAGAAAGGCAAATTATATAGTTAGGAGGTATTTAACAGTTGCATATGAACATTTGGAACGAGATAAAAAATAATGTCAAAACAGGTTCTTACCTTACACGTTTGCTATACATTAATCTAGCATTCTTTGTAGTCGTAAGACTAACCCTCATGATATTCACATTATTTAATGTAGATGTGAGTCAGTATGTCCGTTATGCAGAAATACCGGCTTATCTTCCTCATCTTATTTATCAACCTTGGAGCATCATTACGTATATGTTTTTGCATATAGAATTCCTTCATTTTATATTCAATATTTTAGCATTATACTGGTTTGGCAAAATTTATCTTTTATTTTTCAATCAGAAGCAATTGGTTGGCACCTACATTGTCGGTGGTATCGGCGGAGCTTTACTCTACATAATCGGCTACAATATTTTTCCTTATTTCTCGACTATGGTTCAGCAATCTTATTTGCTGGGAGCTTCAGCTTCTGTCATGTCCATTATTTTTGCAGCAGTTGCCTACTCGCCTAATTACGAAATTTCGTTGGCTCTTATTGGCAAAATCAAGCTCAAATATTTAGGGATTATTTTCTTAGCTATTGACTTACTAAGCATCACTTCAGTGAATGCAGGAGGAAGTATTGCTCATATTGGCGGAGCACTATCCGGATTTTTATTTACATTTTCTCTACAAAAAGGTAAAGATATTACGATGGGAATAAATAAATTGATTGATATATTTGCAAATATTTTTACTCCAAAGCCAAAAATAAAGGTAAAATACACCAACAAAAAGACAGATGCACAGTGGAATACTGAAAAGAAGGCTAACAACGAAAAAATTGATGAAATTTTGGATCAAATAAAAAAATCAGGATACGAAAACCTAACTGCCGAACAGAAGAAAACCTTATTTGATATAAGTAAAAAAATATAGTTACCAATGAACCGGATAACCAATGCTTTTCTTCTCATGTTAAACCTTATTGCAATTGTGGCTCTTATAGCCATCAATTGTATACCTTTTATTCCGCCTTCTTTTGTATTATCCATTATTTCAATAGCAAATTTAACATTCCCTTTTTTCTTGTTACTCAATGTCTTTTTTGTCATTATTTGGGTATTTCGCTTGAAATGGTATTTTTTACTTTCTGTTATTTTTATTCTTTTCTCCATTCCTAATCTTCACAATCTGTACTCTTTTTCTCCGGAAAAGAAGGCTGAAAAGAAAGAAGGTTCTATTTCTGTCCTAACCTATAATATCCATTATTTTAATTTTTTCGAAAAAGAGCAAGGAACCAAAACAGGGAATAGTATTTTAGACTACTTGGCAAATTGTGATGCAGACATTATCTGTCTGCAAGAATTTTGTTATAGTGATTACAACGATTTCTCTTTAAAACAAATACAACAACATCTAAAAAAATACCCATACTCATACATTGAAATTTTATACAAGGACAGATATTTATCAAAAGGAGTAGCCACCTTCTCGAAACATAAAATCATTAATAGAGAAAAAATAAACATCCTATCAGCATACCACACAAGTATAGCTTCAGATATATTGGTAAAGGGTGATACGGTGAAGATTATCAATTGTTACTTGGAATCTAACAGGTTAACTGAAAAAGAAAAAAAGATTTACCGGATAGAAGACGAAAAAGAAAAGATAACAAGCTTGGCTAAAAGAATCCAAAACAAGCTAAATTTTGCTTCTCGTAAAAGAGGAGATCAAGCTAAAATTATTGCTAAATACGCACAAAAATCGACTATCCCTTTAGTCGTTTGTGGCGACTTAAACGATGTACCAACTTCATATACATACAGAACGATAAAAGATACCATGACAGATTCTTTTACAGAATTGTCGAAAGGGTTTGGCAACACATTTCACGAAAAAATTTACGCTTTTCGAATTGATTATATCTTCACAGGAAAACGTATCAACCCACTGGCTTACGAAACAAGCAAATTCAGCTCTTCGGATCACTATCCTATCCGTTTAAATTTCGAGATTACAGAATAATTATTAACAACAGTAAGGTTTTGCTTCATGGTAATTTTTAATTAAACCAAGTCAACTTGTACAAGAAAAATCTATTTATCTTTTCAAAACACTATATTTATAACATACTGGAAATCAGAGATTAACAAATAAAACTAGAATAAGAACATATTTTTGATGAATAATATGCTTTAGTTGAATTATTGTATATGGCTCTCAATGCGAGATATATCTCTTTTATTAAAAATCCACTTTCCTTTTTACGCTAAAAACTTTTTTATTTTATTTGTTTTTTTTAACTTTGGAAGGCTTTTTTCAACCTTAAAATCAAATATTTACCATTTACTATGAAAAAACGGTACTTTATAGGACTTGTTTTTCGTGATATCTGTACCCTAACGTTAGTCCGAAAAGTCTTTTGCATATTTTTATTTTTGAGTGTTCTGTTCTCTGGTTTTGAGGCACAAGCCATTACCATAAGAAACGATAACTCCTGGGCTGGTATGCGAATTTACTGGTGGGGAGGAACGACAAATCCAGCGTTTGGTACACGTCCTACCATGACATCTACCACAACTCCTTCGTGGGATAGTAGTGGTTTCTCATGGTATACCTACGACATCAATACAGCTACCAGCATAAAGGTGACTTCTACAGGAGATACTCCCTCTACTAATGATGTAACGGGAGTTTCGAATACCGGATGCTATACGATGAGTGTAGCTACTAATCCGGTGTTAACCCGCGTTGATTGTACAACCGGAGGAACTTATACTCCGAATATGAGTTATGCCGTTACCGGTGGAGTTGTAAGTGGTACTACAGCTTGGAGTACAACACCTGTTGAAGCGTGTATGTTTACGAAAACATCAACAAATAACTATTCTCTGTGTTTTACTTATGCAAGTTCTTCCTTCAAACTGCTTGTAAAAGAAAATGGTGTCGCCAACACAGATTGGGGATGGTGTAATAAAGCCATAACAGCAGGCTCAAATGTTACAGGAAACTCAGGAGATTTGGCAATTACAGGTTTTGCTGTCGGAGATCCTGTTTGTTTAAAACTGGTTATCTCGGGTACTACCGAGAGTCCTATATATACTCTTTCGGCAGTAGCCGGAACTCCCCCCTTAACTATTACCTCAGACAAAAGTAATCCAATTAATCAAGGATCGGATGTAACCCTTACAGCAACAAACGCAACAGAAACTTGTACATGGGAATATTCACAAGACGGTTCGACTTGGTATACATACACAGGGACACCTTCAGGAAGTCATAATCAGTACATTTCTCCTAAACCGATGATTACGACAATATATCGTGTCACTTCCGAAGGAGTATCTGCCACATATACACTACAAGTCGTAATTCAATGTTCAGGAAACATACAAACGCACTTTACAGAAAATTTCGGTTCATTAGCAACTTCGACTGCACGTGTAGAGAACTCATACGTTAACACTAGCGTGTATAAGTTTAGTGCCGAAACTTATGAAGTACAGGATGGTTACTATGCCGTTCTTGCAAATCCTTTGTATTGCGGAAGAGGATCCAATACTTCAACATGGAGTGGCGGGGTTGTAACCGTTTTGGGTAAAGTAGCAAGTTCAGGGTCATACTGGTACAATGATATATATGATCATACCGGTAATACAAATGGAGGTATGTTAATGGTAAACTGTAAAAATCAAGGAGAAGTAATGTACCAACGTCAAATAACAAGCTTGTGTAAAAATATTTATATAAACTTTACTGCGTGGTTTGCCAATGCGGCGGTAGCAAGTAGTTCTACCCCTATTAACACGCAATTTAAAATCCTCGACAAAAATGGAGTGGAAATTCAATCTGCACGAATCAATGTAAATAATATTAAGGCGAGCGACGGATGGGTAAAAGGAAGTACTGCTTTCTTTTCCGGCGATAACGAAAGTTTAACGGTGCAAATAATAAACAATGGGACATCAGGAGCAGGGAATGATATTTTGATAGATGATATCAGTTTCACTTCTTGTGTTCCGCAACTTTCTATTACACCGGGTCTAATTGTTCAATGCGGAGAAGAAACACGTATTTCTATTCAATCTGAAGGCATTGACAAAATTTTTGGATCTATTCCCTATTACCTTTGGCAAAGGTATGACTACAGCACCTCCAAATGGGTAGATATTCCGGATGACCCAATAGCCGGATCTTCGTCTTACAAAGGAAGCGGTTGGGATAAGATTTATTACGATTATGCAACGGAATATGCAGAAACTGATCTTCCAAAGTTTCGGGTAATCATGTCGAGTGACCAATCTGTAGCAATAAATGTCGGACATGATATTTTTCCTGTTTGCAATAATTATGCAATTACAGATATTGCATCCGTCAATTGTACATGTACCCCACAAGAGATATCCGTTTCGTCTGGAAATATTACACAAAATGTTTGTTCTGGATCAAGCATTGAAAATATTATCTTTCGTTATGGTGGAGCTAAAACTACAGAAGCATCTGCAATAAATTTACCGGCAGGATTAACCGCAATTCTTGATAATACGACAAAAACGTTAACTATATCGGGGACACCAACAATCGGAGGCACGGCAAAAGTGTTTGCGGTAGGTACGCCAGGAGATGCTTGTATTTCTGATACCATAGTAGTAACCATTAATATTAATCCTGAAGTAACGATTACTTGTCCACCAACAAGTACCTTGACGGGTTGCAATGGAGTCCATACTACTGGAGCAACAACAATTGCGGCTTTTACAACATTGGGAGGAACGACAAATGCCTCAAGCATTTCATATATTGATGGAACTCCATCATCGGTAGGTTGTTCTGAAACAACGGTAAGGACATATACGGGTACATTATTAGGATGTTCTAAATCTTGTACACAAAATTTAGTGAGAACTATTGATGAGATAAAACCTGTTATTACGACCACTACCACCAGTGCTAATTTAGGATGTAATCCTTCTGTAACAGCTCCTGCTTTCTCTGCTACCGATAACTGCGACGGCTCTTTAACGCCTACCGTCACTACTGCCGGCCCTTCAAACACAGGGTGCAGCTACTCTCAAACTTGGACGGCTAACGTCTCTGATGCTTGTGGCAATGCCGCTAGTCCATTATCCATTACATACACTTGGAAACAGGACGTTACTAAACCTGTTATTACAACCACTGCCACCAGTGCTGATTTAGGATGTAATCCTTCTGTAACAGCTCCTGCTTTCTCTGCTACCGATAACTGCGACGGCTCTTTAACGCCTACCGTCACTACTGCCGGACCTTCAAACACAGGGTGCAGCTACTCTCAAACTTGGACGGCTAACGTCTCTGATGCTTGTGGCAATGCCGCTAGTCCATTATCCATTACATACACTTGGAAACAGGATGTTACTAAACCTATTATTACAACCACTGCCACCAGTGCTGATTTAGGATGTAATCCTTCTGTAACAGCTCCTGCTTTCTCTGCTACCGATAACTGCGACGGCTCTTTAACGCCTACCGTCACTACTGCCGGCCCTTCAAACACAGGGTGCAGCTACTCTCAAACTTGGACGGCTAACGTCTCCGATGCTTGTGGCAATGCCGCTAGTCCATTATCCATTACATACACTTGGAAACAGGACGTTACTAAACCTGTTATTATCGGTAGTGTTGCTGCTCAAAACGCTACACTTTCCGGAACTTGTATATTTAAGATTCCAAATGTTACCGAATTAGTTCGAGCCCTTTCCAGTGACAATTGTACAAATCAGGCAGATCTTACTATTACTCAAAGTCCTACAGAAGGAACAATTATGACAGGAACAACAAACGTGATAGTCAGTGTAAAAGATGCTTGTAACAACACATCCTCAACAACAATCAATGTTACGGTTCCGGAAAAGCCTACAATTCAGCTGACCTCAGGTCCAACTTGTTCAGCTGATTTATCTACCTATGGTTTGGACGTAACTGTAAGCAGTGGAACATTAACTTCTACCTCCGGAACACTTAATCATTCGGGAAACCATTGGACTGTTAGTAATGTGACCAAAGACACAAACATAACCCTTACCGTAACAGATACCAATGGTTGTACTGAAAATATGGGTATTACGGCTCCCGATTGTAATTGTAAACCTCAATTAGTTACTTTAGTTTCAGGGAATGCAAACCAATCCATATGTCCCGATAAGGCTATTACAACTATTACTTACAATGCTACCGGCACAGAAACCACAGGAATTGTAATCGATAATATTCCTGCCGGTATGTCTGTGAATTATACTACACCCACTAGTGCCGAATTAATCGGAACACCCACATCATCAGGAACCTATAATGTATATGCAATAGGTAGTAGTGCCTCTTGCCCTTCAAATATACTAACGGGAAACATTACTCTTTATGAAAAACCTACCATTACTATTAGCGGAATACCTACGACAACAATATGTCCGAATACTACGGTTAATTTAAGTGCGACTGCAACAACATCAGGGACTAATTATCAATGGACAAACGCAACCGGTGGAATTCCATCTTCTACTGCCACTTTTTCAGCCTCTGATTGTATAGAAAGCAGTCATAACATTTCGGCATTATTTACAGACGACCACGGATGTACAAATACTCAATCTGCTACAATAAAAGTAGGAGATACAACGACCCCTACTTTTAACGCTATTACGCCTTTATCTATCGCCTGTGACGCTTCTGATAAAGCAACACAGATTTCGAATTGGTTAAATACAGCTTCCGCTACCGATAATTGCAGCACAGTGACCATAACGAATAATTACGATATAGCCAATTTGCCTGTTCACTGCGGAACATTAACTGTAATATTTACGGCTGCAGATAATTGTTCGCATGAATCAACAATGTCTTCTACTATAACCATCACTGATACGCAAAAACCTCAATTCAACAGTATAACAGATTTATCTGTGGCTTGTGACGCAAGTGATAAAATGACTCAAATCACTAATTGGTTAAATGCAGCTACCGCTACCGATAATTGTGGTAATGCTACTGTTACAAATAATTATAACGTTGCTAATTTACCCATGACTTGCGGAAACCTAACTGTTTTATTCACAGCGACGGATGAGTGTTCAAACTCAACAACAACTACATCAACCATTAATATTACAGACACAAAAGCTCCTACATTCAACACAATTACACCCCTATCTATAAGTTGTGATGCTTCTGACAAAACAATACAAATTACCAATTGGTTAGGCAATGTTTCCGCTACGGATAATTGTGGAACAGCTACCATTAGCAATGATTATAACACGGCTAACTTGCCTGTTCACTGCGGAAACCTCACCGTCACTTTTACAGCTAAAGACAATTGCAGTAATGAACAAACGACTTCTGCTGACATTTCCATTACAGATACTACCAAACCAACATTTACGGTTCCGGCAGATATTACCATTTATAAAGATGCTGATTGCAATTACAATTCAAGCACTACAATAACAGGCAATGTTACAGATGAAATTGATAATTGTTCAACAGGAATACAAGCAACATTCACAGATGTTACATCACAAGGAAGTTGTACCGGAAATTTAATTATCACCAGAACATGGTCATTGCAAGACGATTGTGGAAATATAACAAATAAGGAACAAAAAATTACAGTGGAAGATACGATTGCTCCAATTGTAAATCCGATACCGGATCAAAAAGCCTCCATTGCGAATTGTATATTTACCGTTCCCGACTTAACGACCCTTGTTCGAGCCAATACTTCTGATAATTGTACCGCGAATGGGAATTTAAGTATCTCTCAAAGTCCAAGTGCAGGAACTATTATAACAAATTTATCAAACGATATTACCGTAACCGTAACAGATGCATGTAACAATTCTACCAATACCATCGTCAAAGTAACTGTTCCAACCGCCCCAGAAATAAGTCTTACCAGTGAGAATAATGAAACAGTATTAAGTTGTTCAACAACTTCCATAAAAATCACAGCCACCGGAAACAATGGAACGGTACCCTACACATACGGTTTAAACGGATCAACATATCAACCAAACAATGAGTTTATGGTAACAAGTGCTGACAATTATGTCGTCACTTTACAAGATGCCAATGGTTGCACAGCTGAAAAATCTATAAATATTACGAATGCTTCCAACTTAGACTTTACCTTAGCTTCCGACGTATCTGTGATTACTTGTACAAATATACAAAGTACCATCACAGCGACAATAACACAAGGAACAGCCCCTTTCCAATACAAAATAGAAGGAGGTTCCTATCAATCAGAAAATACTTTCGTAGTCACGACCGGTAAAACATATACTGTTACCGTTAAAGATGCTAACAATTGCGAAATCCAACACATTATTACTATCAACGAAAACAAGGAAACGCCGACGATAACGCTTAATGGGGCTAATGATGGTGACAAAATTAATTGTAAAACGACAAGTTATGTACTGGGTTATGATATAACGGATAATACGACAGCATTGACAGAGACAAACAGAACGTGGAGCAACGGAAGTACAACTACCGACATTACTGCAACGGAAGCAGGAGGTTTTTCTGTACAAATCACTTTCAGTAACGGATGTACGAGCAACAGTAACGTCATTCATCTGATAAAAGACACAATATCTCCTTCTTTGTCAATCAACGCTCCTACGACAAATCTGACTTGCCAAACCTCTTCCATAGAATTGACTGCTCAAACAGATGCTTCACAATATTTGTGGAATGACAATTCTACCAATCAGAAACTGACAGCAACTAATACTGGAGACTATTCCGTAGTAGTTACCGGAGATAATGGATGTAAAACCTCGAAATCAATTACAATTACAAGTACCGATGATGATATATCAGTTTCTGAAACTATAACAAACGTAACTTGTTACCAAGGCAGCAATGGAAAAATCGAGCTCACAGTAACAGGAGGTGTAGCACCTATATCCTACAATTGGAATAATAATACTTACGACACAAAAGATATAACTAATTTATCGGCAGGAAATTATAACATTGGAATTACTGATTCAAACAATTGTAAAAGAGACCTTAGCTTTACAATTTCCGAACCAAATCCATTAAAAGTATCAACAAATCCTGTTACTCCTATTTGCAAAGGAGAATCAGTCACCCTTTCTGCAACAGTGGGAGGTGGAACCACTAACTATACATATAGCTGGGATAATGTATCTTCGGCGGACGCTTCTATAGAAGTTTCTCCATCAACTAATACACAATATACATTCAAAGTTGTTGATGCAAATCTCTGCGAAAAAGACACTGTTATTACAGTTACCGTTAACCAGCTTCCAACGGTAAGTGCAATTACAGGTTTAGCAAAAGTTTATATAGGGTCAACAACAGTTCTTTCAAATCTCTCAACACTAGCAGGTGTTTGGAGCATAAGTGACGAAAGTATTGCAACCATAAATACCAATGGAGAAGTTACTGCAATAAAAGCAGGTAATGTTATTGTATATTATACGGTAACCGACCCTATTACCCACTGCAGTAACCGAGTTCAATATCCACTATCGCTATTGGATGTGCATCCCACAGGCATCGTAAGCGGAAATGCCCATTTATGCCCGGGTGAAGAAACAACCGTTACAATAAATTTAACAGGAATCCCTCCGTTTAATTTTTCGTATACTGATGAAATCAATATAATTTCTATTAGCAATTACAATAGCACAGAGTACACCTTCCAAAGCAAACCAGACCCAGGAACTACTCTTACTTACACATTAGTCTCTTTGGAAGATGCAGTCGCAACAGCCGACCCAGCAGGAATGACGGGTTCAGCTACGGTCGAAGTAAACAATGATGTAATTCTCACCACTTCATTAAATGGAAACTCTCCCCTTTGCCCAAATGCAGACATTGAAATTCAGGTAAGCGGTGGAGATGACTCTTCGTTAGGTTATACAGTAACTGAAGATTCCAATCCGGTAAGCTTCAATTATACAAGTGGAATAATAACCGTAACGGGGGCTTCAGTCGGAACTCATTTTTATTCAATTATTGCATATAAAACAGAGGACAATAAAACTTGCGAAAGTACTCCCTCCACAATAAGCGTTACTTTGGAAGATACTACTATACCGGAAATAACTTGTGGAAACAATATTGAGCAAAATACCGATGAAGGGTTATGTTCTGCCTTGGTAGCTGTTCCGGATATTACTTTTTCGGATAATTGTTCAACACCAACTCTTTCGTACGAAATAACAGGCTCTACGACAGCTGCTTCAACAGTTGGTCAAGTAGGTTCACGCCTATTTAACAAAGGAATTAACAACATTATATACACAGCTATAGATGAAGCAGGAAACAAAAAATCATGTTCAACTACAGTAACCATTAATGATGCGGAAAATCCTGAAATAGCTTGTCCTACAAACATAACCGTATCGATGGATGCAGGAGTAAATTATGCAACAATGACTAATATCGGTTCTCCTACAGCAAATGACAATTGTGCAATAGATACCATTACCAATAATGCTCCCGCAACAAACATTTATAATAAAGGAACAACAACTATAACTTGGAAAGCAACCGATACTTCAGGTAATTCTGGAGAATGTGAACAAACAATAACCGTTGTCGACACAGAGAAGCCCCAGATTACGTGTCCTGCTCCAATCTCGATTGAATGTCTTGATGATTTGCCACAGGCATATACTATTTATACGGAATTTACGACAGCAGGAGGTTCAACTTCCGACAACGATGAAGTGAATGAAACAAGTTTCACCTTGATAGACGAAGTGGATGACAATGGCATATGTCCAAAAATAATTTCCCGCACCTACCAAATTGCCGATGTAAGCGGAAATACAAACACTTGTACACAAAATATCACGATCAGCGACGATATTCCTCCTCAATTTGATACAATCGTTCCCCTTTCGGTATCTTGTAGTGCAAGTGATAAAGAAACGCAAATTAACAATTGGTTAAATACTGTTACAGCTACCGACAACTGTTCAACAGTTACTATCACAAACAATTTCGACATCAACTCTCTGACTACCTCATGTGGAAATGTAGAAGTTACATTTACCGCTAAAGATGGTTGCAATAACAAAATAACAGCAACGGGATTTATTACTGTTTATGACAATATAATTCCTTCCTTTACCTCGACAGTAGAGCCACAAAATGCATCAAGTATAGGCAATTGCGAATTTCAGGTTCCAAACCTTATTCCAACAATTAAAGCCATCGTTACAGATAATTGTACTCAACCTGAAAATATCATTATTACACAAACACCTGCTGCTAACACAATTATAACAACAGATACGGATATAACTATTTTGATAGAAGATGCTTGTGGAAATACAAATAGTACAATTGTATCGGTAGTTATTCCAGACCTACCGATAGCAACACTAACGGCCTCACAAACAGCATTCAATTGTAACCTGACAAATATTACATTGACGGCTTCCGCAACAAGTGGAACTCCGACATTTGAATACAGTTTAGATGGTGTAACATTCCAAACACAAAACACCTTTAGTGTTTCAGAAACAGGAATCTACACCATTACCGTAAAAGATGCAACAGGATGCACCAATACAGGAAACTCCGTTACACTTACGCAAACTCCGACTCTTACACTTCAGACTAATTCGGACAAAACAGAGATTACTTGTAAAAGTCCAACTGCTACCATTTCGGCTATCGCTTCCGGAGGCAAATATCCCTATCAATTTAGCATAAATGGAGGAATTCTCACAACAAACACGTCATTTACAATAACTGAAGGAGGCAATTATTCGGTAGAAGTAACAGATGCTAATGGCTGTTCGGCAATCTCAACTATAAGTATAATTAACAATAAAATATCACCAAACGTTGTAACAAAACAGCTGGCTTCCGTATGCTCTCCCGAAACGATTGACATTTCAGACGCTGTTGTCAGCTCAGATGCTGATATTGTTAAATATTTTACTGACCAAACATTGACACACGAAATCACTTCAACACTGATTTCACAGGTTGGAAATTACACTTATTATGTTGCGGGCATGGACATTACAACGGGATGTATAGGCTCTCCCGTAGCGGTGCCTTTTAGTATCAATGAAATATCAGTCACTAGTGTCAATGATACTATTATTTGCGAAAATACATCTGCTACACTTTGGGCAAAAGGTATTGGTTCCCAGGCAGCAACGTACACCTACGATTTTTACACATCCGGAACATCAAGTAAACTATCTAGTGCAACAAATGGCAATATATATTACGAATCGGTACAACCGGACAAGACTTCTTCTTACAATTTATTGGTAAAAAATGGTAGCTGTAATTACACAAAAATAATTTCTGTGGAAGTAACACCAGACCCTACATTTGACATAGTAGATACGCAATCGGGAGTTGAAGTTAAATTAAAAATAAATGCTAATGCCCCATATTTGTATCGCCTTAACAACGGAGATTGGCAAACATCACCATTATTCGAAGTGAATGAGAAAGGTCAATATGAAGTGATGGTTACTGATGCCAACGGATGTTCCTCTATTTCTACATTTGTCATTGATAAATTAATAGACATATACCCTGATAAGTTTTTCACACCTAATGGTGACGGGGTTAACGATACATGGGAAATAAAAAATATTGGGTACTATCCAAATGCTGAAATTGAGATATACGACAGATTTAGTAAAAAGTTATTGACGTACAAAGGATATGAAAAAGGATGGGATGGCATTTACCTCAACCATTTAATGCCTGCTACCGACTATTGGTACATCGTTAAAATACATGAATTAGGAAAACCTCGTGTAGGTCACTTCACACTAAAAAGATGATTTCACAGGAATCTTACAAGAATAATAAAAGGAGTCAACTCCTTTTATTTATAAAAATAACTCGCACCAAGTTTGAAACTGCGTTATTGCTCTTCCTCCAAACTTACTGAGACTAACTTGTACTTGAGACAAAGTCAATTCCTCATCCAAACGTGTTTTTGAATAAAATTTATCAGCAAAACAAATAAGCTGTTCTTCTAAAGAAACAGGACGTAAATCCCGTTTTGGAAGAGGTAAATTTTGTTGTTCTATATCAGAAAGGCTAATACCTGCACCCGTATGCCGTTCACAGACCAAAGCATGTTTGGGAAATCCTTCCTTTCTCATCAAATCAGCACCCAAATAGCCATGGCAAATGTATGGAAAACTGCCCAAACAACTAATACGAGGAGCATTAGTTAAAAATATGCCAATATCATGTATCATTGCAGCCTCTTGTATAAACGTTTTATCCAAAGTCATCTCCGGATGATTCTCTGCTATTTCAAGAGCCTTTTGGGTCACAGCATTACTATGTTTCACAAGAATTGCATAAAGCAAACTCTGAGGCTCGTAATATTTCTCTATAATGGCAAGACTATTCACTTTCTGACTGGCGTTTCTACAACTTCTAATGCTTTGTTTATAACCTCATCTTGTAAATTCAAAATTGGGTAGAATCCACTATCACCTAATACATTTCGTGAAATAAATGCCTGCAAAGTATTTTCCAACAGCTTCTTTGATTTGGCTATTTGCTTACTATTTCGTTTTATCTTTTTCTTTTCTGCAAAACCAATAAAGTCTTCAAAATAATGCGTTTTATTCAAATAGGCAGATAAATCTTGCCACGTTTTATATTGCGATAATATTTTTCTATTACTATCGACATAATCAAAAGAAAAATCGTATACGATGCCCAAATCCATCACCTTTTTGTAATATGTCGTATAAGCCGAAGTATCTTCTCCTACAAAATAATCAGGCATAATACCCCCTTTGGCATAAACAGGACGACCCAAATCCGTCGCAAATTTTAAACTGTCAGGGAAAGAGGTACTATCTTTTTGGAAAAATTCGCCGTGCAAAAATCGCTTTTGTATCTCGCCTTCATATTCATCAGCTTTGGTGTATGGCTTTTGTATACATCTGCCGGATGGTGTGTAGTAACGAGCTACGGTAAGGCGTAACTCTGAACCATCTCGAAGTGGAATCTGCTGTTGTACCAATCCCTTGCCAAAAGAACGACGACCTATAATCCATCCTCGATCGTGGTCTTGTATAGCTCCGGCAAAAATTTCACTGGCGGATGCCGACCATTCATTAATCAAGACACAAACATTAATATTTTTAAACCTTCCATTACCATCAGCAGGAGCATCTTCGCGAGGCAATTTTCTTCCCTTAGTATATACAATCAATTGATCTGCCTGCAAAAATTCATTCGTCATTTGTATCACGGCAGACAAATAACCTCCGGAGTTATTTCGTAAATCAATAATGATATTTTTACAATTTTGACGTCTAAGAGAAACAAGTGCAGTAAGGAATTCTTTATACGTATTTGCTCCAAACTGGCTCACTTTTATATAACCAGTTACCGGATTTATTTTATAGGCAACATCAACACTATGAATTGGTATATCTCCTCTTGTAACCGTATAATATAAAACAGGCTGTTGCCCTTTCCGTTTGATTCCGATTTTTACCTTACTTCCTTTTTCCCCTCGCAGTGTCTTTAGCACTTTCCTATTTGTAATCGATTTCCCGACAAAACTGCTATCATTTACTGCAACAATACGATCTCCTGCGAATAATCCGACTTTTTCTGAAGGACCTCCGGCAATCACATTTACAATCATTACCGTATCGTTTTGAATATTGAACTGTACCCCTATTCCACTAAAACTTCCCTCCAAATCTTCATTTGCTTCGGTAACCTCTTCTTTGGAAATATAGACTGAATGAGGATCCAAATCTTTGAGCATATTAGAAATTATATCTTCCTCTAATTTCTTTTTATCAATTGTATCAACATAATTCTGTTGCAGCAAATTCAAAACATCACTCAATTTGTCATAGCCATCTATATTTTCAGGTAAAACAGAAGAATTCCCCTTCGAATTGGCATTTTTTGAGTACAAATTTCCTAACAAAATCCCTATACACAAGGTTAAACTTATAATGATAGAGAAATATATATTACGCTTATCCATTGGATATTTATTTACTAATCGATATCAATTTGTGACACTTCTATTTCTGCACGTTTCAATAAATCTATACCATCAGTCACATGATATTCTTTCGAATACACGACACGTTTTATTCCCGATTGTATAATTAATTTCGCACATTCTATGCAAGGCGATGTAGTCACATACAAGGTTGCTCCTTCACTACTGTTATTAGAACGAGCTATTTTAGTTATTGCATTAGCTTCAGCATGCAATACGTAAGGCTTAGTTTTTCCATTATCATCCTCGCAAATATTTTCAAATCCACAAGGAGTTCCATTATACCCATCAGAAATAATCATTTTATCTTTTACTAACAAAGCTCCTACTTGTCTGCGCTGACAATAAGAATTTTGTGCCCAAATACTGGCCATTTGCATGTAACGCCTATCTAAAAGCAATTGTTTTTCTGACATCATGTTTTACTTAATGAACAAGTTCTTTTGCAAACTCAACCAAGTTCAATCCGGAGAAATTACCGGAAGTCATAAATAGCAAATTTGTGTTCTCAAATTCTATTTTTCTTAATTCTTCTTGAAGTGCCTTTGGGTCAGTAAATACCGTGATGTTTTTACCAAAACCCTCAGCAACCTGTTCCTTCGTTATTTTTTCCAATCCCTTATGAGCTATCACTTCAGGATTAAAATAAACGTAAGCTACATCAGCCGGCTTCATAGTATCCTTATACTCAGGCAAAAAGTCTTTATTTAAGCTACTAAATGTATGCAACTCCATGCAAGCTACCAATCGACGATTTTCATATTGGTCTTTTACTGCTTTTATCGTAGCTCTTAGTTTAGATGGAGCATGGGCAAAGTCCAAAAATGCAGTACAACCGTTAGCTTCAGTAATTTTTTGCAATCGACGGGCAGCACCACCAAACGAACTGATAGCTTCGTAAAAATCAGACTCACTTACACCCACTTGCAAACAAACCAAACGAGCAGCATTTATATTTTGTAAATTATGTTCACCAAAAACTTGCAAAGGAATTTCTTTACCATTGTGCTTAATATATGTTTTTCCTTCTAAAATAACATATTCAGGCGTATTGTAAGACAGTGCTGTGATATCAGCACGAACCCCTCGTGCTATTTTTTGCAATTCTTTATCCTGTTCAAAATAAATAAATGTGCCTTGAGGCTCTACCAAATCTGCAAATTTTTTGAATTGTTCCACATATATCTCAAAAGTCGGGAAAACATTAATATGATCCCATGCGATACCTGTAACTAATGCTACATTAGGATGATACAAATGGAATTTGGAACGCAAATCAATCGGAGAAGTTAAATATTCGTCTCCCTCAAAAACAGCTAGCTTTGTTTTTTCGGAAAGACCAACCATGGTATCAAATCCTTCTATTTGGGCTCCAACCATATAGTCAAAGCCTATACCAAGATGTTGAAACACATGCAAAATCATAGCAGTGGTAGTTGTTTTACCGTGACTTCCACCAATAATGATACGCAGCTTATCTTTTGTTTCTTGATATAAAAATTCAGGAAAGGAATAAATTTTCACGCCAAGTTTTTGGGCTTCGACTAATTCAGGATTATCCTCGCGGGCATGCATTCCCAAAATAACAGCATCAGTATCTTTGGTAATCTTTTCAGGAAACCATCCCATTTTTTCTGGCAAAATACCAACGGCTGCCAAACGAGTTTTTGAGGGTTCAAAAACCTCATCATCCGATCCGGTTACTTGATATCCTTTGGAATACAACGCCAACGCCAAATTATGCATAGCAGCACCGCCAATGGCAATAAAATGTACTTTTTTCATTCTCTTTTACAATTAATTATAGCCTACTTACGCAAAGAACAACTTTCGAGTGCAAAAGTACACAATATCTTTTAACAAAATTCAAAAAAAATTGTCTTTATAACGGTTTAATAAAACTTTTATTTGCTGAAACATAGACGGTTTATATACAAAAATTGCTCCTTTAGGATTGGAACTATCTCCCCAAAAGAAGCAATTATGCTATTTTATTAAAAAGTATATTAAAAACTACATATTCATGCCACCGCAACAATGTATTACTTGTCCGGAAACATAAGAAGATAAATCGGATCCTAAGAAAGTAGCGACATTAGCCACATCTTCAGGAGTACCTCCTCTACGCAACGGTATTTTTTCCGCCCACTCTTTTTTCACTTCTTCAGGTAAAACAGCCGTCATTTCTGTAATAATGAACCCGGGAGCGATTGCATTTGCTCTCACGCCTCTTGAGCCCAATTCCTTTGCAATAGATTTTGCCAAACCAATCATCCCTGCTTTAGAAGCTGAATAGTTGCATTGACCTGCATTTCCACTAACACCAACTACTGAAGACATATTGATGATTGAACCTGTCTTTTGCTTCATCATAACCGGAGTAACAGCATGAACAAAATTAAATGCTGATTTTAGATTAACATTAATAACCATATCCCATTGTTGTTCTGTCATACGCATCATTAAACCATCGCGAGTGATACCGGCATTGTTTACCAATATATCGATACGTCCGAAATCTTTTACAATTTCTGCTACAACATGGTGGGTATCTTCAAAATTTGCAGCATTAGAAGCATATCCTTTTGCTTTAATTCCAAAGTTTTCCAATTCTTTTTCAACAGCTTTTGCATTATCATCTATAGCTAAATCCGTAAAAGCGATATCTGCCCCTTCTGAAGCATATTTCAAAGCAATTGCTTTACCAATACCACGTGCAGCTCCTGTTATAACAGCTACTTTTCCTTTTAATAAATTCATACTTCTGTGTTTAATAAATTGAATAATAATGATTTAAAATACAAACTCTCCTACCGATATGCAATAAATATATTTGCATATACAAGACGTAATTGCATTTTTCCAGTGCAAAAGTAATATTTTCTGTTTACAAAAATGCAAAACGTATTATCTTTGTCTTATTTTAAACGAATATACAATCCGAAATGGGGGTTATCATTTTAGAAAATATGGAATTTTTTGCCTATCATGGATGCTTTGAACAAGAAAAAACTGTGGGTACAAAATACGTGGTATCGGTCACATTACACCTCGATTTAACCCAAGCAATTCTCACGGATAATTTGAATGACACAGTAAATTATCAGGTTGTATACGATATCATCAAAAAAGAGATGGAAATGGCTTCAAACCTGATAGAACACGTTGCCGGCAGAATTGTATCCTCCATAAAAAGACAATGTCCAACTGTAGAAAAAGTCAATTTACGTTTATCTAAATACAACCCACCTCTAGGCGGACAAGTGGAAAAAGTAACAATAGAGTTATAAAGAAATTACCAAAAAACATTTGTTTGATAAGTTGCTTCATTTCCACATTTATCAAATACTCGGAGTTCAACCTTGTGCGATTTTCCTTTTACCACTCTTTCTTTATCAAAAGAATAGAAAGCCATATTCTTTTTGCTATCGAATTTTAATAACGCCCATTCCCCATCCACAAATCCTTCATAGTGGTCAACACCTGACTTAGCATCATAAATTTGAAATTTCAGAGAACCATTTGACAAATCTACCAGCTTTATATTGGGAGCTATAGTATCGCACAAAATAACAAATTGACCAAGATCTCGTGTTTCACCCACCAAAAATCCATCCTGGTAATTATTCCCAACGAAATCCATTCCATACGTATTTTTGTAAGCTATATAATATTTCCTTTTATCGGTTAATACATCATTTTTCAACCTAATTCTTAATTCACAATACTTTTGCAAGGGAACTGTTGGCAGGTGTAAATCATATACATCAGAGAAACCCTCCGGATTAGAATGTATCGAATATTGAAAATACAAATTATCGTACAACGCTTCTTTGGGTATAGTAAAAGACAAATCTTCCAACTTTAACCTATTAACAGTATCATATCGCATATAAAAAGTATTGTTACTTTCTTGAGGAGCTGGAATGTCCTGTCTTTTTCCTTTTATAACAAAATCCAATGTTGATGCATTACCATGAAAATCCTTCACAATACATTTTACGTTGTAGTCACGTTCCTCGTTAATGGAAAGATAACCTTTATTCACGAGGTTACGATAATTATCCAGTTGATTATTGGGCAATACGAAAGTTGTCATAAACATGGATTTATTCTTATACCACTCTTCGTAATCAATAAAGCCATTTAAAAAACGCGTCTTGTCAAAAGCAAATCTGTCGTTTTTATAGAAAAAAACCTCTTTGTTGTCCACAAATACACGAATGGAATTAACTCCATAAATATTCGATGTATTTGGCATATAATCATTGGCTTTTATTTCCAATCCCACTTTGCCCCATGCTTGGATTTCAGCTCCACCTTTTACACTATAAAATCCAGCCTTAGATTGTTGTACATCGTAACGTTTTTTGACGTTCGAACCGGCAACAACTCCTTCTGCCCTTACAGGAGATAGTAAAAAAGCTGAAAATTTGGGGCGAACGTCATCTTTAACGTCAAAGAAGAATAATGGATCTATCACCTCCTCGGTATATGTGTCTCTCATTTCAAAGTGCAAATGAGGACCGCCGGAACTACCGGTATTGCCACTCCACGCTATTTGCTGACCTCTTTTTACTTTCAACTCATCTTTATCGAGTGTAATATCAACGTCAAACTTTTTTTGTTCGTACTGTTTTTTTTTCAAAAAAGCATCTATTTCAGGAATAAAGTTTTCCAAATGTGCATAAACAGAGGTCAAACCATTGTAATGGGTAATGTAAATACAATTTCCATATCCTTTTCCCGAAATATTAAAACGCGAAACATACCCGCTATCTACAGCGAAAACCGGTTTACCAATTACTTGTTCCGTTTTAAAATCAACGCCTGAATGAAAATGATTAGGACGAAGTTCAGAGAAATTGGCACTCAAAACAGGAGGAAGATTTAATGGATAAACAAAATTATAATACAAATTCCCCACGGAAAAGGCAGAAAAAGAGAACCAAGTTAGAAATAATAGCACATAAAATCTACGCATTGTCAACTTACTTTTTAGTATCTTACAAAAGTACTATTTTTGGACAAATTAAATGCTAAAATAAAAATCCTTTATACTACTTTTTATGTATTTTTTCAACAATAAGAAAACAAAAAAATATCCATAATAAATTCTAAAGGGCGAAAAAATCACAAATTTGTTTTGCAAATTACGGACTTATTCATAACTTTGCCGTCCAAATAGAATTATTTAGAATAACAAAATAAATTTATATACAAAATGAAAAAAGGAATTCACCCGGAAAATTACCGTACGGTTGTTTTTAAAGATATGTCTAACGGAGATACTTTTGTTTCCCGCTCTACAGCAAACGCAAAAGAAACTATAGATTTTGAAGGAGAAGCTTTTCCTGTCATCAAATTAGATATTTCTAACACTTCTCACCCTTTCTATACGGGTAAATCTAACTTAGTAGATACTGCAGGTCGCGTAGATAAATTTAGATCTCGTTATCAAAGTCACCTTGATAAGAAAAAATAATTTTTCAATATAAGTTAAAACAAGAAAGCCCTGAGAATAATTTTTCAGGGCTTTCTTGTTTTAATAGACTTTAATAAAAAATGCCTGCTTTTTCAAGTAGGCATTTTCAATATTATCAATTAGTATTTTACTTGATGACAGAAAGAGCCACTTTAACTCTATCAAAAGCTTTAATCAAATTTTCATCAGAAGCTGCATAAGAAAAACGAATACAACTAGGTGCTCCGAAAGCCGTACCTCCGACACACGCCACGTGTGCTTCTTCCAAAAGATACATTGCCAAATCACCAGCTTCATTAATTTCTTTTCCTTTAGGAGTTTTCTTGCCAAAGAAAGAACTACACTCCGGAAATACATAAAAAGCCCCTTGAGGATTATTTACCTGCAAACCCGGTATTGCTTTTACCAAATTATAAACCAAATCTCTGCGACGTTGGAACGCATTTGCCATTTCAGTGACACAATCTTGATTACCTGTATAAGCAGCCTCAGCAGCCTTTTGAGCAACAGAGCAAGGTCCTGAAGTATATTGTCCTTGCAATTTATTGCAAGCAGCAGCTATCCATTTCGGAGCAGCTATCCAACCAATACGCCAACCTGTCATTGCATAACCTTTAGAAACGCCATTAACAATCACAACTCTGTCTCTTATGCTATCAAATTGAGCAATACTTTCGTGTTTGCCCACATAATTGATGTGTTCATAAATTTCATCAGAAATAATGGTAATATTAGGATACTTAGCCAAAACATCAGCCAAGCCTTTTAATTCGTCTTTACTATACACACTTCCCGTAGGATTGGAAGGGGAACATAAAATGATAGCCTTCGTTTTTGGAGTAATCGCAGCCTGCAACTGTTCAGGGGTAATTTTAAAATCCTGTTCAATTCCCGCTGGTACAATTACATTGGTACCCTCAGCCAATTTCACCATTTCCACATAGCTTACCCAGTAAGGAGCCGGAATAATTACTTCATCTCCCTTACTGATAAGACACAAAACAAGATTACAAACAGATTGTTTCGCACCATTAGAACAAACAATTTGGTCTGCTGTATACTCCAATCCATTTTCCTTTTTCAACTTTGCTACAATTGCATTACGCAAGGCCGGATAACCAACCACAGGAGAATAGAATGAGAAATTTGCATCTACTGCTTTTTTTGCAGCCTCTTTAATGTGGTCAGGGGTATTAAAATCGGGTTCCCCAACACTCAAATTAATCACATCAAACCCTTGGGCTTTTAGTTCATTACTTTTTTGAGACATGGCAAGTGTTTCTGACTCTGAAAGACTTGCTAAACGGATTGAAACAGAACTCATTGGGCTGTTATTAGAGGTTAAAACTTCGCACAAAAAACGATAAGACGCAGTACGATATCAAGTGCAAAAATAATTATTTATCAAATAAGAAACAAGAGAAATTTCACTTTCAAACGAAAAATAAGTATCTTTGCATGCTAAACGAATTTTTATGCACAAATCAGGCTTTGTAAACATAGTAGGAAACCCGAATGTTGGGAAATCGACATTGATGAACGCTCTCGTTGGTGAAAGGATTTCAATCATCACCTCGAAATCACAAACTACACGTCATCGTATATTGGGTATTGTAAACGGAGACGATTTTCAAATTGTTTATTCCGACACCCCCGGTGTTCTGAAACCTAATTACAGATTGCAGGAATCGATGCTTAATTTTTCACAATCAGCTCTTACTGACGCAGATGTGTTGCTATATGTAACAGACACAGTTGAATCGTATGACAAAAACGCTGATTTTTTAGCCAAAATAAAAGATATTGATGTGCCCGTATTCCTCATTATAAACAAAATAGACTTACTACCTTCACAAGATAAACTGGAAAGTTTAGTGGCCATGTGGGAGAGCATCTTACCAAAAGCAAGGGTTATACCAATATGTGCCACAGAAAAGTTCAATATAGATAACTTACTTCAACAAATCAAGGATTTATTACCCGAAGCTCCTCCTTATTTTGAAAAAGACGCTCTAACTGATCGTCCTGCTCGTTTTTTTGTTACTGAAATTATCCGCGAAAAAATATTACTGAATTATGATAAGGAAATTCCCTATTCAGTAGAAGTCGTTGTGGAAAAATTTACGGAAACAAATTCTTTGATTAAAATCAACGTTATTATTTACGTAGAAAGGGAATCTCAGAAGGGCATTATTATCGGACATGGTGGAAAATCTTTGAAAAAGATAGGGTCTGAAGCAAGATTGGATATCGAGAAGTTTTTTGAAAAAAAGGTATTCCTCGAAATTTTTGTAAAAGTGGAAAAAGACTGGAGAAACAGAGACAAACAACTCAAAAGTTTCGGTTACGACATCTGATTTTCTTACCAACACAACAATAACAAATAAAGATTTTAACATCCAAAAGAACACATGGGAAACATTGTAGCTATAGTTGGACGTCCAAACGTGGGCAAATCAACACTCTTTAACAGACTTACACAAACCAGACGAGCCATCGTCAATGAAGAATCGGGCACTACCCGAGACCGTCAATATGGCAAGGCCGAATGGGGCGGAAAAGAATTTTCAGTTATTGACACAGGAGGTTGGATATCAAGATCCGGTGATACTTTTGAAGATGAAATAAAAAAACAAGTAAACATTGCCATTGAAGAATCTGACGTTATTGTTTTTGTGGTTGATGTCCAAAACGGAATTACGGATTTGGATACCGAAATTGCCGCCATGCTACGAAAGAGTAAAAAGAATGTTATTCTGACAGTAAATAAAACGGATAACAACGATTTACAGTACATGGCACCGGAATTCTATAAACTAGGCATAGGTGACCCATTGTGCATTTCCGCCATAAGCGGTTTTGGTTCAGGTGAACTATTGGATGCGATTTTACCTTTCTTATCACAAATAGAAGGGGATGGACTTTATGACGATTCTTTGCCTCGTATTGCCATAGTAGGTAGACCAAACGCCGGTAAATCTTCCATTGTAAATGCTCTTATCGGAGAAGAAAGAAATATTGTAACCAATATTGCAGGTACCACCCGCGATTCTATTTATTCTCGTTACAACAAGTTTGGAAAAGATTTTTATTTGGTCGATACAGCAGGGATACGAAAAAAAGCCAAAGTAATAGAAGATTTGGAATATTACTCTACGATACGTTCCATCAGAGCTATTGAAAATTCTGATGTTTGTATACTAATGGTTGATGCAACACGTGGCATTGAAAGTCAAGATTTAAATATCTTTTCTATCGTTCAGAAAAACAAAAAGAGTCTTGTTGTATGTGTTAACAAATGGGATTTAGTGGAGGACAAGGAGAATAAAACAACACTTGTTTTTGAAAAGGCAATTCGCGAACGTTTTGCTCCTTTTGTAGACTTTCCTATTATTTTCGCTTCGGCTGTTACTAAGCAGAGAATTTTCAAAGTAATAGAAACAGCCACAGATGTTTACGAAAACAAGACACAACGTATCTCTACCAGTCAACTGAACGAATACTTTCTTCCTTTAATAGAAAACTATCCACCACCTGCATTGAAAGGAAAGTACATAAAAATAAAATATGTTACACAAATTCCGGATGTAAGAACTCCAACATTTATTTTCTTTGCTAATCTGCCTCAATATGTAAAAGATCCTTATAAACGTTTCATTGAGAATAAAATTAGAGAAAAATGGAACTTTCACGGAAACTGCATCCAAATATTCTTTAGAAAAAAATAAAAAAGAGAGGGTAATTTTCAAGATTACCCTCTCTTTTTTCGGTTGTTTTTGGAAAGCGTTTATTCTTTCTTATTCTTTTTGTTTTTCACAAAAGCGACAAAGATACTCGCTCCCGCTAAAATCCCTAATAAGACTCCTCCATCCAAGGGTACTCCTACTCCGCCTCCGGCTAAAGGGTCACCCGGCAATACGGGTGCTTGTCCGAAAGAACATATTACACTCATCATAAAAACACTTAATACTACAACTTTTTTCATTGTTCCTTTTTTGTTTTTTACTGTTATTTACTGGTTATTTTACTAATACTTTGATGTTGGTTGTTCCCGTTGTTGTTACAATCTCCAACAAGTTAACACCTTTGTTGGCAAGGGTTACCGTTTGATTGTTTTCAATGGTTTTAAACGATTGCAACAAACGTCCCGTTACATCATACACCTGCACATTGGCAGTACCTTCCAATCCGGACAATGTTACCTTATCTCCTGAACAGGATACCTTACTATTTGTGTCTGAAACTTCATTAATGGCTGTATATGATATACCTAATTCCAACTGCATACTTTTGGTCAACGATCCATTGGTTATGAAGGTGTAATTGCCGTCCAACAAATTGGTCTGTTTGTTTCCATCCACCAATAAGATGCTTGTATAATCTGACGCAGAAGCAATATCTGACAAACTAATGGTATAGGTTCCTGCTACTCCTGTGGTTACCACCAAATTAACAGTGTTGGTGGTTGAGGGTAAAGAGTTGACCGAATAATTAGTTCCTCCGGTTACCGTGTAAATCTGTGGCACAACAGATTTTAAGCTCATCATCTTAATAGCATCGTTACCTAATTCATAATCGGTTGTACTTCCTGCTTGTAAACGTATCCGTGTTTTATCCGTATAGGTATCATTGCTAACCGTTAAGGGTATTTCTTCAAAAGTACTTCCTGCAGCCACTTTTTTGAGTGTTTTTCCTGCAGCAGCATATTCCACTACATCGGTAGCAGCATGATCTTGTAAAAAGAATGCTCCGAAAGGAGAAACCACATAATTATCTCCTGACATCACAGTCTGATAGGTATTGCCATCATAATAGTAGAAAGGTGCCTGTTCTTGCGTTGCATTGGCCAAGTCAAAAGAACTCAAGAAAGGTTGTCCTATCAAGTTCCAGCTATTGTGTGTAACTGTCGCATTAGTAGTATGCTTGGCAACAGGTATCTCCCCGGTAGAAGCAAACATGCTGCTTTCTCCGCTCGCAGAAACAAAATCCAATGTTTTATCGGAAGCAACGGCAATAATGTACCCTTTGCCTGCAACGAAGGTTCTCGGACTTACATTTATCCAATTCAATCCAGCACTTGCTGCTGCATTGCCTGTAGCATCACGTAGGGCACCATCATATTCCTGAACATAAAAGTCTACACCTGTATCGGTAATATCTCCCCATGTTGCTTGGGTATTGGTGCCGGCGATTTTTACATTGGCTGCCGGTACATCGTATGGTGTACTGAAGAAAACCCATCCGTAGGAAGGCTTAAAGGTTTTCCGAATACGGATTACACCATTATTGGTTACCGTGCCATTGTTAAGCAATTGTGCCGTACCACCGTCATTAGAAATCAAGGTGAGTGTATCATTTACCACCAAATTACTACTTAAGGTTGTTTTTTTGCCAGAATTTATGGTCAAATTTGCACACTCAAAACCTGACCCACCATATGTTCCGGCAATTACTACGTCACTCTTCGATGTCATCGATGTAGACGGAGTCCACGAACTTCCATCCCATACATGAGTCATTTTCTTTACATTAATGGTTACTTCCTCAGTTAAAGGAAAATAATTAAGTGTATCTGTGGGTGAAAATTCTACATCTAAAATCTGACTATCCCCTTCATTCAATACAGTTCCTGATGCGGGGGTGTAGCTATAAGTCCCGGCCATTACAGCTGCTGCATTTAAATTTGCACTACTCAAAGCTGTTCCCCACTCAATGTCAGCAGGAGTATCCCATGTAATCATAGGTGTTATGGTTTCAAACTCTCCCCAATAATCTGCAGAGGTATAATTACCCTTTGAGGTTCTAGTAGGAACATAAAGAGTACAAGTAGCCTTATTTACACCGTCAAAGATACTAGAAACTAGGCTAAGTGGCGGCTCCGGATAAGAATAAACCGCTGTTAAACCCGTACAATTTTTAAAAGCATCTACCCCAATGGAAGCTATATTTGGTGGAATGGTAACAGCAGCAAGTGTTGTACATCCATAAAAAGCATTAGCTCCAATAGTCTGTATCGTAGAAGGAATAACTACAGAAGTTAAACCCGTACATCCATAAAACACATTAGCTTCAATAGAGGTTACCAACGATGGAATAGTTATTGACGTTAAACTTGAACAACCCTGAAATGCACTTCCTCCGATAGAAGTTACCAATGAAGGAATAGTTATTGACGTCAGATGTGAACAACCCTGAAACGCACTTCCTCCGATAGAGGTTACCGAAGAAGGTATAGACACAGAGGTTAAACCCGTACATCCATAAAATACATTAATTCCAATGGCAGTTACTGAAGAAGGAATTGTTACAGAAGTTAGACCCGTACATCCATAAAAAGCATTAGTACCAATGGTAGTTACTGAAGAAGGAATTGTTACAGAAGTTAAACCCGTACTCTGCTGAAAGGCTTTACTACCAATTCCTTTTACCGAATAGGTCGTCGCTCCATTGTCCACAGTTGAAGGAATAACAACACTGCCAGAATAGCTATTGTAACTAGTAGACGAGTAAGTCACAGAAACAGTTTTATTTGCAGCACTAGTAATGGTGTAGTAAATACCACCCGAAGTAAAATCATACACAGCCCCCAACACATTGAAGGTGAGAGACACAGAAAACAAAAGTAGTAGTAGTTTTTTCATAAAGGTTTCATTTTAACTTCTTATTATTCGCCAAACAACGAACTAAAGAAGGATGTTAATATCTCATTATTCTTACTCCGAAGAAGACTCCGCAGTTCACATATGTGCAAAGGTATGCAAAAACTTGATATAAAAAACTTGATATAAATCAATAAATTAAACAATATGGAATTTTTACGAATGCACCTTTCTTATTCTTGATAAGGTTTCGGGAGTTATCCTTAAATAAGAAGCTAAATCTTTCCCTTTTAGTCGGTGAATTATCTGTTTACGGAATTGAGCAAAATATTTATACCTGTCAAAAGAATCTGATATTTGATACATTTGATCTTCAAATTTTTTCACTAAAATATAATTTTCTGTCAAAATACGACCCAAGTTACATATTTGGTAATTGGTATCAAAGAAAGACCTAAACTGTTGAATTTCAAATTTATAAACGAGTAAATCTTCCAATGCAAGGTAACTTTTTGTAGCTCTGTCACCAGTTAAATATGTCACGACATCACCAAAAGTCTCGTTTTCCCCCCAAAAACTCAAACATATTTCCTTACCTTCCAATTCTACAAAACCTTTTACCAAACCTTCCTTTATCACGTACATATAGCTATTGGGACATCCTTGTGTAACGAGCACGGAATTCTTTGCAAATTGTTCCTCTACAACACAACTTAAAATCAAATTCATTGATTCGTCACTTAGGGGGACAATAGCTCTGAGATAATTCTTAATAAACTCCATATGCTATCAGTATTTCATTAGATCGGTTAAGGTCTCTGGTTGAAGCGAATAACAACGCTTCTGGCAAAATTATTATTTTTCTGCAAAAAAAGAATAATTTGATTAATAAAAAAACGAATCCGTTTTCATTTTAACACACGAACACACTCTTTTTTGTTTTTTTTCACTAATTCATCTGCGATATTTACGCAGGTTGTGCAAGGAACTCGACCTGAGCTCTTGAGCAATGCACAGGTTGAAAAACCGGCTTTTGCCACAAACGGTTCTTTTATGGATAGTTTTTCACCTTCTTTTGCCAACAAATAATCGGCAGCAAAAAGAGCTCCACACACCCCACCTTGGGCTCTACCTCCTCCCCATTGACGAAACTCTTCAATCGTTTCATCGGAAATTCCAAAATCTTCCTGCCAAGCCTTCAAAACAGCCTGAGCACAATTCAATTTTTCAGGTTCTTTATGAAAATAATCAACGGCCTTTTTCATATTATATTGTTTTTATATAAAAAACGCCACTCGATCGAAGTCAAGCGGCGTTTCCTTATTATTGTATAAATGGCACTATTCTTTTGCCGGTTTTTCTGTAAGAACTTTATGAGATAGTTTTACTTTACCGGTTTTTTTGTCTATTTCCAATAATTTGACTTCTATCGGATCATTTTCTTTCAAGCCTGTTTTTTCCATGTCTTCAACACGTTGCCAGCTTATCTCAGAAATATGAAGCAATCCTTCTTTTCCGGGTAAATATTCAACAAATGCACCGTAAGGCATAATTGATTTTACCTTAGCTTGGTAAACAGTACCCACTTCAGGAACTGCAATAATTCCTTTCACTTTTGCCAAAGCAGCGTCAATTGATTTTTTATTGTTGGCTGCAATTTCCACAACTCCTACATTGTCTTTTTCTTCGATAGAAACGGTAGCACCGGTTTCTAATTGAATCGCCTGAATAATTTTTCCTCCAGGACCGATAATAGCACCTATCATATCTTTTGGAACTACTATTGTTTCAATACGGGGAGCATTAGGTTTAAGATCAGGACGTGGTGCAGCAAGAGTTTCTTGTATTTTGCCCAAGATGTACATTCTTCCTTCTTTTGCTTGGTTAAGTGCTTTTTCCAAGATTTCGAAAGAAAGACCGTCTACCTTTATATCCATCTGAGTAGCTGTAATACCATCTTTAGTACCGGTTACCTTAAAGTCCATATCTCCCAAGTGGTCTTCATCTCCTAAAATATCAGAAAGAACCGCAAAGTTTTTACCTTTATTTTCTGAGATAAGTCCCATGGCTATACCTGAAACAGGTTTCTTAATTTGTACGCCTGCATCCATCAAAGCTAATGTGCCGGCACAAACTGTTGCCATCGATGAAGAACCGTTGGATTCCAAAATTTCAGAAACAACACGAACAACATAAGGATAATTGTCAGGAAGCATTCCTTTCAAAGCACGAAGAGCCAAATTACCGTGACCGACTTCTCGTCTTCCTATGCCACGAGAAGCACGAGCTTCACCTGTAGAATATGGAGGAAAATTATAATGTAACAAGAAACGTTCTTTTCCTTGAGTCAATGCTTCGTCTATTAATTTTTCATCTTGTTTCGTTCCCAACGTTACAGAAGTAAGAGATTGAGTTTCGCCTCGCGTGAAAATTGCTGAACCGTGTGTTCCGGGCAAATAATCAACTTCCGACCAAATGGGACGAATTTCTGTCGTTTTTCTTCCGTCCAAACGTTTACCTTCATCCAAAATAGCACGACGCATAGCTTCTTTTTCCACTTCGTGATAATACTTACTCACTAAGCCTTTCTTTTGGGCTGCAACTTCTTCGTCCAACGAAGCTATATAATTATCTTTTACTGCTGAGAATTTTTCAGAACGAGAATGTTTATCGGTATCGCATGAAGCAGCTACTTTATATACTTCATCGTAAGTTTTTGCCCAAACATCTTTTTTAAGATCTTCGTCATTTTCTTCATGGCAATATACACGTTTCACTGTTTTACCTACTGCTTCCATCAATTCCAATTGGACTTGGCAATGAACTTTGATAGCTTCGTGTGCTACTTTCATAGCTTCCAACAAGTCATCTTCCGACACTTCTTTCATTTCGCCTTCCACCATCATTATATTATCTATAGTAGCAGCAACCATGATGTCCATATCGGCATTTTCCAATTGGGGAAAAGTCGGATTAACAACAAATTGACCATTGATACGAGCTACACGAACTTCGGAAATAGGACCATTAAAAGGTATATCAGAAACAGCAAGAGCCGCTGAGGCCGCCAATCCTGCAAGAGCATCAGGCATATCTATACCGTCAGCAGAAAACAAGGTTACATTAACAAATGTTTCTGCGTGATAATCATCAGGGAATAAAGGACGTAAAGCCCTATCAACCAAACGAGAAATAAGAATTTCATAATCGGAAGAACGTCCCTCACGACGAGTAAATCCACCGGGAAAACGACCATTAGCAGCGAATTTTTCTTTATAATCCACTGAAAGGGGCATAAAGTCTGTTCCGGGAGCAGCATCTGTTGCTGAACAAACAGTTGCCAAAAGCATGGTGTCTCCCATGCGTACCATTACCGAGCCGTCGGCTTGTTTTGCCAATTTTCCGGTCTCAATTGTAATGGTTCTGCCATCACCGAGTGTGATGGTTTTTGTAATTACATTCATCATAATTTTTAAATTACATTTAATTTTTTTACATCTAAATTTCGCACAAAGGTACATTTTTAAACCCGAAAACAGGAAAATTTCCTCCTAAAAATAACTGAGCTATACTATTTTAAGTTATTTTTTGAATTAAACAGGCAAAATATTTGCAAAACGCAGAAAAGAAATATATCTTTGAAGTACCGTATCGCGTTTGGTGAAACTTAACACTCTTTTACATACTGAGATATTTTTAGCTTTTAATGGCGTGCTACTATTGGAAACAATTGGGTAGATTACAAAGGAAGTTAAACCCTCAAAACTTTGGAAACCGAAGTTTAACTCGTAAACTGCGATACGGTTTTTTATAATTTGAATAAATTATTTCGACATTGAGAATCACTGTCGATTTTTTTTTGTAAAAATTTGACTGAATAATTCCACTTAGCCCTTTATTTCCATAAATATATTGTAAGCCATGGTTATCGAATCTATCGAAGAAACAAGAAGAGACCTTTTACCATTCTGCTCCCGAAACTGCGTGCGTCGAGGATGAGACTGAGCATATAGAAGAATATTGCCGAATACTTGCGATTGATAATATCTTGAGTTGAAATCGGAAACAAAGTAGGCTGTCATTTTACCATTTTTCATAACCAACTTTTCTATACCCATGTCAGAACATAACCAACGTAATCGAACGACTTGTATCAACTCTTTCGAGACAATCGGCAGTTCGCCAAAACGGTCGGTTAGTTCATATTCAAATGCAACAAGATTTTCTTCATCAGAAATGGAATCCAATCGTTTATATAAATCCATTCTTTCAGAAATATTTTGGATATATTCGTTGGGAAATAACAGTTCCATATCCGATTCAAACTGACAATCGTTAACGAATTTACCGGTTGTTTGTTCTTCTTCCGATTCAAAAACACCTTCAAACTCTTCGTGTTTCAATTCCCAAACAGCCTCATCCAAAATACGATGGTAGGTTTCGTAACCTAAATCGGTAATAAAACCACTTTGTTCTCCGCCCAAAATATTACCGGCACCACGAATATCCAAATCTTGCATAGCAATATGAATTCCACTACCTAAATCGGACAAATTTTCAATGGCTTGCAAACGTCTTCTGGCATCGGATGGCAAACTGCTAATAGGAGGTGAAATAAGGTAACAAAAAGCTTTTCTGTTTGTGCGACCTACCCGACCACGCAACTGATGTAAATCACTTAATCCGAAATTTTGGGCATTATTGATAATTATCGTATTAACATTCGGAATATCTACCCCTGATTCAATAATAGATGTACACAAAAGAATGTCGTATTCATAATTGATGAAATCAAGAATGATATCCTCTAATTTTTCGCTTTCCATTTGTCCATGACCGACGGCTACCCTAGCCTTTGGCAACAACCGTTTGATATGCATTTCCAGGTCAAGAAGGTTGCTGATTCGGTTATTGACAAAAAAAACCTGACCATTACGGCTAATTTCAAATTCAATGGCTTCTTTAATAATATCATCATCAAAATGCACAAGTTCTGTTTGCACAGGATAACGGTTAGGCGGAGGTGTTGTCATTACCGACAAATCGCGAGCTCCCATCAAAGAAAATTGCAATGTACGAGGTATTGGCGTTGCCGTAAGCGTTAGCGTATCCAAATTAGCCCGCATTTGCCTTAATTTTTCCTTGGTACTGACTCCAAATTTTTGTTCTTCGTCAATAATAAGCAACCCTAAATCCTTAAACACAATTTCTTTACCCAATATTTTGTGGGTACCAATCAAAATATCTATTTTCCCTTCTTTGATTCTTTCTATAATATCCTTAACATCAGAAGGTTTACGTGCTCTACTGAGGTACTCTACGGTACAAGGAAATTTTCGTAGTCTTTTGGAAAATGTTTTGTGATGTTGAAAAGCCAAAACAGTTGTTGGCACCAACACCGCCACTTGCTTATTATCAGCCACAGCCTTAAAAGCCGCTCTTATCGCTACTTCTGTTTTACCAAAACCTACGTCGCCACAAATAAGTCTATCCATAGGCTTGTCGCTCTCCATATCTTTCTTGATAGCTAATGTGCTTTTGTATTGATCAGGGGTATCTTCATACAAAAAAGAAGCTTCCAATTCTTTTTGCAAATAGCTGTCGGGAGAAAAAGCAAATCCTTTTTCGTTTTTTCTTTTTGCGTATAAAGCAATCAAGTCACGAGCAATATCCTTAACCTTTTTCTTGGTCTTTTCTTTTAAGTTATTCCAAGCCGCCGTACCCAACTTATTAACTTTGGGAGGTTCACCTTCTTTGCTTTTAAACTTAGAGATACGGTGCAAAGAATGAATATTGACAAAAATGATATCATCATCTTTATACAAGAGTTTGATTACTTCCTGAACCTTTCCATTAATCTCAGTACGTATTAAGCCACCAAACTTACCGACACCATGCTCCGAATGGACTACATAATCACCCACCTGAAACTGCATCAATTCTTTGAGAGAAAGCACCACTTTTCCGGCTTTCGTCTTATTCGATTTCAAGGAATATTTATGGTATCTATCAAATATTTGATGGTCAGTATAAACAGCAATCTTCAAATCGTGATCAACAAAACCTTCATGTATGGTATTATTTACGGGAGTAAACGTTATTTGGTAATTTCTGTCGGCAAAAATATCTTTTAACCGTTCCGTCTGTTTTGGATTATCACTCAAAACGAAAATTCGGTATCCATTTTTGGTTGCAGAAATGAAATTTTCAGCAGTAAGTTCAAAATTCTTATGAAAAACAGGTTGAATGCTTTGATTAAAGTTCAAACTATTCTGAGATTTAAAATAATTAGTTGTTCCAAACTCAATTAATTTGTACCTATGGAACATATCCAAACAAGTTGCCGAATCAATAAAAGCTTCTCCTTCAACATTTTCAACAAATATCTTATCCACAACCTCCAAAGTATACCCTACATTATTCAGGCAAAAGAGGGTCTCTGACGGAATAAAATCAAAAAGTGAAATCAAGTTATCCGTTTCGGTATTCACAAGATTCGACACAACTGATATTTCATCTTGAGACTCCACCGAAAGCTGATTTTCAATGTCAAAGGTGCGGATACTATCTATTTCATCGCCAAAAAAGTCGATACGATAAGGATAATTATTCGAGTATGAAAAGACATCGACTAAACTACCTCGCACCGAAAATTGTCCGGGTTCATAGACAAAATCGACCCGTTCAAAACCATATTCCGTTAGCACGTCGATCACAAAATCTATATCCGTTTTTTCGTGCAAACTGAGATGCAATGTTTCCTTGCTTAATTGGTGCTGACTGATCACTTTTTCTGCGATAGCTTCGGGGTAAGTAACCAAGGTCCACTTTTTACGTTGATTGATAGCATTCAAGGCTTCGGTACGCAAAACCTGATTGGCCGCATCTTTTTGTAATCCTTCTTTTATTTTTTTCTTGTAAGAAGAAGGAAAATAAAAAATCGCATCATCATCCTCCCCGGATATTTGGATCAAATCATTGTAAAAATAACCTGCCTCTTCCGAATCCTGTAAAATATAAATACAAGGGTGTTCGCGATTTTTTAGGCAAGGTTGTAAAAAAAAGGCACAGGAAGACCCGCAAAAACCATTGATTTGCAGGTTTTTGGAAGAAGATTTTCCCCATTTCTGAATATCAGATATTTGAGGATGTAATTTGATAACATTAAAAAACTCCGTTATATCCACGGGTAAATAATTTCTGCAAAGTTACTCTTTTTACACCGGAAACAACTAATCTGCATAAATCAGGCAAGATTAACCCGACGTATCTTTCTTTTGTATTCCGTATTAATTACCAAAGGGACTGACTCTACATGTACATTGCTGGTATCCAAACCGTAAGCTTTAGTTTCGGGAATACCTAAATGTCTGATATAGTTATACAAGCCCATCGTCATTCGCTCTTTAAGACTAAAGCCTTGACTTTGGTTATAAACACGATGAATAATAATAAAACGGAAATCACCGGGAATATTATTTTTCCTCAAAGAGGGGTAACTACTCGTCAAATCAAACTCTTTATTTTCAACCAATTCACTTATAATCTGTCTAAAATAAATATTTATTAACGGCTGAATTTTGAAACCTATGTTCATATTAATACGATACAAAGTTCCCGGAATCAATTTTTCAAAGGTATAATCCAAAGTTGTTGGTTCATCAACATGATTAACATGAAGGATCCAGTAATTATCGGCTCTTTTGGGTTGTTTGTTTATAATAGAATAAATAATTTTATTCTCAATATCCGTTTTAAAATCAGCTTTACTAAGATAAACCAAATTAGTGGAATATTTTGGAATTGTTTCATCAGCACTCAAATCGGAAATAATCTGATAGTATGATTTTATTTTGAGAAATTGTAGATGCTTATTCTTAATAATACGGGCATTATACCAAACAAACATAACTGTCGCAATAACGCCTGCAATAAAGATTGTAACCCAACCTCCATGCATAAATTTAAACATATTGGCGGTCAAGAATGACAATTCTATCGTCATAAAGAGTCCGACAATGGGAACAATAAAAATGGTCTTAACAGTCTTCTTGTGCAAATAGAAAGCAAGCAATATGGTCGTCATAAGCATCGTAATAGTAATTGACAACCCATAAGCAGCTTCCATGTTGCTTGATGTTTGAAAAAACAACACCATCATCACACAAAATACATACAAAAACCAATTGACAAAAGGAATGTACAATTGACCTTTTACTTGAGTAGGATATTTAATTCGCTGACGTGGCCAAAAATTTAGACTCATAGCCTCACTAAAAATGGAAAATGAACCGCTAATGAGAGCCTGACTGGCAATAACAGCAGCAATAGTTGCCATTGCTACACCAAAAACAAGAAAACTTTGAGGCATCAACGCATAAAAAGGATTGATAGTAGTTGTTATATCGCCCATATGAGTTAAAATCCAAGCTCCCTGTCCCAAATAATTTAAAATCAAGGTACATTTTACAAAAATCCAACTGATTCGAATATTTTTAATTCCACAATGACCTAAGTCTGAATAAAGAGCCTCAGCACCCGTTGTACACAAAAAGACAGCTCCAAGAATTAAAAACCAGTTAGGATAGTGTACTAGTAAGTGTATAGCATAATAGGGATTAAAAGCTTTTAGAATGGGAGTAAAATGAATTATTTGAGACAAACCAAGCACACCTAACATACTAAACCAAATAACCATAAGCGGCCCAAATGATTTCCCAATAGCCTTAGTACCAAACTGTTGTATAATAAATAAAACAGAAATAATAGCAATGCTAATCGGAACAACAGGAGTTTCACTATTAAGACCTTTCAAACCCTCAATAGCCGATACAACCGTGATAGAAGGAGTTATAATACCATCGGCTATTAAAGTACTAGCTCCAATAATCGCAATAAGGTACAACCATTTATTCTTTTTTTTGCGTACTAAAGCATACAATGCCAATATACCACCCTCGCCCTTGTTATCAGCTCGCAAGGTAATTAACACGTATTTAATGGTAGTTTGTAACGTTAATGTCCAAATTATACAAGAAACTGCACCTATGATGTAATCGACATCAAAATTGGCATTAGCCCCAATAATGGCCTTCATAACATACAAAGGAGAAGTTCCTATGTCTCCATAAACAATACCTAACGTAACTATCAAACCCCAGAATCCCAATTTATTGAGATGTTCTGCTTTATTATTTTCCATATTTTTTTATTTTTTCAAACTTGCACTTGAAAAATTAACCGGCTAAAGTACGACTATTCATTCGTTTTTTTACTAAAAAAACAAAAAAATTATTAGAAAACAATAACATTGCATTACGCTGACACTTATTATTCTTCAGGAACAAACGATGTAAAATCATAATTAGAATTATTAGAAATTAAAAAACTTTATTTACGAGAAAATTTATCTATAATTTTATAAAACTTTTCATAAAAGAATAGAAAAAAAACTCACAAACCGCACAAGAATAAAAAACCTTTTCTTACTTTTGGGTTGCAAATAAAAGAGTTGGTTAACCATAACAAATTATGATCAATGTCTGACAGTATTGTCCTCATCCCGACTTACAACGAAAAAGAAAATATTGAAAATATCATTCGTGCGATATTCGATTTACCCAAGTCGTTTCATATTTTGGTGATAGATGACAATTCACCTGATGGAACTGCTGTTATTACAAAAAGATTACAAAAAGAATTTCCGGAACAACTACATATCCTGGAAAGACAAAAAAAAGAAGGGTTAGGCAGAGCCTATATTGCTGGTTTTCAATGGGCATTGAAAAAAGAGTACGAATTCATTTTTGAAATGGATGCCGATTTCTCCCATAATCCTAACGATTTACTTAAATTATATGCAGCTTGTACCGAAGGTGGAGCTGACCTTGCTATAGGCTCCCGTTACATTTCAGGTGTCAATGTTGTTAATTGGCCTATGGGTAGGGTACTTATGTCTTATTTTGCATCTCGATATGTTCGGTGCGTAACCGGTTTAAAGATAGCCGACACAACAGCCGGTTTTAAATGCTATAAAAGAAATGTACTTCAGACAATTGATCTCAAAAAAATAAAATTTGTCGGTTATGCCTTTCAAATAGAGATGAAGTTCACTGCATACAAATGCGGCTTTATCATAAAGGAAGTTCCCATTATTTTTATCAACAGAGAATTAGGTGTTTCGAAAATGACCGGACACATCTTCAAAGAAGCTGTTTTGGGCGTCCTACAGCTTAAATGGCAAGGCTTTTTCAAAAAATATCCTCAAAAACAAAAATAATAATCAATTTTCACCACTTAAATCATGTTACTTATACATCAGGCTCGTATTGTTAATGAAGGTCGTGTCTTCAAGGGATCCGTACTTGTTAACGAGAACAAAATTGAAGCTATTTTCAAGAATGAAGTTCCCACCTCCGTATTAGACAAAGCAGAAATAATAGATGCACAAGACTGTTTCTTATTACCGGGATTAATTGACGATCATGTTCACTTTAGGGATCCGGGATTAACACAAAAAGGAGATTTGCTTTCGGAAAGTAAAGCCGCTGTGGCTGGAGGGATAACGTCCATCATGGATATGCCAAACACAATTCCTCAAACGACAACAAATATTCTTCTTGAAGAAAAACATGCATTAGCAGCTTCAAAATCACTAGTTAATTATTCTTTCTATCTTGGAGCAACTTGCGAGAACTTTTCCGAATTACAACAAGCAGATCCCAAGAAAGTGTGTGGCATAAAGTTATTTATGGGTTCTTCTACAGGAAACATGTTAGTAAATGACCCTGCTTTATTACAACGTATTTTCTCAGAAATCCCCTTACTTATAGCCATTCACAGCGAGGATGAGGTCTCAATTCGACAAAATATTGCACATTACAAAGAAACTGTGGGCGAAAATATTCCCATTACGTACCATTCTTTGATCCGTTCTGCCGAAGCCTGCTACAAAAGCACTTCTCTTGCGATTGATTTGGCAAAAAAATACCACACTCGCCTACACATTCTTCATGTTAGCACGGCAAAAGAAGCTGCTTTATTTGAGAACTTACCTTTAGATAAAAAAAATATAACGGCAGAAGTATCTCCTCACTATTTGTGGTTTGACGATAGTCAATACGAAACCCTCGGTGCAAAAATAAAATGTAATCCTGCTATTAAAACCAGAATGGATAAAGAAGCTCTTTTGTCTGCTTTAAACGGCAACAAAATTGATGTAATAGGGACAGACCATGCCCCTCATTTATTATCAGAAAAAGAAGGAGATTGTCTACATGCGGCATCGGGAATACCTCAAGTGCAACACGCATTGCCCGTCATGCTTGAATTGGCAAAAAAAGGCAAAACTACCATAGAAACAGTGGTCGAAAAAATGTGTCACAATCCAGCCAAACTTTTCAATATCGAAAAAAGAGGATTTATCCGAAAAGGTTACTATGCCGATTTAGTTATCGTAGAAAGGAACGATGCTTGGAAAGTTACACCGGAAAACTGCGTATCTAAATGCGGTTGGTCTCCTTACGAAGGAGAAACATTCTCTTCAAAAGTAGCTTACACCATTGTAAACGGAAGAATCATTTATAATAAAGGCTCTTTTGACGAAAAAAGTAAAGGGATGGCGTTGAATTTTGTAAGATAGCCCAAATACTTATGGTGTGTCATGATATTAAACAGTGATTTGTAGGAGTCACTGTTTTTTCATCTTGAAAATTGCCTATTTATCAGGATTTTCTTCTGCATATTTACAATAACTTCTGATACCACAAGTGTCACATTTGGGTTTACGTGCAACACAAACATACCTTCCATGCAAAATAAGCCAATGATGAGCAATCGGGAGCAAATCGCTAGGGATATTCTTCACCAATGTTTTTTCAGTCTGCAGAGGATTTTTTGAATTATTCGTCAACCCTATTCGGTTTGCCACACGAAAAACATGCGTATCCACAGGCATAGCAGGCTTATCAAAAGCAACAACTAACATGACATTGGCCGTTTTTCGACCAACTCCGGGCAACTGTTGCAAAAGGGCTGCATCATTGGGAACAACTCCATCAAACTTCTCTACTAACATCTGAGAAAGGGCAATCAAATGCTTAGCTTTATTGTTTGGATAAGAAATACTCTTGATGTAAGCAAATACTTCATCAAATGAAGCGTTTGCCATAGCCTGTGGTGTAGGGAAAACTTTAAACAAGGCAGGAGTCGTTATATTGACTCGTTTATCGGTACATTGTGCTGACAACACAACTGCAACCAACAATTCAAAAGGATTTTTGTATTGTAACTCCGATTTGGCAACTGGCACATTGTGCTGAAACCACGAAATAACTTTTTGATAACGCTCTTTTTGTAACATCTCTAAATATGAAAAAGCGGGATATTACGCCATTTCCATTTTATCTTTCACATCAATTTCATTGCCATCTACATCAAAGAAGGCATACTGCAAAAAGGCATAACTTTGGTTGGGTAAAACCTTGACAGAAAATTTATACTTGAATTTCCACTTTGTTTTAAGTGATAGCATTCCCGAATTTATATAGGCATAAATATAAGGGTGAACAAAAAGAATAAACTTCTTGACTTTCATTTGATTGTAAATTTCATTCACCTTATTTTCGAGCATATCTACAAACAAAATAGAAGACTTGATAGTTCCGTCTCCACCACAAGTCGGACAACTTTCATGGGTATCAACCAATGTTTGCGGACGCACTCGCTGACGAGTAATTTGCATCAAACCAAATTTTGTCAATGGCAAAATATTGTGCTTTGCACTGTCATTTTGCATATTTACCCTCATTCGTTCATACACTTCGTTCTTATGGTCAGGCTCTTGCATATCAATCAAATCAATAACAATGATACCTCCCATATCCCTCAACCTCAATTGACGTGCTACCTCATCTACCGCGGCAAGATTAACCTCCAAAGCATTCGTTTCTTGAACATTACCAGCCTTGGTACGATTACCACTATTCACATCTATCACATGCAATGCCTCAGTGTGCTCAATAATGAGGTAAGCCCCATTTTTAAAGGGAATGAGTTTGCCAAAGGAAGACTTTACCTGTTTTGTTACATTATATGCATCGAAAATAGGAATGTCATCTGTATAAAGCTTAACAATATCGGCTTTCCCCGGGGCAATAAGACCAACATATGCTTTTATTTCGTCATAAATGGTCCGTTCATTGATATAAATATTCTGAAAAGAAGGATTGAAAGTGTCTCTCAAGATAGTTTCTGCCCTATTCATTTCTTCGAGCACCAATGTTGGCAAACTCTTTGATTTCTGAATTTTCTCAATAGCCTCATCCCACCTTTTGACAAGAACTTTCAACTCACTGTCGAGCTCCGCTACTTTCTTGCCTTCAGCCACAGTACGTATAATTACTCCAAAATTTCGAGGTTTTATACTCTGTAACAGTTGACGTAACCGGTTACGTTCTTCGGTCGATTTTATTTTTTGTGAAATGGATATTTTGTTTGAAAAGGGTATTAGGACTATAGAACGTCCTGCAATAGAAATTTCGGAAGTTAAACGAGGTCCTTTCGTTGAAATGGGCTCTTTGGTTACTTGGACTAAAATTTCTTGCCCTGATTTTAAAATTTCTGCAATAAATCCCTCTTTGGGTAATTCCGGCAAAAAGGTTACTTTTTGCATAGATGGGATTTTCTTTTTGTCATTTACAATCCCCTTGGTAAAATTAGCCAAGGTAAGAAAATAGTTTCCTAAGTCAAGATAATGTAAGAACGCATCTTTGGTATAACCTACATCCACAAATGTGGCATTTAATCCCGGCATTATCTTTTTGACCTTTGCCAAGTAAATATCTCCTACCGAAAATGACACATCACGCGTCACCTTGCTAAATTCAACAAGGGAATTACCTTCCAACAAAGCAATTGAAACCTCAGAAGGTTGAACGTCAAGTATCAAATTACTATTCATAGAGAACAATTAGTATGTATTTTATGCACAAAGAACAAACTCAAAATATAGATTTAAGTTTGTTCTTCTTTCGTACTGATCTAAAACTAAATAAAGACTACTTTTTATGTTTATGTCTATTTTTTTTAAGTCTTTTTTTTACGCTTGTGAGTAGACATTTTATGTCTTTTTCTTTTTTTTCCGCTTGGCATATCTATATTTCTTTAAAAAATTGGTTATAATTATTTTCTTACAGAATCAACAAAGGTTTTTGCCGGTTTGAATGAAGGGATAGTGTGTGCCGGAATCGTAATGGTTGTATTCCTAGAAATATTACGAGCTACTTTTTCTGCTCTTTGTTTTACAACAAAACTACCGAAGCCTCTCAAATATACATTTTCGTTAGAACTTAACGAATTTCTTACTTCATCCATAAAGGATTCAACTACTCTCAATACAGTAACTTTATCAACACCTGTATTGTTCGCAATTTCGTTAACGATTTCTGCCTTAGTCATTTCCTATAAAATTTTTTAGTTATACTTTTTGATTATTTATTTCCCCTGTTTTTTATAACGGACTGCAAATATAATAGTTTTAGCACCAATTAACAGCAAAATATTCAAAATAAATAAAAAATATTTTCTCTTATGTCCCTTTCTTTTTTAAAATGTCCCTATTTTTACGGGGTAAAAACAAATACAAAAAGAAGCATTTGAAGTTCAGTGAAAAAATAATAACTTGGTATAACGAAAATAAAAGAGATTTACCTTGGAGAAACACAAATGATGCTTACGTTATTTGGATTTCAGAAATAATTCTTCAACAAACCCGTGTTGCTCAAGGATTAGGTTATTTCGTTCGTTTTCTTGAGCGTTTTCCGGATGTAAACACATTGGCTATTGCCGATGAAAACGAGGTTCTAAAATATTGGCAGGGATTGGGTTATTATTCACGTGCACGCAATCTCCACAAATCTTCAAGGATAGTAAAAGAACTTCATCAAGGAGTTTTTCCGACAAAATACGAAGAATTATTGTCTCTACCCGGTATAGGTGAATATACGGCTGCTGCTATCAGTTCTTTCAGCACGAATGAGCCTCATGCGGCAATAGATGGAAATGTTTATCGGATATTGGCTCGTGTATTCGGAATAATGGAAGAGATAAGCACAAGCTCGTCAAAAAAAATATTTAAAAGCCTTGCTTACGAATTACTGGACAAAAAGGTAGCAGGAATATACAACCAAGCGATTATGGATTTCGGGGCTTTGCAATGTGTGCCGATTAATCCTCAATGCAATATTTGTCCGCTTGCATCTATGTGTTTTGCAACTCAACATAATTGTGTCCAAAATCTTCCTGTAAAAGGAAAATCCATTAAACAAAAAGAACGTTTCTTTTACTATCTTGATATTTCATGGGGCGAATACACTTTTTTGGAACAAAGAACGGCTAACGATATTTGGAAGAAATTATTTCAGTTTCCTCTCGTCGAATTGGATAAATACGTACCAATCAATGAATTTATATCGAATGAAAAATTTACTACACTGTTCAAAACAATAGATGATGTACAAATCAATTTTATTTCTCCTGAAATAAAGCATGTACTAAGCCACCAAATTATCAAAGCTCGATTTTTACAAATAAGCATTGGTAGAGAAAATGACTTTCTTCGCTCTTTGATAAAAATAGAAAGAAAAAATTTTGATGACTACACTGTACCAAGACTTATAGAAAAATACGCAGAAGAATATCTTTAGATAAAAAAACAGAGCAAAGAGAATATTATACCCCTTGCTCTGCAAAACTAGATATTCATTGAAAATGCTAGACTACGTGTTCTATATTCCAAACAAAAGCTTTTACCCCTATTTCTTTATTTCTATTATCAAGCTTATGAATCACTTTTAATAACTCTGCTACCTTTTCATCAGGGACGATGGTCATAACAGCAGAGTTCATTTCTGGCCAAGTATGAGTTCCACGACGAGGCTGTCCATCAACGCTTCCGCATCCCTGAACATTTTCCCAAAAGGTAAAGCCTCTTATTTCAAGACGATCAAGCATATATTCTACCCGTTCGGTATTGGCTTGATTAAATACTATGAATACTGATTTCATATTTTAGTTTGTTTTATTTTGTTTTTCATCCGGCAAATCAAAGAATATAAATGTCTTACGTACTTTTTCTTCTTTGTCACGCTCTCCATGGCGAGAAAATATGGCGTAAAGAACAGGTACAATTATCAATGTAACAACGGTCGACACAGTCAAACCACCAATAATCACCGTCCCCATAGGAACCCACATTTCAGAGCCCTCACTGGTACTCAATGCCATTGGAATCATACCCAAAATAGCTGTTAAAGAAGTCATCAATACGGGACGAAGACGAGATTGTCCTGATAAAGCAATAGCTTCGTGTAATTCATAGCCTCTATCCCTCATTAAGTTTATATAGTCCACAAGAACAATACCGTTTTTGACCACAATACCCGCCAAAAGGACAACGCCTAAAGCTCCAATCATATTAAGAGATGTTCCGGATATAAGCAATGCAAATATTGCCCCGGAAATAGCAAACGGGATAGCCATCATGATGATAAATGGTTTGGAAAAAGACTCAAATTGCGACGCCATAACAATATACACCAGCACAATAATTAGCATAAATAAAAGTCCTATATCTCCGAAAGATTCTTGTTGTTCTTCAAAATCACCACCTACTTTAACCTGAACTCCGTGGGGCAGTTCTATTTTATCAATTTCCTTTTGGATACCCATCGCCAACTCTGATAAAGACGTATTTACAGGCGTTACAGAAATGGTAACAACACGTTCCCTTCTTTTCCTAATGATATTAGGAGGGCACCAATATTCTTTTATTTCTCCTAACTCTTTCAATTTAATTTTCTTTCCCTGCGGTGTCATGAAGGTTAGTTCTTCAAGAGCTGTTATGCTATTACGATTAGCTTCTTTAAGTCGAACAACTATATTGTAGTCTTCACCATCTTCCTTAAGATATCCTACTGTTTGTCCATTGATGCGGTTTCGAACAAAAGCAGCAACCGTAGCTGTGCTCAATCCGTGACGAGCTAATTTTTCCTTATCCAACACCACTTGGAGTTCCGCACGGTCTTCTTCTCTATCAATATTAACATTTCTAGCTCCTTTTAAAGATTGGATACTCTTCTTTAATTTTGCAGCCAATGCATTAGTCTGATCAAAATCATGTCCGTAAATTTCAACATCAACGGTATTACTAGCCATACTACCCATATTTCCGGCAGATGACACTGTGTAGTTGATGATTTCCGGCATAGTATCTAATTCTTTCCTTATTTGCTCAGCAATATCAAAAATAGAACGTTTCCGTTCATATTTCTTTGTTGCACGAACAGTCATCGAGATTTTATTATTTGAAGAAGTACTAAATAAGGAGGAAAAACCCGATTCGTCACTTGAACCCGTTGACGTTGAAATAACAAGTACTTCAGGTGCCAATTTTTTAATTCTTTTTTCAACATCACGAGCTGTTTTGATCGTTTCTTCCACACGAGTACCTCTTTGTAATTCAATTGTCAAAGAAAGCCGACCTTCATCGGTTTGTGGCATAAAATCGGCACCAATAAGTCCCAGTCCAACCGGTACTATTGAACAAATAAAGAAAAGAACGGCTGCAATTATAGTTATTCTCTTATGCTTTAAACACACTCGCAATGCATTGGCATAAAAATGATCAAGTGCGGCAAGCCACTTCATCACCGTATTCTTGTAGGTAAAACGGTGTTTCTTTGAATCTTTTTCTTCTTGATCTTTGTCACGTGCCTTTAGCAAACGTGATGACAGCATCGGTACAAGAGTAATGGCAACAAGCATAGAAGTACAAATTACGATGGTTACGATCCATCCTAATTCTTTAAACATAATTCCGGCAAATCCGCCCACCATAGTAAGGGGTACAAACACTGCTACAAGAACCAATGTTGTTGCTAAAACAGAAACCCAAACTTCATTGGTTGCGTAAATAGCAGCCTCTCTCGGACTGGCTCCTCTTTCTATATGCTTATCAATATTCTCGAGAACTACTATGGCATCATCAACAACCAGACCAATAGCTATAGAAAGAGATGCTAACGATATGATATTAAGCGAACTTCCGGCAAACTTCAAGTAAATAAAAGATGCTATTAAGGATATTGGTATTGAAAGCGATATAATAAGTGTCGCTCGCCATTTTCCCAAGAAAAAAAGCACTACGAATACAACAAAAATAAGAGCATACAAAATAGTTTCTGTCAATCCTGAAACTGAATTTGTAATAATCTGAGAAGAATCATAAATTACTTGAAACTTAATATCGGGTGGTAACGTCTTTTTTATTTTTGCTAATTGCTTTTGAACATCATTCACAATTTGAACAGTATTGGCTCCTGATTGCTTCATGATAATTAGCCGAACGCCATTCTTTCCATTTACTTTTTCCTCAAGAGATAAATCTTTTATCGTATCTCTAACAGTCGCAATGTCCCTCACAAAAACCTGTTTGCCGTCAGCTTGAGTTGCCACAACAATATCATTAATTTCCTTGCTATCAGCATACTCTCCTTCTACACGTAGTTGATATTGTTCTTTCCCCATTTTAACGGAACCAGAAGCTAATGTCAGATTATTACCGGCAATAGCATTTCCAACAGTTTCAAGACTGAGATTATAAGCATCTATCTTGTTCGGATCCAAATCAACATAAACATACCTTTCGGGAGAACCGGAAAGAGAAATTGAACCAATACCATCAATTCTATTCAGAACAGTTACAACATTATCGTTTAATATTTTTTCCAATCCCGGATAGCTTTTATCGGCAGTAATTGCATACTGCACAATTGGCATCATACTAGTATTAAACTTCAAAATCATCGGGCGAGAACAGCCATCGGGCAAATTATCATAAACCAAGTCAATAGCCGAACGAATATCGTTTATGGCTTCATCCAAATTTGTACCCCATTCAAACTCAAGGGTTATCAAAGACATATTATCCTTAGATGTTGAAGAAATATTTTTCAATCCATCTACAGAATTAAGGCTATTTTCTAATATTTTAGATACGTTAGTTTCTATTTCACCGCCATTAGCACCTGAATAGGTCGTCATAACTGACACATACGGTGCATCCATTTTGGGGTATTGATCAATCGGCAATTGAACCAAAGAATACAATCCCATTATTATTACGGCAACAAAAATAAGGATTGTTGTAATCGGCTTATTTACTGCACTTTTATAAATACTCATATATTTAGATTTTTATTTTCAAACAAATTAATTGCTTGGCTGAAAATTATTTTACAATATTTAATTTAGAGCCTTCATTCAAACGAGCTTGTCCCAATACGACCAATTCATCTCCCTGTTTTATTTCCGAGGAAATTATTTCCACACGATCATCAAAACGATCTCCTAACTTTACAGAAACACGTTTTGCAATACCATTATTGTTCAAAAAGACATAGCGTTCATTTGATCCCTGCAATTTCAAAACAGCCTGGTAAGGAACAGTAATGGTTTCAATCTTGTCTAACTGCATGCCAACACGAGCAAACATACCCGGACGAAGCACCTGTTTTGTGTTAGGCACTTTTAACTGTACAGAAAATGTATGTGTCGACTCATCAATAGTTGGATATACAATATCTATAGCAGCAGGAAACGTCTGATTCGGATAAATATCGGAAGTCAAATCGACATGCATTCCCTTTCTTACCAACGGATAGTATGTTTCCGGAATATTGATAGTTGCCTTTAACGAAGACATATCAACCAATGTAAGCACTGGATTACCACTATACAATTCTCCATTTTCATAATTTTTAGCGGAAACGACGCCGCTAAAGGGAGCCCGAAGGAACGTGTTCTTTTCTAAATCTTGCAAACTAGTTTTGGCAGCTTCATATTTAGCCTTCGTCTGGTCATATACTTGCTTGGAGATATTATTAGATTCATTCAACTTTGACACACGCTGAAAATCGGTTTCTAAATTTTCAAAAGTCACTTTTGATTGAAGATAATTCGATTTATCCATTTCAACCAAAAGCTGATTTTTAGAAACACGAGTTCCGACTTCGACTAGAATTTTTTGAATTCTTCCCGGAGAAGTAGGAGCAACAGCCATTTTGTCATAAGCAATCAGAGTTGTTGAAAACTCCAAATTACGAGCTATAGGCTTTTTCTCAAGAATTTGCGTTTTTACATTTTCAAATTTCTTAGTTGTTGTCTCGGTAGATTTCACCTTGTCGCCTGAGCAACTTGATAAGACAAGAGCTATTGTAGACAAAGAGACTAAATGTTTAATTATTGTATTCATATTACTTATTTTTTTATTATAAATTATTAAGAAGTTTTTGTAAGTTAATTTGTGCCGTAAACATTTCCATTAATGCACTTATATAACTGTTCTGAGCTATCAACAAATTGTTGTTCATGGTTGTTAAATCTGTACTGGAAAGTATTCCATATTGATATTTTTCTGAAGCCTTATCAAATATACGTTGATATACATCCAAATTCTTCTTCTGTAACTCATACGTTTCAATAGCAGATTTCAAGTTAAAACGAAGTTGTTTTTCTTGAACCAGTAAACCATCAATAGTTTCTTGCTTTTCTAATTCACTTGTTTGTAAATCAAATTTTGATTGTTTCACTTTAGAATATCTTTCTCCACTGGAGAAAATGGGTATGCTTAATGTAACCCCAACCACGTTAGGAGGAGTCATATCAAAACCGGCATCTTTATCAAAATAAGTCTTTTTAGTATATTGATAATATGCACTCAATGATGGTGCATAAGCCCATTCATTTACATTGACCTGTTTCTTACTTAATTCTATATTTTGATTTACTAATTGCACCGTATAATTATTGTTTAAATCAAGGGGCATTCCAGCCACTGATAAGGCAACATCCTTATTAGTGAAGCTTTCCAATGTTTGAGTCAAAGCAATGGGCATATTTACATCTGTACCCAAAATTAATCGCAACGAATTATACGCGAGTTCAATATTTCGTTCTACAGAACGAATGGTATTTTCCATTGTTCCCACTTGAACTTCCAATTGGTCTGCCGCTGTTTGTTCTGCCATTCCTACTTTTACCAACTGTACGGTCGATTCATACAATTTCTTTACATTGTCCTTATTCCCCTGTAAAATACGTTTTGATTCTTCTGCTACCAAAATAGAATAATACGTGGAGGAAACATTTGTTTTAATAGTCAACTCGTCAGATAAAGCATTTATTTGCGACATACTTTTTGCGATATTGCTAATTTGAACGCCAATCAATTGTGCTCCGCTCAAAGCAACTGTAGCTTGTGCCGTAAGATTTCCATAAGAATTCATACTAATTGTCTGTCCCATTAATGACATTTCATAGCCCAAATAATCAGTATAACCTAACGTAGCATTAACGTGAGGCAACATACTGGAGATGGCTTGCCATCTCGCAGATTCAGCCTTTTGAACAGAAATATTCGCTTTTTTTATTGTCCTGCTATTTTCCATCGCATAACTTTTGGCACCTTCTAAGGTTAATCGAAGTGTATCTTGGGAAAAGCCCAAAAATCCACTACAAGTCAACATTATAGACAAAAGTAAAATTGTTTTTTTTCTCATATATATATTTTTTTTATTTCTACAATTAAGATATTAAATCAATGACTCGTAATATTTCAGTCCTTTTTCATTGGAAGCCATGCGTAAATAACTGTCTATCAAAAAACTTATGGCTTCGGAACGATTGTATTTTCTAGGTTGTTTTGTTGACATGTCCATGAAAAATTTTACCTCAAAAGTCAAAAACTGTGACAAAAAGAATTGATTCACATCTGATCGAAAAAGACCCTCCTTTATTCCTTTTTCTAATTGAGAACAAATAAGCTTTATAGTAAACTGACGCTGATCTTTCATAAAACCCTCAAAAAGAACAGGATAATATTTAACCAAATCATAAAAAAACTTTTCATGTTTTTTTTGACTTTGTCCGGACAAAATGACCTCCCTCATCAACATTATTTTATCAATAACATTGCCATTTTCGTTTACAGGCATCTCTTTCTGACACATTTTGTGTTCTTCTCTAAAAGAATCTAAAACACAAGATACCAGCTCTTCTTTTTGGCGAAAATAAATATAAAATGTTTTCTTTGATATATGTAAATCATTACATATATCATCAATACTAACACTGCGAATTCCATATTTCATGAATGCGGTGAAGGCAGCCTTTAATATATCTTCTTTAATATTATTATCCATTTCTCAGAAATTCATATAACTATAGTGCATGAAAAGAGCGACAAAGATAATTGTTTATCTTTCTTGTATTTTTATTTATTGTGTTAAAAAAAATAAAAATACGCTATTTAATGGGAGTTTCGAGGAAACTAAAAAATTACGAAAGTTTTCAAGTGGAATAATTCTTTATCAATCTTATAGAGAATAATTTTTATTTACTTTCCAATAGTTCAATCGGAATAGGAATACCCTTATTTGCATTGGGATTGGATATGTGCAACCAACCGGAAAGAGTTGTGGCAACATTTATAGCACTTATATAGGCATTTAGCTGTTGATGTTTTATTTTCCATCCGTAGAAACACATTGGCACACAAGCACTTACAGTACTATTGCAATCCATTGGTTTGTCATTTTTATCAACCTCCGTCCAACCGGGATATAAAGAAAGAATCAAATCTCCGGAATATTGTTTATTGTATGGATAGACTGTTTTTCCCTCGCCAGCAAATGCCTGTTCTAACATAAACGAAGTACTGACACTCATCACGCCGGGTATTTGAGATACAAACTCCATCGTTCTATCTTGTATTTCACGCAAACTAATGCCTTTATCGTCAATTCGTTGTCGATTTAAATAAATATTACCTTTATCGTAAGCCAATACCCAATTCTCCTGTCCATAAATCGCCATCAAATAAGTATTTAAAAGCGACATATACCGATACGAATTGAAAGTTCCCCCGGGAATCTTTTTTTGTACGGCAGGCGATATTGGAGATTTTTCTGCACGAGTAGAAACAACGTATACCAATAAATTCTCTCTCCCAACCTTCTGCTCTGCTGCCTCTAATAACATTTTTATATCATTATCAAGACGCAAGTAGGCATCTTCCAATTCAACCGTTAGACCATCTTCTCGGGAAGTAAATGAGTTTAAGGAGAAGTTAACCAATAGCATATCGGGAAAAACATCTTTTCCTAAACTTTCATTCGACAAGGCATCCACAGCTAACTCTCTCAAATAAGTATTGGCAAATGGTGTTTGTTTAAATCGTTGATATGCACCTTGACCCTTACAAATATCTTTTAATGAATAAGAAAAGCCCTTTTGAGAAAAGTTCTTTGCTTGAGAAACAACATAATAATTAATAGGAAACAAGGGCTCCCATTTCATTTTCATATAATCCTGAATGGATTTTTGTTCATTCTTTTTTTCCACCCAAGAAGGTAATTGATTAGCATAAGAGGAAGATGTCGACCAGTTTCCATTTGTATCATCCATCCATAAGACAGCATCTGCCAAATGACCAACTTGCAAAATACTAGCTTTCGAATCCATAGCCAACGATATTACAGTAGACTGTTCCATGGTATTCATTTGCAACTCATCCGCAACAGTAGAACTTAACATCTTTCTTGAAGAGACCCGTTCTGTTCCGGCAATTGGAATCGCTGTATTATCAGCTATTACAGAAACTTTTTGTTTGGTTTGTCTATCAAAGTAAGAACCATTGACAATGCCATGCAAATAGGGCTCTGCACCCGTGCTAAAAGTAGCTAAATCGGTTACCTTGTCAAATGCCTCATAGGAATATCCAACATTTTGACAAAAAGCCCCGTTTTCAATAATTTTTTTTATTCCCTGCTTGCTCAGTTCATTCCAAAACATGGAAAGATAATCGGCACGTAAACCATCAACAGTTATTCCGATGACAAGACGAGGCCTTTCGTAACTAGGTTGTTGAGCCATTAAAGAAAAGGAAAAAAGAAAAGAAAAAACAACAACTATTTTTTTCATACAGCATAAAAATCAACAGAATCTTTCTCGAAAAAAAACCTTTTATTCATCTGAAAAATCAATTAGCACACTTCTATAAGCATTAAAGATGTTAGACTTCGACACATATCCCACATATTTGTCACCATCTAAAACAGGTAAATTCCATGCGTGTGTTTTTTCGAATTTGGTCATTACATCTTCCATCTCTTCTCCGACAAAAACACGAGTGGGAGGTGATATCATCAAATCCTTTACAACAAACCGTTGGTAAAGTTCAGGACGAAACATTATATTTCTTATCTCTTCGAGAGAAACGACACCAAGAAAAACGCCTTCTTTGTCAACAACAGGAAAAATATTTCGCTTTGATTGAGAGATTATTTTCACTAGTTCACCAAGAGTAAGTTGCGGGTCAACTTGTTGCAAATCCGTTTCTATTACGTTGTCCATCGTCAATAAATTAAGGACTGCTTTATCTTTGTGATGAGTCATCAATTCTCCTTTTTTTGCCAAACGCATTGCATACAAGCTATGAGGTTCAAAACATATTATAGTGAGGTATGAAACCACAGAAACAATCATAAGAGGCATAAACAATTCATAACCACCTGTTAACTCTGCAATAAGGAATATGCCGGTAAGGGGAGCATGCATTACTCCCGACATAAGACCTGCCATACCCGCCAAAGCAAAATTTTGTGGAGCAATGCCCACACCCAAAACATTTAAAAGAACCGCCACAATAAATCCGGTAATACAACCCATGAACAAGGAAGGTGCAAAAATACCTCCAACACCACCTGCTCCATTGGTAGCGGAAGAAGCAAATATTTTAAAAAAAACAATTAATGAAAGATATAAAACAAGCCACAAAACACTATCCTTCATTGGATAAAACATCGTTCCATCAAATAGTGTTTGCGGTTGATTATTTAAAAGAGCAGAAATAGACTCATAACCTTCACCGTATAAAGGAGGGAAAAGGAAGATAAGAGCACTCAAAATAATTCCTCCTACAATTAACTTTACATAAACATTTTTCATTCCTTGAAAAAATGTTTCCAATTTATTCATTCCTCGTGTAAAATAAAGAGAAACAAGACCACAAATAATCCCCAATAGAATGTGATATGGAATTCTTTCGAGCAAAAAAGGCTGATAAATATGTGAGGAAAATATTACTGTATCACCCAACAAAAAATAAGATACCGCAGTCGCTGTTACAGAGGAAATAAGCAACGGGATAACAGAAGTGACCGTCATATCAAGCATCAAAACTTCAAGGGTAAAAACAACTCCTGCAATAGGGGCTTTAAAAATGCTGCCAATAGCTCCTGCAGCTCCACATCCGACAAGCAACATAAGAGTTTTTTGATCCATTTTGAAGAATTTCCCCAAATTAGAGCCAATAGAAGACCCTGTCAAAACAATTGGGGCTTCCGCTCCTACAGACCCACCAAAACCAATAGTAATAGAACTACCAACAATAGATGTCCAAATGTTATGAAGTTTCAGGATACTTTTTCGCTGAGAAATGGCAAATAAAATACGCGTAACACCATGACTAATATCATCTTTCACAATGTATCGAACAAAAAGCCCAGTCAGGGCAATACCAATGATAGGGTAAGCCAGATACAAATAGTTCGCCTGATTTACACTAAAATTAGTAGTAAGCAAATGCTGAATCAGTTGTATAGCACCCTTAAGTATAATAGCGGCAAAAGCAGTAAAAACGCCAACAAGAAAACTCAAAATGAGAATAAATCTGCTTTTCTTAATATTTTTCTCTCTCCATGAGATTAGTCTCAGGTACCAATTATTTTCCACTTTTTTAACGAAGTTAAGTTTATAAAAGTAAGGATATTATTGATTTTAATCAACTGATCTAAAGCCCCTTACCAGTAAGAATAGTTTTTATGGTATAAATCAATATTTTAATATCAATAATCAACGACATATTTTCCATATAGGAAATGTCAAACTTTGACCTTTCTATCATTTTTTCCACTGTATTAGCATACCCAAACTTTACCATTCCCCAAGAAGTAATTCCTGGTCGTACATTAGTTAGACGCTGATAATAAGGAGCTTGTTGTATTATTTGGTCAATAAAATAGCGTCTTTCAGGACGGGGTCCGACCAAAGACATTTCCCCTTTCAACACATTGTAAAATTGAGGCAATTCATCCAGACGATATTTTCGCATAAATTTACCGAAATGTGTTACTCTCTCGTCATTTTCACAAGAAAGTTTTGGGATACCTTCTCGTTCCGAATCCTGATACATAGTCCTAAATTTATATATAATAAACGGCACACCGTGTAGACCGATCCTTTCTTGTTTATAAATAGCCGATCCTTCTGAGTCTGACTTTATCTTTATCGCCAAGAAAAAAAACAGCGGCATAAGAAGTAGCAAAACAAACAATGATGTAACGACATCAATAACACGCTTCACATTTTTCTGAAAATCGCTCATCCGAACCTCTACCAAATCAATAAGAGGAACGGCATAGATACTTTTCATTTTTACACTTCCCGTCAAAATCTCGAACAAACCGGGAACTATTTTTATTTTTACGTTCTTAGAGCAAAGATCATACATCAACTGGTATATTTCATCTTCAGAAATATTATCAACAGCAATAATTACAACATCAACATTATATTTTTTAAGCAATGAATTAATATCCAATATGGTTCCTAGTATGCCATTAGAAGGCACCTTTTGTTGTTCCTTCTTTTGTGCAACCACAAATCCCTCTATCATGTATCCAAGAGACTGTTTCATTTGGTTTAATTCAGAACTCAGTTTGAAAGCTTTATCTCCAACCCCAAGAATAAGCGTTCTAAATCCTTTCTGTCTATTATGAATAAGTTTCGCCGAAATCGTTGTAATAACTAGACGGCAAACATAGGTAAGAGCAAAATGAATAGAAAAAAAAACGAGAAAAGAAACATAGTAAAACGTATATGAAGAAACAGGATCGTCGACCAGAACAGCAAAGAAAATAACCAAAGCTCCAAAAAACACGCTGGCAAAAGTCGTAAAAAGCTCTGATAATCTTGACTTTAGAAAAGAAGTGTTGTAATATCCGGAAAGCCAATAAACGCCCAACCAAAAAACAGGAACAACCAGCATCGTCAACCTGGCGTTGTACATAGGCACAAACATTTGAATATCTCTTATTGCGATCAGGTCAATTTCTATTCTACGAAATATATAGAATAAAAACCAGGCAAGCAAAGCCGTGAGATAATCAGAAAGAATATATTTTTTTAATTGATTTTTGTACTTCACAAGGAAATAATTTATTATCGCAAAATTACAAAACTTCCATCTTTTTGCAACTTAATAATGCTAGACGGACTACTTTGTTGCTCTTCCCCTTGCCTAAAGTCGACAATATAGTCCATCTTTTGTTTAATTTCATTAGAAATCTCAGCAAAGTTCCTAGGCGAAGGATTTCCACTCACGTTAGCGGATGTCGAGACAATGGGCTTCCGAAACATTTCGCATAATCGCTTTGAAAAAATTTCTTGCGTTATCCGAATACCGATGGTACCATCAGCACTTAACAAATTAGCTGCTAAGTTTTTGCCCTGTGGATAAATAATTGTAAGAGGTTTGTCGGCAACATCAATCAAATCCCAGGCTATTTCGGGTACATCGGATAGATATGCTTGCAATTTTGCACTACTATCCAACAGTACCAACATCGATTTTGTCTCTTCTCGTTGCTTAATTTCGTAAATACGTTTTACAGCCTTTTCATTGGTCGCATCGCAACCAATTCCCCAAATGGTATCTGTAGGATATAAAATAATTCCACCTTCTCTTAAAATCTCGACTGTTTTTTTTAGTTCTGTTATCATCGCATATTCAAATAAAGGGGTAAACAAAAAACCTTGTAAACATTTTTTAAAATAATCAATATTGACTTTCTACTTTTTTGTTGTATTTTTACAAGTTGCAAGTTCTTGCAATGGCATTCATGAAGTGCAAATATACACAACTTTTAGATTGTGTAACGTCCTTTGATAAATAAAAAACCACTATATGACAAACAAATGGATTGTAAAAGAGCTTACAGCAGAAGAAAAAAAATATCAAGAAAAATTAACAAATGAACTGGGTATAAGTCCTACTTTGTGTAAACTGTTAGTGCAACGAGGCATCCACACAATGGAAGAAGCAAAAAACTTTTTCCGACCCCAAATGGCACATCTTCATAACCCTTTCTTGCTTAATGATATGGACAAAGCAGTGGAAAGGCTCAATAAGGCAATGGGGAAAAAAGAGAAAATTCTCATCTACGGAGATTATGACGTCGATGGAACAACGGCAGTAGCACTCGTTTATAAGTTTTTACAACAATTTTATTCAAATATAGACTTTTACATACCGGACAGATACAACGAAGGCTACGGGATTTCCTACAAAGGCATTGACTTTGCTGCCGAAAATGGTTTTTCGCTGATAATTGTTTTGGATTGTGGTATAAAAGCCATAGAAAAAGTTAAGTATGCAAAAGAAAAAGGCGTGGATTTCATTATTTGCGACCACCACACGCCCGACGAAACTCTACCCGATGCTGTTGCGGTGTTAGACCCCAAACGCACTGACTCCACCTACCCTTACGGACATCTTTCCGGTTGCGGAGTAGGATTTAAGTTTGTGCAAGCGTTCGCCATGAGCAATCGCATTGATTTTGAAACAATCACTCCTCTACTTGATTTGCTCGCCGTAAGTATTGCTTCGGATATTGTTCCCATAACCGGAGAGAACAGAGTTCTAATGCTCTTTGGACTAAAACAATTAAATGCAAATCCAAGCATTGGTTTGCAAGCAATTATTGATGTTTGCGGACTTCGTGGGAAAGAGATAACCGTTAGTGATATTGTATTTAAAATAGGTCCACGCATCAATGCATCTGGGCGTATGCGTTCGGGGAAAGAAGCCGTAGAATTACTTATCAGTAAAGATTTCACGTTTGCCAAAGAAAAAAGCGACTGCATTGACCAATATAATGAGGAACGCAAAGATTTGGACAAAAAAACAACCGGAAATGCAAAAGATTTTATCGAAGGCAACGAAGATTTTGAAAATAAAAATTCAATTGTAGTATATAACCCCGAATGGAGTAAAGGTGTTATTGGAATTGTGGCTTCAAGACTCAGCGAATTATATTATCGTCCTTCAATCGTGATGACCCTTTCCAATGGTTTTGCAACGGGTTCTGCACGTTCTGTCAGCGGTTTCGACATTTACAAAGCTATTGACTCCTGTCGCGATTTGCTAGAAAATTTCGGAGGACACATGTATGCCGCGGGATTGACAATGAAAGAAGAGCATGTCGCTGAATTTACACGCCGTTTCGATGAGTTTGTAACAGAAAACATTACGAATGACCAGAAAATACCCCAAATAGAAATTGACGCAGAAATTAATTTTAGTGAAATCACGCCCAAATTTTTCAATATTTTGCAGCAATTTGCACCTTTCGGACCCGAAAACATGAAACCTGTCTTTTCCACCTACAAAGTTACAGATTACGGAACCAGCCGACTTGTCGGTAAAGATTTAGAGCATCTTAAACTGGAACTCACAGAACCTTGTTCTGAAAACGTGATGAATGGAATAGCCTTTGGGATGGGTGAAAAATTCAATGTTCACATTAAGGATTTAAAGCCGATCAACATTTGTTATACGATAGAGGAGAACGTCTTTAACGGAAATAAAAATATTCAATTATTGATTAAAGACATTAAGGTCAACAATTAACTCAAATCCTGTTTTTTGGTGTATCACGAAATATTAAAAAAATATTGGGGCTATTCTGACTTCCGTTCCTTACAACTGGATATCATCGAGTCCATTGGCAATGGCAAGGACACTCTAGGGCTGATGCCGACAGGAGGAGGAAAATCAATCACATTCCAAGTTCCAGCCTTGGCAAAGGAGGGATTGTGCCTTGTAGTAACACCCCTCATTGCTCTAATGAAAGATCAAGTCGAGACTCTAAAAAAGCAGAACATCAAAGCATCAGCTATTTTTTCGGGAATGTCATACGAGGAAATCATGATAACGATAGACAACTGTATGTATGGCAACTACAAATTTTTATATGTTTCGCCGGAAAGGCTTTCTACCAATATTTTTTTACAGAAACTTCCAAATCTGCATATCAGCATGATTGCCGTTGACGAATCGCATTGTATTTCCCAATGGGGTTACGATTTTCGTCCATCTTATCTGCAAATTGCCAATATCAGAGAAGTCTTGCCCGGTGTACCTATATTAGCACTGACAGCCACGGCTACTCCGGAAGTTGTTGCTGATATTCAAAAACAGCTAAAATTTCCCGCTAAAAACGTTTTCCAAAAAAGTTTTGAAAGAAGTAATTTAGCATATGTGGTAAGGGAAACGGATGACAAACTCAACCAACTTTTAAAAATCTTACATTCGATAAAAGGCACCGCTGTTGTTTATGTTCGTAATCGCAAAAAAACAAAAGAAATTTCGGACTTTCTGAATGAAAATGGCATTTCTGCGGATTATTTTCACGCCGGACTGTCAAACCAAACAAAAGATATTCGTCAAAAACGTTGGAAAACAGATGAATGTCGTGTTATAGTAGCTACCAATGCTTTTGGCATGGGCATTGACAAAGCTGATGTTCGGAGCGTTATTCACATGGATTTACCGGATAGTATAGAAAGCTATTTTCAAGAGGCTGGACGAGCGGGACGAGACGAGAAAAAGGCTTATGCCATTTTGTTATATAGCAATAATGATAGCACAAAAATAAAAAAAAGGATAGCCGACAATTTTCCTTCAAAAGAACAAATTGTTAAAGTTTACGATGCTCTATGCAATTACCTGCAAATACCCGTTGAAAGTTGTGAAGGAGCAGTTTTCAACTTTAACATAGCTGATTTTTGCACAAAATTTCACCTGCCGATTCTAACGACTTACAGTGCACTGAAAATGTTAGAACAAGCTGGATATATCGAGTATACCGAAGAAATTGATTCCAGCTCGAGAGTTATTTTTACGATTCATCGAGATGCATTATACAAGAGGCCTGACGAAAATCAAAAAATAGAGACACTAATCAAAACATTATTACGTTCGTACACGGGTTTATTCACTGATTTTGCTTACATAAACGAAGAATTAATCGCACAAAGAGCAGGACTTACGAAAGATGAAGTGTATGAACTTTTAATTTATCTTTCTAAACAAGGGGTTATTCAATATGTTCCGAGAAAAAAAACACCTTTCATCGTTTTTGTCCAACAAAGACAAAATTCTGAAAGAATTATTCTAACAAAAGAAGTTTACGAAAAAAGAAAGGCTCGATTTGAACAAAGAGCAGAGTCAATTTTAAACTATGCAACCAACAAAGACATTTGCAGGAGTAGAATTTTATTGAATTATTTCGGTGAAAAAAATACGACAGACTGTGGGCAATGTGACGTTTGTTTGGCAAATAAAAAGGCAAAAGTAAGCACTGAATACTTCTCCGAAATGACTGAAAAAATAAGAAAAAGATTACAAGAAAAACCATTAACCATTTCAGAATTAACGGATGCTTTATCCAAAGATGAAGAAAAAGCAATCAAAATAATTCGATTACTCATCGAACAAGGCGAATTAATAGCAGATAAGGATTTAAAATTACACATCAAACAAGTAGTAACATGAATTTTGAAGTAACTATTTTGGGTTGTGGCTCAGCCATTCCATCTTACGGAAGATTTTCTGCCTCGCAAATCGTATGCGTACGCGACAAAAGCTTTATGATAGATTGTGCTGACGGCACACAGTTCAGAATGAGGGAATTAGCAATAAAAACAACCCGATTGAATCACATATTTATTTCTCATTTACATGGAGACCACTGTTTTGGAATCATCTCTGTCATATCAACATTAGGCTTAATGAAACGAACAGCAAGCCTATATATTCACGCTCACCCCGATTTGCAAGGCTTACTGGAACCTCATCTAAAATACTTTTGTCACGATCTTACTTTTAATGTGCTTTTTGAACCTTTTAATCCACTGAAGAATGAAGTTATATACGAGGATAAATCTTTAACTGTAGAAACAATCCCACTAAAACACGGCGTTCCTACTTGCGGTTTTTTATTCAAAGAAAAGCCAAGACAGCCTCATTTAAAACGAGATATTATTGATTTTTACAAGGTTGGTGTAAAAGATTTGAAGGACATCAAAAATGGAGCAGATTTCGTAACACCGGAAGGCAAAATAATTTCGAATGAAACCTTCCTGTCGCCCGCCACACCTCCAAAAAGTTATGCTTATTGTTCTGATACCGCTTACAATGAAACAATTATTCCTATCATACGAGGCGTTGATTGTTTGTTTCACGAAGCAACTTTTGCCGAATCAGAAAAATTACGTGCTAAACAGACATTACATTCTACTGCAAAACAAGCAGCTGCGATAGCAAAACAGGCAGATGTCGAACAGCTTATTATCGGACATTTTTCGGCAAGATACGCGAAAACCGAAATTCTTTTAAAAGAAGCCCGGGAAATATTTAAAAACACGCTTCTAGCAGAGGATCGAAAGATATTTCATTTTTAGCAAAAAAATAACATTTTTCAGTCTCAAAAGTGAATCTACATAACTAATTTTAACTTCGTAATTTCACACAAAGTCTGATATTTTTTTGTAAATTTGCACGCAATAATTTTAACACCTCAAATGTATGTCATTTATTGCAGATAAAATAATTTTCGACGGTCTAACATTTGACGATGTCTTGTTGATTCCTGCTTATTCCGAGGTTCTTCCCCGCGAGGTTGATTTGACAACTAAATTTTCTAAAAACATTGAGTTAAAAATACCTTTTGTTACTGCAGCTATGGATACAGTAACAGAATCTAAAATGGCTATTTCTATTGCTCGAGAGGGTGGCATTGGCGTTATTCACAAAAATATGCCCATCGAGGAACAAGCTCGGCAGGTAGCCATTGTAAAACGTGCAGAAAACGGAATGATTTATGATCCTATTACGATTAAACGAGGATCCACCGTGAGAGATGCATTAGCTATTATGGCAGAATATAAAATCGGTGGAATTCCGGTTGTAGATGATAATAGATATTTAGTGGGTATTGTAACCAACCGTGATTTACGTTTCGAAAGAAATCTCGATAAATTCATTGATGACGTTATGACCAAAGAAAATTTGGTCACAACCTATCAATCTACCGATCTTGAGGCTGCTGCACAAATTTTACAGGTAAATAAAATCGAGAAACTTCCCGTAATAGACAAAGACGGCAAGCTCGTAGGGCTGGTTACTTACAAAGATATTACTAAAGCCAAAGATAAACCAATGGCTTGCAAAGATTCAAAAGGTCGCCTGCGTGTAGCTGCCGGGGTTGGCGTTACAGAGGACACGATGGAACGTATGCAAGCATTAGTTGATGCAGGGGCAGATGCTATTGTAATAGATACGGCTCACGGACATTCGTATTCTGTTATCGAAAAATTAAAAGAAGCAAAAAAACGCTTTCCTCAAATTGACATTGTTGTGGGAAATATAGCCACGGGCGAAGCCGCTAAAGCATTAGTTGAGGCAGGAGCCGATGGCGTAAAAGTCGGTATAGGTCCGGGTTCCATCTGCACAACCCGCGTAGTAGCAGGAGTCGGAGTTCCTCAACTCACTGCCGTATACGACGTTGCAAAAGCGATACAAGACACTAAAGTTCCATTAATTGCGGATGGAGGTTTGCGTTATTCCGGAGATATCGTAAAAGCCCTTGCAGCAGGAGGACATTCCGTTATGATAGGTTCATTAGTTGCAGGAACAGAAGAAAGTCCTGGCGAAACAATCCTTTTCAACGGACGTAAATTTAAATCCTACCGTGGAATGGGTTCTTTGGAAGCAATGGAAAAAGGGTCAAAAGATCGTTATTTTCAAAGCGGAGAATTAGACATTAAAAAACTTGTTCCCGAAGGGATTGCTGCTCGCGTTCCCTACAAAGGAACCTTATATGAAGTTATTTATCAAATGGTTGGAGGTTTACGAGCTGGAATGGGTTACTGTGGAGCAGGCGATATAGAAAAACTACATGACGCTAAGTTTACGAGAATTACAGCTGCCGGAGTAAAAGAAAACCACCCTCACGACGTAACAATAACACAAGAAGCCCCAAATTATACCCGTGGAGAATAAAAAAATCAAACATAAAAAACGTATCATGAAAAAACTTTTTTTAATATCTTTTCTTTGTCTATATGCCGGACTTTCTTTTGCGGAAGATGCAAAAGAAGTTGTAATGACTATAGACAACAAACCCATTTACAAAGATGAATTTGAATATTACTACAAAAAAAACAATGCAGGTTCAAATTACGAAAAGATTTCAATATCCGATTATGCAGAACTATTTGTGAATTTTAAATTAAAAGTAGCCGAAGCATATAATTTGAAAATGGATACTGCAAAAAGCTTCCACGATGAGTTGCTTGGTTATCGAGACTACTTGATAAAGCCATACCTAACAGACAACGAAAAAAAAGAGCAATTTGTCAAAGAAGAGTATAGCCATCTATTAGAAGACGTCAATGTAAGCCATATATTATTTACGCTTGAACCCGATGCCTCACCAAAGGACACGTTAGAAGCCTATAAAAAAGCTGTTGCCGCAAAAAAAAGAATTCTCAACGGAGAAAAATTTGAGAAAGTAGCTAAAGAAGTATCAGAAGATCCTTCTGCTCGCGAAAACAGTGGAAAACTAGGATATATTACAGGCATGATGGTTGTTTATCCATTCGAAAAAGCTGCTTATGCAACACCTGTTGGGGAAATAACCGGTCCAATTCGAACTCGATTCGGATATCACATAATCAAAGTAAATGAAAAGCGTAAATCTCCAGGGGAAGTTTTAGTTGCCCACATAATGAAACGTGTTCCCACGGATGCCACTGATAGTACCAAAAAAGAGATAAAAAAAGGCGTTTTTGACATGTACAAAGAATTGGTAAATGGTGCAAATTTCGAAGAAATGGCAAAAGCCAACTCTGATGATCATGGCACGGCACAAAAGGGGGGAGAACTCCCTTGGGTTGGAACAGGAAAAACCAATCCTGAATTTGAAGAAGCAGCTTTTGCCCTAAAAAAGAAAGGAGATATTTCTACTCCACTCGCAACAAGCTACGGATGGCACATTATTAAATTACTGGATAAACGGGATATTCCGAAGATAGAAGAGATGACTCCTCAAATAGAATCTGTTATCAAATCAGACGAAAGATCATATATCATTGCTACAAGTTTTGTAAACAAACTAAAAAAAGAGTATAATTTCAAAGAGTTTCCCGAGAATCAAAAAGCTATAATCGCATTACTTGAAAAAAACAAGGCAACTGATTCAACTTTCTTAGCAAAAGGATCAGAATTAAAATTACCTATTTGTTCTTTTGCCGATAAAACTGTCTTACAATCAGATTTAGTAAATTACATTGCTAAAAATTCCGAGTCAACAAACAAAAACACAGCAAGTTTTGTTGCTCAAAAAGCTGAAAGATTTTGTAACAATGCTATATTTGACTACGAAAATAGCAACCTAGAAAACAAATACAAAGACTTTGGGCTTCTAATGAAAGAATACAAAGACGGGATATTGCTTTTCAATATTAGTAACCAAAAAATATGGGAAAAGGCATCCAATGACGCGGAAGGGTTAAAGAAATATTTTGAAAAAAACAAGCTGAACTATAAATGGGATAGTCCTAGGTTTAAAGGCAAGATTATCTATTGCTCTTCTAAGAAAATAGAGAAAGCTGCAAAAAAAATAATTAAAAGTTACCCTGCCGATTCTGTTAATTACTACCTAAAAAAGAATCTAAATGTGGATGGACAAACGAACATTAAAATAGAAACAGGGCTTTATGCCAAAGGATCTAACAAGGTAGTGGATTATTTAGTTTTCAAGGCAGGTAAATTACCCGAGAATAAAACTTTTCCCAATGTATTTACTTCAGGAGAAATACAAAAAGAATATCCTAAAAGCTATTTAGATATTAAAGGAATTGTAACAAGCGATTATCAAAACTATTTAGACCAAGAATGGGTAAAATTATTGAGAGCAAAATTTCCTGTTACTATCAACAAGGAAGTTATAGAAACTATTAAATAAAAGAATGCGAAAAGAGATAATAATATTCTCATTTTTATTATTGGCATCCTCTTGTCATAAATCAAGCTTTGATTCAAAAAAAACTCCTGTAATGGAAGTTAATGGGGAAGTTTTGTACCAAGAGGATATTGAAAAAATACTTCCAGAAAAGCTATCGGACAAAGATAGTATCGCATTTGTCGAAAACTATAAAAAGAAATGGGCTATTAATGTTTTGTTATTCGAAAAAGCAGATGAAAATATTAAATCGTCTGAAAAAATTGATAAACTTACAGAAGAATATCGAAAAGAATTGATTATAAATGAATATCAACAAGGTCTTATTAATCAAAATTTAAAGAATATCAGCCAAGAAGAATCTCAAGATGTGTACGAAAAAGAAAAGGGGAATTTCATCTTGGATGAACCTATCATAAAAGGTATTTATATCAAACTTCCGAGTAATGCACCTAACCAAGAACAACTCGCGAAATGGCTTACTGAAATTAATGATGTATCGCTCGAACACATCGAAAAATATTGTATTAAGTACGCGTCTTCATACAATATATTCATGGATTCTTGGACTCTATTCTACAAAATAGACAAACTGTTACCACAACACATGGATTCTAATGATCCTATGTTAACACGTGGATTTATTACACAAAAAGACAGTACTTATCGCTATTTTTTGCGAATCACAGGCAAGTGCTCTCCGGGAACTGTTGAACCATATGAAATTGCACAACAAAAAATAGCCAACATTTTGGCTCACAGGGAAAAAACGCATTTTATAAATGAATTTCAAGACAATTTATATAACAATGCTTTAAAAAAGAAAAAAATTACCTTCTTCAACAAAAAATAAAAGTCTGACATCATGTTAAACAAACCTCTTCTTCTCATTTTCTTGTTATTTACATCCCTCGAATTATCAGCTCAAAATCTTGTAGTTGACAAAGTAGTCTGGGTGGTTGGTGATGAACCAATACTCAAATCGGAAATTGAGACAGAAATCATGAGGATGAAATATGAAAAAACAAAATTTGAAGGTGACCCATATTGTACTGTCGCTGAACAAATGGCTCTACAAAAACTGTTTATAGCACAAGCCAAAATTGATAGTGTAGAGGTTTCCGAGTCAACCATTAAACAACAGGTTGATGGAAGAATTCAATATTTCATTGAACACCTAGGTTCAAAAGAAAAGGTGGAGGAATATTTCAATAAACCGATGTCTAAAATGCGAGAAGACCTCACTAAAGTGGTTTCGGAACAAATGTTAATGCAAGAAATGCAACAAAGAATTACCAAGAATATAAAAATAACACCTCAAGACATTAATAAATTCTATGCTGGACTGCCTAAAGATAGCATTCCAACTGTTCCGGAGCAAGTAGAAGTTCAAGTTGTGGTTGTTTCTCCTGAAATTACTAATGCCGAAAAAGAACGAGTAAAAAGTCAATTACGCGATTTTCGTGAAAAGATAGAATCCGGTGAATATCAATTTTCAACCTTGGCTATTTTGTATTCCGAAGACAGAGGTTCAGCCTTACAAGGGGGCGAGCTCGGATTTAAAGCAAAAGGAATGCTAACTCCGGAATTCGCCAATGCAGCTTTTTCTCTTTATGATCCGACCAAAGTGTCTCGCATCGTCGAAACTGAATTTGGATACCATATTATTCAGTTGATTGAGAAAAAGGGCGACCAAGTGAACTGTAGACACATTTTACTAAAACCCCAAATTTCTTACGAACAAAAAAACGTTGCCATGAAAAAATTGGATAGTCTTAGCCAAGAAATAAGGAAAGGAAAAATTACGTTTGAACAAACTGTATTAAAATATTCCGAAGATAAAACCACTAAACAAAATGGCGGCTTAATGATTAATAAAACGGTGGGGAACTCTAAATTTCAATATCAAGAACTTCCTGCAGAAATTGCAAAAGAAATATATTCACTCAACATCGGCGAAATATCCAAACCGTTTGTTTATACAAATGAGATGGGCAAGGAAGTTGTTGCTATTGCTCGTGTAAAGTCAAAAATCAAAGCACATTTGGCAAATCCGGAAGACGACTTCCAAGAATTAAAAACGGTATTAACCAACAAAAAAAGTGCAGAAGTATTAGAACAATGGATTATCAAACAGCAAGCCGAAACATATATCCATATTGATCCTGAATTCAGCAATTGTGAATTCAAGTATCCAAATTGGATTAAAAAATAAAAATGAAACTGAAAATCTTTATGAAACGTCTCCTTCCCTGTTCCTGCTTATTCTTTTTTTTATTCATTTTCGGTACAGTAGAAGCATCAACTGTTTTCTTAGAGTCCTGCGAAACACTTTCCTTTGACCAAAATGTACGTACAGATTGTCAATTTTTGAGAGGCAAAGTACGTTTTAGACATGGAAATCTCTTGCTTTACTGTGATACTGCATTCTTTTACGAGAAAAAAAATTCCATTGATGCCTATGGGAATGTCAAAATTGTGCAAGCTGACTCTCTTACCATATACGGCAGTCATCTTTTCTATAATGGAAATACAGAAGTCGCCCAAATGAGAAAAAATGTCCGAATGGTGAATCGAAAGATGACATTGACAACAAACTTTTTGGACTATGATAAAAAAAATAATGTAGTTCATTATTATAATTCAGGAAAAATGGTTGATAAAGGAGATGTCTTAACCTCCATAGAAGGTAATTATTACCCCAAAACGAAGATTTCCACCTTTCAGAAACGTGTTGTTTTAACCAATGAAAAATTCACCCTGAAAACAGATTCTTTGATATATAATTCAGCGACTTCGTATGCCCAAATTGTTGGTCCGTCAACCATAATATCTGATAGTACAACAATATACGCCGAATCTGGATGGTATAATACGAAAAAAGAAACCGGAAAACTCACTAAAAAATCATATATTAAACAGCCTCGTGGCAAAAAAATAGTTGGAGACACGATTTATTACGACAAGGTAAGAGGAATAGCCGAAGCTTTTTCACATGTTTTATTAACCGATTCTGTTCAACAAATTTCAGTAGGTGGTAATTATGGCAAATTCAACAAGAAAAAAGAAAAAGGATTTATTACACGCCATGCAACATTTTACGAACATTCCTCAAAAGACACTTTATTTCTAACTGCAGACACCATTTTTTACCGTACAGATTCAACTATTTCGCATATAAATGCTTGCCACAATGTTCAATTCTGGCAAAAAGATTTTCAAGGTTTATGTGATTCTTTAGCGTATAATACAAAAGACTCTATCCTAAATATGTATAACTCTCCTATCATTTGGAGCGATAAAAATCAAATTACAGGAAAAACGATACAAGTATTTTCGAAAAATAGGGGTGTCGAAAGATTCATTGTAGAAGATATGGGCTTCATGCTTTCAAAGGAAGACACCGCTACATACAACCAAATATCGGGAAAAATGATAACAGGCTATGTAAAAGACAATCACCTATATAAAATTGATGTAGCTGGAAATGCTCAATCAATCTACTACGTTAAAGACAATCTCAAAGAAGTAGGAACAAACAAAGCAGAAAGTGGTTTCCTAACCATCTATCTCAATAAGAAAAACAAGGTTGAAAAAATCGTTATGTATCCACAATCATCAGGCACTATGTTGCCTCCAGCAAAAAAGGACAAAAACCTTGTAACACTAAAAAATATGATTGATTATGAGGATCTTCGTCCTAAAGACAAGGAAGATATTTACATAAAGAAAAGTAAGATTGCTTTTGATAAAAAGCTAAATCCACAAAAAAAGAAACGAAAAGAAAAATAGGCAATAAAAAAGGGATGTTCCACTGGTATAGAACATCCCTTTTATTTTTTATTCGAGTAGCCCTCTGATTTTTTAATTACTTTTTACTTCATTGCCATAAGCAATGGCAACTTTATAGACACCTCCATCTACATTTATGGTTAACGTCTCAGGCAAGGGAGCAGAATGAGCTACAATTGGAGGATTCTTCTTGGCTTTTTCTTTTGCAAGTTCAGCATTGAAATTAGCCTTTGCTTTTCCTGATTTATAAGCACGGTATTGTTCAGGGTGCATTGCCAACTCAAACAATTCTTCATCGTCTTTTCCGCAGTCCCACCCTGAGTCTTTCATCTCTTTGCGGAAATCTTCCAATTTGTCAGGAAACAAAGACTGAGGATCACCAGTGAAAAATTCACGATTTTGTTGTTTTGCCAATTCAACAATCTCAGGAGCAACCTCACCGGGTAATTTACCGGATTTACCTAAAATCATATCCCAAACAACGTCAGGAATCATTGTCCAACGTTCTTGACCATTTGCCATTTGCATAATATTAAAAATGGCAAGATTCTTTACATATTGAGAATATGGTGTTACCAATGGAGGAAAACCTACTCGTGGCCAAACATAAGCAACTTCATCAAACAAACGAATTAACAAATCACCTGTTGTAATTTCAGGTTTTCCTTGTTTCTGAAAAGACTTATTTATAACCGTCAAATTATCCTTTAAGTCATTCATCAAACTACCCATCATACCGCCCGGAAGTCCTGGACCGATAAGTAGCGATTGTAAACGACGATTTGATTCAGGAATGAAATATCCCAAGAAATCATCCATAAACTCTTGTGTCAAAGCACGAGCTTTCATATAAGCATCCATATTGATTTCAGGCACTTTGAAACCGGCATCTTTCAACATTTCACGCACCATGATTACATCTGCATGCCCTGTTCCCCATGACAGAGGTTCCATTCCAACATCAATGATATCGCATCCTGCCCTACATACCTCAAGAATAGATGCGGGAGTAAACCCGGGACCTGTTTGTCCGTGATATTGAACTATAATTTGAGGATATTTTGTTTTGATGTAGGATACAATTTTCCCTAATGAAGCGGGTCTTCCGATACCGGCCATATCTTTTAAGCAGATTTCATCAGCACCATTAGCGATTAATTCATCAGCAAGGTTGCAATAATATTCAACTGTATGAACTTTGGATACCGTAATAGACAAAGCTGCCTGAGCAATCATTCCGGCTTCTTTTGCATATTTAATAGAAGCAATGATATTACGAGGATCATTTAATCCGCAAAAAGAACGTGCGATATCTGTTCCTTGTGCTTTTTTTACTTTATAAAACAATTTACGAACATCTACCGGAACGGGACTCATACGCAACCCGTTTAGAGTACGATCAAGCAATTGAGTTTGAATTCCGGCTTCTCTGAAAGGTTTACACCATTGACGAACTGCCACGTTAGGATTTTCACCAAACAATAAATTTACCTGTTCAAATCCTCCTCCATTAGTTTCCACACGAGCAAAACAACCCATATTGATTATTTCGGGAGCTACACGAACCAACTGATCAACCCGTGGCACGTACTTTCCGGCACTTTGCCACATGTCCCTATATACTAAACAAAACTTGATTTCTCTTTCCATTTCTGTTGTTATATTTATTGTTGTTATTTAATTTTTTCTATGCCGATTACTCTTCCTTTATCGTTGGTAATAATACCCACAGCCTGACTAATAACCTCAGCGATAGTAGGGTTAACAACGTTCTGTTGAACGAATTTTTCTTTTTCACTAACAGCATCCATTTTTTCTGGTATGTATTTGTTAATAAAGAAAGTCAATCCTTGCGTAATTATTATCAATATCAGAAGTACCACAATTACCCCTATGACCATCAGTACTAATGCAAATTCTAAATTTCCCATAATGAAATATTTATTGATTTTTAGTTCAAATTCAAGACATAATAACAACTAACAAATCTAGTGTTTTTATTCTAAAAAATCATATCTCTATTTCTTAATTTATTAAAAAAAGGGGGATGGATTAAAGAAAATGGAAAACAATTATCAAATTTTCTGAGATAGAAATAAATGTAACAAAAGAATGGTTAATCTTTTGAAAATGTCGTTTCTTTGCACCTTGAAGAAAGCTGAAAAAGCTAAGGGTTATTCTTAAAATGACTTAAATAAAAAAAGAAGAGCATAAACTCTCCTTTTTCATTTAGTGGGCCCACTTGGACTTGAACCAAGGACCTACGGGTTATGAGTCCGGTGCTCTAACCAACTGAGCTATAGGCCCGAAACAAAATTAATTGTCCACTTCCTAAGAAGCGGAGACAAAGGTAATTTTTTTTTTGAAAATCGACAAATTTTACATCAAAATATGCTGAAAAATATAGTTTTTGACATGGGCGGAGTCCTTATTGATTTGAATAAGCAGGCTTGCATCAATGCTTTTAAAAAGTTGGGATTTGAGGATGTGGAAAATTTTATTGGTGAATATGTTCAGGCTGATTTTTTCCTCCAATTAGAAAGGGGTACCATTAGCCCCGAGAAATTTTACGCAATAATAAGGAAAAAAATAAAGAAAAATATTGATGATGAAAAAATAAAAGAAGCATGGTTTGCCTTCTTATTAGATATTCCACAAAAAAAATTGGATTTACTCCTTGAACTGAGAAAAAGCTACAAAGTGTTTATGCTTAGCAATACCAATGCCATACATTTTCCGGAAATAAAACGCAGGTATTTTGAAAAGGGCGGACATAATTTGTCTGATTATTTTGAAAAATGTTACTTGTCTTACGAGATACACCAAAACAAACCGGCAAAAGAAATATTTGATTTTATGATTCAAGACTCCGGCATTCATCCTCAAGAAAGTTTGTTTATTGATGATGGAAAGACGAATATCGAAATGGCTAAAGAATTAAAATTTCAGACGTATTTGGCAAAAGAACGAGAAGACTTTTCCCATTTGTTCGTATCTTTGCTCTAGTTTTATATTATTGAGCAATAAAAGAATGAAAATCATAACCGAAATACCTTCTGATATTTTCCAAAATTCTGCCGTAACAGTTGGCTTTTTTGATGGGGTGCACAAGGGTCATGTTGCTCTTTTATCGAGATTAAAAAGAGAAGCTACCCTACGGCATTTGCAATCGGTTGTAGTTACCTTCCGTGCACACCCAAGAGAAACCTTACAGACAAGTTACATTCCTCAATTATTAAACACGCAAAAAGACCGCCTATCTCTTTTGGAAAAACAAGGCGTTGATATTTGTGTCATGTTACCTTTTACAAAAAAGTTTGCCCAACTGACCTCAACCGAGTTCATCAAAGAAATTCTTTTTGAGGCTTTACATACTAAATATTTGTTGGTAGGATACGATCACCATTTTGGTTCTGATGCACAAAAAAACAGCTTTGAAACCTATAAATCTTATGGCAACACACTTGGAATAGAAGTAGAAGAAGAAGGTGCTTATTGGGAAAATAATGTTTGTATAAGTTCGTCTCTTATCCGCCGGGAGATATTGCAAGGAAATATTACTGCCGTAAGCGATTATCTTGGATACAATTATTTTTTGGAAGGCACTGTGGTTAAAGGTTTTCAAATAGGTAGAACGATAGGATTTCCCACTGCTAATCTAAAAATATCGGATATGCACTTACTAATTCCGATGGACGGAGTATATGCCGTTTTTGTAGAAATTAAAGGCAAAAAATACAAAGGAATGGCAAACATTGGTTCTCGGCCTACTTTTAATGAAAATAACGAAAAGACCATTGAAGTTAACATTCTAGAGTTCAACCAAAATATTTATGAACAACAAATTAAAGTTTATTTCATCGCATTCCTCCGAAAAGAGGTGAAATTTACTAGCAAAGAAGCTCTAACTATTCAACTTTCCTCAGACCGAGAAAAAGTAAGAAAAATATTAGTTAATTGAATTTTCTACTTTTTTCGAGGAGCATTAGCCAATACTATTTTCAAAAATCCCCAAAATCTTTCTACACTACCTATATCGACCTTTTCATTGGGCGAATGAGGGTATTTAATAGTCGGTCCAAAAGAAATCATATCCAGACACGGATACTTACTTCCAATAATTCCACACTCCAACCCGGCATGTATAGTTTTTGTCTGAGATTCTCTTCCAAAAACAGACACATATTTTTCTTGTGCAATAGAAAGAATTTCAGAACAGGACTCGGGCATCCATCCTTCATAATTTCCGAAAACATTGATTTTTGCACCAGCCAACGAAAAAGCACTTTCTATCATCGACCGCACTTCTCCTTTCATTGATTCCAATACACTTCGAACAAGAAATTCGACTGTCACATTTGTTTCCATGGTTTTTATAATACCCAAGTTCGAGGAAGTTTCTACCGAATCTCTTAAATTTGGCATGTAACGATAAACACCATTAGGTACTGCAACAACAGCATTTATAAGATCATCCTGAACAAATTCAGGGAATAATCCATCGGGGATTTCTGTTGGTTCAACTGTTAAATTCAACGTTGGTTCTATGGTGCTATATTCTGTTTTATATATTTCCAGAAATTCCTGTGTAACATCAAATAAATCATCTTCACCACCTTTAGGTATAGTTATAACAGCAAAAGATTCTCTTGGAATAGCATTTACAACATCGCCTCCTTCAACGAAAGCTAATCTTGCTTCGAAATCGCATACCAACGTTTTCAGAAAATGAAAAAGTAATTTATTGGCATTAGCCAGTTGTAAGTGTATATCTATTCCTGAATGACCGCCTTGTAATCCCACAACAGCTATTTTAAAAGCATTATCCCCTACCGGTACAGATTGCTTTTCAAAAGGAAAATTACATTCAACCCTTACGGCACCGCAACATCCTACAATCAATTCATGTTCATCCTCGGAATCCAAATTGAGCAAAATATCCCCTTTCAAAACATCGTCAGCCAAGGCGAAAGCACCATTCATACCATTTTCTTCATCGACAGTAAACAGAGCTTCAATATTACCATGTGGTAAGCTTTTTTGCTCTAAAACGCTCAATATAGCAGCCACCCCAATACCATTATCAGCACCAAGAGTAGTCCCACTGGCTGTAAGCCAATTTTCTTGTATTAGTAAAGAAATAGGGTCTTTGGTAAAATCGTGAACAGTCCCTTCATTTTTTTGAGGCACCATATCCATGTGACTTTGCAAAATAATTGTTTTGCAATTTTCATATCCTAGTGTAGCAGGTTTTCTTATGATAATATTGTTTGCTTTGTCTCGCAAGGTTTCAAGTCCCAATTTTTTACCAAAATTCTCTATAAAATCGGCGACTTCCTGCATACATCCCGATGGACGAGGTATTTGGCTAAGTTTATAAAAGTTCCTCCAAATATCTTCTTTCAATAAATCTGACATGGTCAAGTTCATGGTATATTATATTTTTAAAACGGTCCTTTCACCAGAGTGTTTTGCCAAAATTTGGCGAATTTGGTTCAATTCGGTCTGTTGCTTTAATAATTTTGTTATAGTTTCCTCATCGCCCTCATTTTGGGCATCTTTTATCTTTTTAGTGAGTTCGTTATAATAATGTGTTATTACCTTGTCTTTATATTCTACTAAAATCTTAGGAATAAGGATTTCCAACCTATCTCCCTCGTTTTCAAACTGTTTATATTTTTTATGAATACTACTCAATGTGTATTTTTCAGTAGTGATATCAAAAACATATTTACGAATTTCAGAATCGGGATGATTTAAGAAATAATGTTCCATATTATTATTTTCATCACTTATAATAGCTCTTATTTCTTCAATTATCTTTTTATGCAAGGGATACTCCAAAGAAATATTATCTACTATCATATCACTAGAAATAAAATCAAAAACAGACATCGTAATCGAATTCCCATTCTCGTCTTGAATATGAAGTATCTGTTTTCCATACCGAATAATGCAACGAAGTATATTTTGTTCTTGTAAATAGGCAAAAGGTTTCTCTTCTTTAGCTAAAACCGCCGATTCCGTTTTCGGAGCTTCACGAGAGACCTGACTAGTCGAATCCTCTTGATAATCGCTTGTCTGTATTTTTAACTCTTTTTTTAAGGAGGATGTTCTCCGTATTTTACTTACCTCGGCAATTAGGACATCCTCTCCTATTTCAAATCTTTTGGCACATTCTTTTATATAGACAGAACGCATAATATTATCCGGAATAATCGCTATACTTTGCACGATATCCGTAATTAGGTGAGCTTTTTTAGCCACATCCTTGCCGGCTTCTTCAAGTAATAATTGCGACTTAAAATGAATAAAATCCGTTTGATGTTTATTGATATACTCTATAAAGTCAACGGCATTTTGCTGTTTAGCAAAAGAATCAGGGTCTTCTCCATTCGGGAGTAAAACTACTTTGACATTTATACCTTCTTCCAGCAACAAATCAATCCCCCTAATAGACGCTTTTATTCCTGCTGCATCTCCATCATACAAAACAGTAATATTGGATGTGAAACGATGAATCAGTCGAATTTGCGGAGGCGTTAAGGCTGTTCCCGACGAAGCTACAACATTTTCAATACCTGCCTGAAACATTGATAAAACATCCGTATATCCTTCCACCAAAAAACAGCAATCATTTTTTACAATACTTTGTTTGGCAAAATAAATGCCATACAACTCATTACTTTTATGATAAATTTCAGATTCAGGAGAGTTAACATACTTAGCTGTCTTTTCGTCAGTCTTTAAGATTCTTCCACCAAAGGCCACTATTTTACCGGAAATAGAATGAACGGGAAACATCACTCGTCCTCTGAACCTATCGGCTATTTTGCCATCATTCCGTTCGGCACACAAACCTGTCTTTAGTAAGAATTCCTTTTTATAGCCCTCAGATTGAGCCGTATCCGCTAAAGCATTGTATTTTTCGAGGCTATACCCAAGTCCAAATTTCCGAATAATGTCATCCTGAAAACCGCGTTCCTTGAAATACGACATTCCAACACTTCTTCCCTCATCATCTTTCCAAAGAATTTCACTAAAATAATTTTGTGCAAAAGCATTAAGGATAAACATACTATCTCTATCATTTCGCTTTTGCAATTCTTCTTGCGAAACCTCTTTTTCGACTATTTCAATGTTGTATTTTTTAGCTAAATATCGGAGTGCATCATAAAAAGACAGGTGTTCATGCTCCATAATAAAGTTAACAGGAGAACCACCTTTCCCACAGCCAAAACATTTACAAATATTTTTCGCAGGAGAAACCGTAAACGATGGCGTTTTTTCATCGTGAAAAGGGCACAATCCGATAAGATTTACACCACGTTTCCGTAATGAAACGAAATCTTCCACGACATCAGCTATTTGAGCCGTGTTTATTATTCTGTCTATGGTGGATTGGTCTATCATTTTTATAACTATAAGTGAACACAAATATACGAGTATTTTTATGTTTTTTTATTGACCGATGATGCTATTTTTATTTACAAAAACAAAAGGTATATTTGTAGAACTAATTAAAATTCACACACAAATGAAAACAGCTTTTATTACAGGAGCTACCGAAGGAATCGGATACGAACTTGCAGAAATATTTGCCCAAAACAAATTTGAACTAATTTTGGTGGCTCGTAACGAATCAAAATTACGACAAATGGTCGAAACATTTACCGCTAAAGGTATCGAGGCAACTTACTATGCTGAAGACCTGACAATATTAGAAAATGCCAAATTTATTTATAACGATTTAAAAGCAAAAAATATTACTGTAGAGTATGTCATTAATAATGCCGGATTTGGTATTAATGCAGATTTTGTTGATTCTGAATGGGAAAAACAACTTAATATGTTCCAGCTGAACATGATAACCCTGGCTTATTTTACGCACAGCTTTGCTCGCGACATGAAAGCAAAAAAATTTGGCAGAATAATGAATGTAGCTTCTACAGCATCCTTTCAACCTATTCCATTTATGGCAGGATATGCTGCATCCAAAGCTTTCGTAATGAGTCTTTCAGAAGCTCTGAATAAAGAACTAAAAGGGACTAACGTAAGCATAACGACCTTGTGTCCAGGTGTAACGGATAGTAAATTTCATGAAACGGCACACTCCGAAAGGACTCTATTGCACTCAAAAATTTTAGCGATTGCTACCGCCAAAGAAGTAGCAGAATACGGCTATAGGAGAATGATGAAAAAAAAAGCTCTAAGTATACACGGATTTAAGAATAAAGCAAATGCTTTCTTTTTAAGTTTTATACCACGTTCTTGGGTTGGCAATTTGACCAAAGAAATGATGAAGAATTAATGCTGATAAAAAAATGAGGGGCGTTTCAATTTTTGAAACGCCCCTCATTTTTTATGCTTACTATTTTATTTAGTCTTTGAACTTAGCTGATAAAAATTCTCTATTCAGACGAGCAATATGGCTGATAGAAACATTTTTAGGACATTCCGCAGCACAAGCACCCGTATTTGTACAATTGCCGAATCCTAACTCATCCATTTTTGCAACCATTGCCTTTGCACGAGCAGCACGTTCTACTTGCCCCTGAGGCAATAGTGCCAATTGACTAACTTTCGCTGCCACAAAAAGCATTGCCGAACCATTCTTACAAGCAGCTGCACAAGCTCCACAACCAATACAAGAAGCAGCATCCATTGCTTCATCAGCCTTTGGTTTTGGAATAGGAATCGCATTTCCATCAGGTACACCACCCGTATTTACAGAAACAAAACCTCCTGCTTGAATAATTTGATCGTAAGCACCTCTATTTACCATAAGGTCTTTGATAACTGGAAATGCAGCCGACCTCCAAGGTTCAACAGTTATCGTTTCACCGTCTTTGAATTTTCTCATATGCAATTGACAAGTAGTAATTTCTCCGTCAGGTCCATGAGGGTGTCCGTTAATATAAAGCGAGCACATACCACAAATTCCTTCTCTACAATCATGGTCAAATACTATAGGCTCTTTGCGTTCACTGATAAGTTGTTCATTCAAAATATCCATCATTTCGAGAAAAGAACTATCAGTAGATATGTTTTTTAATGCATAGGTCTCAAAACTCCCTTTTTCTTTTGGACCTGCTTGACGCCATACTTTTAGCGTTATATTTATTGTTTTTTCCATACTACAGTTATTATCAAGCTTTATAATTTCTTTGTTGACGTTTAACAAACTCGTATTCAAGATTTTCTTTCAACATACAGGGCTCCTGTCCTTCTCCCATGTACTTCCAACAAGCCGCATATGAAAATTTATCATCATTACGCAACGCCTCTCCATCAGGAGTTTGGTATTCCTCACGAAAGTGACCTCCACAAGATTCTTCACGATTTAAGGCATCGCGAGCCATCAATTCACCAATCTCAATAAAATCAGCTAAACGAATAGCCTTCTCCAGTTCAACATTCAAAGCATCTGCTTTTCCCGGAATATAGACATTACTCCAAAATTCTTTTCTGACCTCTTTAATCTTAGCTAAAGCGTTTTCCAAGCCTGCTTTATTTCTGCCCATACCGACAAAATCCCACATTATTAGTCCAAGTTCACGATGGATACTATCTACAGAACATTTACCCTGAATGCTCATTATTTTTTTAACTTTATCCTCAACAGCTTTTTCAGCTTCAGCAAACTCAGGCAACTCAGTACTCATACGAGGCACTTGAATCTGGTCTGCTAAATAATTCTGAATAGTATAAGGCAATACGAAATATCCATCTGCCAAGCCTTGCATCAAAGCAGAAGCTCCCAAACGGTTAGCCCCATGGTCGGAAAAATTTGCTTCTCCAATACAGAACAATCCCTTAACGGATGTTTGCAATTCATAATCAACCCAAATACCACCCATTGTGTAGTGAATAGCAGGGTAAATCATCATAGGAGTCTTATAGGGATTTTCATCAACAATTTTCTCATACATTTGGAAAAGATTACCATAACGAGCACGAACTACATTTTCTCCTAGACGATTAATTGCGTCAGAGAAATCAAGGTAGACAGCCAAACCGGTAGCCCCGACACCATAGCCTGCGTCACAACGTTCTTTGGCCGCACGAGAAGCCACATCACGAGGAACTAAATTACCAAAAGCAGGGTAACGACGTTCCAAATAATAATCACGATCCTCTTCCTTCAAATCGGTAGGTTTCAATTTTCCCACGCGAATTGCCTCAGCATCCTCTTTTTTCTTTGGAGTCCAAATACGACCATCATTACGGAGTGACTCGGACATCAAAGTTAATTTTGATTGAAATTCTCCATGAACAGGAATACAAGTGGGATGAATTTGAGCATAAGCAGGGTTTGCAAAATATGCTCCTTTACGGTACATCTGCATAGCAGCAGAACCATTTGAGGCCATTGCATTAGTAGAAAGGAAAAACGTATTTCCATAACCACCGGAACCTACAACAACTGCATGAGCAAAATAACGTTCGATTTTACCGGTTGTCAAATTACGAGCAATGATACCACGAGCACGCCCATCAATTACAACTACATCCAACATTTCGTGACGTGGAAATAATTTCACAGCCCCTTTACCTATTTGACGACTCAGTGCAGAATATGCACCAAGCAACAATTGTTGACCAGTTTGACCTTTTGCGTAAAAGGTTCGTGAAACTTGAGCTCCCCCAAAAGAACGGTTATCTAACAAACCACCGTATTCACGAGCAAAAGGGACTCCTTGAGCTACACATTGATCAATAATATTATTTGAGACTTCTGCCAAGCGGTACACATTGGCTTCACGAGCACGATAATCACCTCCTTTGATCGTATCGTAGAAAAGACGGTAAACAGAGTCTCCATCATTTTGATAATTTTTTGCAGCATTGATACCCCCTTGCGCAGCAATAGAATGTGCACGACGGGGAGAATCCTGAATACAGAAATTTAGCACATTAAATCCCAATTCAGCAAGAGAAGCAGCAGCAGAAGCTCCCGCCAATCCGGTACCAACAACGATAATATCCAAACGACGTTTGTTCGATGGATTTACCAATTTCTGGTGGTCTTTATAATTACTCCACTTTTGAGCAAGAGGTCCTTCTGGAATTTTTGCATCGATCTTAGTGGAAGATACTGAAGCTTGCTGTATGGTATCCACAACCTTTCCCAATGCTTCTTTGGTTGCATCTTTAATAGTCTTTGCAGCCTCTACGGTTTCTTGATCCGTAACCGCGTCCACAATTATATCTTTAATTTCTTTGGCGGTTTCGACAATATTTTCTTTTTTAGCCATATTTGTTATAGTTACGAATTAAATTAGTGACGATACAAAACAGAAAACTATTACAGCAACGAATAATAAAACAACAAGAGTTGATACAACATTAGCAATTGCTTTTACTCGTGTTAACCATATTTTATTATTAAGTCCAAGAGACTGTAAAGCACTCCATACTCCGTGAGTAAGGTGGAACCACAAAGCCCCCAACCATACAAGATAGACAATGCAATAAATTGGATTAGCAAATAACTCCGTTACATAAGCAGCACCATTCTTTGGATCATATGCTCCGGTATGAAGACCTGTTAACTCTGCAAATTGCATTTTGAACCAAAAATTATACAAGTGCAATCCAAGAAAACCTATTATAATAAGCCCAAGCACCAACATATTTTTTGATGACCATTCTACACCTTCTTGTCTTTCTGTTACAGCATAACGTTCTTTACCACGTGCCCGTAAATTTTGAAGAGTAAGATAAAATGCATACAAAATATGGATGATAAAACCGGCAGCCAATGCAACAGTAGCAACAAGAGCATACCAATTAGCACCTAAAAATCCACAAATCATATTGTATCCTTCCGGCGAAAAGATTAAAACAAGATTCATTACACCATGAAACGTCAAGAACAGCACCAAACAGATGCCTGTAATGCTCATAATCAGCTTTCTCCCAATTGAAGAGTCAATTAACCACATAATTTTTATTTTTTAGTATTATTTATTATTGATAAAAAAATCATATTTCAGAGAATCACGTGCAAAAGTAGTAAAATTGTTATACTTAACAAAAAACTTAACTAAAGTATTTACTGTAAATACACAGACAAAAGAAATCGTCAATAAAAAGAATTTGTTAATTCTTTCTAATCATAAAACAAAACCGTTAAAATTATTCAAACAAATAATAAAAAACTACTAACGGCATATTTTTTGATTGTAATTCTAAACGAGAATCATTATAATTTAACCTAAATGTAAATAAAAATGGATAGATCAGAAAAAATGAAAATGCTCGGCTTTTCTATTTTAGTCGTAGCATTAAGTGTGACAGCTTCGATAGAAACTTGTTATGCCGGAAATAAAGCAAACATGCTGGATAAAGGAAATTCAGAAAAAAAATTTCCGACTAATTACGAGAACAACTCAAATAGACCAAAATTAAACACCGATTTCACGGTAGCCGCAGAAATGTCTGTGAATGCGGTTGTTCACATAAAGACCAAACTGCCAGGAGCAAAAATAGCGATATCTGAAGATCCTTTTTTCGAGTATTTTTTCAGGAATCCTCAATTTGAACAAAAAGACCCTCCCATCCAAGAGGGATCAGGTTCCGGTGTTATTATCACCGATGATGGATATATTGTTACCAATAACCACGTTATTGATAAATCATCGGATATAGAAGTTATATTAAATGACAAACGATCTTTTAAAGCAAAACTTATAGGGGCTGACCCCGCAACAGATATTGCTCTACTGAAAATAGAGGCGGAAAAACTCCCCATAATGCCTTTTGGAGATTCTGATTCGCTTAAAGTTGGCGAGTGGGTTTTGGCGATAGGAAATCCATTCAATTTAACATCAACCGTTACAGCAGGTATTGTCAGTGCTAAAGCAAGAAATATTGATATTCTATCTAACGACATGAAAATAGAATCTTTCATCCAAACAGATGCAGCTATTAATCCGGGCAATAGTGGGGGTGCTTTGGTTAATACTGAGGGAGAATTGGTAGGTATTAACACAGCTATTGCCTCTCAAACAGGATCTTATACCGGCTATGGATTTGCGATTCCTTCGGGCATTGTCCAAAAAGTGGTTTCAGACCTTCGACAATACGGAATAGTTCAACGTGCCATTTTGGGTGTGCAAATTAGAGATATAAACAGCGAATTGGCAAAAGAAAAAAATCTAAAAACACTGGAAGGAGTTTATGTTGCCTCTGTAATGAAAAATAGTGCAGCAGAAAAAGCTGGAATAAAAGATGGAGACATTATTACACACGTTAATGGCAATGCGACAAAATCTGTTGCTGAGTTACAAGAACAAATAAGTAGACATCGACCTGGTGACAAAGTCTTATTACAAATAACAAGAAATGAAAAAAACTTGGATTTTTCCGTAGAATTAAAAAATCAACAGGGCAGTACGGATATTGTTTCTTCCGAGGCAAATATTTCCAAGATTTTAGGAGCAACTTTTAAAGAAATTGACAACCGAACAAAAGAACAATTAGGATTAAATTATGGTGTACAAATTGCTTCTCTTAACAAAGGAAAATTACAAGAACAAGGAATAAAAAACGGCTATATAATAATAAAAATAAACGATCAGGAAATTCATACAAAAGCTGATATACAATCAGTATTTGATAATGCTAGCAGGGAAGAAAAGAACAAAGTTTTGTTCATTATAGGAGTCTATCCCAACGGAATGGTCGCTTATTATGCAATTAATTTAGATAAATAACCTTGTTCCTAAAAAATCTATAACAAAAAACTACAAGGATTAAAACCTTGTAGTTTTTTGTTATAGATTTAGTAAAAAAGTGTTACATCAAAATCAATCTCCCTATTGCAATTTTGCAAGACTAGCGTCAATCTCGCTTTGGGTTACCTCATAATTCGTCAAAGAACCTGATAAGTATTTATCATAAGCAGCCATATCAACCAAACCATGTCCCGAAAGGTTAAACAAAATAACCTTTTCTTTTCCTTCTTCCTTAGCTTTGTTAGCCTCGCGGATAGCCATTGCAATAGCATGACAAGATTCTGGAGCCGGAATAATACCTTCCGAACGTGCAAACAAAATTCCTGCTTCAAACGTTTCCAATTGCTTAATAGCTTCTGCTTCGATAAGACCGTCTTTCTTTAACTGGCTCGTAATACTTCCTGCTCCATGATAACGAAGTCCTCCCGCATGAATTTCAGCAGGCTCAAACTCATGACCCAAAGTATACATTGGTAATAAAGGCGTAAATCCTTCCGTATCCCCCAAATCATACATAAACCTTCCTCGTGTAAGTTTGGGGCAAGAAGCTGGTTCTACCGCTATCAAACGAATATCTTTTCCTTCGGTTAATTTATGTCTCAAAAATGGAAAGCCAATTCCACTAAAATTTGACCCCCCGCCAAAACATCCTATAACAATATCAGGATAATCTCCGGCTATTTCCATTTGTTTTTCAGCTTCCAAACCAATAACCGTTTGGTGCAAAGAAACATGGTTAAGAACGCTTCCCAAAGTATATTTTGTATTTTCTCCCTTTACTGCCATTTCGACAGCTTCCGAAATAGCCATACCCAAACTTCCGCTTGTTCCGGGAAAATCTTGTTGCATTTTTCTTCCTATTTCAGTTAAATTACTTGGTGATGCGACCACATTTGCTCCATAAACATTCATAATAGACTTCCGATAAGGTTTTTGTTCGTAGCTAACCTTTACCATGAACACTTGTAAATTAAGCCCAAAATGTTTGCAAGCAACACTCATGGCACATCCCCATTGCCCCGCACCGGTTTCCGTTGTAATAGATTTAACCCCCTGTATTTTATTGTAATAGGCTTGAGGAATAGCTGAATTTAATTTATGAGATCCAACAGGGCTAACACTCTCATTCTTAAAATAGATTTTAGCTGGTGTATCCAATGCTTTTTCCAAGCCGGAAGCCCTTACCAAGGGAGTAGGTCTGTAAATACGATACAAGTCACGCACTTCGTCAGGAATTTCAATCCAACGTTCTGTTGACATTTCTTGCTTAATCAATTCTTTTGCAAAAATAGGTTCCAAATCAGAAGGGTTAAGGGGCTCCCTTGTTACCGGATTAAGAGGAGGCATCGGCTTATTTTTCATATCTGCCATAATATTATACCATGCCTCGGGCATTTCGTTCTCGCTTAAAACTATTTTTTTTGTTGTTTTCATTCTATATATCTTTTGTATTGTTTATTAATATGTATTATTTTTTAAAATTATTTCAATGGTACCTTGCACCATCGAAAAACAAATAACTCCAAATATTTGAAAAACAATTTACTCATATTACCTAACGTCTAAAAAACTAAAAAACCGTAGGAGGATATCCTACGGTCTATATTTAACAAATAACGACATGACGAAGAATCCCCCCTATAATAAGTAAGATTGCCACCACCAATTGCTATTTAGAATAAACCTCATTTGTCAAAAATTTTACGGGACAAAGTAACCATTTTTTTAGAAAAAAAACAAAAATAACTGAACTTTTTCAACCCTATTTATCACTTTACAGCATCATATCCCCACTTAAGATAGACACTACCCCATGAAAAACCAGCACCAAAAGCAGCAAGAATAATATTGTCACCCTTTCTCAGTCTAGATTCAAAATCCCACAAACACAATGGAACAGATGCGGCTGAGGTGTTACCAAAATTTTCTATATTTATCAATATCTTCTCTTTAGGTAAATCTATTCTCTTGCCTACAGCTTCTATAATTCTCATATTAGCTTGATGTGGAACAAACCAAGACAAATCAGCGGCAGTGAGATGATTACGTTTCATTATTCCTTCAGTTACTGCAGACATGTCAGACACTGCATGCTTAAATACAGCAGGACCTTCTTGATACACAAAATGCTCCCTATTTGTAACAGTTTCTATGCTCGCAGGACGCTCAGATCCTCCGGCCTTTTGATGCAAATAGCTTTGTCCTAAACCGTCAACACGCAAAAAAGAATCAATCACCCCAAGATCTTCGGTAGTTGGTTCTAACAAAACAGCAGCAGCTCCATCACCAAACAAAGGACAAGTAGTTCTATCTTCATAATTGGTTATAGCAGACATTTTTTCAGCTGCCACCAAAATAATTTTTTTGTATCTACCTGACTCTATAAGTGCCGAGCAATTTTCTAAGCCAAAAAGAAACCCTGAACATGCTCCGGCTAAATCAAAACTATACGCAGATTTTAGTCCTAAAGCACCACAAATAAGGGAAGAATTGGATGGAAAAACGAAGGAAGGCGTCGACGTGCAACAAACAACAAGGTCTATTTCTTTCAAATTGACATTTGTCTTTTCCACTAACTCTTCCACAGCCTTAATTCCCATGTATGCAGACCCTTTTTTTTCTCCCAAAATATGTCGAGTCTTAATTCCAATACGCGTCATTATCCACTCATCGTTTGTATCCACCATACGACTCAACTCTTCATTATCTAAAATGGTATCGGGAACATATCCACCTATCCCAGTAATTACTGCTTTTATTTTTTTTTCCATACGTCAAATTATTATAAAAAAAGACCGACCCTAATCCTCCTGACCAAGGCTATCAACTTTTATAAAAAAATCATGATTTTATGCATTAACTGCTTTTTCTACGGCCAATTTGCCTCTATAATAGCCACATTCTCCACATACGGTGTGATAAATATGCAAAGATCCGCAGTTGGAACATGCTGCCATTGTAGGTGCTACTGCTTTATCGTGAGTTCTTCTTTTAGCAGTTCTGCTTTTTGATTGTTTTCTTTTTGGATGTGCCATCTCTTTATGTATTTAGATATTAATTATTCTTTTTTATTGATTTCAGAATATCCCATCTTGGATCTATCTGAGTATTTTCCTCATTGTCTCTTATATCAGCAGAATAAACTCGCAATTTTTCTTCCATTTCGGGATTACAGCCCCCTTCCGAATGAATATGTTGCATTGGAATTGATAAATTGATAAATTCAAACATATACCAAGCAACGTTCACAAATCCATCAATTTCAGGGACAACAATCAATTCATCACTTTCTTCACGGTATTCCTCTCCAAACTTTACAACTAACCTATTCTCTGATAAGACAGGCTGCTTCATCAATTCCAAGCACCGATCACAAGGGACAAGAACATATCCGGAAAAACTAAATTTCAGTTCGTAAGAATCGCTTTGCTTCTGAACAACGACGTGCGACTTCACCTCTCCTCCCTCTATATCAGAGTCTCCTATATTAGAAAAATAATAGCTACCCAAGTCATAATCATATTCAGCACTGAATGTGGTCATACTTTTCAAGGGGACATCATATATTCTTAGTTCTGACACAGCTATAGTCTATAAAAGTGGGGCAAAGTTACTAATTTTTACTTTACTTAAACAAAAAAATGAGCCTTTTTAGGTTTGTTTTATTATAAAATAACATAAATAATTGCAAATCTGATACTTATGACTTTTTATCAAAAAGAATATTTTAAGAATATTTTTACAACCAGGCAATTCTTTAAAGAGCCAAGAAATCACTTTACAGTCTCCTTATAGAAAACTATTCTAAATGTCGTTCCTTTACCAACCTCTGTCTTTTTTACAAAAATCTTGCCTTTGTGATAATCTTCCACAATACGTTTTGCCAAAGATAAACCTAAACCCCAGCCTCTTTTTTTAGTAGTAAATCCGGGATTAAATATTCTTCGCATATTTTTTTTGGTCATTCCTTTTCCGGAATCGGCAACGTCTATTCTTATCTCCTTTCCTCTGGACAGAAGAGATATGTTTATTTTTCCCTCCCCATCCATTGCATCTACTGCATTTTTACACAAATTTTCGATTACCCATTCAAATAATGAAATATTAATATGACAAAAAACCTCTTCTTCCATATTTAGCTGAATGTCAACCTTCTTAGAAAGTCTTGCTCGAAGATATTGCAACGTATCTGCAAGAGCCTGGTTTAAATTTACCAACTCCAATTCCGTTTTTGATCCGATTTGAGAGAACCTCTCGGCAATAGTTCTTAATCTGTTCACATCTTTTTCCATTTCGAACAACAAAGAATCTTCAGGATACTTCGTCTTTAGTATTTCTGTCCAAGCCATTAATGAAGATATAGGAGTCCCTAATTGGTGAGCTGTTTCTTTTGATAAGCCAACCCAAACTTTATTTTGCTCCGCCTTTTTTGTACTTAATAAAGCCCAAATAACAAAAACTAAAAATAAAAACACTGCTATCAACTGTATAAATGGAAAATAGGATAAGTAAGTCAGTAATAAAGAATTTCCATAATACAAACGCTGGATTTGATTATCTCCAAGATTAATCACGATTGGTGCATTTTCCCTTTTATAGTCAAGAATTAGAGCGGGCAATTCTTTCTCAGATTGAACATCTATATTTCTATACGAAAGAACATTATCTTTAGCATCAACTAAAACTACCGGAATTGTTGTATTAGCCTCTATTACCTGTTGTACAAAAGTAATGTCACAATCTTCATTCATTCGAACAAGCTCTTTGGTTGCATTAGCCCATATTTCCATTCGGGTTTGTTCCTCCTTTGAAAGTCTTTTTACCAAACTCTCAGTAATAATAAACGAACCTACAGCAATAATCACAGCCAACCCTGTAAAGAGCATTTTAAGTTTTTGACGAGCGTCATAAATAGAAGTCATAATGAATCTTTATGAGAGAAAGGGTTTTTAAAATCATTCCTACGAGAATATAACGTTATCTTCACAAAAAAATTATACCGATCTATCGATATTTTGAAGAATCTTTATTTTCAAATATACTTAAATAGCTGGTATAGCGGGACTGACTAATTTGATGCTTTTCAACGGCGGACAAAACAGCACATCCAGGTTCGTTGATGTGTGTACAATTATAGAACTTGCAATCCTTCGATTTCTCAAAGATCTCAGGGAAATAATGACCAACTTCTGCCGGATCTACGTTTACAACGCCAAATCCTTTAACCCCAGGAGTATCTATTATATAACCTCCAGCGATGGCAAACATTTCAGAAAATGTGGTAGTATGTATTCCCTTATCATGGCTTTCTGAAACAATCCCTGTTCTTAGAGAAAGAGTTTTATCTATGGCATTTATCATACTGGATTTGCCCACCCCCGAATTACCAGAAAAAAGAGTAACCTTATTTTCCAATTGCTGTTTTAGAGTATCTATTCCCTCTAATTTTTTTACAGACGTACGAATACACGGATAGCCTATATTCCCATACAAAAATTGCAAGGCATCTAAATATTTTATTTCTTCCAAAGAATAAAGATCTATTTTATTAAAAATCAAAACTACAGGGATATTATAAACTCCTGCGGACACCAAAAACCTGTCAATAAACACAGTAGAAGTTTTCGGATGATTGATGGTTATCAATAGCATTGCCTGATCGATGTTAGCAGCAATGATATGTGATTCTTTAGATAAATTAGGAGATTTTCTTATAATATAATTTTTTCTGTTACATATATCATAAATAAGAGATAACCCTTGTTCATTTTTAGTAACAAGAACTCTATCTCCAACTGCTACCGGGTTAGTTGTTCGAATATCTTTTACTCGGAAATTTCCCTTAATTTTGCACATGAGTATTTCACCTGTGTCTATTTTGACAGCATAACTACTCCCTGTATTTTTAACAACCAATCCTTCCATTTTTATTAAAAAGCCTCCATGGCATCTATGTAAAATTGATATCCTCCATAATTATTGAAAGCAAAATCTGCTCTTAAATTTACACGAGCATCATTTATCCGACAACGCAACCCTCCACCATAAGAAAATTTTATTTTCTGAATAATGGGATTATATATATTTACAACATCTCCTGTGGAACAAAAAAATGAAGCTTTTAATCTCTTCCAAAGAGGAACTCTGTATTCAGTTTGGAATTGAAAAAAAGTATTGTCTACAAACACTTTCTCTCTAAAGCCTCTCATATTATCTACGCCTCCAACAGAAGGCAACATCTGAAAGGGAATATCATTACCTAAACGACAATCAAGATAAAGCTGATAGACAAACATCTGGCCTAAAAAAGTCGGGAAATATTGCCGAAAGTCAACATTGAATGAATTTACATTGAATGAACTTCCTATAAACTTATTGTAATTCAGGAATGCGACCTTAAAGAAGTTTCCATATTTCTGAGGATAAAACAAATTATCCCTAGTATCATATACTGATAAAACTCCTACACCAAACATAAAATAAGGACTCCATCCCGCATTGCCATAACGAGTAAATATTTCTTGTTTTGTTTCCGAGTAGGTTTGTCCATCAATAACATTTTCCCCCCGCAACATAAAAGAAAGCCCAAGTTGCCAATTTGCAGTAATAAAAGCAGATGGCTGAAAAGCCAGTTGAAAATTCCGAGCGACATAAGACTCTTTATATTTTGTGGGAACATTTCCTATCCCATAATAAAAATCAGGATAGTATCTTATATTAATATTTCCAGCGAAAAAGAATCGTTCATTTTTCGTATAAAATTTCGGAGTAAGATTCGCCATAAACTGGTTACGAAAAGTATAAACAATACTTCCACCAAGACTACTAATTTTGCTTAAACTATTACTCTTGAGATAATATCCTCCAACAATTCCTAATGCGACACTCGTTTCTTCCTGATAATAACCCATTGGTACAATAAAAAGACTCTGCCTAATCAACGGATTTTCTTCACTTGATTTCACAGTATCTTTTGCAACCGGAACAGGAGCCAAAGAATCTCGCTCAACCTCTATTTTGTCCTCTGCGAAAGTTATAGAACAGATAGACATAAAAAATAATAAAATAACGTTTCTCATAAATAAAAAAACCATTCTTAAACAAGAATGGCAAAGTTATATTTTTATTTGAAAGGATTCGACTTTTTCTCACCATTTACAAGGTCATTATTTCTTTTTCCTTCGCAGCAACCGATTCATCCACCTTCTTTATATACCTGTCATGAATTTTTTGCATGTCAGCTTCCGCATCTTTTGCGACATCTTCAGAGAGCCCTTCTTTTATTGCTTTTTTGACTAAATCAATAGCATCACGACGAGCATTTCTGACACTTATCTTTGCATCTTCCCCCTCTTGTTTTACTTGTTTTACCAAAACTTTACGACGGTCTTCTGTGAGTGGTGGTATTGAAAGACGAATAATTTCTCCATTGTTTTCAGGAGTAATACCGATTTCAGAGGTTAAAATTGCTTTTTCAATTTCACGAATAAGTCCTTTTTCCCAAGGCTGAATAGCAATAGTACGAGCATCTGGAGTAGTTAATGTTGCAACACTACTAATCGGAACCAAGCCTCCGTAATAAGCAACTCTCACAGCGTCTAATATACGCACACTGGCTTTTCCGGCTCTAATATGCACCAACGATTCATCCAAAAAGAAAATAGCACTTTCCATCTTTTCAGTAGCTTCATCCAAACACTTCTTTATTTCAATCATACAATCTTTTCTTGTTAAAATATTAAATCTTTACTAAAGTTCCTATTTTCTCACCTTTAACGACCTTATTTAGGTTTCCGTACTCATCCATATTAAAAACATAAATCGGCATATTATTTTCCTTGCACATAGTAGTTGCTGTCAAATCCATTACCTTCAAATTACGATTATATATCTCATCATAGCTAATTTCGTCAAACTTTGTTGCCGTTGAATCTTTTTCAGGATCCGCCGTATAAATTCCATCAACGCGGGTTCCCTTAAGCATAATATCTGCTCCTACCTCAATAGCTCGAAGAGAAGATCCTGTATCTGTGGTAAAAAATGGATTTCCAGTTCCTGCAGAAAATATCACGACTTCTCCGTTTTCTAAACATTCAACTGCTTTTTGTTTCGAGTAGAACTCTCCTATTGGTTCCATACGAATAGCTGTAAGAACACGAGACCTTACTCCAACAGATTGTAAGGCCGAATTTAAGGCCAAGCTATTAATAACGGTTGCCAGCATCCCCATTTGATCACCCTGAACTCGATCAACACCTTTAGAAACGCCACTTAAACCTCGGAAGATATTTCCTCCTCCAATAACAATGGCAACTTGAACTCCCAAATTGGATATTTCTTTAATTTGAATAGCATAATCAGCCAAACGGAGCTCTTCTATTCCATATTGCTGATTGCCCATCAAGGACTCCCCACTCAGTTTAAGCAATATTCTTTTGTACTTAACCATATCTATTAACAATTTAAAAGCAAAAATACTATTTTTTTGACACAAAAAAAGGAATAAGTACGTTACTTATTCCTTTTTCTTATTTTTCAAAAAGATTACTCTACTGATTCTACAATATTTTCGACTGTTCGTTCAGCTTCCGCCTCTGCTTTAATAGTAGTTGCGGTTGCTTTCTTACCAGCACGACGAGTCTTAGATGACTTTTTAGCTGTTTTTTCCTTCAACATATTCTCATTATAGTCCACTAATTCAATAAAACACATTTGAGCTGCATCCCCCAAACGATAACCAGTTTTCAAAATGCGAGTGTACCCTCCTGGTCGTTCTCCTACCTTTTGAGAAATCTCAGTAAACAGCGTTGTTATAGCCTGTTTATCTTGTAATTGAGAAAAAACGATTCTCCTAGAATGCGTCGTATCCTCTTTTGATTTTGAAATAATTGGCTCAATAAATTTTCTCAATTCTTTAGCTTTTGCCAAAGTTGTATTGATTCTTTTGTGTTGGATTAGAGAAACTGCCATATTTGACAATAATGCGTCCCTGTGAGCTGTTTTTCTACCTAAATGATTAAATTTCTTATTATGTCTCATTTTGTTTTTACTCTTTATCTAATTTATATTTTACAATATCCATGCCAAAAGAAAGGTTTAAACTTAACAATTTAGCATCTAGCTCTACCAATGATTTCTTTCCAAAATTCCTAAATTTCAACAAATCATTTCTATTAAAAGAAACCAACTCTGCAAGCGTTTCTACATCTGCTGCTTTCAAGCAATTAAGTGCTCTGACAGACAAATCTAAATCCACTAATTTAGTTTTCAACAACTGACGCATATGCAAAGCTTCTTCATCAAATTCTTCAGCACTATCTCCATCAGTGAAATCGAAAGTAATCTTTTCATCAGAGAACAACATGAAATGATGTATCAATATCTTAGCCGATTCCTTAAGGGCTTCTTTCGGATGAATAGATCCATCCGTATCTATTTCAAAAACCAACTTTTCATAGTCCGTCTTTTGTTCTACACGAAAGTTCTCAACCACGTACTTAACATTAACAATAGGAGTGAAAATTGAATCAATAGGAACAACAGATATGTCTTGATTTATAACTTTATTCTCTTCTGATGGAACATAACCTCTTCCCTTATTTATGCTCAATTCGATGTGAAATCCATACTGTGGATCAATATTACAAATTACTAGATCTGGATTCAAAACTTCAAATCCAGTAAGATATTTACCGATATCTCCAGCTTTGAATATCGTCGATTTTTCAACATCAATCACCACTTTTTCGCTATCCACACCTTCTACAAGTTGTTTAAATCTAACTTGCTTCAAAGCAAGGATGATGTTTGTCACATCTTCCATTACTCCAGGAATGGAAGAAAACTCATGTTCTACACCTTCTATTTTAAAAGAGGTTATCGCAAAGCCTTCTAAAGAAGATAACAAAATACGACGCAAAGCATTACCTATAGTAATGCCAAAGCCTGGTTCCAAAGGTCTAAATTCAAACTTACCATGGGAGGAATCCGCTTCCAACATGATTACTTTTTCTGGTTTCTGAAATGCTAATATAGCCATGGTCTCACTTATTATTTAGAGTATAACTCAACGATTAATTGTTCTTTAATATTTTCAGGAATTTCTTCGCGTTCTGGAACGTGTAAATATGTTCCTGACAAAGAAGATTCGTTCCATTCGATCCAAGGATATTTGCTATGATTGAATCCATTTAAAGATGCAGCAATAATTTCCATAGACTTATTTTTTTCACGAACAGCAATAACTTGTCCAGAACGAACATGATATGAAGGAATATTGACTACTTTCCCATCGACTGTAATATGCTTATGACTGACCAACTGACGAGCTGCTGCACGAGTCGAAGCTAATCCTAAACGGAATACCACGTTATCAAGACGACACTCTAATAATTGCAACAAAATAACACCAGTTACACCTGGATTACTTTGAGCTTTTTCATAAAGATTTCGGAATTGTTTCTCTAAAACACCATAAGTATATTTTGCTTTTTGTTTTTCTTTAAGCTGAATTGCATACTCAGAGGTTTTCCTTTTTCTAGTATTTCCATGTTGTCCTGGAGGATAATTTTTCTTAGATAATACTTTATCGGGTCCAAATATTGCTTCCCCGAATTTACGTGCTATTTTTGATTTTGGTCCAATATATCTAGCCATTTGTTATTCTTTTATTTTAATTTATACAAAGATGCCTTTTCTCTCTTCTTAACTCTATCACTAAATAGCAAAGAGAAAAATATCTAATCCACAATAATTACACTCTTCTTCTTTTTGGAGGACGACAACCATTGTGTGGCAATGGGGTTACATCAACTATCTCAGTAACTTCTATGCCTGCTCCATGTATTGTTCTTATTGCAGATTCACGTCCATTTCCGGGTCCTTTAACATAAGCCTTCACTTTTCTAAGACCTAAATCAAAAGCAACCTTTGCACAATCTTGTGCAGCCATCTGAGCAGCATAAGGAGTATTTTTTTTAGAACCTCTAAAACCCATCTTACCTGCAGAAGACCAAGAAATAACTTGACCATCCGAATTAGTAAGTGTTACTATTACATTGTTAAATGATGAAGAAATGTGTGCTTGACCATTTGCATCGACTTTTACCACTCTTTTTTTGGTAGCAGCTGTTTTTTTTGCCATATCTTATTTTGTTGTTATAAGCTTTATTTGCTTCAGTTTAACTATTTGGTTGCCTTTTTCTTGTTTGCAACTGTTTTTTTCTTGCCTTTACGAGTACGTGCATTATTTTTGGTACTCTGTCCCCTAACAGGTAAACCAACACGATGACGAATTCCCCTATAACAACCAATGTCCATCAATCGCTTAACGTTTAGTTGTACTTCTGAACGCAAATCACCTTCAACCTTAAACTTAGCCCCAATAATGTCCCTGATTTTAGAAGCTTGATCGTCTGTCCAATCTTTTACTTTGACATCTCTATCAACACCTGCTTCCATCAAAATCTTATTAGCACTGCTTTTACCTATTCCGTAGATATAAGTTAAACCTATTTCACCCCTTTTATTTTGGGGTAAATCTACTCCTACAATTCTTATCGCCATAAACTATTTTTTACTTTTTTTGATAACTTAATTATCCCTGACGTTGTTTATACTTTGGATTTTTTTTATTAATTACATAAAGACGCCCTTTTCTCCTAACTATCTTGCACTCAGGAGTACGTTTTTTTAATGATGCTCTTACTTTCATTATTTCTATATTTATTATTTGTATCTAAACGAAATTCTTCCCTTTGTTAAATCGTAAGGAGACATCTCCACCCTAACTTTGTCTCCTGGTAATATTTTAATATAATGCATTCGCATTTTACCAGATATATGCGCAGTTATTTCATGTCCATTTTCCAATTCAACACGAAACATAGCATTAGATAATGCCTCCACAATTGTTCCATCTTGTTCTATTGCTGCTTGTTTTGCCATGAAAATATTACTTTGTTTTTAAAAACTCTTCTACATATTCAAATGTAGACAGTACATCAGCTACACCTCTTCTAACTGCTATTGTGTGCTCAAAATGAGCAGACGGCTTCTTATCAATCGTCGTGGTTGTCCAACCATCTCTACCAAACACAATTTCTTTTCTCCCTAAATTAATCATTGGCTCAATGGCAATAACCATTCCTTCTTTCAAGACTATACCTTGACCTTTCTTCCCGTAATTTGGAACATCTGGAGATTCATGTAATTTTCTTCCAACTCCATGACCGACCATTTCTCTTACGACTGAAAAACCCTCCTTTTCACAATGATCCTGAATTGCAGAACCTACATCACCCAATCTTTTTCCCTGAACGGCTTCAGCAATTCCTTTATAAAGAGCCTCTTTCGTCGTTTCTAGAAGGTGTTTAGTCTCTTCTAAAACACTTCCCACACAAAATGTGTATGCAGAATCTCCATAAAAACCGTTCATAAGAACCCCACAATCAATGGAAACCACATCTCCGTCCTTTAACTTATAATCTGAAGGAATCCCATGAACAACGTGTTCATTAACTGAAATACACAAAGAACTCGGAAACCCATTATAATTCAAAAAAGCTGGTACGGCTCCGCTTGATCGAATAAAATCCTCACCAATGGAATCCAATTCCTTTGTTGTAATTCCTACTTTTATACTCTTTGCAACCTCAGCAAGAGTCTTACCTACGAGGATATTACTTTTTCTCAAAAGTTCTATTTCCTCGTTAGTTTTTAAATATATCATTAAAAAAATATTAAAATCTACCTTCTAATAGGCCGAAATAACACCACTTCTACCTTTAATTTTACCACTTTTCATTAATCCATCATAATGGCGCATTAACAAGTGACTTTCGATTTGTTGAAGGGTATCTAAAACAACACCTACAAGAATCAAAAGAGATGTTCCTCCAAAAAATTGTGCAAACGAATGACTTATTCCCAACATACGAGCAAATGCAGGTAATATGGCCACTATAGCTAAAAATATAGATCCTGGAAAAGTTATTCTAGACATAATTGAATCTAAATATTCCGCAGTTTTTTTACCCGGCTTAATTCCTGGTATAAAACCGTTATTCCGTTTCATATCTTCAGCCATTTGCGTTGGATTTATTGTTACAGCTGTATAAAAATAAGTAAAAGCAACAATCATGATGGCAAAGATAAAATTATACCAAAACCCAGAGTTATTCATGAAAGCTTGTGCAAAAGCACTCACCTCGCCATCTGCACTAAAGAATCCGGAAAGAGAGGCTGGAATAAACATAATAGCTTGTGCAAAAATGATAGGCATAACACCCGCGGCATTCACTTTCAGAGGAATATATTGACGAACCCCACCATATTGTTGATTTCCAACAATTCTTTTTGCATACTGGACTGGTATTTTACGAGTACCCTGGACCAACAATATACTTGCACTTATAACAACGAGAAGGAACACGATTTCCACCAAAAACATCATCAATCCCCCCGAAGTTTCATTAAGACGAGAAGAGAACTCACCAATAATGGCACCAGGAAAACGAGCAATAATACCGATCAAAATAATGAACGATATCCCATTACCAATCCCTTTCTCAGTAATTCTCTCGCCCAACCAAAGCACAAACATACTCCCAGCAGTGAGAATTATTACAGAAGATACAAGAAAATACCATCCCTCAGGAAAGACATCCCTCATTTGCATCTTCAAATTCGCCAAATAAGCAGGACCTTGCACTAATAATATTACAACTGTCAGATATCTAGTTATTTGATTCATTTTACGTCTTCCACTTTCCCCTTCTCGCTGCAATTTTTGGAAATAAGGAAAAGCCATCCCCAAAAGTTGAACAACAATAGACGCCGATATATATGGCATTATACCCAATGCAAAAATTGAAGCATTCGAAAACGCTCCTCCCGAAAACATATCAAGCAACATCATCAATCCACCTTCTGTTTGCTTGCTTAATGCAGATAAAGAAGATACATCAACACCCGGTAAAGCTACATAGGAACCAAAACGATAAACTATGACCAACAAAAATGTTGTCAATAGCCTTGATTTTAACTCCTCTATCTTGAAAATATTTTGTATAGTTTCTATGAACCTTTTCATACCTTTATAATTTTACAGCTTTGCCACCTGCTTTTTCTATTGCATCAACGGCAGCTTTAGAAAAGGCATGAGCCGAAACTTCTATTTTAGAAGTTAACACACCATTACCTAAAACCTTAACATTATGCTTACGTGCAATAAATCCAGCTTCCAACAATTCCTCAACACCTATTTTTGAAAGCTTTCTTTCTTCTGCTAATGTTTGTAATGTAGATATATTGATTGCTTTGTATTCGACACGATTGATATTGGTAAATCCAAACTTGGGTAATCTACGTTGTATTGGCATTTGACCTCCCTCAAAACCAATTTTTTTAGAATAACCTGACCTAGACTTCTGTCCTTTATGTCCTTTTGTTGAAGTTCCACCTAATCCAGAACCTGTTCCACGACCAATTCTTTTGCAGGTTTTTACAGAACCTCCTGCTGGTTTTAAATTACTCAAATCCATTTTTCGTTTCTTTATTAGTATATAAATTCAATAAAAGATTACTCTTCTACAACAAGGACTAAGTGTTTAACCTTATTTACCATCCCAAGAATTTGAGGAGTAGCTTCGTGTTCAACTACAGCATTTATTTTTCTCAATCCCAAAGCATCCAACGTTCTCTTTTGATCTTTTGGACTACCTATCCTACTCTTTACTTGTTTTACTTTTATAGTTGCCATATGTATTTATCCTTTAAAAACTCTCTCGATAGAGACTCCTCTATTTTGAGACACTGTGTAAACATCTCTTAACTCGCATAAAGCAGCAATTGTAGCTTTAACCAAATTGTGAGGGTTAGATGAACCTTTTGATTTTGCCAAGACATCCGTTATACCAACACTTTCAAGTACAGCACGCATAGCCCCTCCCGCTTTAACTCCAGTACCAGCCGATGCTGGTTTAATAAAGACTTCAGCGCCACCAAATTTAGCAAGTTGTTCATGAGGAATAGTTCCCTTATAAACAGGCACTTTAACCAAATTTTTCTTTGCAGCTTCAACTCCCTTTGCTATGGCAGTAGTTACTTCATTTGCTTTTCCTAATCCCCAGCCAACAATACCATCCTCATTGCCTACGACAACAATAGCGGAAAATGTAAATGCACGACCTCCCTTTGTAACCTTTGTTACTCTGTTGATAGCAACCAATCTATCTTTTAATTCGATATCATTAGTTGTCTTTACTATATTATTTTTACCTGCCATAATTATTAAAATTTGAGTCCTCCCTTACGAGCAGCTTCTGCTAATTCTTTTATTCTACCATGATACAAGAAACCATTTCTGTCAAATACAACAGCTTCAATTCCTATTTTCTTTGCTTCCCCTGCTATTAATTCTCCAACCTTCGCTGATTTTTCAGTCTTAGTCATTTTTTCTTTTATCTGTAATGAAGAAGTTGACACTAAAGTCTTGCCTGAACCATCTAGTGCAACATCATCAATTATTTGCACATAAATTTGGCTATTACTTCTAAATACAGACATACGAGGCTTTTCAGCTGTGCCATTTATTTTATCTCTGACACCAGCTTTTATTTTTAATCTTCTTGCTATTTTTTCAGTCATTATAGTACCTTTTTAAATTACTTAGCACCTGCCGATTTTCCGGCTTTTCTACGGATATGTTCTCCAACAAACTTAACACCTTTACCTTTATATGGTTCAGGTTTACGGAAAGATCGTATTTTAGCACACACTTGCCCAATTAATTGTTTATCGCATGATTCTAAAATAACAAGCGGATTTTGGTTCCTTTCACTTTTTGTATCCACCTTAATTTCAGAAGGCAATTTTAAAAAGATATTGTGAGTATACCCTAACGAGAACTCCAACACCTGCCCATTGTTGGAAACACGATAACCAACCCCGACAAGTTCTAACGTTTTATTATACCCTTCAGATACTCCTATCACCATATTGTTGATGAGAGATCTGTATAAGCCATGCATTGCTCTGTTTTGCCTTTCATCGTTCGGACGAACCACCCTAATAGTGTTCTCTTCAACTTCCACTCTTATTTCAGGATGAATTTCTTGCATCAATTCTCCCTTAGGACCCTTCACTGTTACAAGATTATCCTTTATTGTAATAGTAACCCCCTTGGGCAAATTAATTGGCAATTTTCCTATTCTTGACATATTATTTTCTCCTCAAATTTAATTAATAAACATAACACAAAACTTCACCTCCGACATTCTGCTCACGAGCTTCTTTATCGGTCATTACTCCTTTTGAGGTAGAAATAATCGCTACTCCTAAACCATTCAATACACGAGGAAGATCTTTATGTCCTGTATATTTACGCAATCCCGGAGTCGATATCCTCACTAGTTTTTTAATTGCGTTCACTTTGTTTACCGGGTCATATTTCAAAGCTATTTTAATCATGCCTTGAGGACCTTCTTCTTCAAACTTGTAATTCAAAATATAGCCTTTATCGAGCAATATTTTGGTAAGTTCTTTTTTTAAATTTGACGCAGGAACCTCCACCACTCTGTGGTTTGCTTTAATAGCATTTCTCAACCTTGTCAAATAATCTGCAATTGGATCTGTCATATGTTCTTTAGATTAAATTGATCTGGACTACCCAGACAATATTTAAAAATTGATGCCTTTATTTTACAGAAAACCAGTAAAACTACCAACTAGCTTTCTTAACTCCTGGAATTAATCCTTTAGAAGCCATTTCACGAAACTGGATACGAGAAATACCGAATATCCTCATATACCCCTTTGGTCGACCCGTAAGTTTGCAACGATTGTGCAATCTAACCGGTGAAGCATTTTTGGGAATACTTTGTAACCCTTCATAATCGCCTTCTGCCTTCAATTGTGTTCTTTTTGCAGCATATTTAGCGACCATTTTTGCTCTTTTCACTTCCCGAGCTTTCATTGATTCTTTTGCCATATCTATTTATTATTTCCTTTATTATTTTTTAAAGGGTAATCCAAATTCTTTGAGCAAAGCAAATGCTTCTTCATCTGTTTTTGCAGAAGTCACAAAGGTAATATTCATTCCCAAGATTTTAGTAATGTTATCGATATTTATTTCAGGAAAAATGATTTGTTCTTGTATACCAAGAGTATAGTTTCCTCTTCCATCTAACTTATTATCTATACCTTTAAAATCTCTAATACGAGGCAATGCAACACGAATAAGTCTTTCTAGAAATTCATACATTTTCTCTCTTCTCAACGTAACCCTCACACCGATAGGCATTTTTTTACGGAGCTTGAAGTTCGAGATGTCTTTTTTAGAATATGTTGCAATGGCTTTTTGCCCTGCAATAGCAGTCATTTCATTTATTGCTACTTCTATTATTTTCTTATCAGCGACTGCAATTCCAAGCCCTTGATTCAAAACTATTTTTTCAAGAACAGGAACCTCCATTGTCGACTTATAACCAAACTCTTTCATCAAAGTAGGAGCAATACGCTCCGTGTAATCCTTTTTAAGGCTTGCTGTATTACTCATTGTTTAATTTCCTCCCCTGTTTTTTTTGCATAACGCACTAATTTTTCATCTACGACTTTGCGTCCAACACGTGTAGGCTTATCACCTTTCACAACAGGATTCAAATTCGAGATATGAATAGATGCCTCCTTCTTCACGATCCCACCTTGAGGACTCTTTGAATTAGGTTTGGTGTGCTTTGACACCAGATTAACACCCTCTACGATAGCTCTCTGTTTGTCTATTACAACTTCGAGCACGCGACCAACTGCACCTTTATCATCGCCCGCATTCACGTAAACAGTATCTCCTTTTTTTATGTGTAATTTACTCATTTCTTAAATATTTTCGAAGGGTTAAAGCACTTCCGGTGCAAGGGAAACTATTTTCATATTAGCTACACGTAATTCTCTAGCAACAGGTCCAAAAATACGACTTCCTCTCATTTCTCCAGCCCCATTAAGAAGAACACACGCATTATCGTCAAAACGGATGTAAGAACCATCTTGACGCCTAACTTCTTTTTTCGTACGTACTATAATAGCTTTTGAAACAGCACCTTTTTTAACATCACTTGAGGGTATCACAGATTTAACTGCTACAACAATAATGTCCCCCACTGTTGCATATCTTTTCCCCGTTCCGCCCAAAACACGAATACAAAGTACTTCTTTTGCACCACTATTGTCTGCTACGATAAGTCTACTTTCTTGTTGTATCATCTTATTTCGCTCTTTCGATTATTTCTACTAATCTCCATCTTTTAAGCTTGCTTAATGGACGGGTTTCCATAATTTTCACAGTATCACCAATACTACACTCATTCTTTTCATCATGAGCATGGTATTTCTTTGTTTTACTTACGAACTTGCCGTAAATAGGGTGTTTTTCTTTCCATTTGATAGCAACAGTTATTGTTTTATCCATTTTATTGCTATAAACTACGCCTTGTCTTTCTTTTCTTAAATTTCTCATATCAGGCTGAATTAATTTTCTTTGTTGATTTCTCTTGCACGCAATTCAGTTTGGAGACGAGCAATTGTTTTACGGACTTCTTTAATTTGATTCGGATTATCAAGAGGAGTAATACTGTGCCCCAACTTAAGTTGAGCCAACTGTACCTTTTCTCCTTCGATTCTTTCGATAATTTCTTTACTAGATAATTCCTTTACTTCTGATGTTTTCATACTACATTACGCATTTTGAGATTCATAATCGTAATCACGTCTCGTTACAAACTTTGTAGTAACGGGGAGTTTCTGTGCAGCTAAACGCAATGCCTCTTTTGCAATATCAAAGGAAACCCCCTCCACTTCAATAATCATTCGACCAGGAGTAACAGGAGCGACAAAACCCTCCGGAGATCCCTTTCCTTTACCCATACGTACTTCTGCTGGTTTCTTTGTAATCGGCTTATCTGGAAATATACGTATCCAAATTTGTCCTTGTCTCTGCATATAACGAGTTACCGCAATACGAGCAGCTTCTATTTGTCTTCCTGTAATCCACTTGGATTCTAAAGATTTTATTCCGAAAGAACCGAATGCCAACTGATTACCTCTTTGGGCATTACCCTTCATCCGGCCTTTCTGCTGTCTTCTGAACTTTGTTTTTTTAGGTTGTAACATGTTTTCCTTAAGTAAAATTCGTTAACGGATTATTTTCTTCTCTTTTTAAAGCCTTTGGCTCCATTATCATTACGGTTTCCACCAGCAACTTGTTGGCGACCACCCTCTTTTAAAACAGCAAATTGTGGCGTCAAATCTCTCTTTCCATAAACTTCACCACGACAAATCCATACTTTTACACCAATAAGACCTACTTTTGTTAAAGCTTCTGCATGAGCATAATCAATATCGGCTCTGAAAGTATGAAGAGGGGTTCTTCCTTCTTTATACATCTCAGAACGAGCCATTTCTGCACCATTCAACCGTCCCGATACCTGCACTTTAATACCTTCAGCACCAACACGCATCGTAGAAGCAATTGCCATCTTGGTTGCACGTCTGTAAGCAATTTTGCCTTCTATCTGACGGGCTATATTATTAGCTACGATAACAGCATCTATTTCCGGTTTTTTTACCTCGAAAATATTTATCTGAACATCTTTGTCGGTAACTTTTTTCAACTCCTCCTTTAACTTATCGACTTCTTGACCTCCCTTTCCTATGATTATACCTGGACGAGCTGTACAGACAGTAATCGTTACGAGCTTCAATGTACGTTCTATAATAATACGAGATACACTTGCTTTTGCAAGACGAGCATCTAAATACTTCCTGATTTTAGAGTCCTCAAGTATTGTATCACCATAGTTCTTACCACCATACCAATTGGAATCCCAACCTCTGATGATTCCTAAACGGTTACTTATTGGATTTACTTTTTGTCCCATCTAACATTAATTTTTAGTATCGTTAGTATTCACACTGTCTACATATATGGTTATGTGATTCGAACGCTTACGAATTCTATAACCTCTTCCCTGCGGAGCAGGACGAAGACGTTTCAACATTCTCCCCGAATCCACATGAACTGCACTTACTACTAAATTTGCATCTTCAGCTTTTTGCTCGGTTTTTTGTTCCCAATTAGCGATTGCAGAACGAAGTAGTTTTTCCATACTTCCAGCAGCTTCCTTTGTAGAGAACTTTAGTAAGCCAAGTGCCCTATAAACTTCTACACCTCTAATCATATCCGCAACAAGACGCATTTTACGAGGAGAAGTAGGTACATTTCTTAGCTTAGCATAGTGAAGATCCTTCTTTGCATCTTTCTTTTCTTCTGCTGATATTTTTTTTCTAGCACCCATTTTATTTTATTTTTATTTCCTAATTTTTACAACAACGGATAATTTACTTTTTCTTATTCCCTCCATGTCCTCTGAATACACGCGTTGGTGAAAACTCCCCAAGTTTATGACCTACCATGTTTTCTGTAACATACACAGGTATAAATTTGTTACCGTTGTGAACTGCAATTGTATGACCGACGAAATCAGGTGATATCATCGAAGCTCTTGCCCATGTTTTAATGACATTTTTTTTGTTAACCTCATTTAGGGCTGCTACCTTTTTATCAAGTTTTACATTGATATACGGTCCTTTTTTTAATGAACGACTCATGTTACTTCTCTTAAATTAATCAAATTACTTTTTCTTTCTCTCGATGATATATTTACTTGAAGCTTTTTTAGGAGCACGCGTTTTATACCCTTTAGCCAACAAACCTTTACGAGATCTAGGATGTCCTCCTGAAGCACGACCTTCTCCTCCTCCCATTGGGTGATCCACGGGATTCATGACCACACCTCTTACACGAGGACGACGCCCTAACCATCTAGAACGACCGGCTTTTCCTGAACGTTCCAATGCATGATCCGAATTGCCGACACTTCCAATAGTAGCCTTACAAGTACAAAGAACCATCCTCGTTTCTCCAGAAGGCAATTTAATAATTACATATTTGTCTTCCCTTGAAGTTACTTGAGCGAATGTTCCAGCAGAACGAACCAAAGCGGCACCCTGTCCAGGTTTTAATTCTACGTTATGAACAATTGTTCCCAATGGAATATTTTGTAATGGCAAAGCATTACCTATTTCAGGAGCAGCATCAACACCCGACAAAACCGTTTGTCCTACTTGCAAGCCATTAGGAGCAATAATGTATCGTTTTTCCCCATCAGCATAGAAAAGTAATGCAATACGAGCCGAACGATTGGGATCATATTCAACTGTTTTCACTACTGCAGGAACACCATCTTTTTCTCTTTTAAAATCAATTACTCTATATTTTCTCTTACTTCCACCTCCGATGTAACGCATGGTCATTTTACCATCATTGTTACGTCCACCAGATCTGTTTATACCAAAAATAAGAGATTTCTCTGGAGCACTTGCAGTAATTGTGTCAAATGTTCCAATAACTTTATGTCTCTGCCCCGGTGTTGTGGGGTTTAATTTACGTACAGCCATTTTCTTTTATTAGATGTTGCTATAATAATCTATTGTATCGCCTTCTTTCAATGTAACAACAGCTTTCTTGTAGTCAGAAGTCTTCCCAGAAACAATTCCACTTTTCGTAAAACGAGATTTATTCTTTCCCTTATGATTAAGCGTATTAACTGCTTCTACCGTTACATTATACATTTTCTCAACAGCTTGACTAATTTGAAGCTTGTTTGCATCTTTATTCACTTTGAATGCATAACGATTGAGTTTATCTGTAAGTTTGGTTACTTTCTCAGTAACTATGGGTTTAATTATAATTTCCATATTCCTAAACTCCTATGCATTAAAGTTTTTGACTAAATTTTCCACTGCCTTTTCCGTCAGCATCAAATACTGAGCATCTAAAATTTTATAAGTGTTTAATTCTGAAAGAATTATCACACTTGCTTTTTCCAAATTTCGAGCCGACAAATATACACTTTTATTTGATTCAGGTAAAACTAAAAGTGATTTTTTATTATCTACTTTTAGTTTTTTTGTTAAGCCTATATATTCTTTTGTTTTGGGAGTTTCAAAAGAGAAATCTTCCAATACAATCAAACTACCATTTTGCACCTTGTAAGAAAGGGCTGATTTTCTAGCTAATTGCTTAACTTTCTTATTTAACTTGAAGCTATAATCTCTTGGAGTTGGACCAAAAACACGACCTCCACCTACACGTACCGGTGATTTAATATCACCAGGACGAGCACCGCCGCCACCTTTTTGTTTTCCTAACTTACGAGTACTTCCTGCCAATTCACTTCTTCCTTTTGATTTGTGAGTTCCCTGACGCTTATTTGCCATATATTGCTTTACATCTAAATAAATGGCATGATCATTTGGCTCAACTCCGAAAATTGTTTCGTCTAACGAAACTTTTCTTCCGGTATCTTTTCCTTCTATATTATAAATATTTAGTTCCATTATTTATTAACAATTACGATTGAACCTTTAGCCCCTGGAACCGACCCTTTAACAAGAATGAGGTTATTTTCAGGAATTACTTTTAACACTTGAAGGTTTTGTACTGTAACTTGATCCCCCCCCATACGACCAGCCATTCTCATACCTTTGAACACTTTAGCCGGATAAGAACAAGCTCCTATAGAACCTGGTGCTCTTAAACGATTATGTTGTCCATGAGTCGCCTGCCCAACACCGCCAAAACCATGGCGTTTTACCACACCTTGAAAGCCTTTACCTTTTGATGTACCGATCACATCTGCCCAAATAGTATCTGAGAACAAATCTACGGTAAATACATCTCCTAGTTTCACTTCGCCTTCAATTCCCTTGAACTCAACCAAGTGTCTTTGTGGAGCCACATTTGCTTTCTTGAAGTGACCTAATTCAGGCTTATTTGCAGCTTTTTCCTTTTTTTCGGAAAAACCTACTTGAATAGCTTCATAGCCATCTTTTTCAAGAGTTTTAATTTGTGTAACAACACAAGGACCAGCTTCAATAACAGTGCATGGAACATTTTTCCCATCAGCACTGAAAACGGATGTCATTCCGATTTTTTTCCCAATTAATCCTGGCATTTCAATTTAATTTATTAATTACTAGTTGTAAAAAAATACGATTTTTTACTTTATCTATCACACTTTAATTTCTACTTCTACGCCACTTGGCAACTCCAATTTCATAAGAGCATCGACAGTTTTCGCTGTAGAACTATAGATATCTATCAATCTTTTATAAGAAGATAGCTGAAATTGCTCTCTCGATTTTTTGTTTACGAAAGTAGATCTGTTCACAGTGAAGATACGTTTGTGAGTTGGAAGTGGGATTGGTCCACTTACTACTGCTCCTGTAGCTTTTACTGTTTTTACAATTTTCTCAGCTGATTTATCAACTAAATTGTAATCATAAGATTTTAACTTGATTCTAATTTTTTGACTCATTGTCTTTATTTATTTTATTATTTGAAAGAAAAGATGTATTAAGAATCATTTACTAATCCATCTTCTATATTTTACAATAATTCGACTTTACCTTTTGCTTCAGCTACAACAGTTTTGGCTATAGCATTAGAAACTTCTGCATAATGAGAAAATTCCATTGAGGAAGTTGCCCTACCTGAAGATATTGTACGCAAAGAAGTAACATATCCAAAAGTCTCTGCCAATGGCACTTTCGCCTTTACAATACGAGCACCAGTTCTGCTAGATTCCATACCTTCTACTTGTCCACGACGTTTATTGAGGTCACCTATTACGTCACCCATACTTTCCTCAGGGGTAATAACTTCCATTTTCATAATCGGTTCAAGAAGAACAGGCTTTGCTTTTGCACAAGCATTTTTAAATGCTATTTGAGCACAAATTTCGAAAGAAAGTTGGTCAGAGTCAACGGGATGATAAGATCCATCAACCACAACAACTTTCAATTTATCTACTGGATAACCTGCTAAAACTCCATTTCTCATAGCAGCGTTGAATCCTTTTTGAATGGATGGAATAAATTCTTTAGGAATATTACCACCTTTGACTTCATCTACGAATTGTAAAGTTCCCTCGAAACCTGCGTCAACTGGACCGACACGAAGAATCATATCAGCAAACTTACCACGACCTCCCGATTGCTTTTTGTATACTTCTCGAAGTTCAACCGTTTGAGTAATTGCCTCCTTGTAGGACACTTGAGGACGCCCTTGATTACACTCAACTTTAAATTCTCTTTTCAAACGGTCTATAATAATCTCCAAGTGAAGTTCACCCATACCACTGATAATGGTTTGACCTGACTGTTCGTCAGTCTTAACAGTAAATGTGGGATCCTCCTCTGCTAGTTTAGATAAACCATTACCTAATTTGTCTAGATCTTTTTGGGTTTTCGGTTCAATAGCAATACCGATAACTGGAGCAGGAAAATCCATTGATTCAAGTGTCACTGCATGATCTTCATCACAAAGAGTATCTCCTGTACGAATATCTTTAAATCCGACACCTGCACCTATGTCTCCAGCACTAATTATCTCAACAGGATTTTGCTTATTTGAATGCATTTGGAAAAGCCGCGAAATACGTTCTTTCTTTCCAGAACGAGTATTGAAGATATATGATCCCGCATCAATTTTTCCAGAATAAACACGGAAGAAACACAAACGTCCTACGTACGGGTCTGTAGCAATCTTAAATGCCAATGCACATAAGGGCTCACTTGCGTCCGGATGACGAACAACTTGTTTATCGGGATAATCAACATCATGCCCAATAATTTCAGGAGTATCAAGAGGACTGGGTAAATATGCACATACAGCATCCAACATTGTTTGGACTCCTTTGTTTTTGAAAGAAGACCCACAAATCATTGGGTTAATTTGCATGCTCAACGTTCCCTTTCGAATAGCCGATTTAATTTCATCCTGAGTTATTGTAGAAGGATCGTCAAAGAATTTTTGCATTAAAACATCATCAAATTCTGCTACTGCCTCAAGCATTTTTTCTCTCCACTCTTTAGCTTCAGCAAGAAGATCTGCAGGAATTTCTTCGACAGAATATTCGGCTCCCATTGTCTCATCATGCCAAAAAATAGCTTTCATTGCAACAAGGTCAACAACTCCTTTAAATTTTTCTTCTGCTCCAATAGGAATTTGGATTGCACATGGGTTAGCACCAAGCACTTCTTTTACCTGACGAACAACATCATAAAAATCGGCACCGGAACGGTCCATTTTGTTGACATATCCGATACGAGGCACATTATATTTATCCGCCTGACGCCATACTGTTTCAGATTGAGGTTCTACACCTCCTACTGCACAAAAAGTAGCAACAGCACCATCAAGAATACGCAAAGAACGCTCTACCTCGACAGTGAAATCGACGTGTCCCGGAGTATCTATTAGATTTATCTTATATTTATTATCTTTGTAACTCCACCAAGTCGTAGTAGCTGCAGATGTAATGGTTATACCTCTTTCTTGTTCTTGTTCCATCCAGTCCATAGTAGCAGCACCATCGTGCACCTCACCTATTTTATGTGTAAGTCCTGTATAAAATAAGATACGCTCAGAAGTAGTAGTCTTACCAGCATCAATGTGAGCCATGATACCAATATTCCGAGTATATGTTAAATCTCCTTTTGCCATTTTTAAATTCTCCTTAATTATTCATTTTCAATTTAGAAACGGAAGTGTGCAAATGCACGATTAGCTTCTGCCATACGATGCATATCCTCCTTGCGTTTAAATGCAGCACCTTGCAAATTGTATGCATCTACAATTTCAGCAGCTAATTTATCCGCCATTGTCTTGCCTCCTCTCTTGCGAGAATAGAGGATTAAATTTTTCATTGAAATGGATTCTTTTCGTTCTGGACGAATTTCGGTAGGAACTTGGAATGTAGCACCACCAATACGGCGCGACTTAACTTCTACCTGAGGGGTTATATTCTCTAAGGCTTTTTTCCAGATATCAAGTATGTTTTTATCTTCGTTCTGCAGCTTCGCCTTTACATTGTCAAGAGCAGTGTAAAATATAGTATAAGCAACAGTTTTTTTACCGTCATACATTAAATGGTTCACAAATCTTGTGACCATCACATCTCCGAAAATAGGATCTGGTAAAACAATCCTTTTTTTAGGTTTTGCTTTTCTCATTTTGATTCAAAATTTTCCGTTTTGTCTTTGGTTGCTATTGTCTTCAATAAATTCCTCTGAACTTATTTACTCAACCCATAAAGCGTTATCCAAAATACTCAACAGCATTAATTAAACTGTTATTTTTTATTGAAATTATTTTTTCTTTTTATCAGTCGTTGCAGGTTGACCCGGTTTTGGGCGTTTTGCTCCGTATTTAGAACGTCTTTGTTTACGTCCGTTAACCCCAGCTGTATCCAATGTGCCACGAACGATGTGATAACGAACCCCCGGTAAATCCTTAACACGACCACCACGAATGAGAACAATTGAGTGTTCTTGTAAGTTATGACCTTCTCCCGGAATGTAAGAGTTTACTTCTTTTTGATTTGTTAAACGTACCCTCGCTACCTTACGCAAAGCCGAGTTAGGTTTTTTAGGGGTTGTTGTATAAACCCTTACGCAAACACCACGACGTTGAGGACAAGAATCCAATGCAGGAGACTTACTATTGTCGACTTGTTTGGCCCTTCCTTTTCTTACTAATTGCTGAATTGTAGGCATTTTCTATCTTTTTTATTATAAATTATTTTGTTCGTTTTTTCGACCTTTTTCCGTAAATTCGGGTTGCAAAGATAGGAAAAGTTTTCAACAAAACAATGTTTCTTGAATAAAAAAAATTTTATTTTATATTATTTTCTATAGGAGAGAGGGGCTTCAATACCATCTTTTAGACTTAAGCCAAAAAACAGTTGCTACAGCTGCCACAACTATTATACCCCAAGCAAAAATATACCCGTGTTCCCACTCAAGTTCGGGCATACCAGTGAAATTCATTCCCCAGACGCCGGTCAGGAATGTCAGCGGAATGAAAATAGTAGAAACGACTGTAAGCCTATGCATTATCTCATTGGTTCGCAAATTATTATTGGAAAGATACAAATTGGCAAGCGATCGAATCATTTCACGACAATTATCGTTTAATTCTACGACATAGCGAAAGTGATCATTGATATCATAATAGTAGATAAGGTTCTGTTTTTGAATAAGGGGATTGTCTACTCTGAGCAACCGATTGAATTGTTCTTTTAAAGGGCTGACACTTTTGTTAATTTGCATGTAATCGCGTTGCATTTGCTGAAGCTTCTTCCCTATATTTTTGTCTGTTTGGAAAGTAAAAAGTTTTTCTTCCAGTATTTGCAATTTTTCAACTAGCAATTCAGTATGACCTGTTAAATCTATCAATAAATTATTGAGGAGTAAATTGAATAGGTAGTCGGATGAATTAGATATTATTTTTTTGCTTCCATTGAAAGCATCAACTACATTATCGAAAATGGATGTATTTGCATCTTGTAGTGTCATTACAAAACTTTTTCCCAAGAACATGGAAGTATTATATGACTTCAACCGACCTTCTTGATTATGAAAAAGAGAGCTCATTATAGCAAAAAGGTAATGATTATATTCTTCTATTTTGGGCAAATGATCGGGATTAAATGCATCCTTAATGTGCATGATATCTATACCGAAAAAGAGGCATAATTTTTCTACTTCTTCTACCTCTTTCAATCCTTTTACAATCACCCAATGGTTTGACCGGGTATTTTGTATTTTTTGAATTATTTTTTCTGCTACATTTGTCGTAAATGTCGAAAAATCAGAGTCTTTACCATACGAAATAACTTGAAAAAGAGTCGGTATTTCTCCTTTTCCACGGTACGAAAGAGCAGCTAACTGGTTGTTTACAAGTTGACCCTTTTGATATTTTCCATTCATTTTTCCAAAATTATAATATTATGCCTCTCCTTGCATTCCCCCAAAGTTCATCGGAATGGGAGGCATCTTTTGATCGGAAAGGTTTATTTTCCCGTATTGCTTTTCAAATTTAGCAATATTATCTTGTAAAGCTAACAATAATCGTTTGGCATGTTCTGCATTTAAAACGACTCTGGATTTCACTTTTGCTTTTGGTGTGTTTGGCATGACACGAGCAAAATCTATAACAAATTCACTGGCAGAATGTGCTATGATTGCCAAATTAGAGTATATACCTTCTGAGACTTCATCTGATATTTCGATGTTAAGTTGATTTTCTTCCATTGCTTTATTTTTTATAAGATTATATGATTCTTTTTATTAGACGTAATGAGTGAGTGTATTTATTTTGCTCAGCAGAAAAAATTCCTTGGGGGTAAAAAGCTTCGATTTTGACTCTGCCGGAAGCATGAATAATAGTTTTACTATCGAGTAAAATCCCTACATGAATAATTTTTCCTTCGGGATTATCAAAAAAAGCTAAATCACCAGCCTTGGCTTGACTAAAAAAATCAACTGTCTGCCCAACTTGGACTTGTTGACTTGCATCACGCGGGAGTTGTACACCGAACGCCCCAAATATTAGTTGGGTAAAACCAGAACAGTCAATTCCCAAAGCACTTTTTCCGCCCCAAAGGTATGGCACGTTAAGAAAAAGTGACGAGATTTCAAGTAATGCTTTTTCGGAAAAATCGACATTCCGACGGACAAGATTCTCTTTGCTAATCTTGTATGCTTGCCCTGCAAAAAAGGCTATTTCTTTTTTTTCATCGTAATTATAAAACTTACTGCCAAACGTGAGCAGCATGTTTTGTCGTAATTTTTCAGAAAAACAAGGTGCTACAAGATTCTTCACCTGCCAAAAATTATCATTTTCTAAATTATCATTTTCAGCTACGGATATTTTTGTTATCATTTTACTATCAACCCATCCATCATAAGAATGATTAATGTTATGAATTTTCGTCCATTTTTCGGATTGGTCTTTCACAAAGCACAGCTCTCCGAAAAGCAACTGAGAAAGCATCTCGGCTTTTTCAGAGGGTTCGGCTCGCATAGGCAAAAGCGGCACCAAACTTACAGCATAGTGACAATTTATAACTTCTTCAAAAGGAAAACCCATAAGACTATTCTTGTTTTGACTTCACAAATTTAAGATTATTTACCTAAAATATTGTTGTTAAGATATAAAAAATTAAATTTGCCTAAAATTACTTTCTTATAAATAAATATAGGATATGAGTGAGAGCTTAAAGGAAGGAAGAAAGAAAAAAATCTTTAACGAAATAATCAAGAATGCCTTGTTCGTTCTTGCAACGCTCCTTATTATTTGGTTTTTTCCTCATGACGCTCAATACAAATACCAATTTAGCGAAGGAAAGCCTTGGCAGTATGATTTATTAACTGCGACCTTTGACTTTCCCATCTATAAAACAGAAAGAGAACTAATTATTGATCGGAATAATATTCTAAAGGCAAATAAACCATATTTTAAGGTTAATTCTTCGAAAGAAAACGAGAAAATAAATCTTTTGTATAAGGATATTGATAAAAATATTCAGGGAGACAGTTCTCTTGCCAACAATAACCTTTATTTTGATTTTCTAAAAAAACAGCTTCACTATGTTTATTCAGTAGGCGTTTTGGATGATGCACAGTATATAAATTTAGCGAACAAACAGGTAAAGTATGTAGTTATTGTGGAACATAATGTGGGAAAAACCCGCAACATAGCGGATATTTTTACAGAATCCAAAGCCATTGAATATATCTTCAGCCAAATACCCAAGGGACTTTCAGTTTCAAAAATCAAAGATGTTCGACTTAGCAAATACATTGAAAGCAACTTAAGCTACGATTTGGAAATCACCAATAAAATAAAATCAGATGAACTAAACAATATTTCCATCACCTCGGGGAGAGTACAAGCTGGGGAAAGAATTATAGATAGAGGGGAAATTGTAAGTCCTGAAAAGTTTAAAATTTTGGATTCCTTGAAGAAACAATACCAGCAAGAGGGCAGCAAAAAAAGTCAATACGTTGTTATTGCAGGTCAGTCCTTAATTGTATTTTGTCTTATATTACTTTTCTACTTGTATACTCGGCTATTTAGGAAGAAATTTTTTACCAGTAAACGGTTTGTAACGTTAACATTGCTTCTTATCGTTGGGTTTACACTCATAACGTCAGTGGTTGTACAACGCCTCAATCCAACATTTGTATATCTTATTCCCTATTGTTTGATTCCTATCGTAATAAGTACATTTTTTGATACTCGAACGGGGCTTTTTTCTCACATCATCACTGTTTTACTGTGCTCTTTTATGGTTCCTCTTCCTTTTGAATTCGTATTGTTGGAAATAACAGCCGGCATGGTTGCCATCCATAGTTTGAAAGATCTTTCTCAACGATCTCAATTAGTACAATCCGCGATTATGATTTTCACGAGTTACTGCCTTATGTATTTTGGCTATGGTATGACGTTGGATGGTGATTTTTTGCAAATTAAATGGATTATCTTCATTTTTTTCTTAATCAATGGCATTTTGCTACTTTTTGCTTATCCGCTCATCTATATTTTCGAAAAAGCATTTGGGTTTATTTCCAATGTCACATTGGTCGAATTATCAAACATCAACAATCCCGTTTTGCGGAAACTCTCAGAATTAGCACCCGGCACTTTTCAACATTCAATGCAAGTTTCTAATTTAGCTGCAGAGATTGCAGTTAAAACGAAGGCTAATCCACTTTTAGCAAGAACAGGAGCCATGTATCATGACATTGGCAAAATGAAAAACCCAGCTTTCTTTGCTGAAAATCAGAGTAAAGGAAATAATCCGCATGACCAATTGAGTTATGAAGACAGTGCCAAAATCATTATTCAACATGTTGCAGATGGAGTAGAAATTGCTAAGGAAGCCAAGATTCCTAAAATGGTTATCGAATTTATAGAGACACACCATGGAAAAAATAAAGTACGGTATTTTTATAATTCTTTTAAAACGAAATTTCCGGACAAAAAAATTGACGAGGATATATTTACCTACAAAGGATTGATTCCGTACACGAAAGAGACGGCTATTGTAATGTTATGTGATTCAGTAGAAGCGGCGTCTAGAAGCTTGCCCGAATATACCGACGGTTCCATCAATGATCTGGTTGAAAATATTATTAATTCCCTTTTGGCAGACGGGGCTCTAAATAATGCTCCTTTAACGCTAAAGCAAATTTCTTTAACAAAACATATTCTCAAAGAAAAGCTAAAGAATATTTATCATACACGTATTGCTTATCCTGAACTAACTAACAATATCAAACCATGAAAACCAAACACTTTTACTTCTGCGTTATACTTTGGATTTTATTTTCCATGAGTAACGCTTGTGCTCAGAAAATGGAATTTAAGCCTGTGAATGAAGAGTTAACGAAATATTATTCTTCTGATTTGCCTACCTCCTATATTCCACTTCCATTCAAAATAGAACATAATCAGGAAGGTAAACGTACTACAAAATCACTCCCCGCTTCTTATGATTTACGTAATTTAAATGGTGTTAGTTATGTACTATCCCCAAGAAATCAGGTAAATAACGGACCTTGTTGGGCATTTGCAGCAACCGATGCGGTACAATCAACATTCTATCTTCAAGGCTATAGAGAAGGCTATCTTTCTCCTCAATTACTAACAAATTGTCATGGATTTGAATACACAAAAACACAAGGAGGCAATTCATTAATTGCAACAGCTTGTTTTGCAAGATTGTTAGGTCCAGCATACGAAGATTCTGTCCCATATATTTTCGGAAATACTACATGCCCTACCGTAACTAAAGCTGATTTTCCTGCTTATGTGTCGGATATTATCATGTTACCGGATGATATTAGCACAGTCAAAGAAGCTATTATGGAAAATGGTTCTGTAACATCAAGAATGTTCTACAGTTCCTCATATTATAACTCGTCAAATTACACCTATTATTACGATCATAGTGGCACTTATGGAGTTAATCACGGAATAAGTATTGTAGGATGGGATGATTCAAAGACGGTTACCGGAAACACTAGTGGCACACCGACAAGTACAGGAGCTTGGATTGTAAAAAATACGTGGGGAACAAACACCATGGATGGAGGATACTTTTATGTGTCTTATGAGGACAAATATGTTGGAACTGAATGTTTTTCTTTTACCAAAAGAGTTGATAAGGATGAAATTGACAATCTATACCTGTACGATTACTTGGGAATGACAAGTTGTATAGGATACGGAGTTGGGAATGCGGCATATGGGAAGGTAAAATACACAGCTCCAAAACGCGAAAAGGTAACGGATATAGGGACATTCCTCTCAGAGGATAATACGCAAGTGAAATATTGGATTTTCAGTGATGCCAGTTTGACCAAAATGGTTGGCTATTCAGCAAATACTTCATTCGAAAATGCCGGATTTTACAGTATAGATCCGGTAAATCCCACTTATGTTGAAGGAGATTTTTATATTGTAGTCCGTTATTTATCAACCACAAAGTCATACGTTCTTCCCATCGAAACAGTAATTTCAGGATACAGTAACCCGACAATACAAAATTCCGGTTTGCAATGGGTTAGCTCAAACGGATCAACATGGAATAACGTAGGAACGGATATATCAGATAAACAATTTAACTTGTGTATAAAAGCCTATACCAAGAATTCGACTCCTCCTGCAAATGATAGCATTAAAAATGCCTCTTTACTAAATGAGGATGTTCTATACGAATCTCTCACCAATGAAGGTGCTACTGTAGAAACTAATGAACCTTGTCCTCCATACTCAACTGCTGATACAAGTTGCTACTCGCAAAAAACTTGGTGCCCTGAAGGAGGTTTACAAAATTCTGTTTGGTTTAAATTTGTTGCAACAACCAATTCCGTTTCGATTGAAACAGAGGGCTTTGATGATCAGATTGCACTTTGGACTGCGACAGACGATGATTGGAAAAATATAGTTAGTGGAAACACCTCCAACTATCAACTTATTGCAGCCAATGATGACAAGGACGCCTCAAATGCTTCAGGGACAATTACGAACACTAGCGGATTGACAATAGGCAAAACCTACTTTATACAGGTAGATGGCTCCTCGGGAGGAAAAGAAGGAACTTTTTCTATCATCATTAATACAAATCCAACAGATATTACAGAACAAAAAAACAACTTGAATATATTTGATGAGAATGGAGAAATTAAGTCGGAAATTTTTCAAACAGTAGATAAAATTGAAGTGTATGAAATTGGCGGAAAATTGATGCAAACAATTACTTCGAACGATTCAAAAACAATTCAAAAACTTCCTTCTAAACAAGTATATATCCTTAAATTGTACAATAAAAATAATACTATACAAAGTATAAGCTTTGTAAATTCTTGATTGCTTGTCAATTAACACGGAACATTATACAGATTATTCCAGATACTCCATAAAGGAAATATTAATCTTCCTTTTATGGAGTATTTGATTAATTTTTAAAGTATATGAAAAAAATAACATTAATTATAGGCGTAATCTTTATGTGTTTTGCTGCAAAAGCAGAATATAATAAAGACATAATGATCGAACCTGTATTAAAAACCGATACGACTTCAATCGGGCAAAAAATTATTTTTCCGAATTTCACCAATAACGAGGTTACAATATGTAAAATAACTATTCCGAAAGCAGCATCAACAGGTTGGCACAAGCACGAAACGCCTGTATTTGCCTATGTTTTAAAAGGCAATTTAACCATAGAATTAGAAAATGGAAAGAAAATGCGATTCCCTGAAAACTCATCATTTGCAGAAGTAATAAATACTTTTCATAACGGAGTAAACCAAGGAAATGAAGATGTTATTTTGATCGCTTTTTTCTTGGAAAATAAGGGTGAAAGATTATCTATACCAAGAAATAATCTTATTACAACTAAATGATTTAACTATTTTTGTTATACGTACTTATTATAATCAATGGAGAGAAAGAATATCGAATCGAACAATAATGCAAATGTAAAAAAAACATTATTAGGCATTAACGATGTGGAAAATCTTTCTTCTATTTTTAAGGGAAGAATCGGGAATGAATTGGCTCGGCAACTAATGTATCTCTTTGGAATAAACAAAATAAATGCGGCATACGAAAGTGCTTGCGATTACACAGGAGCAGCCTTTGCAACAGAATTACTGAAAAATATAGGTGTTCAGTATCAAATTGGCAATGTAGAACGATTAAAGGAGCTGCCAGAAGGAGCTTTCATAACTATCTCCAATCACCCATACGGTGGCATTGACGGAATTATGTTAATTGACTTAATAGCAAGTATGCGTTCTGATTACAAGATAATGGTAAACAAAATTCTTTCCCTTATTAAAACAATGGAAGAAAATTTCATTTCGGTAACCCCTACAACGAATAAAAAAGCCGAAGCAACGACTAACCTCAATGGTATTAGAGAAACGTTAGAACTTCTTAAAAATGGTCATCCCGTTGGATTTTTTCCTTCAGGAGCGGTCTCTGATTTCAGAATAAAAGATTTCAAAATAAAAGATCGAGAATGGCAAGAGGGTATTATAAGACTTATTAAGATGGCAAAAGTCCCCATTGTTCCAATTCGCTTTTTTGACAGAAACTCTACTCTTTTCTACTTTTTAGGTGTTATTGATTGGAGAATAAGAAGCATACGAATGCCTCATGAAATTTTCAACAAACAAAACCAGAAACCTCGCATAGGTATTGGTTCGATTATTTCTGTAGAAGAACAAAAACAATTTACAAACAATAAATCTTTTGGCGATTTTTTACGAAAATCCGTTTATGATATGCCCGAACCTGTTTTTTATACTCCCCGAAAGGCACTGAACATTAATAGCAACTTAAATGAAAAAAACAAACGTTAAATTGGAGTTACGAATTGATTGGAGTGAAATTGATGCCTTCGGACATGTGAACAATCTGTCTATTCTGAAATACGTACAAGCTGCAAGGGTCAACTATTTAGAAATAATAGGTTTAATGCAAATGCAAGCAACAATCAAGATTGGACCAATTCTGGCTTCTACAACTTGCCAATTTCGAAAACCATTATTCTACCCGGGACAGGTTACCATATATACTAGCGTTGACAATGTGAAAAATTCCAGTTTTCACGTTCAACACCAAATTATGAACGACAAAAAAGAGTTGGTGGCAGAAGCTCAGGACGTTATCGTATTTTATGACTTTAATAAAAACACCAAATTGACCATTTCTGCTGAGATTAAAGAAAAAATAGCAAAATTGGAAGGCACTGATTTTTGGAAGAATATTGATGAAAATGTACAACAAGATTATTAAAAAATTTAGGGTTGAGGAGATATGTGTTTTAGAAATATATCTACATATACCCATAAAACAAAAAAAACTGTAAATCAATCGATTTACAGTTTTTTAAACTCATTGTTGTCTCACTAGGATTCGAACCTAGACAAGCAGATTCAGAAACTGATGTGCTACCATTACACCATGAGACAAAAAAAAACTAAATAAACTCTATCTACCAAAAGCATAAAAGCCTGACTATCCATTTTGACGATCAGACTTTTACCTATTTTGTTGTCTCACGAAGATTCGAACTTCGACAGGCAGAACCAAAAACTGCAGTGCTACCATTACACCATGAGACAAGGTAAAAATTACAGACCTACTAATTGAACTGTAATTTCGGGGCAAAGGTAGATTCTTTTGAAGAATTTACCAAATTTTTACTTGTGTTTTTACTTTATGCGTAGTAAATAATAATTCTTTTTCCCTTTCTGAACCAGGATAAACCGGTCATTTAAAAGCATCCCATTTAATACCGGCAATTCAGCATCTACAACTTTTTCTTTATTTACAAATAAACCTCCATTTTGAAGCATCTTGCGAACTTCACCTTTAGAAGCAAACACAGGGGCTTGAGTTGTCAACAGATCAATTAGTTTAACTTCGGCACCAACATCAACTCTATCAATCTCAAATTGAGGAACACCTTCAAATATGGATAATAACGTATCAGCATCCAACCTTTTCAGGGTATCCGAGGTGGCATTTCCAAACAATACAGAAGAGGCTTCTACAGCCAATTCGTAATCTTCTTGAGAATGCACCATAACCGTAACTTCTTGAGCCAAACGTTTTTGCAACATACGTAAATGAGGAGCTTCATGGTGTTGTTTAATTAACTCTTCTATTTCTTCCTTGCCTATGAATGTAAAAATTTTGATATATTTTTCAGCATCTAAGTCACTAACATTCAACCAAAATTGATAGAATTTATACGGCGAAGTATACTTTTTATCCAACCACACATTACCACTCTCTGTTTTCCCGAATTTGCCGCCATCTGCTTTTGTAATAAGCGGACAAGTAAGAGCAAAAGCATCACCCGACATTTTTCTGCGAATAAGTTCGGTTCCGGTAGTAATATTTCCCCATTGGTCAGAACCACCCATTTGCAACTTACAATTTTTATTTTCATATAAATAAAGAAAATCATAACCTTGTACCAATTGATAGGTAAATTCGGTAAAAGACATTCCTACACTCGACTCAGCAGCAAGCCTTTTTTTTACGGAATCCTTTGCCATCATATAATTAACAGTTATATACTTACCAATATCACGAATGAAATCCAAAAACGTAAAGTTTTTCATCCAATCGTAATTATTTACCATTTCGGCAGCGTTAGGAGCATCGCTATCAAAATCCAAAAAACGAGACAATTGTGCTTTAATCGCTTCTTGATTATGCCTTAAAACCTCTTCATTCAACAAATTGCGTTCAGCACTTTTACCAGATGGGTCTCCAATCATACCGGTAGCCCCACCTACCAACGCGATAGGTTTATGTCCACAGCGTTGAAAATGCTTCAACATCATAACACCCACCAGATGTCCTATATGCAACGAATCCGCGGTGGGATCAATACCAACATAAGCAGATGTCATTTCTTTTTCAAGCTGTTCCTTTGTCCCAGGCATCATGGTATGTATCATACCTCTCCATTCCAGTTCTTCTACAAAATTCATTTTATTATCTTTTCTGTTTAAAAAAATCTTTCATCAAGGCAGCACACTCATCTGCTACTATTCCCCCGACAACTTCTGTTTTTGGATGCATTGCGTATGGAGCTTTTTTCGTAAAACCTTCTTTCTCTTCGCTTGCACCATATATAACCTTTGAAACCTTTGACCAAAAACACGCTCCCGCACACATTACACAAGGCTCCACAGTGACGTATAAAACACAGTCAATCAAATATTTAGAACCCAAATAATTGGCAGCAGAGGTAATAACCTGCATTTCAGCATGAGCAGTCGCATCATTAAGAGTTTCGGTAAGATTGTGAGCTCTTGCTATAACTTGTTGGTTACATACAACTACTGCCCCTATCGGAACCTCACCCTTATCGTAAGCTTTTTTAGCCTCAGACAAAGCTTGTTTCATAAAATACGTATCGTCTAACATCGATTACAAGAGGTCTTCAGGTAAAATTTTAGATGTCTTTGCTCCTAATTGTTTCATCTTTTCTGCCGTAACAAAAACATTTCCAGCTCCTGTTTGCATTTTCTTAATAGCATCATTATAAGAAACACCCGCCCTATCTATATTATTTTTCACCTTGACAAGGTCTTCAATACAACCCGCAAGTTTGTCGTATAAAGCACCGCCCAAACGAGCTATTTCTTGTGCATTTTTTGTCTGATTTTCTTGTTTCCAAATGGAAGCAATTGTTCGCAAAGTAGCCAGCAGTGTGGTCGGACTAACAATCACAATTTTCTTATCCCAAGCATAAGAAAACAAATCAGCATCAGTTTGTACAGCAACCGAGAAAGAACCTTCAATAGGTAAAAACATCAAGACAAAATCAGGGGTATTGAGAGATGGGGAATTTTGATAGCATTTTTCGCTAAGTTCTTTCACATGCTTGCGAAGAGACTCAACATGCCTTCTCAACGAAGCATCTTTCTCATCGTCTTCTGCACTTATAAATTGTTCGTAAGCAACTAAAGAAACTTTCGAATCGACTATAATATGCTTATTATCAGGTAAATGAATGATAACGTCTGGACGATAGATTTGTCCACGATCTCCATCCACTACCTCTTCTCGGGTATATTCTTGGTCTTTCCTTAAGCCCGAACGCTCCAATACTCTTTCCAAAATAACTTCGCCCCAATTACCTTGCTTCTTTACATCTCCCTTTAAGGCCTTGGTCAAATTGTTGGCTTCTTCACTAATTCGGCCATTCAATTCGGTTAGTTTTTTGACTTCAGCACTCAGATTAAGCTTATCACGCAACTCCTTTTCATAAGTTTCTCCCACAGTTTTCTCAAAGGTGGTAATTTTTTCTTTCAAAGGATTCAGTATCTCACTCAAATTCTTATGATTAGCCTCGGCAAACTCCACAGAATTCTGTTTCAATATTCGATTAGCGATGTTTTCAAACTCTTTGGTAAATTGCTCTTGTAACTCCGTTAACTCTTTTTTTTGCGTAGCTAATTTTTCCGCCAAATTTTCATTATGTGTTTCTAAAACAGCTACTTGCGAGAATAGTTTTTGTGCGGTTTCTGTTTCAACAGCCATTTTACCCAACAGCTCTCTATATTGCTCTTCTTTTTGTTTTAATCTTTCTATTAAAACAGATTTTTCATTTTCAAGAGAAGACAATGCGTTTGACAAAAAAACATCTTTCTGAGCCAAAGCATTTTTTTGCTTTTGTTCATAATATTTTTTTGCAACAAACAGTACCAACCCGAAAAATGCAAGTCCTGCTAGAATATAAATAAAAGGGTTCGACATCGTATTTTATTGTGGATTAATCAAATAACGTAGGACTATCTTCTTCTAAACGCTTAATAACAGTAGTCATAAGTACCTCTCGCAAAAAGCGAGACTTATTTTTTACTTTGTACTTGGAAATATAAAATTCTACTGCATTCATTTCTTTATCATTAAGCATAAAAGCAACCCTATTTGTACGAGGTAAAGATTTTTGTTTAACTTTGCCTATACGTTTTTCAGCTTTTTTCATCCATTAAATATGTTGTTGTGATTAATGAAAAATCAATGTTGATTATCGTTCGTCCTTTTAAAAATTAGTAAAAAACTTATTATTTGGTATATCTTGCAAAGGTACAATTCATTACAAAATAAAAAAAGTGGTTCTGACAAAAAAACCGAAGAAATGTAAAAAGACATGGCAAATCACAATAAATTAGGCAAAGAAGGCGAAAAAATAGCGACCGATTATTTACTAAAGAAGGGTTATTGGATTCGGCATTGTAATTGGAAAGCCGGCAATTTGGAATTGGACATTGTTGCCGAAACAAAAGATTATCTGGTTGTTGTAGAGGTAAAAACACGCAGTACAGAATATTTTGAGCACCCCAAAGACGCTATCAACAACGGAAAAATAAAACGAATTGTCCATGCTACAGAAGAATATATTTATCTATTTAATGTCAACAAAGAAGTTCGTTTTGATGTAATCGCTCTTTTGCCAAACAAAAATAACGGATATAAAATAGAGCATATAGAAGACGCTTTTTTACCACCGGTAAACTGAAAGTATCATGAATATTGAAGAAATACGCGAATATTGCTTGACCAAGAAAGGGACTATAGAATGTTTTCCCTTTGATGGGGAAACGCTCGTTTTCAAGGTCAAGAACAAGATGTTCGTTTTGATTCCATTAGATGCGATTCCGAAAACGATAGCTGTGAAATGTGACCCCGAAAAAGCCCTCGTTTTGCGTGAAAAATATGCTTGCGTATATCCTGCATGGCACATGAGCAAGAAGCATTGGAACAGCATTTTAGTAGAAGATATGACTTCTAAAGAATTATTGAAGCAATGGATTGATGAATCGTACGAGTTAGTTGTAAAAAAATTAACAAAAAGGGAACAAGTAGACCTAAATTTGTAAAAAAACAAATTTTATAAACCGCTTTTCACTACATATTTAATATATTTGCAGATTGTAGTTTATCTCTACAAAAGAATCATACAGAATAAAATGAAAATAGCATTAATCGGATACGGGAAAATGGGCAAAATAATAGAACAAGTAGCTATTGCCCGTGGACATGAAATAGTTAGTAAGATTGACATTGACAATCAAGATGATTTTAATTCTCCAGCCTTTAAAAGTGCTGATATTGCCATCGAATTTACAGCACCGGCTGTGGCCATTCAAAATTACAAAAGGGCCTTTGCTTCAGGAGTTTCAGTAGTTTCCGGCACTACCGGTTGGACAGACAAAATAGAAGAAGTAAAAAGCATTTGCAACGAAAAAGAGCTGGCTTTCTTTTGGTCTTCTAATTTCAGTTTAGGCGTGAATGTGTTCTTTGCCATCAATAAATATTTGGCAAAAATAATGAACCAATTTCCTAATTACAATGTAGAAATGACAGAGATTCATCATACTCAAAAGTTAGATGCTCCAAGTGGCACAGCCATTACGTTAGCTGAAGATATTTTAGAGAACATTGATCGCAAATCAGCATGGGAACTTAATAATGAGTCTACTAAGGAGAAATTGGCCATACACGCTATCCGTGAAGGGCAAGTACCGGGAATCCATACGATAAAGTATGAATCCAATATTGATTCGATAAGCATTACACACGATGCCAAAAATCGCGAAGGATTCGCTTTGGGTGCAGTATTGGCAGCCGAATTCACTCGTGGCAAAAAAGGATTTTTTGGCATGCAAGATTTGTTTAATTTTTAAATAATCTAAAAACAGTAAAGATGAGTCAAAATACAGAAGTAAAAAAGAAAAACTTGTTCCAAACATCAAAAAAGCAATGGATAAAAGCTTGCATTGCTTGTCTTTTATATATTTTGTTTATCGTTTGGGTAAACAATTTCTGGTGGTTGCTATTACTTCCGGTAATCTTTGATGTTTACATTACCAAAATCATTCCTTGGAGTTTTTGGAAAAAAACAAAAAATAGGCACTTGTTGAAAGTAGCGGAATGGACTGATGCAATCGTTTTTGCACTTATTGCTGTCTATTTTATCAACCTATTCCTTTTTCAGAATTACAAAATACCCTCTTCATCCTTAGAAAAGAGCTTATTAGTGGGTGATTTTTTACTGGTTAGTAAGGTAAGTTACGGGCCTAGAATTCCGAATACCCCTTTGTCTTTCCCTTTGGCACAACATACTTTACCATGGCTCAATTGCAAATCGTATATAGATTTTCCTCAATGGGATTACAGGCGACTAAAAGGGTTGGACTCTATAAAATCGCAAGACATTGTTGTATTTAACTTTCCTGCCGGAGATACGGTAACAACAAAAGTTTCAAACCCTGATTATTACACCTTATGTCATGATTATGGACGAAGCTTCGTACGAAATAATCCCCAAACATTTGGAGAAATAATTTATCGCCCTGTAGATAGACGTGAAAATTACGTAAAACGCTGCGTCGGACTACCGGGAGAGACGCTTGAGGTGAAGAGCAATCACGTTTACATCAATGGCAAAGCACAAAAAGAAGCTTCCGGCATACAACTTTGTTACTGGGTAGAAACCGATGGGAGAAAAATTTCGGAAATGCAATTCAAACGAGTTGGAGTAAGCAAAGATGACCAAACTTTCTTACTAAACAATATCCCAAATGGAGACCAAGCATTGGATTATTGCGGGTATGAACGCAACAATGTTGGTGTCCACAATCCGGTATACCGATTACCTCTGACAAAAGAAGCACTAAATAAAATAAAAAATTTACCGAATGTCATTAATGTAAAATTGGATAACGGACTTATTTCCGGACAGACATTTCCATTCGAGTACACCAATTGGACAAGAGACAATTACGGGCCTATTTACATTCCTCGAAAAGGAGTTAAGATTGCCATTAACATGAGAAATCTTCCTTTGTATAAAAGAGTTATAAAAAATTATGAAGGCAATAGTTTGGAAGTAAAAGACAGCGTAATTTACATTAATGGCAAAGTCGCCTCTTCTTATACATTCAAAATGAATTATTATTGGATGATGGGAGATAACAGGCATAACTCAGCAGACTCTCGTTATTGGGGGTTCGTACCCGAAGACCACATTGTAGGAAAGCCTATATTTATTTGGTTATCACTGGACAAAGACGAAACATTCATCAATCAAGTAAGATGGAATCGGCTCTTTAAAATGGTTCACAAGAATTAACAGTGATGCAAAACATATTGCTTCCATCCGTTTATTTGGGTAATGTTCAATATTTTAGCAAGTTTATTCATTTTCCGATTATTCATATTGAACAACACTGTAATTACATAAAACAAACCTACCATAACCGGTGCAAAATAGCCACCGCAAATGGTGTAATGCAATTGTCAATTCCAACAGAGAAGTCAAAAACGGAAAAGTGTAAAATCAAAGATATTCGGATTGCCACGAACGAAAATTGGCAATTAATACATTGGAGAGCAATTGAAGCGGCTTATAATTCGAGCCCATTTTTTGAGTATTACAAAGACGATTTGTTGCCATTTTACACAAAAAAATACGAATTTTTACTTGATTTTAACACCGAGATACAACAAGTCGTTTTAGAGCTGTTGGACATTGAGACAAAACCTTTATTAACAGCCGAATACGAACATATTGTAACAAAGAACGAAATTGATTTTAGGGAACAAATTTCTCCGAAAAAAGAAATTGTTGATAAGTCCTTTGTTTCACAGCCCTACTATCAGATTTTCGAACATAAATTTGGTTTTTTACCCAATTTAAGTGTTATAGATTTACTCTTCAACATGGGAAATGAATCTTTACTTGTACTAAAAAAATGTTGCTCCTATGAAAAATAAAATTCTATTTTTAATAACATTTTGCATTAGCACACAATTGGTTTTCAGTCAGATACAGACGAATAGCGGGTCTCCTCTTCCCTTTCAAGGGGATAATAATGTTGCTAAAAAATCTCTTTTGGAGAAAAATACATCTTCAGATTTCTTCCAGAAAATTCCTTTCGATAGCATCTCCCAAACAAACTCCGAGAAAAACGGAAAATTCATTGTCGGCAAAAATTTTTCTGTTGATTATACACCCGAAAATTCAGGAACAACATTTATTACTGATGAGGGACAATTTGTTTGGCGTTTGGGCATTTACTCTCCGGGTGCGGCTGCTATCGGGTTGGTTTTTTCAGAGTTTGAAATTCCGGAGGAAGGAAAATTATTTATTTACAACCCTGACCAAACTAATATTTTAGGAGCATTTACTAGCATTAACAATAACAGCAATAAGATTTTACCCATTTCTCCTCTTTCGGGAGACAGTATAATAATTGAATACCAAGAACCTTGGAAATCAAAACTGCAAGCACAACTAAAAATAGGAAAGGTAAGTCATAACACATTGGACATTGCTACTAAAAACGTTTTGGGAACAGGTACTTTTGGAGCATCAGAAGCATGCAGCACACATGCTGCTTTTGTCGAAAAAGCAAAAGATATACGTAGGGCAACGTGTTTGTTGTATGTTACAGGGAATACCTATACGTGGTTGGGCTCAGGGACACTTATCAATAATTCGGAAGGAAAGCCCTATTTACTCACAGCGGCACACAACGTAGACGAAACCGATTGCGAAAAAACAATTATTAGTTATTTTAACTATGAGGTACCTGTCATTGACTCGCTCATAAGAGGATCGCAAGAGTTTACCCTCGGCGGAGCAACATTGATAGCCAGGGCATTCAATATCGACTTTGCCTTACTCGAATTAACTCAAATGCCACCTGTTGATTATCGTCCCTACCTAGCAGGATGGAATAGAGAAACAACTGTTCCTGCACCCCTTATGGGAGTACAACACCCTGAAGGAGACATCAAACGAGTTTCTTTTGAGAATGACGTACCGGCAAATACGACTTACCCATATGAAGACTTGAAAGAAACGGTCTTAACCGACTCTCATTGGAAAATAAACAAATGGGATAAAGGGACAACGGAACCAGGTTCATCAGGTTCTGCTTTATTTGACAATGACAATTTAATTGTTGGAGGGCTTACCGGGGGAGAATCGGAATGCAGTAATCCTATTCTGGATTATTATTTTCGTCTTAATAAAGCATGGGATTATTATGCACTCTCGAGCAAACAATTAAAATGCTGGTTGGATTCTGATAACAGCAATGTTACAAAAATGGTGGGCAAAGACCCTTACGAATCAAATCCTTGCGTACGCATTAATAACATAAACGCCTCTGAAGAATTAGGGAAAGAATACATTGAAAATGGCAAAACAGGACTTTTATCAGGTCATAACGAATTACTATATACTGAATTTGCGGAAAAATTTGTTAGAGATACAAATAGTTATTTATATGGCGTTTATATTGTTCCTGCTATTGGAAAAAGAGATGTCAATTCCAAAGTATACGTCAAGGTCTATAATGGTACGGATGCTCCTGCAAACTTATTAACCTCTGTGGAATTTAATCCGAAAGAAATGAAATACCGTGCAACAGGTTTTTATTACGATAACAAATCAACTTTCTTAGAAAAGGAAAACTACATTCGTTTTGAAAACCCGATATGTGTTGACAGCAGTTTTTTCGTATCCTACGAAATAACCTATGAAACCGTTGATTCGTTTGCAGTTTATATGGTAAACAACCGTAATATGAGTGTAACGAACACTGCTTATTATAAAAATGGAGACACGTGGAAACCGTTTACAGAACATCCCTATCGACCAATATCTACCTCGTTATGGATTGAGCCCGTATTGAAAAAAGACGATGGCACTTACATTTATGACCCACTGGCAGACGAAACCAGCACCGTTATTTACCCAAATCCATGCAATGACCATGTTACGGTGCACAATGTTGATGCAAAAGCTCGAACATATAAAATGTACGATTTGCAAGGCAAATTAGTGTTGCAAACGACAGGCTCCTCTATTTCTGTGAATATAAATACAAATAGATTGCCTATAGGCATTTATTTCTTGCGTATTACATCCGACAATACTCACGAAACGCACAAAATAATAAAACAATAACTTGAGTATGCTTTACAAAACGCAAGGCATCGTTCTTCATCATACTAAATACAACGATAACAACTACATTCTACACCTTTTTACAGAAGAATTTGGGAAGGTCTCATACATTATCTATAACCCAAATAGCAAACGGGCAAAAGTAAAATCATCTTATATTCAACCATTTAGCATTCTAGATATTGAGGTTGAACATCACCCTAAAAAAGACCTTCAGCAAATAAAGGAAGCTAAAATGCAATTTTTCGGGAATAATATTTTGAATAACCCGATTAAAAGTTCTATCGTTCTATTTCTATCCGAAGTCCTGTATAAGTGCTTGTCCGAAACAGAAAAAGACACTGAGTTGTTTTCGTTCGTGAAAAATTCAATTCTCTCCCTAGAAGGAAACAATACCGATTATGCCAATTTTCATCTCGTATTTTTGTTACAACTTACCCATTTTTTTGGCTTCTACCCGAATGCAAAAACCATCTGTAAAGGAGCATATTTTGATATGTTGAATGGCGTTTTTTGTGGTGAGCAACCATCACACAATCATTATCTCAACCGTTCAGAGAGTGATATATTCTACAAATTACTGCAAGTCGATTATACAACCATGAAGAATTTGAAAATAAGCAGAGCCGAAAAGCAAATCTTATTACGTTACATGATGGAATTCTACCAATTACATTTACAGACTCTGAATAAAATTAAATCCTTAGATGTCCTTCAGACAATTTTCGACTGATTAAGGGTAAAATTTGTTACTCCCGACAAAAAAAACTACTTTTGCAAACGAAATTTATGCCTCCGTAGTTCAATGGATAGAACAAAAGTTTCCTAAACTTTAGATCCGGGTTCGATTCCCGGCGAAGGTACTTTTCTCCTTCCCCTTTTTATTTTCAGAAATAATACAAAAACTTCTCAACAACGGCAATATTTAAAATATTCTTGTATTTTTGATACAGATTAAAAAAAAATCAAGTCAATGACATCAAAACTTCACGAAAAAAAAACTTTTGACAACATTGATTATTCAGACCAAAGTTTGAGTAAAAACGAATTCATTGACTGTAAATTCACAAATTGTGACTTTTCAAAAAGCAAACTGAACGATACCGATTTCATAAATTGCGACTTTACAAACTGCAATTTTTCTTTAGCCCTGTTACAAAACACAGGATTAAAGGATATCCGTTTTACAAAATGTAAACTGTTGGGCATTGACTTTAGTTGTTGCAATGATTTCTTGTTTACGGTAAATTTTCAAGATTGCATCCTTGATTATTCGTCATTTTTTAAAAAGAAAATAAAAAACACAAAGTTCGTGAATTGCTCCATCAAAGAAGCCGATTTTGGAGAAGTAGACCTATCAATGTCGATGTTCGACAATTGCGATTTACTTAATACCTCTTTTGTACAAACAAATCTTGAAAAAACTGATTTTCGCACCGCAAGAAATTATTCGATTGACCCTGAAATGAACCGAATGAAAAATGCTAAATTCTCGAATCTCGGTCTTGCGGGTTTATTGTACAAGTACTATCTCGACATTGAACTCATGTGATTTCACAACCTATTGATTTTTAAATAATTAAAATACAAAATGAAAAAAGAAAATATTGAAAAAATACCTTGCATTGGAAAATGTTCTATAAACCTTTACCGATGGCTAAAAGGCGTTTCTCCTTTCACAACATCGAATGAATATTGGGAGAAACGGTATAAAAAAGGCGGAAATTCGGGGGCTGGATCATACAATAATCTTGCAGAATTCAAGGGTGAAATAATCAACGATTTTGTTGTTAAAAACGACATTGAAACTGTAATAGAATTTGGCTGTGGTGACGGGAATCAGCTCAAATACTTCCAAATAAAATCATATATTGGTTTTGATGTCAGTGAAACAGCCATTGCTCGCTGTGCTGCTTTATACAAAGAGGACAGTTCAAAACATTTTCAATTATTGAACAACCATAAGGACGAAAACGCCGATTTGGTAATGAGTTTGGATGTTATCTATCATTTGGTAGAAAATGAAACTTTTGAGAAATATATGGAAAAAGTATTTTCTTCTTCAATGAAATTTGTCATTATATACTCATCAAATTTTGATGATGGAGAAGACAGAAAAGCACCTCATGTAAGACATCGAATATTTTCCAATTGGGTGGAAGAAAATGCTAAAAACTTCAAGCTTATTAAGCATATTCCTAATAAATATCCATTCGATGGGAATGGCGAAAGAACGTCTTTGGCTGATTTCTATATTTTTCAAAAACAGCAATAAGATATTTCAACTATAAAAGCCAAACTAAAAGATATTAGTTTGGCTTTTATAGTATATAAATTGGGATGAAAATTACATGCCCATCATTTCCCTATAAAAATCCAATGAATCGAAAATAGCCTCTTTTTCAATGTTTTGGTTAAGACTCAATTGCCCAATGCCCGAAAGCAAGGTGAAATTTATCACTTTATCAACGGTATTCTTTTTATCGTGAAGCATCAGTTCGTATAGACAGTCGTAATCTTTGCAAGAAACAGCCAACCCTCGATAGTTTACTTTCACAAAATCAACAACCTGCATCATAATTTCTTTAGGAAAGCCCAAGTATTTATATGACAAATACAATTCACACACCATACCCCATGCTACAGCATATCCGTGTAAAGCCGGTTGATTTTTTTTGTATGAGAAACTTTCAAAGGCATGCCCAATAGTGTGTCCGAAATTTAGGGCTTTCCGCAAGCCTTGTTCATTTGGGTCTTGCAAAACAATATTTTCCTTTATTTGTATAGACGATTGTACCAAAGAGTTAAGTTTTTGATAGTCAATCTCATCAAAATCAAGCTGAAAAAGATTTTTCAATTCCTCTTCCGAAAAAATAAGAGCATGCTTTATCATTTCGGCATAGCCCGACAAAAGATTGTTTTTATCCAGCGTTTGCAAAAATTGTGTATCAATCAACACACTTTTACTGGGATTAATGACTCCTATTTCATTTTTCAATCCATTGAAATTAATCCCTGTTTTGCCACCCACAGCAGCATCAATCATTGCCAACAAAGTAGTCGGAATATTGATAAAACTCATGCCACGCTTAAACGTAGAGGCTGCAAAACCGCCCAAATCAGTAATCATGCCACCACCCAAATTTATCATCAACGATTTTCTGGTTGCACCATGCTCACTCAAATATTTCCAAATAGAAACGAGCGTTTCTACATTTTTACTGTTATCTCCGGATTCAACTTCTATCAAAGAGGCTTTTCTGATTTTCTCTACCTTGGCTAAAAAAGGAAAACAGTGTTTTTTTGTTTCCTTATCGGTCAGTATAAATATATACTGAGGTTGAATGTTTTCAACCTCAGCTAAAATATCTTTCGATATATCGGAACAAAAAACGACACGTTGTTGTGACATATTTCGTGAATTAGAAAATCAATCTTGAAAACTAAATATTTCCTTCTGCAATAAGGTATTCAGCTATCTGAACAGCATTAAGGGCAGCACCTTTTTTAATTTGATCGCTTACAGACCAAAAAAACAGGCCATTTGGATTAGTAAGGTCTTTTTTTACTCTTCCCACATATACAGGATCCTTGCCTGCCACAAACAATGGCATCGGATATTCTTTTTCCGCAGGATTATCTTGCAAAATAACTCCTTCCGCAGATAAAAAAGCCTTATGTGCTTCCTCTACCGAAATAGGGCGACTGGTTTCTATCCAAGTAGCTTCCGAATGTGCACGCAAAGAAGGAACACGAACACACATGGCACTCACCTCAATATCGGAATGCATGATTTTACGCGTTTCATTATACATTTTCATTTCTTCCTTCGTGTAACCATTATCGGTAAACACATCTATCTGAGGAATAACATTATAAGCCAACTGATAAGCAAATTTTGATACGGTCGGTTTTTCGCCGTTTAGTACTTGCTTGTATTGTAATTCCAATTCGTCCATAGCAGCAGCACCCGCACCACTGGCTGCTTGATAAGTAGACACATGCACTTTTTTAATGTGTGATAATTTTTCTATCGCCTGCAATGCTACAACCATTTGAATGGTAGTGCAATTAGGATTGGCAATGATACCACGAGGACGCACTTTTGCATCCGGAGCATTCACTTCGGGCACTACCAAAGGAACATCCGAATCCATACGAAATGCACTTGAATTATCTATCATTACAGCACCAAATTTGGTAATATCGGCTGCAAATTCTTTAGAAATACTTGCTCCGGCAGATGTAAAGGCAATATCAATTCCTTTAAAATCATCTCCATGTTTTAATTCTTTGACAGTATATTTTTTACCCTTAAAGGTGTATTCCGTTCCGGCACTACGAGAAGAACCGAATAATACTAACTCACTAATGGGAAAATTGCGTTCTGCAAGAACTCTCAAAAATTCTTGTCCAACCGCACCACTGGTTCCGACAATTGCTACTTTCATCTTTCTGTACTATTTATTAAATGGTTAAGAATTAAAAACTGGCACAAAAATACAAATTAATTATCAATTTTTAAATTCTGATGAATATGAATGAACGACAAAACTTTCTTTTGAATTAACTTCTGTTAAACAAGTCCTGAAAAATATTGCTTCTGTTAACAAATGTGGCTACTTTTGCTCTGCAATTAAAAAACACTTTAACACAAAATACAATGAAAAAAATATTATTCTCGGTTTTTCTATGTTGTAGCATCAACTTTTCATCTGTTGAATAACCTTATACAGGGTATAAAATTAGAGGAACGGACGTTGAGAGGTAGCCGTTGGTATAGGGAGAATTATCAAGAAACGCTACCAAGCGGGCAGTACGTGTTACAAATGATAACGGAGACTGTTCGTGCAACCTATAAGCTGATTATACGATAGAGATGAGAATGACACACAGACAACATACCATTTCGTTTAGGTTTATACTTTGCTTAACGGTATTCTTTTTTGCAAAGAGTATTTTTTTGCAAGCCCAGTTACGCAGTACCTATCCGGTACAGGTAAGTACGGTGGTGTTAAGTCCGGCACCTATCTATTTGGTAGATTATAGCGGAGGCGAGACGGACAAGCTATCCGTTACGTTGCTGAGTCGGGATTTGAACCAATCGAGTTTGAAAGTTAAATTGCGACTTACCCTCAAATGTTCGATGGGACAGGAGTTGGTTACCAAGACCGAAGCCTATTTCGAGGCGATAACCTTGGAACCGGGTGTGCCGTTGCGTTTGACCATGCAAGAGTTGGCACCGTATTTCAGGCAAGAAAATTTGAATAGTTACGGAAGCCTTTCGCAAGGGAAATTGCCGTTGGGCAGCACGCAGTTTTGTTTTGAGGCGGTGGAATATTATACCGGCAAAGTTCTTTCGACACAAAGTTGCGGTTCCACGTTTTTAGCTTTGCAGAAGCCTCCGCTTTTGGTACAACCGGCTGTTGGGAAAAAGCAATATGCAAGCGATAATTTGAATATACTTTTTCAGTGGTCGCCGCAACATTCTTTGGGAGTAGGTACGGTAGAATATGAGTTTACGCTGAAAGAAATAGAGGATAATACAGCTTCATTGGAAACGGCCTATAGCTATTCTCCTGTCATTTACAGCACCACCACGGGAGCTACCGGTTTGGCGTATACAATGGCCAATCCGCCCCTGTCAGCCAATAAGAAATATGCCTGGAGCGTTCGAGCTTTTTTGCCCTTTTCAGCCAATGCAAGCAATATTCCCTTTGAAAATAATGGCAACAGTACCATTTCGTGGTTTCAAATGAAATCACCCTGCACGGCACCCACCAACGTACAAGCCGCCACATCGGATGATAAGTTGATATTGGAATGGACACCTTCGAGAGAATACAGCTCCTACGAAGTAAGCTACCGCCGTAGTGATTTTGACAAACAAACCTGGTACCAACAGCAAACACAAGACGCCACCATTACCTTGAAAGACCTTACCCCGGGACATACGTACCTTTATCGGGTAGGAGGCGTTTGTGAAGGACAAACGGAAGTAACATACGGCAGCTCGGATAGCCTTGCCCTTCCTTTAAATGACAGCATTATTTTGGCACATTGCGGAGAAAAACCTTCAATAGAACTCTCCAACCAAGAACCCAAAGAATCTTTGACACAGGGGGATAAGATTAAGGCAGGTGATTTTTCCGTTACCTTGACAAGCGTTAATGGAAGCCATGGCATTTTCAGTGGAGAAGGATATGCGGTTGTCCCTTTTGTGGGTAATTTGCCCTTAGCGGTACATTTTACGGGCATAGGCGTAAACACGGACAATCAGCTGATATCAGGGTTTATCGAAACAAAATATGATGCATCCAATTCGGGTATTGTAAGTACCGATGTTCTCTTTTATGGCGGAACGGCAACCGCCCAGGCAGGTATTATAAAGCCCGATGTAACGTTAGCGTTCAGCGTGTCGGAACAAACCCGGGTGCAGTACGACCCAGAGAGTCATACCTTGCTTTTTTATGATGCCACGGGAAATTTGATAGGAAGCGTAGAACCTTCGGGAGATGAATCCGATGTTTCTTTTCCTGTTATCATACAAGATAAAGACGGCAATACGTACGAGGTAGCTCCTGCCGATGGAGCCTCGTCTGCGGGCGGTACCACGCAAAAGTGTGTGCTTACCCCTTTGGGAAAACAAGGAGCCGCTTTGTCCGATAATGCCTTTAATTACAATACATTGGATACGAATAAAGGCATGGTGACCTTTTTTGATGAGGGCGGAACATACAGTTTTGATACCTTTTTGCCGTATTACGATAATGTTTCTTTAATCCGTTATGCCAATGGTCAGGATGGCGATCGTCTTTATCCTAAACTTTCCGCTACCTATTATGTGCCCTGGAAGTTTATTCCAACAGGAAAGAAAGATAAAGTCAACGCTTCTGTCAGTTTGTCGGACAAGACCTTAGAGGCAACCAAAATTGTTTTTGAAACCAAGGAAGGCTTGGTTGTTCCGTCTGTATATGATGCCAAGAAAAAGGAATTTGAACTTACCTTAACCGGCACCCAGGAGGGTAGCAGTCAGAGTGTTTATGCTCTATATCCATGCGGCAGCGATAAATATTACCAGTTGGGACAGTTGCGTACCGACTCCCACAGTACACAGACATACAAAGTGGTGTTGGTCAATGCAGGAGGCAGTTATCAAACCAATACCATTGGCAAAGAACTCAATGCCCTGTACAACAAAATAGGCATTAATTGGGAAGTGGAAGAAGTTACGGATTTTAGTTACGACGCCGACCAAATAAAGAACCTGTTTGACAAAAACAGCGGCTTGTTGAGTGCCTATAACAGCGAAATGGTAAGTCTGAACAATGAGCTGAAAACCTTTTTGGGCAGCCGATACGATGCGACGGCTTGTTACGTGTTTATGGCAGATAAGAATGCCGCAGGAAAGAAACGCGATGTGGTAGGTTTTATGCCCCGAGGCAGACAGTTTGCCTATATGTATGCGGGTGATATGGCAAAAGATGAAATCTCGGCAGCCATAGCCCATGAGCTGGCACATGGTAAGTTTAAGCTACGCCATACCTTTGATGCGTCGTATGGCTCCGACAGAAAAGAGGGCGAAAATCCTACGAACCTGATGGACTACCGGGGTGGTACCCATATAGCCAAATGGCAATGGAGTCAGGTATATGACCCTGCTATTTTGAATGGCATCTTTGATAGCGACGAAGAGGGACAATTGGCTATCCTTGGGGGCATTACTTGGTTAGGCGACTTGTTTTGGGGTCTGGCTCCCGATGCACAAGAAAAAAGTATAGAAAAAGATATATCTTTGTTTAACCATGTTTACCAAAAATATGACAGCTATTTTGCTGCTTCAACCACAAAAAATACGGCTATAGGTTTAACCGCTTATAAGAAATGGTCGGTAAGAAAAGAATCGCATGCACAAACGATATGTAAGAAAATATTTGAGAAATTAGTCAAAAAAGAAAACGAGCATTACACCCTGGTGTCAAAAGGGGTTTATGTGGAAAAATACACCCTGGAAAACATACCTTACCGAATTGCTGTTTATAGTCCGAAAGGCTCTTTTGAATTGGATTACGACAAGATTCGTTTGGGCAGTATCAGTGAATTGGCAGATTGCCAATACGTAAAAGCGGGATATACAAATACGTATGGTTTAATTTCGTTTTATAACGCCAAGCAAGAGTCGATTATGACCATTCAAATAATGGGCGGCGAACCTGAAACAGCCATGTTGCGATGGTTAAATTACCTGGGTTTAGTGGTTGCTTCGGATAAACAAAAGGAGGCGGATAAGAAAAATGAAGAAAAACTGGATGCCGTAAATGTTAAAGTACATACTGAGGCGGATGTGAAGGATTATTGGGACGGGAAAGAAGAAAAAGGAATAAAAATAGCTTTAGACTCAATTGCTACCTATGTAGAAGCAACTGAATATAAGCAGGAAACAGGCTCTCTTCGTACTGGTAAAGATAAATTAGCATTAACTTATATGGATTGTACGGAGTTAGTAGCTCGATTTGTTCAGTTAGCTTGTGAACAAAAAGATGTCCAATCATTCTCCACATTAATGTTAGCTCCATATGCCAAAGAAAATGGAGTTTATGGAGGCTATTTAGAATTTGTATCGGGAAGTGCTTCTGAAAGTCATGTTGATATACGACCTGGAGATATTTTTATATGGAGGAGAAAATCGGATGGACATGTTGGTGTGGTAGAGTCTTACAAGGAACCATATGTCCATGTTATAGAAGCCTTGACAAGTGGATGTGAAGGAAGCCTGAATGTTGGCAGTTGCAATCGGTGTGTAAGAAGATCAAAATATACACGGAATGGTAAGGCTTTATTTAAGCATGAGGGATGGAAAGGATATTTTAGAACTATAATTAAAAATGAGAAAAAATGAGAAAAATAGTATTTATTTTATTTTTGGTGAGTTTCGCGGATTGTAGTTTAGCGAAACAACAAGAGACCAGTGCCGTTAATTTTTTTGATTTTTTTCTGTATGAGGAGGGTGTGTCACTCTCAGATTGTAAATTAAATGAAAAACCACTCAAAAAAATTCCTTTTATTTATTATGAATTTTATTGTGAAGATACAAATTTGAATGGGTCAGGGTGTTTTTTTGCTATACCAAAGGATACTTCAGTTTGGAAAATCAGCGATGAGGAAAATAAAAAAAATATAAAAAGGGAAGAAAAATATCAACAAACTCTTGCAAGAGAAAAAGAAGCAGTTCGTTTTTTGTTTTCTCAAAGGACGGTTCTTGCAAATAAATTTGATTTGTATGTATTTTATGTGCCTCAAAAATATATCAAGGTTCTTCCTGATGGGTTGTCGAAAGATGATGGCACTATTGCTGATTATTATTATGAATCTGATAATTCAATTATTTCGGTTTATCAATATAAGGATGGTGTATGGATAAAAAATGGTGAGTTTAAAAGTAAAGGTGAAACAACTAGAACAGCAGGAATGCTGTTTGCCGAAAAGTTGTTAAAGAAAAAGTTTTTTCAATGAAAAGACCCTTTGCTTTCGCACGAATCTTTTCGTGTGGAAGTGTTATAAAAGTAGGATATTTACAATGCAAAAAATAGATATGGTTATGCCCACTATTGTGATTTATTTGTTGGATTTGATTGTGTAGATTTTAATGCATGTGCAACAAGTACACAAACAGTTAAGTGTAAACAAGGAACGCCAAATAAAAGCGAAGAAATCAAGAGTAAATACATTTGTACGCCTGATTTATTTGATTATGTTTACTCATGCTCTGCACGTTTAAAAGGTGGTAGATATGATTTGGGAAATGGACCACCTACATCAAAGGATGGGTCAACATTTTTAGGACGTGGTTTTATTCAATTGACAGGCAAGTATAATTACAAAGAATTAAGCAAAGCCTGGAATGAAGATTCTGAGAATGCCAACAATAAAAAATATTTTCATATACAAACTAAAGATGGAGGACATATTGATGAGTTAGTAACTGACTTAGATGTAGCTATGAAAGCGAGTATGTACTTTTGGAGATTAAAAGGATGTAATACGTATGCAGATAAGGATGATACAGCTGGGGTAACAAAAAAAGTTAAGGGGACAGACAAGGATTTAAAAGAAATTATAAATAGAGGAAATATAAAAGACAAAGCATTAAAAGCATTAAAATTTAAATGATTATGAAATTTAAACAACTACTAGCGATTGCGATTTTATCTACGAGTGTTTGTAATGCTCAAATAGTAAAATTATCAGATTTGAATGGCACTTGGGTTAGTGGTTTGAGAGAATCTAGTTTTATTGTATTTGTAAAAGACACAATGGTAGGATTGGATTTTTTTAAACTTCCAGATGTTTATATTAATTATACAAAAGTTGGATTTGTTGATAAAAACAATCAAGATTTAATAAATATATATAGGAAGGAGTTTAATATGAATTCGAATTCTAATGAAGATATACGCATGGTAAATTTTGATGTTCCTGAAGACATGAAAATTGAAATTATGGATGAACAAATTAATGAAAATGATTATTTTTATTATGGAGGTACATTATGTAGTTTAGGTATTGACCCAGAGGATTTACCCTCTAAAGTAGGTTCTAGGTTTGAATTGATAAATTCTAATGTTTTTGTTTATATCAAAGTCGAGAGCTTGCCCAACGAGTATTTAAAGGCGTTGTATAAAAAAGGGAAAAATGATAAAAAGGATTATCTAAAAGATTTCTTTAATATGGAATTTAAAGAAATCAAAGCAACAAAGTCCATTATTTATTCTACCCCCAACAAACCCACTAAAATGTATCTTCTCAAGGGTGACGTAGTAGAAATATTGCAAGAAAAAGATGATTGGTTACAAATCAGGTATTATGGCAAGAAAACCATAGAAGGCTGGATAAAGAAGGGTGATGTGGAGTAATGAAATAATGGATCAAAAGGAGAACTATTTGTATCAGAATCCCCGTCCAATGCGATTTAATTAATCCCATTACTCTATGTTATAAGAAATTGCATTTCGTAAAAGAACCAAATATATGGAAGAGGAAAATCAAAAAATAATTTATTTTCCCGTCAAGCAATATTTACCAATCCTGTTTTTTTTATTTTTGAAATGAATAACCAACATATTTCCAAATAAAGAGGTACTTTTGCATTGATTTTTCCTAAATAAATTTACACATGAATAAGAAAATTATCCTCATCTGCACTATATGTTGCGGATTAGTCATTTCAGGATGCAACAAGGCTACCAAAAATGATGCAAAAGCGGAAGTTGCACATACTCCAGTTGTAAAACAAGATACCGTTGTTGCCGCTCCAACCATGAACACGCCTGAACAAATTTTGGCAAAGCCCGAAGTTCCGGTTCTTTGTTATCACCGTATCACAGAAGGTCACGAAGGCACTTATACGGTAACACCTGCCACATTTGCGGCACACATGAAAATTTTGGCTGATAGTGGTTATCACTCCATTTCCCCTGATCAATTGTATGATTATCTTGTGTACAACAAAAATTTACCCGAAAAACCTTTCATGATAACTTTTGATGACTCGAGAGTAGAACACCGTGAAATAGCCGCTCCGACGATGGAAAAATACGGATTCAGAGGCGTTTTCTTCATCATGACTATTACGTACAACAAAAAAAATTACATGACAACAGACCAAATTGCACAATTAGCTAAAAATGGACATACTGTTGGTATGCATAGTTGGGATCATACAATGGTAACAAAATACAAAGATTCGATTGATTGGCAAAAAGAAGTCGTTGCACCAAAAGCAAAGTTAGAAACAATAATTGGCAAACCTGTTGAATATTGGGCTTACCCAAATGGCGTTTACAACCACGAAGGAGCTGAAGAATTGAGCAAATATTTTAAAATTTCGTTTATACTTTCATCAAAACGCGATTCTATACAGCCGTTGCAAACAGTACACCGGATGATTACAACCGAATGTTCACCGGAAAAATTGTTAAAAACAATGAACCGAACATTTAAAATGAAGTGAAAAACAATTGTGGCAAACAGAGCAGGATGAATAGTCCTGCTTTTTTTATTTCATCTTTTCGAAAAAAAAAGAACGATGTGAGATTTTTGATAACCTCCCTATAAGTTCAATTCCTTAGAAATGTAAACAAATTCGCATTTTTTATTTGCTTAAAAATATGTTATTTACAATATTATCAATAAAAAAAAATTACTTTTGCACTGCAATTTTTAACATAAAGAAATCCAAAAACAGTCAACAATTATTTATGAAAAAACTTTTTATTTCCTTAGCCATCTCAATCATTTTTATCCTTAGCGGATGTTCGGGCAAGACAGAAACAAATAAGGTTGAAAAGACCGAAAAACAAGATTCTATTACCCTTCCGGAGAAAAAAGAAGTAAAACCTATCACATTAGATACATTGGCCTACAACCAAAAAATAGCCGCTTTGGCAAATGGGGACACCACGGGTCGATGGCCTGTTCAGGGTCAACCCTATCCCTTAGATGGAGCTATTTTGCCATTCAAAAGGATTGTTGCCTATTATGGTAACCTATATTCTAAAAGAATGGGCGTTTTGGGAGAATATCCACCTGCAGAACTATGGCAAAAGTTAAATACCGAAATCAAAGCATGGGAAGCCGCTGACCCAACCACTCCGGTAATACCTGCTATTCACTATATTGCTGTAGTAGCACAAGGCAATCCTTCAAAAGACGGAAAATACCGCACGCGTATGCCCGACTGCCAAATTGATTCGGCTTTATCAATAGCCAAAATGGGAAATGCCATCGTCTTTTTAGATGTTCAAGTAGCCTTGAGCAACGTACAAGAAGAAGTCCCTTTATTAGAAAAATATCTCAAAATGCCTAATGTACATTTGGGTATCGACCCCGAATTTTCAATGAAAGACGGAAGTTTGCCGGGGAGAAAAATCGGCACAATGGATGCAACAGATGTTAACTTCTGTGCCGAATATTTAGCAAAACTGGTAAAAGAAAACAATTTACCTCCTAAAATTCTTATCGTACATCGTTTTACTCAAGGAATGATTAGAAATTACAAAAACATTGTTTTGCATCCTGAAGTTCAAATTGTTATGAATATGGACGGCTGGGGAGAACCTGTCTTAAAATATGATACATACAGACAATATATTTACAAAGAACCGGTACAATTTACAGGGTTTAAACTCTTTTATAAGAATGACTTAAAGAAAAAGCCAAACCGTATGCTAACGCCTACAGAGCTTATGCAATTAAAACCTCTGCCAATTTATATTCAGTATCAGTAAAAACATATAACCCTTCGCCAGACAGCGAAGGGTTATTTTTTCTATAAATTTATTTCAGCAAAAATAAAAATAGTATTTTCTTTGCCGACGTTTTATGAGAGCAAAACCCTATTTGCTCTTTTACCAAAATAAATAAGACAAGGCAATGCAAAAATATATTCTTCTTTTTTATTTCTTTTTATCCATTTCTATTTCAGCTCAAGTTTCCGATAATTTCTTTGATAATGACTTCTCAAATAACCCCGAATGGAAAGGAAATGCAGAAAAGTTCATTATTAACACATCTCAACAATTACAACTCAATGCCACAGCCGAAAACGGAACTGCCTATTTATCAACCTCCTCGCAAGTAACCAAAAACGCCTCCTGGGAATGCTTTGTAAAAATCGCATTTACACCAAGTTCATCCAATCTGGCAAAAATTTATCTTATTTCCGACAAAGAAGACCTAACAGCCCCATTAAACGGTTATTATATTCTGATTGGAAACAACACAAAAGACATTAGCCTTTACCGACAAGAAGAAACAACCTCCACCAAAATTATTGATGGCACAGACAATCGATTAAATGGCTCTACCAATGAAGTTTTCATCAAGGCTACCCGTTCATCAACGGGCGAATGGAAGCTATCCTCAAAATTATTAACCGAAACAGAATACTACACAGAAGGATCGACAATTGACACAAAACTGGAAGCTTGTTATTTTTCAGGCATCGTGTGCAAATACACTTCAACACGCAGTACCGAATTTTATTTTGATGATTTTCTCATTTCGGGCGATTTATATGAACCACCTGTTTTGCCAACCTACAAAGCCATTCGCGGCGATATTGTTTTCAATGAATTAATGGTCAAACCAACCCCAACAGTTGGACTCCCCGACGCTGAATATATCGAATTATACAATAATACAAACGAAGCTGTCAACCTCCAAAATTTCACGCTTAACGGATTTTCTAAAACCTGTACATTTCCTCTTTATGTTATTCAACCGAACAATTTTGTTATTGTCTGTAGCAAAACAGTTTTGCCATCAATGCAACAATTTGTCAATTGCATCGGGTTAGAAAATTTTCCTCCACTTAGCAATTCAAGTGGACTTTTATCTCTCTATAATGCCGAAAATGAACTCATTTCTTGGGTAGAATACTCGGAAAATTGGCTCACTGACTCTTTCAAGAAGAATGGGGGCTGGAGCTTGGAATGTATTGACCCGACAAATTTTATAGGCAATTCTTCCAATTGGAATTCAAGCCAAAATCCACAAGGAGGAACACCCAACGCCACAAACAGCATTCAAGCCACAAATGAGGATGTAACGGAACCTATTATCAAAAACATTGATGTAATTGACAATCAGAATATTACATTATATTTCGACAAACCGATGAATACCTCTCTGCTATCGGACATAAGCAAATATATTTTGAGCCCAATAACAAACCTCTCTCTAGCTACTTCTAACGCACCTCAAGGAAATACCGTAAGTCTCCAATTTGCTGAAAAACTGCAAGAAAACACGGTTTATACACTGCAAATACCTGAAATAAAAGATGTTAATGGCAACAAAACCGATAAAACATATCGAATAGCAATTCCGGAAGATATCGAACCGAATGATATTATCATCAATGAAGTTTTATTCAATCCATATAGTAACGGCGTTGATTTTGTTGAAATATACAACCGTTCCGACAAAGTTTTGAACCTAAAACAATTGATGCTTGCCAATAAAAATAGTGATGGAAAATTAAATGCCTTTCCCGTAATTGCACCAAACGGATTTCTAATCTTTCCACAAGATTATGTTGTTTTGACAACCGAAAAACAAGCCGTCTGCAATTTCTACACATGTCCTGAGAACGACCATTTTTTAGAAATAAATTCATTCCCTAGCTTCCCCGACAATGAAGGAACTGTTGTACTTACCACCCTAACCGAAACCATCATTGACGAATTTTCTTATTCGGAAAAATTTCACCATGCACTAATTAATAACCCAGAAGGCGTTTCCTTGGAACGTATCAGTTTCAATCGTCCATCCAACGAAGCAAGCAATTGGCATTCTGGGTCTTTTAATACAAACTACGCGACTCCGGGCTACAAAAACGCACATACCACCGAAAAATCGACATCCGACGCTGAAATCTGGTTATCTCCAAAAACATTTTCACCGGATAATGATGGACAGGAAGATATTTTGACCATTAATTACAAATTTACAGCAGCAGGTTACATAGCGAACCTAACCATCTACGATGCAAACGGAAACAAAGTAAAACAACTGTACAACAATGCCCTATTAAGCGACGAAGGTTCCACCACATGGGACGGCACAGACGAACAATCAAAAGTTGCTCCGGTGGGTATTTATATTGCCTACTTCGAAGCATTTAAAACAGATGGGTCTATAGTGAAAGAAAAAATGGCTTTTGTGCTTTCTGCAAAAAAATAAATTGACAATTATTCTAATAAAAAAATATCGTATCTTTGCAAAACAATTGAAAAAAGAACGAAAACAAAATAAAACATTTAATTTTTATGAAAAAAGCATTGCTAATGATTCTTGACGGATGGGGAATAGGAAACCACTCTAAGTCAGATGTTATATTCAATACACCAACCCCTTACTGGGATTATCTGACAGAAACCTACCCCAACTCCCAGTTACAAGCTTCCGGCGAAAATGTAGGGTTGCCTGATGGACAAATGGGAAATTCAGAAGTTGGACACTTAAACATTGGTGCGGGACGTATCGTATACCAAGATTTAGTAAAAATAAACTTGGCTTGCCGCGACAATTCCATTCTTGAAAATCCGGAAATAGTAAAAGCTTTCTCCTACGCAAAAAATAACAAAAAATCAGTTCATTTCATGGGATTAGTTTCCGATGGAGGTGTTCACAGCTCATTGGATCATTTACTCAAACTATGCGATATCGCCAAAGAATACAACATCGAAAATACATTCATTCACTGTTTTATGGATGGCAGAGACACCGACCCTCGCAGCGGAAAAGGATTTATCGCTGAGTTGGAAGACCACACCAAAAAATCTACCGGTAAAATAGCCTCTATAGTGGGAAGGTATTACGCTATGGACCGCGATAAACGTTGGGAACGCGTAAAAGAAGCATACGACTTGTTGGTAAAAGGTATCGGTAAACCTGCCGATTGCATGGAAAGTGCTGTACAAGCATCTTACGACGAAGGCGTTACCGATGAATTTATCAAACCTATCGTAAACAAAAATGTAGATGGTAGAATCAAAGAGGGAGATATGGTTATTTTCTTTAATTATAGAAACGACCGTGCAAAGGAATTAACACTGGTTTTGACTCAAAAAGATATGCCCGAAGTTGGAATGAATACCATTCCTAACTTGCATTTTTGTTCGATGACTCCTTATGATGCCTCGTTTAAAGGAATCCACATTCTATTCGATAAAGACAATGTAAACAACACATTGGGAGAATATCTTTCTTCTTTAAACAAAACTCAATTGCATATTGCCGAAACTGAAAAATATGCACACGTAACATTCTTTTTCAATGGTGGTCGCGAAGCTCCTTTCGACAAGGAAGAACGCATTTTAATCAATTCTCCAAAAGTAGCTACCTACGATTTAAAACCCGAAATGAGTGCCCCCGAAGTAAAAGATGCGTTGGTTGCTGAAATCAATAAAAACAAATTCGATTTCATTGTAGTAAACTACGCCAACTGCGATATGGTAGGGCATACAGGAGTGTACGAAGCTATCGAAAAAGCCATAATAACAATCGACTTTTGCGTAAAAGAAACCGTAGAAGCTGCCAAAGCTAACGGATACGAAGTAATCATTATTGCCGATCACGGAAATGCCGATTATGCGGTAAATGAAGATGGTTCTGCCAATACGGCTCACTCGCTCAACCCTGTTCCTTTCGTGTATGTTACTGAAAACAAAAACGCGAAAGTCAAAAACGGAATTTTAGCTGATGTAGCTCCCTCCATTTGCAAAATTATGGGAATAGAACAACCAAAAGAAATGACTGGCAAAGTGCTAATAGGCTAAAAAACAAAATATTTCATCGAAAACAGATAAAGATTTTGGAAATTAAAAAATTATATCTACTTTTGCCAACCCAATTTTACACAAAAAAAACAAAATATTTAGGCAATGAAAAGGACATTTCAACCATCGAACAAAAAAAGAAAAAACAAACACGGCTTTCGTGAAAGAATGGCTAGTGCTAATGGTCGTAGAGTTTTAGCTGCTCGTAGAGCTAAAGGAAGAACGAAGCTAACTGTTTCTGACGAACCTTCTTTAAGAAAATAATAAAGTAAAACATACTTACATATAAAGAGAGTAAAGGTCATAACCTTTACTCTCTTTTAGTATAACCATAAAACACAAAAAAACGTTACCTTTGCTCTCAGTAAACTTAAAGCTTTTCGCACCATGAAAAACAAAAAGATGAACATCTTTGTCAAACACCTTCTCATCGCGGCAGGAGTGCTTGTTGTTCTAGTAATTGCGGTATTATTGGCATTAAACAGTTATACTCATCATGGAGAAGAAGAAGTTGTTCCTAATGTAAAAAATATGAGCATTGAAAAAGCGGCTAATATCTTAAAAGCAAAAAATCTTACGTACGAAGTTGTCGATTCTATTTTCAATAGAGATGCCCTTCCCGGCAATGTGGTAGAACAAGACCCTTTGGAAGGCTCCATCGTTAAAAGAAACAGAAAAATATACATTGTCCTTAATTCGAGTTCTGTACAAAAGATGCCTCTTCCTGAGGTAAAAGATATTTCTTTGCGACAAGCCATGTCTATGCTACAAGCTATTGAATTCAAAGTTGCCAATATAGAATATAAAAATTCCGAATACAAAGATTTAGTACTAGGAGTAAAGTACAACGGACGTGTAGTAAACCTTGGTGACAAAATACCTGTACGTTCGGCTCTTACCTTAGTTGTAGGAAATGGGCAAACAGGAGCATTGGCAAAAGTTCCAAATCTTATAGGATTAACCTATGCTCAAGCTCTGCAAACCACAGAAGAAAACGCATTTTATTTGAATGAAGGCACCTTTGACAAGACTCCTTCCAACAAAAACGACGAAGCTAAATTTGTCATTTACAAACAAGAGCCAAAACCAAATTCTTCCCTAACTACGGGAGAATACATACAAGTTTGGCTTTCAAAAACACCGGATTTATATCCACCTCAAGTACCCGATTCATCAAGTCAAGGGGAAAAATCGATGGAAGAAACCATATCATTTTAAGATGCCGATAGAAAATACGGAAGACATCGAGGAAGAACTTTTTTCGGACAATTTAGATAATTCCGAACAGGAAGTTTACGAGCATTATCGGTTTGTAAGTGATAATGGGCAAAGTCTGACGCGTATTGATAAATTCTTGGCAGACAGAATAACCAATGCCTCTCGCACTAAAATACAAACAGCTGCAGAAGCAGGTAACATATTAGCAAACGGAATAGCGGTAAAGGCCAACTACCGAGTGAAGCCCAATGATGTTATCACCATTGTAATGGCTTATCCTCCGAGAGAAGTCGAAATTATCCCACAGGACATCCCGATAGACATCGTCTACGAAGATGCGGATTTGCTAATAGTTAACAAATCTGCGGGAATGGTTGTTCATCCCGGACACGGAAATTATGATCAAACATTAGTCAATGCTTTGGCATTTCATTTTCGCAATAGTCCCGATTACAAGGTAGAAGACCCACGCTTCGGCTTGGTTCATCGAATAGATAAAGACACTTCTGGCCTTTTAGTTATAGCAAAAAATGAATATGCAAAAATGTTCCTTGCCAAACAGTTTTTCGACAAAACAACTGAACGTGTTTATAATGCACTCGTTTGGGGAAATTTCGAAGAAAAACGAGGTACTATTATCGGCAATATAGGTAGAAGCCCAAAAGATAGAATGCAAATGGCGGTATTTCCTGATGGAGAAATGGGAAAACATGCTGTCACTCATTACATTGTTTTGGAAGATTTCAATTATGTTTCCCTCATCGAATGCCACTTGGAAACAGGAAGGACGCACCAAATTCGTGCTCATATGAAGCATATTGGTCATCCACTATTTAATGATGAGCGATACGGTGGAAATGAAATATTAAAAGGAACAACATTTACTAAATATAAGCAGTTTATCAATAATTGTTTTGAAATTTGTCCACGACAAGCCTTACATGCCAAAACATTGGGATTTGTGCATCCTACAACCAAAGAAAGAATGTTTTTCAATTCTGAAATTCCCGATGACATGTCCCTATTAATCGAAAAATGGAGAAATTACACAGAATTTGCAAAGTAATACTCGACAATAACACAATAACTTTAACCGATGAAAAAAATAGCATCAACCTTCGTAGCTTTATTTGCTTTAAGCACCCTATCAAAAGCATATACACTGACCGGAAACATTGTCGACAAACAAGGCAATGGCATCGATAGCATTTTACTCAACACAAACAAAACAAAAGATGTTGCCTTAACTGATAAAAAGGGATACTTTAGTATTGATGGAATAGAAGCAGAAGACACCCTTATATTCAAGAAAAGTGCTACGAAAATTGTTAGAATTCCAATTAATGGAATGAAAAAGACGAAAATAATTTTGGGAGAAAAGGTAGAGATTGAGGAATTTGTGAATGAAAAATTAGACATCATTTTTCAAAATTTAGAAAATAGAGAAAGTACAGTCTCTGCAGATGTTTTTACAAATGACCGTTTACTTGCTACAAAAGAACCCAATTTGGAAGAAGCTCTGTTAAAGCTAAGTTCTTCTCTTATGCGTAATAAAAACGGGAAACTTGCTATATCCGAAACACTGTCAGCTACCGAAGAAGAAAATCCATTATTTGTTGTTAATGGAGAACCGATCTCTTCTATCAAAGACATTGCCATAAATACCGTGAAGGTCGTGGAAATCCTGAAAGACCCGACCTCATGTGCCATTTATGGAGAAAAAGGCACTTATGGGGTTATTTTAATAAATTTGAAATAACCGTCTTTTTTATTCAATTGTATTATTTATCTTTGTAACCAACACCAAAACCTATAACGATGGAAAGTTTAGAAATGCAAATAGCCGCTAGGCTATTAAAAATCAAAGCAATAAAGCTACAACCTGCAAATCCGTTCACGTGGGCTTCAGGATGGAAATCTCCCATCTATTGCGATAACCGCAAAACGTTGTCGTATCCCGATCTTCGCAACTTTATCAAATTAGAAATAGCCCGTATTATCTTGGAAAAATATCCTGAAACAGAGGCTATTGCAGGAGTTGCCACCGGAGCAATCGCTCAAGGAGCGATGGTAGCCAACGAATTAAATTTACCTTTTGTATATATTCGTTCGTCAAAAAAAGACCACGGTTTAGAAAATCTTATCGAAGGAGATTTGCGTCCGGGACAAAAAGTGGTGGTAATTGAAGACCTAATATCAACTGGAGCAAGTAGTTTAAAAGCGGTGGAAGCTATTCGCAAAGACGGATGTGAAGTGTTGGGTATGCTTGCTATCTTCACCTATGGATTTCCAATTGCAGAAGACCAATTTAAAGATGAAAAAGTCGAATTGACAACACTTTCAAACTATGAATCTGTTTTGAAATTAGCACTACAAACTAATTACATCAAAGAATCTGACATCAAGGCATTGCAAGAATGGAGAAAAGATCCTGCTAATTGGCAAAAATAAAACCAACTACTGAATGACGACATTTGAAAGCAAGACTGAAAGTATTTCAGCATCAAGTAAAGATATTTTTATAAAACTCTCAAACCTTGAAAATTTACAGGAAATAACCGAAAAAATTAACGATGATAGAGTAAAAAATATCAAATTAACTCCCGACACTTGTTATTTTCACGTAGACCCAATTGGCGAAGTAGGTATTAAGGCAATCGAAAAAACGGAATTTAAATCAATAAAATTCGAATCAGACAAATCGCCTGTTGTTTTCAATATTTGGATAGAATTAGAAGAAGTTTCTTCATCTGAAACAAACGTAAAAGTCGTATTAAAAGCCGATTTACCAATGATGTTAAAAATGATGGTGAGTGATCCCATCAACAAATTCATTAATATATTAGCCTCTTCATTGACAAAAATTTCTTACTGAAATGGCAAAAAAACTTTGGGAAAAGAGCACCCAAATAAACGCTGAAATCGAAAGATTTACTATTGGAAAAGATAGAGAAATGGATATGTACCTCGCAAAATACGATGTACTAGGTTCCATTGCTCATATCATCATGCTCGAAAGTATCGGATTACTTTCCAAAAAAGAATTGGACTTGTTGTGCAAAGCCCTCAAGGAAATTTATATTGATATCGAAAAGAATAACTTTTCTATCAACGAAGACGTAGAAGATATTCATTCTCAAGTAGAGCTTCTCCTCACAGAGAAATTAGGTGACATAGGAAAAAAAATACATAGCGGACGTTCTCGTAACGACCAAGTGTTACTTGATTTAAAACTGTTTACCCGTGCTAAAATAGAAGAAATCACCCTCGAAATAGAAGGACTCTTTCAAACATTGATTGCACAAAGTAATCGTTATAAAGGCGTATTAATGCCGGGGTATACGCACTTGCAAATAGCCATGCCATCGTCCTTTGGTTTGTGGTTTGGAGCATATGCAGAAAGTCTCGTTGACGACATGCAATTGCTTCTTAGTGCATACAAAATTTGCAACCGCAACCCACTTGGTTCAGCAGCAGGCTATGGTTCGTCGTTCCCCCTTAACAGACAAATGACAACTGATTTATTGGGATTTGACAACATGAATTACAATGTCATTTATGCACAAATGGGACGTGGAAAAATGGAACGTACCGTTGCCAATGCATTAGCCTCAGTGGCGGCCACTATTTCGAAATTAGCTTTTGATAGTTGTATGTTTACAAGCCAAAATTTCGGTTTTTTAAAATTGGCAGATGAATTTACAACAGGTTCCAGCATCATGCCTCACAAGAAAAATCCTGATGTTTTTGAACTAACTCGTTCAAAATGCAACAAAATACAAGGCATTCCTCAACAGATAATGTTAATAACCAACAATTTACCCTCGGGATATTTCCGTGACTTACAAATCCTAAAAGAAATATTTTTACCTATGTTTGATGAACTAAAGGATTGCATCAAAATGACTCATTACATCATCGAAAGAGTAAAAATCAACGAAAATATTTTTGACGATAAAAAATACACACCCATTTTCAGTGTCGAAGAAGTGAACAGGCAAGTATTATCAGGAATTCCTTTCAGAGATGCATACAAAAATGTCGGATTAGCTATAGAAGAAGGATGTTTCAATCCAGACACGAAAATCAATCATACGCACGAAGGTAGTATAGGAAACCTTTGTAACGAAAAAGTTGAAAACCTAATGGCGGATATTATTAGGCAATTTGATTTTCAAAAAGTAGAAAATGCAGAAAACAATCTGCTCAAATAATCACTTACACTATGTTTTTTAATTCTATTGTTTTCGGTCCCATAAAAAGCAGAAGATTAGGTACTTCTCTGGGGGTTAATTTACTCCCCGACAATGCAAAACTTTGCTCATTTGACTGTGTCTATTGTGAATGCGGTTTGAATGATAATAGTATAAAAAAAGACCCGATTCCTACACGCACCGAGGTAAAAACAGCTTTAAATCAAGCATTACAAGAATTAAAGTCTCAAAATAAACCTATTGACACCATTACTTTTGCAGGAAATGGAGAGCCAACTATGCACCCGGAATTTAAAGAGATTATAGAGGACACCATTATTCTTCGCAACCAATATGCAAGTGGTGCTGTCATTTCGGTTTTATCAAATGCGTGGCATATCTCAAATCCCAATATTTTTTCTGCCTTACGCAAAATTGATAATAATATTCTAAAGCTTGATAGTGCGATAAAAGAAACCATTATCGTTATAAATCAACCGAACAATACAAACTTTGAAGTTGAAGATATTATCAAAAATCTCACCAAATTCAATGGAGAATGCATTATCCAAACACTTTTCGTTCGGGGGTACTACAATGGCAAAAAAATCGACAATACAACCGAAGAAGAAATCGAAGCATGGCTAAACGCCCTAAAAATAATACAGCCGAAACAAGTCATGATTTATGCAATAGACAGAGCTACTCCTGTTAAAACATTGGAAAAAATACCGTTGGAAGAACTAAAATCTATTGCTACAAGAGGTAAAAAACTCGGTTTTGACATGACCGTCTCTGCATGAAACCTTCAAAGCGAATATTGATTTGTCCTCTCAATTGGGGATTAGGTCACGCTTCTCGTTGCATACCTATTATTCGATATTTATTAAACAATGGACATGATGTAATCATTGCCTCGTGTGGCGTTTCAGGCGAATTGTTACGACAAGAATTTCCGTTATTACAACATGTCAATTTCCCTTCTTTTCGGGTAAGATACAGTCAAAGAAACACACAAATATTTGCTATCCTGGGTTGCCTTCCGAATATCATAGAGGTTTCAATCAAAGAACATTTTCAACTAAAAAAATTGGTTAAACAATGGAATATTGACATGGTTATTTCCGACAACAGATTTGGCTTATGGAACCAACGGATAACTTCGGTCTATATAACGCACCAATTAATGGTAAAAATGCCAAAATCAGTTCAATTCATGGAGCCTATTATTTCGCGGTTTCATCGATTTGTCATTGAAAAATATGATTATTGCCTTATTCCGGATTTCTCGGACAAAGAAAATTCGATTGCCGGTGATTTAACACACAAATACAAACTGCCATCAAACGCAAATTTTATTGGTACAATATCACGTTTTAATAAAAATTCAGAAGACATATTAAGAAAAGAAAAATACAAATCAGATATTCTAATCATCCTATCAGGGATTGAACCTCAAAGGAGTATTTTAGAAAAGGAATTGATCCGAGAAATACAGAAAACAAATCTTTCTACTGTATTGATCCAAGGAATTTTTAGCCCCCCAAAAAACATTCGGACAGAAAATAATATAACAATCATCTCCCATGAAACTCAAGATGAGATAGAACAACGTTTAGCCAATGCAGAAACAATTATTTGCCGTTCCGGCTATAGCAACCTCATGGATTTAATTTCCTTGCAGAAATCCGCAATAATAATACCGACACCCGGACAAACAGAACAAGAATACTTGGCCGATTACCTTTCTAAAAAGGATTTTTTTGTTTCTCAATACCAGGACGAAATTAATATTGAGGAAGGAATTAGAAACCTATCTTCAAAAAAAATAATGATTCCGAGAGAACCTCTCAAATTACCTTTCTAAAAAACCTCTATATTTTTTGCCCATAAGCCAAATCTCCTGCATCTCCCAAACCGGGCACAATGTAGGAATGTTCGTTTAACTCAGGATCGATAGCCGCTACCCATAGTGTAATGTTAGTTTCATTTGCAAAATTCTTTTCCAAATAGTCAATTGCATTTTGACTTGCAATAATGGTCGCAAAATGTATTTCTTTGGGTAATCCTTTTGTTTTTAGAGCATGAAAAGCCAATTCCATCGAAGAACCAGTAGCCAACATTGGATCGCCTAAAATAAGCGTCTTCCCATCTAAATTAGGAGAAGCGATATATTCAATAAAAACTTCAAATTTTAAGGCATCTTTATACTTTCTATAAGCTGATATAAAAGCATTTTCTGCCATATCAAAATAAGAAAGAAGTCCTTGATGGAAAGGTAACCCCGCACGAAAGATAGTACCCAAAACAATTTCGTCATCAAATGTATGAATAGGGGCAACTCCCAATGGAGTTACAACGTTTTTGGAGGAATAACTTAATGATTTGCTTATTTCATAGGCCATGACCTCTCCTATTCTTTCAATGTTACGTCTAAACTTTAATCGGTCCTTCTGAATTTCAACTGAACGTATCTGTTCCAAAAAACTATTTAGTACAGAATTATTTTCTGAAAGATTATGAACTATCATATTACATATTTTTTATCTTGACTTTTCTAAAGCGTCCTCTTTGTCATATATCTCTAACAAAGAAATATAGCGAATTGCTTTTTGGTATTGCTCCCTCCAACCTCTCCAAAAATTGTCATCGGAAAGCGATTCATTATGAAAAAGGGAGACAAATTCACCATTAACCTTTTTTATTTTTTCTGCATATTCAGACATAATATCGAAAAGTTCCTCACTATTTTTGCCCATATACTTTTTAAGAGTCACATCCATAATTACCAAAGGGTGCAATTTCAAAGAAGAAATTCTATCTTGGGTCAAATCATAAAAATAGAAAGGAGTACTTGTACTCGCTCTAAACCCTGTATAATGGGAGTACCCAAGTGAATAATCACTAGTTATCCCTATTTGTTCCAACATTCGAAAACTTTGAGGAAACGAAAATTTAAGGAAATGAAACCTATTCATCTGAACTTTCACTTTGGTCAAATTTTCCAACCTCCTTTTCTCTTGGATGAGTTTTTTTATATTCAAATCAACACTATACGAAGGATGGAAACCAACGATAAGAGTGCGATAAAAAATCCTTTTGATTCTGTAGTACGGATGATAAAAAGAGTACCCATCATACTTACCTCTAGGACCGACATGAAGAAAAAAGACAGGTATTACTCCATTTTTATTATGTATATCAACAATATAACTAACATTAAAAAAAGGATCCTCCTCTAAATGCAACAAAACTCTCAATTGGAATCTAAAACCAGGCCAATTCCCCTTAAAAAGCTTCTGTGCCATTCTGAAGAGATTGACACACAAAAATTTAGATCTAAATTTATAGACATGGTCGATATCAACTGTTGGGCAAAAACGGAAACGAGATTTTTCTTTCGTCTTAAAATCAGAAAATTTCTTGACCAATAAACCCTCGAGTAAATAAGCCCATTGATCAACTAGTGGTTCATCTAAGAAATTATTTCTAAAAGCTAAACTATTTTCAGCCTTATACCTTCCATGCTCATCCAAATCGAAATTTTCATATTCTTCGTATCTGGTAATCAAATAAAAAGCGGCAGAAAACATATCAAAAGGTAAATCAAAATCAGGGGAAGACGCTTTAAAAAATATCTTAGTATTACTCCACTCAGTAACCTCTGGAAAAATTTCTCTTATACCTTTCGAAAATAGTAAACCATTGGGTTCAATAGTAAATGCATTTGGAACTTTTTGTGCTCGACTATAACAAATAACTGGAATTACACTTTCCTCTGCGACCTCAATTTTGTTCGTAAAAGAGACCTCCACCTTGAGAATATCCCGAAAAATATGTTCAAAGATGTACTTTACGCGAGGTGTATATTTTTCTGTATAAACCAGTACCATATAAATTCTACAATAAATTTTGGTCAGCAAAACTAAAATAACTTTCACCTGATATTATGATGTGATCCAATACAGCTATATCGAAAAGTTTAGCTCCTTCTCTAATCTTATCAGTTATCATTTTATCTTCCTTGCTAGGAGCATTTGTACCTGATGGATGATTATGACACAAAATCAAAGCCGAAGCCGTATACTGGATGGCATATTTGAAAATAATGCGGCAATCTACAACCGTCTGAGAAACACCTCCGCTTGAAACCTTCATTTTAGCCATCACCTTGTTTCCTCTATTCAAGAGCAAAATCCAAAACTCTTCATGCGGCAAATCAGACAAAATCGGATAAAAAAATTCCGCAACCTGCTGACTTGATTGTATCGAACTTTGCACCGAAAGGGTTGTCTTTTTTCTCCTTCTTCCTAGCTCTAAAGCTGCTACAATACTAATTGCCTTTGCATCCCCAATACCTTTTACCTCTTTGGTCAATTCCTTAACAGTAAATTTACTCAACTCATTTAAATCATTATGAGCCTGCAACAACAATTTTTTTCCTAATTCAACGGCTGTTTCGTTGCGAGTTCCCGAGCCAATAATAATAGCAATAAGTTCAGCGTCTGTAAGAGAAAAAATTCCTTTTTGTAATAATTTCTCCCTCGGCCTATCCTCTTCCGACCATTGCTTAATGCTAAGATTTTTATTTTGTAACATTTACTTTCAAAAATACATTTTTTAAGATATAGAACAAAATATTATTAATTATTTCGTATAATAAAACAAAAAAGGCTTCTCTGAAATTCAGAAAGCCTTTTCCATTAATTTTAAAAAACAAAATATTAATCCAACTTATTCACGCGCAAAGCTAACTTTGATTTCAAATTATTAGCTTTATTCTTATGAATGATACTTTTCTTTGCTAACTTATCCAACATTGCAATAACCGTAGGCAACAAAGCTTGTGCTTCTTCTTTCTGACGCATAGAACGCAAAGTTCTTACGGCATTACGAGCTGTTTTAGCATAATACTTATTATGCAACCTTCTTTTTTCGGTCTGTCGAATTCTTTTTTCTGATGATTTATGATTTGCCATCTTTTTCAAATAAATTATAAACTTTGTAGCCCCTAGGGGAATCGAACCCCTCTTTCAAGAATGAAAATCTTGCGTCCTAACCGATAGACGAAGGGGCCATCGGTGCAACCTATCAGAGGACGTAATCCCCAATTGCGGGTGCAAATATACGCCTCTTTTTCATTTCTGCAAAATTTTATTTGCTTTTTTTAAAAAATATATAAAGAGCTCTATCCATAGAGATTATATAGGGGATAAATACCCATAAAGAGGACTCCTACAAAAAACCCGGCAACCAATTGACAAGGGGTATGTGCCTTTAGTCGCAAGCGAGACCAAGCAATCAACCCTGCACAAAAAACAACGGTTATATATAACCACATCTCATTTTGATGGAAATAATACGTAATCGCAAAAACAGCTCCGGTTAAGCCTCCAATGGCACTCATATGAGCACTGATCTTCCATTTTGTATTCACCACCATAACAACAGCTAAAGAAAGTACGAGTCCTAAAACCAAATAAATCATGAAAGGTGGCACCCGTAAAAAGAAATAGAAAACAACGAGTAATGATGTACTGAGAAAACTGTAAAGGTATGGAAGAAATCGCTCTTTGCGATCTGATATTTGGAGAGTATTTACCTTCCCCTTTTTATAGAGAATGATAATAATAAATAATGGCAATACGCAACAAAAAAGCACAGGAGCTCCCAACACAAATAACTTACCATACTGATTATACATGAACAAATAGGGAGAATTTGCCAACAACAAAACTCCATATATTGGGATAAAAAGGGGTTGAAATAGTATGCTTATAATCTGGGCAATTGTTTTTTCCATATTTGTGTTTTTAAACTATTCTTTTTCTTGCCAATCTCCGTTATCCTTGATAAGTTGTATGAGTTTTTCCACGGCATTTGATTCAGGAATATTCCTTTCCATGCAAATTTGTTTTTTATATAGGCTGATTGTTCCCTTTCCTGCTCCTACATATCCATAATCAGCATCAGCCATTTCACCGGGTCCATTCACGATGCAACCCATAATGCCTATCTTCAGTTTTTTCAGATGACCGGTTTCTGCCTTGATTGTAGCAATAGCTGCTTGTATATCAAATAATGTTCTCCCACAACTGGGACAAGAGATATATTCTGTTTTACTCATCCTTGCACGGGTAGCTTGCAAAATAGAGAATGACAAAGCAATTATTTCAGACATTTGCACATTACCTCTACTTTCAATAGAGATTCCATCTCCAAATCCATCTAAGAAAAAAACTCCCAAATCTATGCTCGCTTTTATTTGTAATAATGCTATATCCGAATCTGTAAATTTTCGAGCCAGAATGACGCTGTTTTTAATTTTGCGAGTATAAAAAGAGGCAAAAACGGCTCGTCCTTCTCCTAAAGTATTTATGTGTTCTAATTCCAGATAAACTACTACATTGGGGGTTCTCTCCAAAAATTGAATTACTTCATCGGTAATTTCAGAATATTTCAGTTTCAAAAAAATTATGGATGCTTTATTCTTTGGGATATTAGAGAAAGTCCGGGCGGAAAACATAGGATAGGTGTTTTCTTCTGCCTTCCAATTTTCACTATCCAAGATTTGAGGGATATTTTTCAAACCATGTCCGACATTTTTCCTACCAGAATAAACAAAATCTGGCAAAGGAGACTTATTATCAAAACAACATTGTTCAAAAGATTCCGTTATATCTAAAATAACAACAGGAGATTGCCCACCTCCGATATTTTGAACGGCAGTTGACTCTCTTTTTTGAAAATTGTACGGATGAAAAAAATCTGTATGAAAAGCATGTTCTATTTTCTCCGCATGCTTTCTTCTTTCGATGAAATCAACAATTTTGCGTGCTACAGGTATTTCATTTTGTGGATTTTCACTTAAAGAAACACGAATAGTGTCTCCAATGCCATCGGACAATAAGGATCCGATTCCGACTGCCGACTTCACTCTACCATCTTCTCCATCACCAGCCTCCGTAACACCCAAATGGAGGGGAAAATGCATATTTTCTTTGTCCATCGTTGCTACCAATAGACGAACAGTGTGCACCATTACCAACGTATTGGAAGCTTTAATAGAGATAACGACATTTTGAAAATTTTGTTCCACACAAATACGCAAAAATTCCATGCACGAGAAAACCATTCCCTCCGGAGTATCTCCATACCGACTCATAATCCTATCGCTGAGCGAGCCATGGTTGACTCCGATACGTACAGCGGTATTATTTTTTTTACAAATATCGATAAAAGGAATAAATTTTGCTCGTATCTTATTAATTTCCAAAATATACTCTGCATCAGTATATTCAAACTTTTTAAAAGTTTTTACACTATCAACATAATTGCCAGGATTAACACGCACCTTTTCGACATACAATGCAGCTACATCGGCAACTTTCGGGTTAAAATGGACATCAGCAACAAGAGGCACGAAAACATTTTTTCGTGCCAAAGCAGCCTTAATATTCTGCAAATTTTCTGCTTCACGCACACCTTGAGTTGTTAAACGCACATATTCTCCACCTGCATTGGCTATTTCAATACATTGATTAACACTTCCTTGAGTATCCAATGTGGAAGTATTGGTCATTGATTGCAAACGAACAGGATTTTTTCCACCAAGAGGGACATTTCCTATTGCCACCTCATCGGAATGACGTCGTGAATAATTAAAAAGGTCTAAGCAATAATTCATATTTTTATATTACAAGCAATCCACTACAGATTCCATTTTCATACTTCTTGACCCTTTTATCAAAATGTAATTGTCTACTATTGGATTAACTTTCAAATAGGCAATTAATTCATCCGTGGTTTGAAAAATAGAAAATTTGGAAAAAACTACACTAAAATTCTTTCCTACAAGAAAAACGTTTTGAAAAGCACTCCTATTGAGCAAATCAACAATTTTTTGATGTTCGTATTTAGCATCGTTTCCCAATTCGAACATATCTCCTAAAATAACAGTCTTGCTTTTGTCGGTTTGTATATTCTTAAAATTTCGTAAAGCAGCATCCATACTGGTTGGATTCGCATTATAAGAATCTAGTATCAGCTCATTCTTTTCGGTTTTTTTGAGTTGGGAACGATTGTTTTCGGGGGTATAATCTTCGAGTCCTTTTTTTATGGCTTGTTGCGAAACTCCAAAATATGAGCCAATGCAGACAGCTGATAATAAGTTGGATAAATTATATTCACCTATCAACTTTGTTGATATGACATTCTGATTCGAGGAACCCTGTTGCCAAACAAAAGAGACGAAAGGAGATGCAGATACAATTTTGCCCGACACATAAAAGCCTTCATTTGTGCCATAGATTATTTTTTCTATTCCTTCAGACATTCTTTGCAAATAGGGATTTTCTCCATCGATGAAAATTTTACCATTTTTAGCTTTTATAAAATCATACAACTCTTTTTTCGTATTCATTACCCCTTCAAAAGAGCCAAACCCTTCGAGATGGGCTTTGCCAACATTCGTAATCAACCCATAATCAGGCAAAGCTATATTTACCAAAGTTTTAATTTCCCCAGGATGATTCGCTCCCATCTCAACAATTGCAAATTCAGTTTTATCAGTCATTCCAAGCAAGGTCAATGGGACACCGATATGGTTATTCAAATTTCCATGGGTATAGTGCAAATTGTATTTTTGTTTTAACACAGCGGCACAAAGCTCTTTTGTTGTTGTTTTTCCGTTTGTACCTGTAATAGCCAAAATGGGCAACCCCAATTTTTTTCGATGAAATCGAGCCAAATCTTGAAGAGCGGTCAAACAATCATCGACCAAAAGAAACCTGTCATCCACAACATATTCAGGTTCATCGACCACGGCAAGGACAGATCCTTTTTCAAGAGCAGAAAGAGCGAATTTATTTCCATTAAACGATTCTCCTTTCAATGCAAAGAAAATGGAGTTCTCAGGACAAATTCGGCTATCAATTGTAATAGTAGGGGATAGTATAAAACGCCTGTAAAGTTCTTCTATGTTCATCTTAGACAATATTATATCTTACAAAAGTAAAAAAAGCATTGCAATTATCTGAAAAAAACATAAAAAAAACCGTCTTGATATAAAAAAGGCTACCTTTGTGAAAACGTTATAACGAATTTAAACTCACATCTTATGAGAAGAATCGGTTTCTTTATTTTGTCCTTAGTTGCAATTTCTTCGTTTTTTATCTCCTGTTTGGACAGTGACGTTACCTACTCCAACAATCCTCACGTAGCAACTTTCTCAATACAATCAGACACATTGGTACCGGGCATTGAAAACACTGTGTTTACAGTTGATACACTCAGTAAAAAAATCTATAATGTAGATTCTATTGACTATGGTACAAAAGTAACAAAACTCGTACCTACCGTAACATTCTGTAAAGGGGCTTCAAAAATTTTAGTAAATGGTGTAGAATGGAATTCGACTGATTCACTAGACTTTTCATCTCCATTTACTATGACCATTGTTGCTAAAGATGGCAAAACATCTGCCGACTACGAAGTTAGGCTGAACAAGCATACAGTGAATCCTGATGAAATAATTTGGACGGAAAAGAGTTCTTCTATCAGCAGCTTAACAGGAATAAAAAGCCAAAAAGCCATTTGGTTTAACAGTAAAGCTTACTTTTTTGCACAAGACAATAGTAATACTGTTATTTTTACGAGTCAAGATGCCAGCTCTTGGGCAAATATTGGTTCTACATCTGTTGCAATTGACGTAAATTCAATCATTCAACACAACTCCAAATTATTTGCTATTACTACAAGCAATGTGCTCATAAGCTCAATTGACGGGATTGAATGGGTAAATGGAACAACTGAATCGAATATTAAATTTATGAACACCTTGTGCTCACTTTCCGGCAAATTATGGATTGCGGGGGAAGATGAGAATAACCAATTATATCTATATTCTTCAACGGACGGAACAACTTGGACAAAAAGCAATGCTTTGGCAAGTAATTTCCCCTATTTAAACCAAGTAAAGACGACTCTCACTACGAAAACAAACATTGCAAAAGCCTACTTGTTAGGAGGCACATCTCAAAATTCAGAATATTCAGAAGGAGTCTTTTCATCGATGAACGGTTCTTATTGGATAAATACCCTTTCAGATGTTAACGGATTTTCTTTCGGATTACGAAAAAATGCAGCGGGCTTTTCCCTGGATAAAAAAATATTCTTTTGGGGTGGTCTAAACACAACAAATGAGATTGTCAGTGATTTTTATGTGTCAATTGATGAAGGCTGCACTTGGAAAGCGGCAGCTGATTATCAAAAATTTCCGGACAAATTCGGGGCTAGAAAAAACGCATCTGCTTTTGTTGACGACAACAAAAATATTTGGATCATTGGAGGAGAAAGCCAATCCGAAAGTTTATTTGATGTTTGGCAAGGAAGACTAAGAAAACTTGATTTCTTAATTCAAGAATAAAATGAAAAAAATTGCACTTTTCCCGGGATCATTTGACCCTTTTACAATCGGACATTATAGTCTGGTAAAAAGGGCTCTTTCTATTTTTGATGAAATTATAATTGCTATTGGCATTAACACGACAAAAGATAATTATTCTGACATTGATGACCGCAAAAAAAACATTGAAAAAATCTTTGAAGAAGAAAATGAAAGAATTAAAGTCATCGTTTACAAAGACCTTACAGCAGACATTGTAGAAAAGGAAAAAGCGACTTGCATACTACGAGGCATACGAAACGCTACTGACTACGAATACGAAAAAAATATCGCGGATATCCACAGAGAACTTTTCAATATAGAAACAGTATTTTTGTTTGCTGACCTAAAATATGCTCATATTTCCTCTTCAATGATCCGTGAATTGGAAAGATACGGCAAAAATACCTCTGAATTACGTCCTTAGAAAATTAGATTTTCAATCCACTTAGCAATGAGATATACATTTCGATTGCATCACTTATTTCAGAAATATAGACATATTCATCCGCGGTATGGGAACGAGCCGAATCGCCTACTCCAATCTTGACAGAAGGAAATGACATAAAAGTTTGGTCGGACAATGTGGAAGAGCCGAAAACAGGTAAATTCATCGAAAGACATTTTTTCACAAAAGCATGATTTTTGTCAATAGAAGATGAATTTAATCTAAACGAACGAGCGACTACGTCCGACTGTACGTTCGATTTTATTACTTCAAAAACTTCTTTATTGGTATAACACTCATTTACTCGAATATCCACCGAAAACGAACACTTATCAGGCACTACATTATGCTGAGTTCCCGCACTAATAAGGGTAACGCTCATTTTAACCTTTCCTAGTAAATCAGAAACTTCGGGAAAACTATACGTTTGGAACCATTTAATATCTTCAACAGCCTTATATATCGCATTTACACCTTCTTCACGGGCTGCATGCCCCGATTTGCCGTGAGCCACACAATCAACCACCATTAGTCCTTTTTCTGCAATAGCCAATTGCATTTGGGTTGGTTCACCAACAATGGCAAAATCAATTTTGGGCAAAACTTTCACAAGACTTTCCATCCCATTAGTACCCGAAACTTCTTCCTCAACCGAAATGGCAAGGATTAGATTATATGGCTGTGGCGTATCTTTCAGAAATAAAAAGGTTGCAATCAACGAGACCAAAGATGCATGAGCATCATTAGCCCCCAAACCGTATATTTTACCGTCCTTTTCAATCGGGTTAAATGGATCAATTGACCACGAAGAACTTGGCTGTACGGTATCCATATGAGAATTAAGCATAATGGTTGGTTTACTGTCATTAAGCTTGCCGGCAACACACCAAACATTGTTATTATGTCTTGCAACAACACAACCATTCTGTTCCAAAAAATGGGACAAAGAATCAGCTTTTTGCACTTCATTCCTGCTAACAGAGGGGATTGTTATCAACTCTTTGAGCAAATTTATAGCCTGTTTTTTCAAAAGATCCATTGCAACATCATTTTATTTTAGCACTACGGTTCCCTTATTGCCATTTATCTCGGAAGCATGGGTTATGACAACCTGTTTCACACCAGCCTCAATTGCTTCAAAAGCATTTTCAAGTTTCGGTATCATTCCTCCCTGAATAATTTTTCGATTTACATAGTCAGCAAATATTTCAGGAGTAATTTTTTCAATCACGCTATCGTCATCATGTTCATCAAGCAAAACACCTTTCTTCTCAAAACAAAATACGAGCGTTACATCAAAAAATGGAGTCAAAGCTTTTGCCACTTCACCTGCTATTGTATCTGCATTGGTATTCAGCATAGAGCCTTTTTTATCGTGCGTAAGAGGTGCCACAACAGGCACAATGCCCTGTTTTATTAACGAGCACAGAATTTGTCCGTCAACCTTTTCAACATCACCGACAAACCCGTAATCGATATCTTTCACGGGACGTTTAGCACTTTTTATCACATTCATATCTGCCCCTGTAAGTCCAAGTGCATTAACACCTTTTGCCTGAAGTCCGGCAACAATGTTTTTATTTACTAACCCAGCGTAAACCATAGTTACCACATCCAGTGTCGCTTTATCGGTTATACGTCGACCATCTACCATTTTACTTTCAATACCTAATCTTTCGGACATTTTAGTGGCAGAACGACCTCCTCCGTGTACTAATATTTTGTAACCTTCTATCGCAGAAAAATCTTCTAATAATTTATGAAGAGTTTTTTCTTCCTCAACTATTTTACCTCCAACTTTTATTAAAACAAGTTTTTCCATGTAACTATCTGTTTTTCTTTCTGCAAATGTAAAAAAAAGATGCGTTTATTTGCTTTTTTAGCCTACTTTTGTACGAAAATTAAGTTGCTTTTACAAAATGCGCAAACTGAAAATCACAGAGCTAAATCGTATTAGTCCTGAAGAATTTAAGGAAAAGAATAAAACTCCCCTAATTGTTGTTTTGGACAATGTGAGAAGCCTCCACAATATCGGATCGGTTTTCCGTACCAGTGATGCCTTTTTACTGGAAAGTATATATCTCTGTGGCATTACGGCGATTCCTCCTAATGCGGAAATTCACAAAACAGCATTAGGTGCGGAATTTACAATGAACTGGACTCATTTTGAAAATACCGAAGAAGCCATAAACCAGCTCAAAAAAGAAGATTATACGATTTTTGCCGTTGAACAAGTAGAAAGAAGCATCTCTCTGCCGGATTTAAAATTGCCAAAAGGAAGAAAATTTGCCATTGTATTGGGAAATGAAGTGAAAGGCATTGAGCAAAAGATAGTTGATATGTGTGATGCTGCTGTAGAGATACCTCAATTCGGGACAAAACACTCATTAAACGTATCCGTTGCAACAGGTATTGTCATTTGGGATTTTTTTAAACAAATAAAACAAAATATTTGACCATTTTACTTGCATAAAAACTACTTTTGTAAAAAATTTTATGATTTCGACTGTCTGCATTTATTGTGCATCAAGTAATTCCATCGCTCCCATCTATGCAGATGTTGCGATAGAGCTAGCTAATGTGTTAGTTAATAATAATATCGCCATTCGTTTTGGTGCGGGAAATAATGGATTGATGGCAAAAATAGCAGATACGGTTGTCGCAAAAAACAAAGAAAAAATTACCGGCATTATTCCCCGTTTTATGTACGAAGAAAATTGGCATCACACCGGTTTGAGCAACCTCGTCATAACAGAGACAATGCACGAACGAAAACAGTTGATGGTAAAAGATGTCGATGCGGTGATTGCACTACCAGGTGGAATTGGAACGTTAGAAGAATTACTGGAAATAATTACATGGAAACAATTGGGCATTTTTTTGCAACCCATTATTATTGTTAACACCAACAATTATTTCAGTTCTTTACTCAGTATGATAAACAAAGCTTCTGAGGAGAAATTTATGAGAAAAGAACATTTAAACCTTTTTTCTGTTGTTGACACAGTCGACGGAATACTAAAAACCATTGAAGAATGTCCGGTTTATGACATCTCGATAAGAAAATTTGCAGCTTTATAACCATATGATAGACAGCACACTCATATCCGCATCATACGATTCCGTATCAAGAGCCGCTTACGCTACTGATACGATACCTGCACTTCGATTTTCAACTGATTCGTTACCAATAGCCAATCTTAAGAGTAATTCTATTCAATCAACAATGGACTCTTTGCCATCGGTCATGAACCTTTTGCGACATCCTGTAGATTTACTAGATTTTGCAAACGACACGGTTAAACACCAGTTAATAAATAACTTTGCAGGAATACCGAAAGTTACCTCTTTCTTTCACAGCGATATTGTTATCAGCTCATTTATTGTTATTTTTCTTGCTCTATGCATAATCTTATTTTTGGACAGAAGATCTAAAATTAGATATATCGGAAATATTTTTAGTTCAAAAAACACTTCTGCATCAATTCGGATAACAGCAAAAGAACAAATTCGGGTTATCTTTTTTGGCATCGTCGCAGTAATCGGATATGGAGGGTTATTATTCTTTGTGTTAACCAAAGGAGATACAGAATACATAACAAATCCATGGCAAATGCTTTCTCTTATAGGCATTGGATTCACCGGCGTTTTTTTAATAAAGTATATCATATTAAAATTGTACATATTTGCTTTTTTTAGTGAAAGAGAATCAACAGGAATAAGGCAATATTTTTCAATTATTTTCGCTTTAGGGGCAATTGCTTTTTTAACTTTAGTAGGTTTAGTTTTCTCATCAGAAGCAATTCATCCTTTTTTATATAAAGGATTCTTGATTCTGATGATAATATCTTTATTATTAACATTTTACGCTCTTCTTAAAACATTTTTCAATCAAATAAATTTGCTTTTATATTTTATTTTGTATCTTTGCACCCTAGAAATTTTACCCCTGTTAATGTTTTTCAAAGCACTTGCAGGACAATTGAATTTTATCACTTAAAACTATAGCAAATTGAAAATAAAAAAGATATTGATTTCTCAGCCAAAACCAACGACTGAAAAATCACCCTACTATGATATTGCTGACAAGTACGGTGTTAAGATAGAATTTCGTCCTTTTATTAAAGTAGAGGGTGTAAGCAGCAAAGAATTTAGGCAACAGAAAATCAATATTACCGATCATTCTGCGGTAATTTTCACAGCACGCACAGCTATTGACCACTTTTTCAGATTATGTGAAGAAATGCGGGTTACGATTCCCGAGACAATGAAATATTTTTGCATTTCCGAAACAGTAGCATTGTATCTTCAAAAATATATCCAATACAGAAAAAGAAAAGTTTTCTTTGCAACTTCCGGTAAAATGGAAGATTTGATTGTTAGCATACAAAAACACAATACAGAAAAGTACCTTTTAGCCGTTTCTGATGTGCACAAGGACAACTACATTGCCTTACTTGACCAACACAACATAGAGTATACAAAGGCTGTATTCTATAAAACGGTAAGTAATGATTTTCAGGAGGGAGAATGTTTCGATTATGACGTTCTGGTATTTTTCAGCCCCGCAGGAATCGATTCTCTAATGAAAAACTTTCCTGGTTTCGTACAAGATGAAATATCCATCGGATGCTTCGGATCTACAACGATGCAAGCCGTAAAAGATGCAGGATTGAGGTTGGACTTCAGTGCTCCTGCTCCAAATATACCATCCATGACAGCTGCTTTAGATTCTTATTTAAAAGAGAAACAGAAAGCTTGCACCAAAAAATAATAATGACATAAGATTTCAAAAAAATATATCTCAAAAGGATTGTTCGAATAAAAATCAATACTTTTGAGATATTTTTTATTATGAAAGACCAACAATACACTTACCCTAAAAAGGAACATCTTTGCGGAAAAAACACAACCGAAGAACTTTTTTTGAAAGGATCATCTTTTGTCGTTTATCCTATACGGATTGTTTTCTGCAAGAATCCCCAAGAAAATGGCATTTCTGTTCGCCTATTGGCAAGTGTTTCAAAAAAAAGATTCAAAAAAGCAGTGGATCGCAATTTGGTAAAACGACAAATAAGAGAGGCTTACCGAAAAAATAAACTCAGTTTAATTCAACTCCTAAAAGAAGAAAAACAAGAGATTTCGTTAGGTATAGTTTATCTTTCTTCAGAAATAATTGAAAGTTCGAAAATTGAGGATGCAGTCTCTCAAGGATTTAAAATCCTTATGAGAAAGCTATTGCAAAAAAGGGAGTAAGTTCTTACCTTTCCAAAATGAAAAAGTTACTTGAAAAAATATTTTTATTACCCGTCTATTTTTACAGGTATTGCATTTCGCCACTAAAACCTGCTACCTGCCGATACACACCTACATGCTCTCAATATGCCGTAGAAGCCATCAAAAAACATGGTCCTTTCAAAGGCTCTTGGTTAGCTCTAAAGAGACTACTTCGTTGCCACCCTTGGGGAGGCAGCGGCTATGACCCTGTACCATGAAAAACGCATTTTTTAATATTCATACGCACAATAAATTCAAAAACACGGATGAAATCAACATTATCAATTTAGACATTGAAAATTTTGACCGCTCACAAACCTGTTCTATCGGAATACCCCCTTGGCAAATAAATCAAAATAATGCAACCTCATTGGAAAAACTGCGAAAAATAAGCAAGGAAGAGAATGTTGTTGCTATTGGAGAAATCGGACTGGATAAACGCCTAGAAATAAGTGATGACGTTCAATTAAAGTTATTGACAGAACAAATTGGAATTGCCAAAGAAGCAGAAAAGCCTATTATCTTTCATTGCGTAAATAAATACAGTGAACTCATAGCACTAAAAAAGAAACTGAAGATTCCGAATAAATGCATCATACACGGCTTCAGAGGGAATGCCAGATTAGCCCAACAGCTTATCCATGAGGATTTTTACTTGTCTTTTGGTGAAAAGATTATTTATCATCCCGAAACAGTATTAGCCACGCCTCTAAATCGAATCTTTACCGAAACAGACACCAGTTCTTGCGGAATAAAAGAAGTTTACGATATCGTTGCTCGTATAAAACAAATCGAAATAAATGAACTGAAAGAATACATTGAAAAAAATGTCCATGAATGCTTTCCTACACTAGTCTTTTAACAAGCCATTTGTAAAAAGTGAAAACATTCCTCATAGAATAAATTTTTTAAAAGAAAGTATAAAAGTTCGATGATATTTTTCATAAATTTACAAACAGTTTACCTGATATTTTTCAAACAAACTTTACAATATACATTTTCACTATGCTAGACCCAAATCAAACAATCGAAATTTTTTGCGTAAATAATAATCAGAAAGTAAATATCCCAATTGGTTACAATCTAATAGAAATTTACAAAAAATTGGATGTTAAATTACCATATAAACTAGTAGCAGCAAGAGTCAATAACAAAATAGAGAGTTTAAATTACGTGCTTTATAGGAATAAAACCATTGAGTACATTGATTTAAGCGTCGAAACAGGAATGCGAGTTTATGTACGTTCGCTTATTTTTGTTCTCTATAAGGCTATTTATGATCTTATTCCTGAAGGCCGGTTACGAGTAGAACATCCTGTTTCCAAAGGCTACTATTGCGAAATAACCGAAAATGGAGAAAAAATATCGTTGGAACAGTTAGAGCAAGTGAAACAACGAATGAGAGAACTCATTAGTCAGGATATTCCTTTTCAAGCTGAATATAAACCAATAGCTGAAGTTATCGAAACTTTTAGGGGATTGAAAAAGCAGGACAATTTCGAACTTCTAAAAACATTTAAACAATATTACGCTGAATACCAAATTTTGGAAGGTTTACCAGATTTCTACAATGGAACATTGGTTCCTTCTACAGGGTACCTTTCTCTTTTTGATATTCATGATTATTACAAGGGCTTTTTGCTACAAATACCAAAAAGAGAGCACCCTGTAGTATTGGAAGAAATTGTTCTTCAGGACAAATTATTTGAAGTTTTTTCAGACCACCGCAATTGGTGTCGTATTGTGGGAATAAATAACCTGGCAGATTTTAATACAATAGATAAAAATCGCCTCAACGACTTTGTCAAAGTAACAGAAGCTTTACATGAGAAAAAAATCGCTCAAATATCCGATAGAATAGCACAAAATAAGGATAAAATAAAAATAGTCCTTATTTCCGGACCTTCTTCTTCCGGCAAAACAACTTTTACAAAAAGATTAAGTATACAACTAATGGCTTCCGCTGTTAGACCGGTTTGTTTGTCTCTTGACAACTATTTTGTAAACAGAGAAAATAATCCGAAAGATGAAAACGGAGATCTTGATTTTGAATCTTTATATGCAGTTGATTTAGGTTTTTTCAATGAACAATTAAGTCAGTTGATTAATGGCGAAGAGGTGAAACTACCCACCTTTAACTTTGAAAAAGGGAAACGCGAATTTAAAGGGAATGCCCTTAAATTAGCAGAGGACAGCATCTTAATTATTGAAGGAATACATGGTTTGAACCCCATTCTGACAGAAAATATTCCCGATGATATTAAATTTAAAATTTATGTTTCTGCTCTCACGACCCTCTCTCTGAATGATCACAACTGGATTCCGACAACAGATACCAGAATTTTAAGACGTGTCATCCGTGATTACAAATACAGAGGCTATTCTGCCACAGAAACTTTATTACGATGGCCAAGCATAAGAAGGGGTGAAGAAAAATGGATTTTTCCATTTCAAGAAAATGCTGATGCCATGTTTAATTCATCGTTGCTTTTTGAGTTAGCAGCAGTAAAAAAACAAGCTGAACCTATTTTAACCGAAGTTCACCAAGATTCACCGGCATACCCGGAAGCCCACAGGTTATTGAAACTTTTACAATTTTTTGAGCCTATTCAGTACAAAGAAATTCCGGGCACATCTCTGTTACGAGAATTCTTAGGAAATAGCACTTTTAAATATTAAGACAAAAGAAGGCGAAACCAACTTTGGTTTCGCCTTCTTGATATAAATAGGACATTATATTATTTCAATTCCCTGTTTTGCACAAAGCTCCAAAGACAACTCTTTTAATTTAAATTTTTGGATCTTTCCACTTCCTGTCATCGGGAAATGTTCTATAAAAAACACATATTTAGGCACTTTGTATCTAGAAATTTTACCTCTGCAAAATTCTCTTACTTCTTCGGTATCCATTTTAGCTCCCTCTTTCAAAATAACAAAAGCTCCAACTTCTTCTCCATATTTTTTGGAAGGGACTGCGGCTACCTGAACATCCTTAATTCCAGGCATATGGTACAAAAATTCTTCTATTTCTCTCGGATAAATATTTTCTCCTCCACGTATAATCATATCCTTGATACGACCGGTAACAGCATAATTACCATTGGAATCTCTTATACCCAAATCACCTGAGTGCAAATAACCATTTTTATCAATAACCTCAGCGGTAGCTTTCGGATTCTTATAGTAACCTTTCATGACATTATAGCCACGACAACAGAGTTCGCCTTGAACTCCATCAGGACAAAGCTCTCCTGTGTCAGGGTCAATCACAACAACCTCTGTAAATTCATAATCTCGACCGACAGTAGTACAACGAACCTCAAAAGAATCATCAATACGTGTTTGAGTCATGCCGGGAGAAGTTTCGGTCAAGCCATAAACACTAGTAACATCCATAAACATTTTCTGATTTACCTGACGCATTAACTCTATCGGACATAATGAACCGGCCATAATTCCGGTACGTAATGAACTCATATCGAACATATCAAACATTGGGTGATTTAATTCCGCAATGAACATCGTAGGAACACCGTAAAGAGCTGTGCAACGTTCTTTGTGTATAGACGCCAACACTATAAGAGGGTCGAATTTCTCCACCATAACCTGTGTACAACCATGAGTAAGGCAATTCATCGTTGCCAAAACGACTCCGAAACAGTGAAACAACGGAACACAAACGCATAATTTATCGTTTTGTGTAAATTTCATATGTTCACCTGTCAAAAGACCATTATTGGCAATGTTGTGGTGTGAAAGCATAACTCCTTTCGGAAAACCTGTAGTTCCTGAAGTATACTGCATATTTACAACATCATGGCAACTCACTTGACTTTTAGCTTTCAAAAGAGTCGTATCTTCAACATTTTTCCCAAGCAATAACAACTCAGCAGTGTTGTACATTCCACGATATTTTTCCTGTCCTATATAAACAACATTCTTCATGGCAGGAAATTTTTCACTTTTTAAGTACCCTCTTTGACAAGTTTTCAGTTCGGGGAGCATTTTATAAGTCATATCTACATAGTCACACTCCCATGTACCATCAATAATGCAAAGAGTATGCAAATCAGAGTCTTGACACAAGTATTCCAATTCGCTCTGCTTATAATTAGTATTAACTGTAACTAGGACAGCTCCTATTTTCGAGGTTGCATATAAAAAAGTAAGCCAATCGGGGACATTAGTAGCCCAAATGCCTACATGACTGTTTTTCTCAACACCAATGGCCATAAGACCTTTGGCCAAATTATCTACTCTTTCGTTAAATTGTTTCCAAGTAAACCGCAAATCCCTATCGGAATAAACAACATATTCCTTATCCGGCGTCACTTTTGCCCAGTGCTCAAGCCAATCGCCTAATGTTCTATCTGATAATTGCATATTTATTATTATAAGTTCTACTGAAAATAACTATGGGCTAATTAAAATGGAGTATAAACAACTGCTAAAATTTTTGCACCTTTTTCCTTTTTAGCATGTACATGATGTTCTACTATAGAATCGTAAAAAACGCTGTCTCCTTCTTGTAAATAATAAACTCCCTGTCCATAATTAATCTCAACTTCACCCTCTAAAACATAAATAAATTCCTCTCCTTCGTGTGCAGAAAGGGTAAATTTCTTGCTTTCAGAAGATTGAATATCTATAATAAAAGGTTCCATATGACGACCGGATTTATTTTCAGCAAGAGAAAAATATTCCATGTGTCTACGAGCACCTACTTCTCCATTAGAAAAGCTCAAGCTTTCCACCCGTTCATTTTTACGGCATAAAACAGGACCTAATTCATTGTTATCATCCAAAAATGTTCCCAAACGCACGCCCAATACCCTGGCTATCTTAATGAGAGGAGCCAAAGAAGGCAGATTTTTATCTTCTTCAATAGAAGAAATTTGATCTTTTGTTAAGCCACTACGTTCCGAAAGTTCTTCAATTGTAATTTTTTTCTCTTCACGGATAGCTTTGATTTTTTTACCGACAAATGCATTGCTGTTTGACATACTGTTTTTTACAATTTATATGGTTTATTAATCTATATTGAGAATGGAGAAAATAGCTTTTACAGGTCATTTGAGTGGCAAAAGTAAATAATTTACCCAATACAAGCAATTTTTTATTATCATTTAAAACAAAAATGGGCTGTTTTTTTATAAAAAGTAATTTAAACAATCAAAAAAACACTCATTTCATAGCAAACAGACTTTATACTGCTTATTAAACTTTAACAGAAAAAAAATATTTGGCAAAAGCCCTGCTACGAAAGGGCAATGAAACTACTTCTCTCATTTTCTTTAACTTAAAAGAATGAAAAAATTACTGAAAGAGATTCTATTTTATTACTTTTGCACTGATTTTTGTAATTAAAGTGTGGAAAAAATATAAAATGGGAAAAAATTTAGTCATTGTCGAGTCCCCTGCCAAAGCCAAAACGATAGAAAAATTCTTAGGAAAAGACTTTCAGGTAACATCAAGTTTTGGTCATATTCGAGATTTGAAAAAAAACGGTATAAGTATTGATTTCAAAAACAATTATGCTCCCATTTACGAAGTTCCTACAGACAAAAAGAAACTTGTTGCGGAATTAAAAAAGAAAGTAGCTGATTCAGAAATAATTTGGTTAGCATCCGATGAGGACCGAGAAGGAGAAGCCATAGCATGGCACTTATGTGAGGAGCTTAAACTGTCAACCGAAAACACAAAACGCATTGTTTTTCACGAAATTACAAAGGAAGCTATTCTGCACGCTATCGAATCGCCCCGAACGATTGACTTGGCTTTGGTAGATGCACAGCAAGCCCGACGAGTACTTGACCGCATCGTGGGTTTCGAATTATCTCCCGTACTTTGGAAAAAAATAAAACCATCCCTTTCAGCAGGTCGTGTACAATCGGTAGCAGTTCGTTTAATTGTTGAAAGAGAAAGAGAAATTACCGGTTTTATTCCAATAGGAAGTTATCGTGTAACAGCCATATTTGAAATAAAAGATGATAAGGGCATTTTATCCGAATTAAATGCCGAATTGCAAAATCGTTTCAAAACAAAAAAAGAAGCGGAACAATTCTTGGAAGAATGCAAAGATGCAACTTTTACCATTGCGGATATTTCAAAAAAACCGACAAAAAGGTCTCCTTCTGCACCTTTTACCACTTCAACATTGCAACAAGAAGCTGCCCGAAAACTGGGATATTCAGTTTCTCAAACAATGATGATAGCACAGAAGTTGTACGAAAGTGGGAACATTACTTATATGCGTACTGACTCCGTAAACTTATCTTCTTTGGCGGTAAACACTGCAAAAGAAGAAATTCTTTCTTTTGCCGGAGAGAAATACAGCAAAAGCAGGCATTTCACCACTACCTCAAAAGGGGCACAAGAAGCTCACGAAGCTATTCGTCCAACTTATCTGAACAAACATACAATAGAAGGCACAAAGCAAGAAAAGAATTTGTATGAACTGATATGGAAACGCACTATTGCATCACAAATGGCTGATGCAGAAATGGAAAAGACAACCGTTTCAATCAATATTTCAAACAGTAACGAAAAATTTGTTGCCGTCGGCGAGGTTCTCGTTTTCGATGGTTTTTTGAAAGTTTACATGGAATCGAAAGATGATGATGATGATGAAAATGAACAAAAAATGCTTCCTCCGCTAAAGGTAAATACTGTATTGCCTTATAAACAAATCATTTGCACCGAACGTTTCACCCAACGCCCGGCACGCTACACAGAAGCGAGTTTGGTTCGAAAATTAGAAGAATTAGGTATCGGAAGACCTTCTACTTATGCTCCAACGATCAGCACCATACAAAATAGAGGGTATGTGGAGAAAGCGGACAAAGAAGGTGAAACAAGAAAATATAAAAGCCTACGTTTGATAAAAGGCGAGATAAAAGAATTAGACAACACAGAAGTGGTCGGAACAGAAAAGTCAAAACTTTTTCCGACTGACACAGGTGCTGTTGTAAACGACTTCTTAAACGAATATTTTGATGCTATTATCAACTATAATTTTACGGCAAATGTAGAAAAAGAATTTGACTTGGTTGCCGCCGGAAAATTAGAATGGAGAAAAGCGATTGATAAATTCTATAAAGGATTCCATCCTTTAGTAGAAGATTCTTTACAAAACACAGAAAAAAAAGTCGGAGAGCGTGTACTTGGCACAGACCCCAAAACAGGTAAACCGGTATCCGTAAAAATTGGACGTTTTGGTGCCGTAGCACAAATCGGGTTAGCTACCGATGAAGAAAAGCCACAATTCGCATCGATTAAAAAAGGACAATCTATCGAAACAATTTCGCTTGAAGAAGCATTGGAACTGTTTAAACTGCCTCGTCAGGTAGGAAAATACGAAAACGAAGAAATGATAGCAGCTGTAGGGCGTTTTGGTCCTTACATCCGTCATAATGGTGCATTTTATTCTTTACCCAAAGATATTGATCCATTGGAAGTAACAGAAGATGAAGCTATCAGTATAATTGATGCAAAGCGTTTAGCTGATAAAAATAAGATTATCAAAACATTTACAGAAGATACTGATTTGCGAGTTTTAAATGGAAGATTTGGTCCTTACATTACCAAAGAAAAAACCAACTATAAAATTCCAAAAACGCAAAAACCGGAAGAATTAAGCTACGAAGATTGCCTTGCTATTATAGAAAAAGAAGGTACAACAAAGCCTGTAAAAAAAGGCAAATATGCGGCAAAAACAAAAAAGAAATAAAGAAACTTTGTATAGAAACAAAAAGCGACAAACCCAAATAGAGTTTGTCGCTTTTTGCATATAATTACCAGAATTATTTAGTATAGTATTTTTGAGCTTCCGGTAAAAGTGTTTTAAGAGCTGCAATTCTCTTAGCATCAGAAGGGTGAGTGCTCAAGAAATCGGTTGAGGCTCCTTTTCCTGTCGACATTCTTTCCCAAAATGTAACAGCCTCACCCGGATTATATCCCGCCATTGCCATAAAGATAAGTCCTAGATGGTCAGCTTCATATTCATGTTTACGTGAATATGGCAATAAAACACCAACTTGAGTTCCCAAACCATAAACAGTTTGTACCAACTGCTGTGTTACCGCTGTTTTACCGGAAACGGCAGCTCCTGCAATTTGAGAGCCAGTTTCAACCAACATCTGTTGGCTCATACGTTCGTTACCATGTTTGGCAACAACATGTGCAATTTCGTGACCCATCACAACGGCAATACCTGCTTCTGTTTGACAATAAGGAATAATTCCTTCATAAAAAACAACCTTGCCTCCGGGCATACAGAAAGCATTTGCCGTGGTATCTTTTACAAGAGAATAAGACCAGGCAAAATTGGCAATTTCTGATTCCATCCCGTTATCTTTCAAATATTTTTCTACAGCTGCAGCAATTTTTTTGCCAACCGTTTCTACTTTCTTTGTGTCTGTGACATTTTTAGATATAACTGCTGTAGACATATATTCGGTATAACTAAGTGCACTTGCTTGCAAAACTTCTGAATCCGAAACCAGAAGGAGCTGTTTTCTACCAGTTAAGGGGACACTACTACACGAAGCCAATAACAAAATCACTAAAGCATAAGATATAATTTTTTTCATACGTAACGGGATTTAAAACTATGTTATTTAACAAATTAAATTTTTAACTTTGCAAAAGTAATTATTTTAACAGTAACGAAACAAGAGGATGAGTTATAAATTTAAGAAAATAGCTATCAAGATAGGAAGCAACGTTTTAACACAAAAAGATGGAACGCTGGATTTACCTCGTATGGCTGCTTTGGTCGATCAAATTGCGACATTGCATAATGCAGGAGTGGAAATCATTCTTATTTCTTCAGGAGCCGTTGCGTCAGGTAAAAGCGAATTGAAATTGGCAAAAAAATTGGATTTTGTTTCCAGCCGACAATTATTCTCTGCTGTAGGTCAAGCCAAATTGATAAATCATTACTATGAATTGTTTCGCAAACACGGTATTTTTTGCGGACAAGTCCTCACTACAAAAGAAAATTTGGGCTCTCGCCGGCACTACTTGAACCAAAAAAACTGCATAAATACAATGATCGAGAACAAGGTCATTCCTATTGTGAACGAAAACGACACCATTTCGGTAACTGAATTAATGTTTACTGACAATGACGAACTTTCCGGCTTAATTGCAACTATGATGGATATGCAAGCCTTAATTATCCTTAGTAATGTAGATGGCATTTATAACGGGAACCCTCAAGAAGAAGGCGTTAGTGTAATTTCTGAAGTATTGCCGGGAAAACGCAATTTATCGGAATACATTCAAACCTCTAAATCCTCTTTCGGACGTGGAGGCATGCAAACCAAAACCAATATTGCAGGGAAAGTGGCAGATGAGGGTATTGAAGTAATTATCGCAAACGGGAAAAAGGAAAATATTTTACCCGATTTACTCGACAAGCAAAGCCGCACGATTTGCACACGATTTGTTGCTGCTACTAAAGAAGCTTCAAGTGTAAAAAAATGGATTGCACATAGCAACGATTTCGCCAAAGGAGAAATCCATGTAAACGCAGGAGCTAAAGAAGCACTATTGGGCAATAAAGCCACTTCTGTTTTATTTGTAGGAGTAACCCATATAAAAGGAGATTTTGAAAAAGACGATATTGTAAAAATTATTGACGAAAAAGGCATACAAGTAGGCGTTGGGAAAACACAATATGAGAGTGTAAAAGCCCGCCAATTAATCGGAAAAAAAGGACAACGCCCATTAGTACATTACGATTATTTGTATTTGGATTAAATCGAATAACTAAATCAAAGAAATATTATGACACAAAATACATCTTGGGGAGAAGCTTCTCTCGTAGCTTCCCGTAAATTAAACTTGATTTCCGATGAAACGATTAACAAAGTACTGCTTGCAGTAGCTGATGAAGCTATTGCAAAAACCGATATTATTTTAGCTGAAAACCAAAAAGATTTGGATGCAATGGATAAATCAAATCCGATGTACGATCGTTTATTGCTGTCTGCAGAGCGTATAAAAGGTATTGCAACTGACATAAAAAAGGTTGCTTCATTGCCCTCGCCTCTAAACCGTTTACTAGAAGAACGCACCCTGCCAAATGCTCTTAAATTAACAAAAATAAGCGTTCCTTTCGGAGTCATCGGTATTATTTATGAGGCTCGTCCAAATGTGAGTTTTGACGTGTTTTCTCTTTGCTTTAAATCAGGTAATGTGTGTGTATTGAAAGGTGGAACCGATGCCTATCATTCTAATTTAGCAATTGTTACGTTGATACAAAATGTACTCAAGCAATTTGAAATAGATGAAAATGTCATTCATCTCTTACCTGCTGGTCGTGAAGCTGCTGCAGAATTGCTCAATGCAGTTGATTTTGTTGATTTAATCATTCCTCGTGGCAGCAAAGAATTAATCGATTTTGTTCGTAATAATGCTAAAGTTCCGGTGATTGAAACAGGTGCAGGAGTTTGTCACACATATTTTGACGAATTTGGAGACAAAGAAAAAGGAGCCGAAATCATCAATAATGCAAAAACACGTCGCGTAGGTGTTTGTAATGCCTTGGACTGTGTCATTATAAATGAAAAAAGATTAGCCGATCTACCTTATTTGTGCGAAAAATTAGTTTCGAGCAACGTTGTAATTGAAGCAGACTTAAAATCATACACCTTCTTGACAGGAAAATATCCGGCTAAGCTGTTAGAAAAAGCTACAAACGAAAGTTTCGGAAAAGAATTCTTGGACTATCGCATGAGCATAAAAAACGGTATCCGATATTGAGGAAGCAATTCAACATATTGCAACATACAGCTCAAAACATAGCGAGGCAATTGTAAGCGAAAATGAAGAAAATATTGCAATGTTCAATAAACAAGTTGATGCAGCTTGCATTTACACAAACACCTCAACTGCTTTTACAGATGGCGGACAATTTGGTATGGGAGCAGAAATTGGAATCAGTACACAGAAACTGCATGCTCGCGGCCCGATGGCACTACCAGAATTAACCAGTTATAAATGGATTATAAAGGGAAACGGGCAAATAAGGAAATAAGTTTTCATGGCAAAAACAAGCGAAATGTTTTTCGATGGTAGGGTGTAACACCAAATTGAGCAAGTGCTTCGCGATGAAATTTGGTTGGATAGGCTTTGTTTTTATCCCATCCGTAATCAGGATAAAGCTTATGCAAGCCATCCATATAATCGTCTCTATACGTTTTTGCTAAAACTGAGGCAGCTGCAATTGACATATATTTTCCATCGCCTTTTATGATACAAGTATGTGGAATATCCGTTTTGTTCCTGAACTTATTTCCATCAATAAGCAAATGTTCAGGCACTGTTCCGAGTCTTTCAATAGCTCTGTGCATTGCCAAGAAAGAAGCATTTAGAATGTTAATTTCGTCAATTTCACCCGCAGAAACTATCCCTACGCCAAATGCAATGGCATGCTTTTCTATAATGGGGCGTAACGCATAACGTTGTTTTTCTGACAGTTGTTTGGAATCATTTAATTCTTCCGACAGAAAATCTATAGGCAAAATAACGGCCGCTGCAAAAACAGGTCCAGCCAAACAACCACGACCTGCCTCATCGCAACCACATTCCATTCTATCTTTTTGTAAATAAGGCAACAACATACTATCATTTTTCTTGATAAACGATTGTTGTAATAACATCACCGACCACTTTCAAGGTATTTTTGTCTATATTTTCCATCGTGTCATTAATAGTGTGCCATGTAGAAGGAAAGCCCAACTGGTTATCATAATGAATAATATCAATGCAGGGAATACCGGCAAGCTTATTGATATAATAATGATCATCTATAATAGGGGAACCTTGTGTATTAACAA
>CAXXCL010000002.1:0-459557 GCA_963668615.2 Paludibacteraceae bacterium
GGAGTGGAAGGAGCTGCTGAACTTGGTATTTATGGAGCAACATCTAAGATCGCCTTGGTTATGCTTATGTTTACTCAGGCTTTTCGGCTTGCATATGAACCATTTATTTTTGCTCAACAGAAAGATAAGAATAGTTTGACAACTTATGCTTTAGCAATGAAGTTTTTCATCATTTTTTCCTTGTTAATTTTCCTTGGAATGGTTTTATATATTGATATCTTTAAATATATCATCCAACGAAATTATTGGGAAGGATTAAATGTCGTTCCTATTGTTTTATTCTCATTCATTTTTCAGGGAATATTTTTCAATCTTTCTTTGTGGTATAAACTTACAGACAAAACCATCTACGGAGCGTGGTTCTCTCTTTTAGGAACGGTAATTATTGTGGTTGGTAATATAGTTCTAGTTCCTCTTTTCAGTTATACAGGATCGGCTTGGGCTGCTTTCTTGTGCTATTTCGTTATTATGATTGTGTCATATTATTTTGGACAAAAATATATGCCTATAAAGTACGATTTAAAATCGATAGGATTATATTTTGCATTAACCATTTTCTTATATGTGCTTTCATTATTTATCAATACCGAATATAGTTGGCTGAATTATTTGTTGAAGACCTTCTTGTTAGCAATTTTTGTATTATTTGCTATAAAAAGGGATATCTCAATTAGTTCTGTACCTATTTTAAACCGACTAGTGAAAAGAAAATGAGCTTAGATAGAATTTCAGGTACATCCTTATATGATATTTGTAATAGGATTGTAATATTTTCGTAACAAAATGCACAAATATTACAATTTAAAGTTATTTTTGCCGTTACACATTTGAACCCTTAATCTTAATATCTTAAAACTGCTCTCATCCTTATGAAAAAATTATTTAGTTATTTAGTTTTTAGTATTTTTTCTGTAGTGTTCCTTTCGGCACAAGTCTCTCCAGAGACCATAGCCAAACGTGAAAAACGCAAATCTCTTAGTGTAAAAGAATGGAATACCGATTCCAAAGGTAAAACAAGTTGGTTAGACCACCTTACCGTATACGACGATCAGGGAAGAAAGATTGAAGAGGTCGAATATGCCAATTATGGGCAAAAGGAAAGAACCGTTTGCCAATATGATAATGTTACGGGAAAAATAACAAGAGAAGTTGTTTATGACTACAAAAATAAACCCAGCAGAATACGGCGTTATGAGTACAATGCTGATGGAACAAAGCGTAAACAGTATAATTACCTTCCCAATGGGCGTCTTTTTTCAGTAAAAGTTTTCGAATATGTTTTTTCCGATGACAAATGAATAGGGAAGAATTGACGAAACTTCCTGTGTGGAATTCTATGTCAACCATAACTCTTTCCGATATGAATGATGTTAAGTTGATGAATCGCATTGATACTAAGTATCTTACGAACGTCAGTCTTTTGCCTACAATACTTCAAAAATCATTGGATAATTATAAGGTTCAAATAATTAATGGCAGTCCGATAAGTAGTTATGATACTATTTATTTCGATACAGATTCTTTGGATATGTATAATTGCCATCATAATAAGATTCTTTTCAGAAAGAAAATCCGGATGCGTGAATATCTTGATTCCAGCATCTCATTTTTTGAAATAAAGCATAAAAATAATCGAGGAAGAGTAAAAAAAAAGGCGGATAGAAATTCCTTTGCAGGATTTTGAAATGGAAAATCTTAATTCTGATGCTATTACTTTTGTTGAAGGTCAAACACAATACAAAGGAGCTAGTCTTGTGCCGCAGGTTCATACAATTTTTGATCGTATAACCTTGGTTAATAATCAAAAAACAGAACGTTTAACTATAGATTTAAATTTGCGATTTGAAAATAGTCAGACTGGAAATTCTGTTGAGCTGCCTGAAATAATGATAATAGAACTTAAGCAGGATGGTTATAAGCAATCTTTTATGAAAGAACTTTTGAGAGACCTTCGTGTTAAACCTAAGAGTATGAGTAAATATTGTTTGGGAACAGTATTAAACAAATCCTAATGCAAAGAGTAATGGATTTAAAAAGAAGTTGAGATTTATAAACAAAATAAAACAACCTTAATCAATAAAACACTATGAATGAACAGTATCTTGAATTTGATCCGAGCATAGCACAACAATATGGCTCAGGACCCGTTTCTGCGTTTGCGTCGCTAGATTTTTTAGGAGTTCCATTAGTAGAACCCACAAGTTTATATCAACTATTGCTTCGCTTTACTTTTAATGCGTTGATGTGTTGGATATTGGTTCAATTTTTCTATTACAAAAAGAGCCAACGTAGAGATTACTACGTGACTTTTATGTTGTTTAGTACTACAATGTTTTTGCTAATCTATTTGATGGAAAATGTTAAATTGCAAATGGGATTTACCTTGGGACTTTTTGCGGTTTTTGGCATGATGCGTTATAGAACAGAAACAGTACCCATTCGTGAAATGACATATCTTTTTGTAATAACAGGTGTTTCCATAATAAATGGATTAGCCATGACTGTAAGTTATGCCGAACTACTTTGTACAAATTTCTTATTTATTTTGTTTGCATGGATATTGGAAAATCAAAAAGTATTAAAACACACATCGACAAAATTAGTTTTGTATGAGAAAATTGATTTGATTGTTCCTGAAAAAAGGCAAGAGTTAATTGCCGATTTGGAGACAAGGACAGGACTGAAAATTAAAAAATTGGAAATTGGACATATTGATTTCTTGAGAGATGCAGCGTTTATAAAAATTTATTACGTATTAGGTAATGGAGAAACGAATACGGTAGATAATGTTACTAAGTCAAGTCAATTTGTAGAATAAGCACATATGAAACGTTTTGGCATAATTTCTATTTTTTTACTTTTTATAAATATTATTACTCTTTGGGCTGAGGAAACTGTTGCCTCTGATGTTCAATTTAGAGTCTCTGGGGAAATTGCGAAAAAAGTGACTAGATCTTTAACTCTTTCCTTAGAAGAGGAATTGAGATTAAAGGATAATCTTAATTCTTTTGATAGACTTTATTCTACGCTTCAGGCTTCTTATTCCTTCAATCCTTGGTTAAAAGGGGGAATCTCTTACTCTTATTTGGTTATTAGTAAGGAGAAATATGACCAATCTTATTTAGATTTTAGACATAGGGTTAGTCTTGATATTGAGCCTTCTTATACAATGGAACAATTTGAATTTAGTTTGAGAGAACGAGTGCAAGGAACTTATAGAACAGACTCTGTTAATACTGAAGAAAAACCCAATCCTGCCATTGTTTTGCGATCTCGATTAAAGTTAGAGTATAGTTTTTGGAGTGTCCCTCTGAAACCTTATGTGGCTGTAGAAATGTTCAATCCGTTAAATAACCCGGACTGCTTAAAGGATGAATCAGGTGCATGGTTGGAAAATATGCGTTATTCGGCTGGTTTCACTTATCGATTTGATGCTCGTAATTGGGTGGAATTTTATTATATGTTTGAACATGCTACAGGGAAGGATGTAAATATCAAATCAACAGCAACGATTATTAAGACTGAAATACAGGATAACCATATCTTTGGTCTTTCTTATAAGTACAAGTTTTAATTTTTCTGATTTGCTAATTCTTCTAGTTTAAATAGCTCATTCCGTAGTTGAGCAGCTTCTAAAAAGTCCATGTTTTTAGAAGCTGTCAGCATGGATTTCTTCGTTTTTTCTATCGCTTTTTGTAATTGCCTTTTCGTCATGTACTGGACAACCGGATCGGCTGCTACGTCCAATTCTTCCGGTTCTACATAGTATTCTTTATCTTTTTTACTATTGACAAAGTCATGTTTTATCGCAAAGTTCATGTTTTGTTGAATAGCTGTAGGAGTAATATTATTTTTTTCGTTATAAGCTAATTGTTTCTCTCTCCTTCTATTCGTCTCTTCTATGGTTTTGTGCATGCTGTCAGTAATTTTGTCAGCATACATAATTACTTTGCCTTCCAAATTTCTAGCTGCTCTTCCTGCTGTTTGTGTTAGGGAGCGATGAGAACGTAAAAAGCCTTCTTTGTCGGCATCTAGTATAGCAACCAATGATACTTGTGGTAAGTCTAAACCTTCTCTGAGTAAATTTACACCAATAAGTACGTCATATAATCCTGTCCTTAAATCATCTAAAATTTGTATTCTGTCTAAGGTTTCCACATCAGAATGTATATAGGTGCATCGTACACCCGATTTTTGCAAGTATGTGTCTAATTCCTCTGCCATGCGTTTGGTTAGCGTTGTTACCAATACCCGCTCATCTTTTTCGGCACGGAGAGTTATTTCTTCAAGTAAATCGTCTATTTGATTTAGACTGGGGCGAACTTCAATGGTAGGGTCGAGTAGTCCGGTAGGACGGATAACCTGTTCGACAATAACTCCTTGAGACTTTTGTAATTCATAGTCCGCCGGTGTTGCACTTACATAAATGGTTTGTTGGTTGTGAAGATTAAACTCTTCGAATGTCAGAGGTCTATTGTCCATGGCGGCAGGCAACCGAAAACCGTAATCAACGAGATTCCTTTTGCGGGCGGCATCTCCACCAAACATTGCTTTTATTTGAGGAACAGTAACGTGGCTTTCGTCTATCACCATTAAAAAATCTTTTGGGAAAAAGTCTATCAGGCAAAATGGAGGAGTACCCGCTTCACGACCATCAAAATAGCGGGAGTAATTTTCAATACCTGAGCAATAGCCTAATTCGCGTATCATTTCTATATCATAGGTAACTCTTTCGTAGAGTCGTTTTGCCTCGTAGTTTTTTTCGATAGATTGAAGGTATTCGACCTGCCTTCCTAAGTCTAGTTCAATTTCCGTAATAGCTCTATTAACCCCTTCTTTGGTAGTTACAAAAATGTTGGCTGGAAAAATTTTGACTTCCTGCAACTTTTCTATTGAAAATAAATGTTCAGGGTCAAGCATTTCAATGCTTTCAATCTCATCTCCCCAAAAAATTACTCGAAGAAGCATATCGGTGTTGGCTAACCAAATATCTACCGTGTCGCCTTTAACACGAAAATTTCCGCGTTGAAATTCTACTTCGTTTCTGCTATACATGGAGGAAACTAATTGCCGCAGGAAAACATCATGAACAATCTTTTGTCCGCATTTTATTTCAATTACATTTTTTGTAAAATCTTCAGGATTTCCAATACCATATATACAAGATACGGATGAAACAACTATGACATCTTTTCGACCGGATAACAGTGTAGAAGTGGTAGAAAGTCGAAGTTTTTCTATTTCGTCATTGATTGCAAGATCTTTTTCTATGTAAGTATCGCTTACCGGCAAATAAGCTTCAGGTTGGTAATAGTCATAGTAAGAAACAAAATATTCTACTTTATTTTCCGGAAAGAAATTCTTAAATTCTCTATAAAGTTGGGCAGCCAGTGTTTTGTTGTGACTTAAAACTAAAGTGGGTTTTTGTACCTGATTGATGACATTTGCAATGGTAAAAGTTTTCCCTGAACCTGTTACACCCAGTAAGGTCTGGTTGGATATTCCGGAAAGAACACCCTCTACCAATTGCTGAATTGCTTCAGGTTGGTCTCCTGTCGGTTTGTAGTCAGAACGTAGTTTGAAATCCATCGCCAAAGTATATTTTAATTGCAAAGGTACGAAAACAAAAAATGGAAACGAAAATCCGTTTCCATTTTGGGCGTTTTTACAGGTAAATTTTTATTCCGGCATAATAATCCATGCAATGATATATGCCAATAGACCGGCTCCATAAAAAATACCAAGAAAAGCCCATATAATTCGGACGATGCTTTTGTCAATACCAAAGTATTCTGCTACACCTGAGCATACGCCGGCAATCATTTTGTCGCTTGAGCGTTTTAACTTCTTTTGTTCCATATTTTGCTGTTTTGATTTACCCTTTTGCAAATATATAAATAATCAAACCTCTTTTGCAAAAAAGAAAGAATAGTTGCTACTCTTTTCTTTCAAATGAATAAGTAGACAACTATAAATTTATTATATTTGTCTTTTCAAAATTACAGCTATGATTTGGAATGAACATATAGAATGTATGAGTCGTGAGCAATTGAGAGATTTGCAAACAGCTCGTTTAAAAGAAACAGTTGAAAGGGTTTATCATAATACGCCTTTCTATCGTAAAAAAATGCAAAGTCTTGGGATTATCCCAAGCGATATTAGGGAGTTGGAGGATATTGTTAAGTTGCCCTTTACAACTAAAAACGATTTGCGAGATAATTATCCTTTCGGATTAATGGCTCTTCCAATGTCCGAGGTTGTTAGAATACACGCATCTTCCGGAACCACCGGCAAGCCGACTGTGGTAGCTTATACTCGCAAAGATTTAGCTCAATGGGCAGAGTGTGTTTCGAGGTGCTATACAGCTTTTGGTGCAACCAAACAAGATATTTTTCAAATTTCGTACGGTTACGGATTATTTACCGGTGGACTTGGTGCTCATTATGGAACTGAAAATATTGGAGCTTCTGTGATTCCAATGTCAAGTGGAAATACCCAAAAACAAATACAAATTATGCGTGATTTTGGGGCAACTGTTTTGTGTTGTACTCCATCTTATGCGTTATTTATAGCTGATAAAATTAAAGACTCCGGTCTTTCTAGAGATGAATTTAAATTGCGTATTGGAGTTTTTGGTGCAGAACCTTGGACAGAGAGTATGCGTAGAGAATTGGAAGATAAATTAAAAATAAAAGCGTACGATATTTATGGCTTGAGTGAAATTGCCGGACCTGGTGTTGGCTATGAATGTCAATATCAGCATGGTACTCACTTGTGTGAAGACCAATTTTATCCTGAGATAGTAGATCCGATAACATTATTGCCTGTACAACAAGGGGCAGAGGGTGAATTGGTATTTACTCATTTAACAAAAGAGGCAATGCCTTTGTTGCGTTACCGTACCAAGGACCTTACTTCTCTTACTTACGAAAAATGTGAATGTGGTAGGACAGCTGTCCGTATGGGTAAAATTTTGGGAAGAAGTGACGATATGCTTATTATTCGTGGTGTCAATGTATTCCCCTCGCAAATCGAGTCTGTTATTTTAGGTATGCCTGAATTTGAACCTCATTATATGATTTATGTCACTAGGGAAAATAATCTTGATATAATGGAAATGCACGTGGAAGCTCGTCAAGATGTTTATTCTGACAATATGGCGGAAATGGTAGCATTGAATAAAAAACTCACAGCACAGTTAAATAGTGTATTGGGTATTGCCGTTAAAGTGAAAATAGTTGAGCCTCGTTCTTTAGAAAGAAGTGAAGGGAAAGCTAAACGGGTTTTTGATAATAGAATTTTTAAATAAAGAAACGGAGGTAGTTCATGGTGATAAAACAATTATCCATTTTTTTGGAAAATAAAACAGGTCGTTTAAACGATGTGGCAAAATTGTTGGGCGACTCGGGCATCAATATGACAGCGTATAGTTTGGCTGATAATTCTGATTTCGGCATTTTGCGTGTAATTGTTTCTGACCCTGCAAAGGCAGAAAAAATATTGAAAGAAAACAGGTTTGCCGTTTCTTTGACGGATGTTATTTGTGTTCGTATTGATAATTTACCGGGAGCTTTATCTAAAGTGTTGGCTATTTTGGCAAAGGCTGATATTTATATCGAATATATGTATGCTTTTTCTGAGGGAGAGGGTGCCAATGTTGTTATTCGTCCTGATAAGATGCAAGAAGCTGTAAAAGAATTGAACGATCATAAAGTGAATTTACTTGATGCTTCTTGTTTTCGTGAAAAATAAAGATTGATTTTTAAGTTCTTTTCAAAATAACCTGATTGGTTTATAGGATTTTTTCGTATAACCACTATTTTTCATCGTTTTTTGCTCGGTATTCATGAATGATGGGGAGTTGGATGTACGATTTCCTTTAAATTTAAGACAAAAAGCATTTTTTGGTAGTATATTTGTATTATAACAGAACCTTAAAATATTTACGATGAAACAAAAATTATGTATTTTGTTTTTTTTCGGACTGGTTTGTTTGGGTTTACAAGCTCAAACACACATAGTTTTGAAAACAAAAACAGGCGGTATTCAAAATATCGGTCTGAATACATTGAAAAATGTAACTTTCACGGAAGATAATATTATTTTTAATTACGCCAGTGGATCGAATTTGCCTTACTTATCTTCTACTGTTAGCTTGATAACTTTCGCTGTTTTGCCTAATGCAATCAATGAAACCCTTGATAATAAAGAGCAATCTTTTATCTACCCAAATCCGACCAAAGATGTATTGTATGTAAATAGTCAGTTTACCAAACCGACGAATTGTCTGATTTATCACATAGATGGTAGGCTTGTAATGTCCGTTATTCTCGGCATTGATACTCAGTCTTTTAATGTAAGTTCTTTATCGAATGGTTTTTATCTTTTGAAGATAGATAATCAGGTATATAAATTTAGAAAGCTATGAAAAAAGTAATCATTACACTGTTGTGCCTGTCGTTTATTTCAACCTCATTTGCACAATCTAAAATCCATATTCATCATAATACGGGTACGGATGTTCGTTTGTTTACTTCATTGATAGACAGTTTAACTTTTCAAAAGGAAAATGCCACATCCGATCAATATACAACTTTTACAATTAATAGAACGAATGGTAGTAAGCAAGTCATTTCTATTGCTTCTGTTGACAGTATAGAATTGGGGAAGGACAGTAGTAACTATCTTTTTGACATTACCGCTTTGCCGGAAATTCGTTTTGATGTTAAATTAAAAGATTGGAATACGCTTTTAACCAATTTTGATAAGTATGACCAAAATGAAGAAATGATACCTGCCCATTTTACATTTACTAAAAATGGGAAAACAGTAGAATTGGACAGCGTGGGTATTCGCATAAGAGGAAATACAAGTGTAGAAAGACCTGAAGGTTCTGACGGAGATTTGCACTCAGCAACTAATGCTGATTGGCATCATGCTCATTTTGCGGTTCAATTTTCAGAGTATAAGGATGGTCAATCTATTTATAACACAGATAGAATTATTTTGAAATGGTTTAAAGATGATCCAGCGTATTGTCGTGAAGTATATTGTTACGATTTGTTTAAAAAATTTGGGGTTTGGAGTGCTCCCCGTGCTAGCTATACACGTTTAACAATCAATATTGAGGGTGATGCAAGTCCTGCTTATTTTGGTGTATATGCCTTGATTGAGTCTCCAAATAGTGACTATCTGAAGTATCGTGTATTACAAGGTAATTTTCCGAATGATAATGGCAATTTATGGAAAGCAAGTTATGGTGCTGACTTAAGTGATATTCTTAATGACCAAATGGGAATAGAAAATATTACTTTGTCTGAAAGTACGAGTCAGTTTTATATATATGATCTTAAAACAAATAAAAAGACAGGTCTTGCTACTGCGAAAACACAATTAACTTCGTTTGTAAGTGGCATGAAATCTTTGACAGATGGTTCTACAGATTTGAAGACCTATTTGGAAGCCCATATGGATGTGGATTTGTTCCTTAGAGCTATAGCGGTCAATGTGATGGTAGGAATGTGGGATGATTATTGGGTTAATAAGAATAACTACTTCTTCTACTTTGATACTAATGGCAAGTTTTATTTTATCCCTTACGATTATGACAATACCTTGGGAACTTCTGCTATCCTTGACAATTCCGGAACGCAAGATTTGTTAAATTGGGGGTATCGTAGTGATGAAAGGCTACTCATTAAGAAAGTTCTTTCTATTACAGCATTTGAAAATCAATATAAAGCTTATTTAAAAGAATTGGCTAATTCTGGCAATGATTATTTTGATGCGGATAAGAGTCTAGCACGCATTAATAAGTGGCAGGCTTTGATAGCAAATTATGTTTCGAATGATACCGGTGAAGATATGACTATCAAAGATAAACCTGCATCTTGGAGTAACTGTGATTTTTATCGCTTAAAATCGGGTAATGATGCCGGTGGTAGTGATGGAAATGCTAATTTTTTCAAAACAAAAATTAAATGCATTACTTGGTAAGGAATGAAAAGACCTTTAATATTAGTAACCAATGATGATGGCGTAGAAGCTCGTGGTATACAGTGTCTTATTGAGGCTGTTTGTCCTTTGGGAGAAGTAGTGGTAGTTGCTCCTGATGGTCCGCGTTCGGCTCAATCAAACGCTATAACTGTCAATTCTCCTTTACGTTTTTGGAAACATTTGGAGAAAGATGGACTCACGGTCTACCGTTGTAATGGAACTCCTACAGATTGTGTAAAAATAGCATTGTGTCATATTTTGGAGCAAAAGCCCGATTTACTGGTATCAGGTATTAATCACGGTTCAAATTCATCTGCTAGTGTGATGTATTCGGGAACGATGGGAGCTGCTTTTGAGGGATGTAGAGCAGGTATTTCTTCGCTCGCTTTTTCGCTTTGCGATTTCGATCCGCGTGCCGACTTTACTTTTGCTATGGAATTTGCAACAATACTTTCGGACAAAGTGCTGAAAGAAAGTTTGCCCAATGGGGTTTGCTTAAACGTAAATGTTCCTGCTGTGAAAAACCTAAAAGGATTACGTTTATGTAGGCAGGCTGATGCAAAATGGACTGAACGGTTTGTTCAAAGAGAAGACCCTGCGGGAAATAATTATTATTGGTTAACCGGATTTTTAGAAAATAAAGAACCTAATGCAGATGATACCGATGAAGCTGCCCTCGAACAAGGATATGTTTCGGTAGTCCCTTGCAAAGTGGATTTGACAGATTATCACGTCCTTTCAAACTTGAAAAAATGGAATTATGAAACTAAAGTATAATAATTTTTTTTTGGGATTTATTCCTGCGTTATTTTTGCCTATAATTATTTTTTTATCCACATGGGGGTATTTGTATACAGGTGATTTATCTTTTTGGGCAAGCCTAAAGGAGTTTTTTGGTACTCATTTGATGCAACAATACATTCTTTTTTGTTCGCTGCCTGACTTAATTATACTTTTTATTGCTTACAAAATGGAACGTTGGAAAGCTTGTAGTGGAGCTTTTTTGGGGTTGTTTCCTTTCTTATGTCTTTTATTTTCAAACTTTTGAGGTAAAACAATTTTCGAATGAAATACTATATTATTGCCGGTGAGGCATCCGGCGATTTACATGGGTCAAATTTGATTAAATCACTTAAACAAAAGGACGAAAAGGCAGAGTTTCGTTTCTTCGGAGGTGATTTGATGCAAAAAGAAGGTCGGAATTTGGTAAAACATTACAGAGAAATGGCCTTTATGGGCTTTGTTAATGTCATTCTTAATTCTCGCACTATTCTGCATAATTTGAGATTTTGTAAAGATGATATTATTTCTTATGCACCTGATGTTGTCATTTTAATTGACTATGCAGGGTTTAACCTGAAAATAGCCAAGTTTGTCAAGACAAAAATGACGATTCCTGTTTTTTACTACATTCCTCCTAAAATTTGGGCTTGGAAAGAACATCGCATCAAAGCAATCAAAAGATATGTCGACAAGGTATATACGATTTTCCCTTTCGAATCGAACTTTTATGCAAAACATAATTATAATGTAAATTATGTTGGAAATCCTTCGGTTCAGTCGGTTAATCAGCGTATTTGTAAAGGTGAGCTGCGTAGTGATTTTTTGCAACAAAATAATTTGTCGGATAAAAAGATTGTGGCTTTGTTAGCTGGTAGCAGAAAACAAGAAATTGTTAGCACCCTTCCCATTTTTATGAATATCGATTTTTCGTTGTTCCAAGCTGAATATCAATTCGTTATAGCTGGTGCCGCAAGTGTGTCGCCCGAAATATACACTGATATAGTGGGGGATAGGAATGTTTCTATCGTCTATGGGAAAACGTACGAATTACTTCAACAAGCTGACTTTGCCTTGGTAAACTCAGGTACGGCAACTCTGGAAACAGCTTTGTTTCATGTTCCACAAGTGGTATGCTATCAAATGTTTATGGGTAGATTTTTTTATCCTTTTGTTAAACATATATTAAAAACCAGATTTGTTTCTTTGGTCAATATTATTGCTCAAAAGGAGGTTGTAAAAGAGCTTTTAGCCTATAATTTTACTGCGGAGAACGTGCAAAAGGAATTGATTCGCCTTATTTACGATGCGGAATACAGAAACAATATTTTGAACGAATATAACGAAATAGAGAAAAATCTCGGCAGTACTGTAGCTTCTGATACTGCTGCTGATTTGATGATAAAAAGCTTACAGTCAGATAAGTAGAACCTATTTAGCTGAACGTTCCAATTCTTTTAAGTTGTCTAATTTCTTCTTTTCCAAAAATTCGTAAATGCCTTCATGATGTTCTATCACTTTCTGGTTGCCAAATTCATATACTTTTGTAACTAAGCCATTTAAGAAATCACGGTCGTGTGATACAACGATGAGTGTACCATCAAAATCGATGAGGGCTTGTTTTAAAATGTCTTTTGTTTTTAAATCGAGGTGATTGGTTGGTTCGTCCAATATTAGTAAGTTAACAGGTTCCAGCAGAAGTTTGATCATTGCCAAACGTGTACGTTCTCCTCCGGAAAGAACTTTTACTTTTTTTTCAGATTCTTCTCTTCCAAACATAAAAGCACCCAAAATATCTCGCATTTTCGTTCGAACGTCACCAATGGCAATATCATCGATGGTTTGAAAAACCGTTAAGTTCTCGTCCAATAGAGAGGCCTGGTTTTGGGCAAAATAGCCAATCTTTACGTTGTGACCGAGTGTGAGGTTGCCATCAAAATCAATTTCATTCATGATGCATTTTACTAAAGTAGATTTTCCTTCGCCATTTTTGCCAACAAAAGCTATTTTTTCACCTCGATGAGTCATAAAATTGACGTTTTTGAAAATCTGTTTTTCATCGTATTTTTTACTTAGATTTTCTGCTATTACGGGATAGTTTCCTGAGCGTGGTGATGGTGGAAATTTCAGTCGTAAAGCAGATGTGTCCTCTTCATCTACTTCAATAATTTGTAGTTTTTCTAACATTTTTACGCGCGATTGTACCTGTAACGTTTTTGAGTAAGTGCCTTTAAATCGTTCGATAAATTCGGTTGTTTCAGCAATCATTTTTTGTTGATCTTCAAACTGTTTTTGTTGCTGTTGGCGTCTTTCTTTGCGTAACTCAAGGTAGTGAGAATACGTCGCTTTATAATCGTAAATTTGTCCCATTGTTACTTCAATTGTACGATTGGTAATGTTATCAACAAAAGCTCTATCGTGCGAAATAACGATAACGGCTTTATCGCTTTGAATAAGAAAGTTTTCGAGCCATTGAATAGATTCAATGTCTAGGTGGTTTGTTGGTTCGTCCAACAAAATAGCATTTGGATTACGCAATAGAATTTTTGCCAATTCGATACGCATACGCCATCCTCCGCTAAATTCGCTGGTTTTTCTGGTAAAATCGCTGCGAACAAAACCCAATCCAAGTAAGATCTTTTCTATTTCTCCATCATAATTGATTTCTTCAATACTGTAGAATTTTTCACTGAGAGCCGAAACTTCCTCAATTATTTGCATATAACTGTCACTCTCATAGTCTGTTCTTGTGGCAAGTTGCTCATTTAGTTCATCGATTTTTTTCTCCATTTCAAAGATGCTAGAAAATGCCTGAGCCGCTTCTTCAAATACCGTACGAGAGTCTTCTGTTATTAAATGTTGAGGTAAATAAGCTACCTGAAAATCTTTAGGGATGGTAACTTTTCCGCGTGATGCTTCGCGAACGCCGGCTAAAATTTTAAGTAGAGTCGATTTGCCGGCTCCATTTTTGCCCATCAAGGCAATCCTGTCTTTCTCGTTTACTACAAAAGAGATATTTTCAAATAGGGTAGTGCCTCCAAACTCTACCGTTAATCCTTCTGCTAAAATCATGCGTTCTTAATTTGGTTTTGAGGGCACAAAGGTAATAAAATCTTGGCGTATTGAGAAGTGTGCAATTCTCCATTTACGTTTCAAATAGGTTTTTGAAGAAAGGATTTGATAGAGAGTGAAAAGAACGCTGTTATTTTTTCCAAGACTTCATTCTTTCCATAGCTTCAATAGTGTCTTCTCGACTGCTGAAACCTGTAAACCGGAAATAACCTTCACCCGAAGGACCAAATCCTGCTCCAGGTGTCCCTACAATATTTGCTTCGTATAATAATTGGTGGAAGAATTTCCAAGAAGGAACCTCGTTTGGAATTTTTATCCAAATATGTGGAGCATTTATACCACCATATACTTCAAATCCCAAGTTGATAAGTTCATCTCGTATAATGGCAGCATTAGTAAGGTAATATTCTATGTTTTTTTGTAATTGCTTCTTGCCTTTAGGCGAATAGGTAGCTTCTGCACCTCTTTGAACAATATATGATGTCCCATTGTAATAGGTAGTCGCACGTCTTTTCCATAACTTATTTATTCCTACTTTTTCTCCAAATAAGGTATAACCTGTAAGTTCCTTAGGAACAATGGTGTAAGAACAACGTAAACCTGTAAATCCAGCTGTTTTAGAATAACTTCGAATTTCGATAGCTACTTTTTTAGCTCCTTTTATTTCATAAATAGAGTGAGGAATATCATTTTCAGTGATGTACGATGCATAAGCACCATCGTATATTATAATCGTTTGATTTTCAATTGCATAGTCTATCCACTTTTTTAGCTCTGTTTTGTTGAGAGCCACTCCTGTAGGGTTGTTCGGGTAGCACAGGTAAATCATATCTACTTTCTCCTTGGGTAGTTCAGGAACAAAATTGTTTTCGCTTGTACAAGGAATATACACAATGTTGCTCCAAATATTTTGCTTAGTTAGATTTCCAGAACGTCCACCCATTATTGCAGCATTTTCGTACACAGGATATACCGGATCTGTAATTCCGATAATATTATCCCTGCCAAAAATATGTCCGATATTTCCTACGTCCGATTTAGAACCATCACCAATAAATACTTCGTCCTGTTCTAACGAGATGCCTCTTGCGTTATAGTCATGCTTAATAATTTTTTCTATGAGAAATTGATAACCGGTTTCTGGACCATATCCTCGAAATGTTTTTATATCACCCATTTCTCTAACGGCATTCTCCATTGCAAGTACGACTTCTTCCGGCAATGGTAAAGAAACATCTCCCAAGCCTAAGCGTACTACCTTCGTATTTGGATGTACAATATTGAAAGCATTTATTCGTTGCTCAATTTCTGTGAACAAGTAGTTTTCAGGAAGTTTTAGATAATTTTCGTTAATTAGAACCATAATTTTATTATAGCATCGACTTTATATTGCGAAGATAAAAAAAAACAAGATAGGAAAGACTTCTTTGAATCGAAAATTGTACTTTTGTTCATTATAAGTTAAATTTTTGTTGTGCAAGATTCTTTTTTAACGTTAGCTGAAGATTCTCAAGGTTTGTATAAAGAGAAAGGAAGTAAATTTCTTTCTTTTGCTATGCCTATTTCTTCGATAGAGGAAGCAAAAGCCAAACTTCAAATTTTAAGAAAAGATTATTATGATGCAAGGCATATTTGTTATGCTTATGTGTTGGGAAAGAATAGAACGGTTTTTCGTAGTAATGATGACGGAGAACCTTCTGGAACTGCCGGTAAACCAATTTTGGGACAAATTAATTCCAAAGACCTGACAAATGTGTTGGTCGTTGTTGTTCGGTATTTTGGAGGAATACTCTTAGGAACGGGAGGTTTAGTAATTGCTTATAGAGAGGCTGCTGCTGATGCCATACAAAACAATAAGATTATTTCACGTTTGGTGGAGAGCAACATTGAAATACAATTTAGTTACGAAAGCATGAATGATGTTATGTGTCTTGTTAAGGAAAATTCACTAACCATAACTTCTCAGCATCTCGATACACAATGCTTTATGTCATTCAAAGTCCGTGAATCTTTCGTCGAACAATTAAAAGAGAACTTACATAAAATAGAGGGCGTTTCACTGCTTTTTCAGTAAAAACTGTTTTTGTACTTTTAATTCTTTATTTTATTGAAGCGGAATACTTGTTTGAATTTTTTTTATTTGCCATTTTAACACAATAAATGTCAGAATAGACGACGTAATGTCTGCCGTAGGAGATCCAAGCCAAACTCCGTTTAATCCAAAAAAATGAGGTAAAATTAATAGGGCAGGAATGAGAAACAGAACTTGTCTGGAAACTGAAAGAAAGATGGATATTTTTGCCTTTCCGATAGACTGAAAAAAGTTTGATGTGACCATTTGAAAACCAACAATAGAAAACATTAATAGATTTAGTCGCATTCCTATGGTTGTTAACTCAATGAGTTTGTTGTCTGTTGTAAAAGCCGATGCAATTGCCGATGGAAAGATTTCTGCCAATAAAAATAAACAAGAAGTAACGCATGTTGCAAATAGAATCGTTAACCGAAATGCTCTGATGACACGAGGTATATTGCAAGCTCCGTAGTTGTACCCGACTATCGGTTGCATTCCCTGATTAAACCCAATTACAATCATTGCTCCAAGGTTTCCTATGCTATTGATGATGCCATATGCACCGACCGCATAATCTCCCCCGTATTTACTAAGACTAAGATTTATAATAGAAATAACCGCACTACCGGCTATTAGCATAAGAAAATTTGACATGCCAATTGAAATAATATCTTTGATAATTTCAATTTTTAATTTCAGACATCCCGGAAGAAATCTTAGAAAACTGTTTCTTCTTGTAAAGTGAAGTATAACCAGCAAAGATCCTGCAATCTGTGCACAGACAGTAGCCAAAGCAGCTCCGCGAATTCCCCATTTAAAAACAAAAATAAATAAAGGAGCAAGAATAGCATTGATAGCTACTGTGACAAGGGAGGTAATCATCGCTTTGGTTGGATAACCTGATGCTCGCATAATACTATTAAGACCAAGGTAAACTTGGCAAAAAACATTTCCCAATAAAATAATTTCCATGAATTCCTTTGCGTAGGACAGTGTATTATCACTAGCTCCGAGGGCAAAAAGAATAGGGTCAAGAAAAATAAGAGTGATGATAGAAACGGCAATACCTAAAATGACATTTAGCATAAGAGCATTACCCAAGATTTGTGTTGCACTTTGCTTGTTGTTTTGTCCGAGTCTTATAGAAACCATGGAACTTGCACCAACACCAACCATGGCACCAAAAGCTGCCGTGATGTTCATCAATGGAAAAGTTATTGCCAATCCTGAAATTGCTAGTGCTCCTACGCCTTGTCCAATAAAGATTCTATCAATAATATTATAAATAGAGGCAGCAGCAGTTGCGACAATTGCTGGAACAGAGTACTGTAAAAGCAACTTGCCTATTTTTTCTATGCCTAAATTGTTGGTCGATTCTTTCACAATATCTCGTTTGCTAGGGAGACCAATATGAAAATCTCAGCCGATATTATGCAGAAACATTATCAATTAGTATTCCCTGAAGGATGTTTTACTTTTTTTCTTTTGCCCAACTATCTTTCAATGATACCGTGCGGTTAAATATGAGTTTCCCTTTCTTAGAATCGGGGTCAATATTAAAGTAACCTAGACGTTGAAATTGAAAATTTTCAAGAGGTTTTGCCGTTTGCAAACAAGGTTCTACTTTACAATTTAAAACTGTTTTTAACGAGTCAGGATTAAGAAGTTCTTTAAAATCTTTTTCTTTTTCTTCACTCGGATTCTCCACAATGAACAAACGGTCATAAAGCCGTACTTCAGCATCAATACAGTTTTTTGCATCAACCCAGTGCAATGTTCCTTTTACTTTGCGGTTGCTTTCCGGCATTCCACTTTTTGTCATGGGGTCGTATTCACAATAAACTTCTTCAATTTCGCCATTAACATCTTTTTTGCATCCAGTACATTTTACGATATAGGCATTTTTCAGGCGAACTTCTTTGTCCGGTGTCATACGGAAATATCCTTTAGGAGGATTTTCCATAAAATCATCTCGTTCCATCCAAATTTCTTTTGAAAAAGAAATTTCTCTGCTACCTTTTGTTTCATCCTCCGGATTGTTAATAGCTTCCATCATTTCCGTTTTACCTTCAGGATAATTTGTTATGATGAGTTTTACAGGATTTAATACCCCCGAAACACGTGTAGCTGTTGCATTTAATTCTTCCCTGATAGAGTGTTCCAATAGCGAAACATCAATTATTCCATCATACTTGGTATATCCTATTTTGTCAATAAAATTACGGATAGAAGTAGGAGTATATCCTCTTCTTCTTAGTCCGCAAAGAGTTGGCATACGAGGATCATCCCATCCCGAAACCAATTTTTCTTGTACCAGTTGTAACATTTTTCGTTTACTCATTACAGTATAGGTAATGTTTAAACGATTAAATTCATTTTGTCTCGGACGATAATCTTTGTTGGCAAATTGGTCTATAAACCAGTCATATAATGGACGGTGAACTTCAAATTCAAGGGTACAAAGAGAGTGGGTTACTCCTTCAAAATAATCTGATTGACCATGAGCAAAATCATACATCGGATAAGCTTTCCATTTACTTCCTGTACGATGATGTGGACGGTTATTTATTATCCGATACATAATAGGGTCTCTAAAATGCATATTGGATGAAGCCATATCTATTTTAGCTCTTAGTACTAAATCGCCGTCTTTCACATCTCCTGAATTCATTTTTTCAAATAAAGCCAGATTCTCTTCAATGGGACGGTTGCGGTATGGACTCTCTATTCCCGGGGTAGTGGGATTACCTTTTTGTTTGGCAATTTCTTCAGCTGATTGTTCATCAATATAGGCTTTGCCATCTTTTATTAGTTTTATAGCAAGATCCCATAATTGTTGAAAATAATCGGAAGCGTAGTAAACATTAGCCCATTTAAAGCCAAGCCATTGGATATCTTCCTGTATGGAATTGACGTATTCTACGTCTTCTGTAGTTGGGTTAGTATCATCAAAGCGAAGATTACAGATGCCATTGTACTTTTCTGCAATACCAAAATCCATACAAATAGCTTTTGCATGTCCGATGTGGAGGTATCCATTAGGTTCCGGTGGAAAACGAGTTTGAATACGTCCACCATTTTTACCTTCTTGTAGGTCTTTTTCAACAATAGCTTCAATAAAATTGAGCGATTTTTTTGTTTCTTCAGCTTCCATAAGTACTGCTATATTTGAAAAGAGGAGTAATTTTTGTATCACTCCTCTTTAAATTTTTATTTATCAAAATATCCTTTAATAATGCCTCTTTGTGAGTTACGAAGAAAGAGTATAACTTCGTCTTTTTCTTTTGTGGCAGGTAATTCTGCTTCTATTCGCTCTATCGCCTGCGAGGTGTTTAAACCGGAAAGAAATAAAAGTCGGTATATATTTTGAATATCACATATTTGTTCGTTAGTAAAACCTCTACGTCGAAGTCCGATAGAATTGACCCCTGCATAAGAAATCGGATCTCTTCCGGCTGTAATAAAAGGCGGAATATCTTTTCCTATACGAGAACCGCCTTGGACAATGACATGGGAACCAACATGGCAAAATTGATGAATAAGAGTTCCCCCACTTACAATAGCCCAATCATCAATTTTCACTTCTCCTGCTATTTGACAAGCATTTCCAAGAATTACATTATTTCCTACTGCACAATCATGGGCAACATGAACATAAGCCATTAGTAAACAATTACTTCCGACAACTGTTTTTCCCTTAGCTGAAGTGCCTCGGTTTATAGTAACACATTCTCGGATAGTCGTGTTGTCTCCAATTTCTACAACAGTATCTTCTCCGTTAAATTTTAAATCTTGAGGAATGGCAGCAATGACAGCTCCCGGAAAAATAGTACAGTTTTTTCCGATGCGAGCTCCTTCTAAAATGGTGACACCAGAGCTTATACGGGTTCCTTCTTTTATAATTACATTTTTATCAATAGTAACAAAAGGTTCTATAACAACATTGGGAGCAATTTTTGCTTCAGGATGAATGTATGCTAAAGGTTGTTTCATAAAATTGGAGAGTTATTTATTTTTTGTTATTTGAGCCATAAATTGAGCTTCGGCAACTATCTTCCTTCCTACAAACACATACCCTTGCATTGTAGCACAACCACGTCGTATCTCTGTCATTAAAGTCAGTTTGAAAAGCAGAGTGTCACCGGGAGAAACTTTCTTTCGAAATTTAACGTTGTCTATTTTTAAAAAGTATGTTGAATAGCGAGTAGGTTCTTCTACCGAATTAAGTACTAAAAGACCACCAACTTGAGCCATCGCTTCAACTAGCAATACACCTGGCATAACAGGCTCATTAGGAAAGTGTCCAACAAAGAAAGTTTCATTGCCAGTCACATTTTTCAAACCGATTATCTCTTTGTCCTTTATACGTAGAATCTTATCCACCATTAAAAATGGCCAACGATGAGGTAACAATTCTTTAATGCGATTAATATCCATTACAGGAGGAATCTCAGGGTTGTACAGAGGTGCTTGAGATTCTTCTCTGCGAAGGTCTCTGGCAATCTTTTTAGCTAATTGTGTATTGATATGATGACCTGGTTTGGTCGCTATAATCCTACCTAAAATTGGTTTGCCGATTAAAGCCAAATCACCTAAAACATCAAGTAATTTATGTCGAGCAGGTTCGTTTTCAAAAACAAGGGGTTTTTCATTGATATAACCCAATCGGTTTACTTTTATGCCTTCTTGATTCATCAATTTTGCCAATCGGTTTACTTCTTCTTGTGGTAATTCCTGATCGTAAATAACAATGGCATTGTCTAAATCACCCCCTTTGATGAGGTTGTGGGTTAATAAGGGCTCAATTTCTCTGACAAAAACGAATGTCCTTGCTGATGCTATTTCAGTTTCAAAATCAGATAAATTTTCAAGACTTGCATATTGATTTGATAAAATGCATGAATCAAAATTTATTAGTGTGTGAATGCTGAATTTTTCATCCGGTAAAAGGAGGAAAGAAGAACCACTACCATCTGAAAATTCCATTTTTTCGGGAACAATAAAGTAATCTTTTTCTTCATTCTGTTCAGCAATACCTGCTTTTTTTATGGCTTGTACATATATGATGGCACTTCCATCCAAAATAGGCATCTCCGGAGCATTAATTTCTACCAGACAGTTATCTATTTCACTTGCAAATAGAGCTGACATTGCATGTTCTATCGTACTAACGGTAACATTGTTGATAGAAATAACAGTACCTCTTTCTGTTGCAATAACATTTTCTGCACTTGCTTTAATTTCAGGCTGTCCTTCTAAATCAACACGTTTAAATATAATTCCAAAGTTTTCCGGAGCCGGATTGAAGATGGCTGTGATATGTAAACCGGTATGTAATCCCTTTCCTTCTAATGTGAATGGTTGTTCTAAAGTTTTTTGTTTTGTCGACATTTTTTACTTTTTCAGTTCTTCTTTTAGTAGGTTTATCTCTTTTTGCAATTCTAAAACGGTTTGTTGTAGTTCGGGTAAGTGTCTGTATACCACAAAGGAACGCCTATTTTTAGAAGCAGGCATGGCTGGTATACCTTGAAACGCTTGTCCTTCTTCTTTTATATTGTTGGTAATGCCCGTATAGGCACCAATAAGCGTATTGTCTGCAATGGTAAGGTGTCCTACGATGCCAACCATACCACCAATGATACAATTTTTTCCGATTTTTGTAGAGCCAGCTATGCCTGAACATGCTGCCATTGCACTATTTTCACCAATTTCTACATTGTGAGCTATTTGTATTTGGTTGTCCAATTTAACACCTTTGTGAAGTATCGTAGACCCAATACTTGCACGGTCTACAGATGTACAAGATCCTATTTCAACGTTGTCTTCAATAACCACATTTCCGCCCTGTGGTATTTTATCATAACTTCCATCTTCATTACGTGCAAAGCCAAAACCATCTGACCCGATAACGGCAGAAGAGTGTATAATACAATTGTTTCCAATGACACAGTCGTAATAAATTCTCACTCCTGAGTAAAGAATGGTATTTTTTCCGACACTTACATTGTTTCCAATGTAGCTATGAGGATATATTTGAGTATTATCACCAATGACAACGCCTTCTTCAATGCAGCAAAAGGCTCCGATATATACGTCCTTGCCTATTTTAGCAGAAGGGGCTATAAATGCTAAAGAGTCAATGCCTTTTTTTGCCGGTTTATTTTGATCTACCAGTTTCAACAAAAGAGATAAAGATTTGTACGCATCTTCTACGGCAATTAGTGTTGCGGTAATCGGTTTTTCCGGCTCAAAAGATTTGTTTACCAATACAACACTTGCTTTTGTCTCGTAAATGTAATGTGTGTATTTTGGATTTGCAAGAAAGGTAAGCGTGTTTGGTTCACCCTTTTCTATTTTTGAAATGTTGTTGACTTTAACAGAAGAATCTCCTATTACTTCACCTTTCAAAAAATCGGCTATTTGTTGTGCAGAAAATTCCATATCAGTTTAAATTTCGGCAAATGTAACAAAATTTTCACAAAAAAAAGATTTTTGTAGATTAGAAAGGTTATTATCAGGGCAAAAAAACAACTAATTTTTATCGGTTCTGTAGTAGCAAAAATAATATTTTGTTACTTCTCTGGATAAAACGCTGATATCAAGCATATCCGAGGATTGACTGATTGGTTTTGTGGTTCCATCATTATATAATATGTTAATACTGTCCTCATTGTTCTTGTACATATTATTTGTAACCTCATTGACAGAAATAAAATAGGAAGCTTCCTCCTGCTTAATACCTAGGTAATTGCTTATTTCAAGCCTCTTCCTTTTTATTTTCTCTTTGTCAACAGGTTGGTTACTTACTTCCATTTTGAAAATCTTTCTATTGACAATATTCTTACTGAGTTCTGATAATATTTTGTCATCGTGGTAAGCCCATACTTTGAGAGCACTCAAAATATCTGTGTCATCGAGAGCTAAGAAGTAGTCCAAGATTTGGTCATTGCCTACGAAAGTGTTTCTGTTAGGACTATTTTTGATAAAATATAATAATGAAGGTGTTCCAAATAGATTTTCATCCTTTTGTGCTACAATCTTTGCTCGCTCAATTGTATTGATAAGCATTTTTTCAATAGCAAAAGCTGTTTTGTGCAAGTATACTTGCCAATACATTAGACGCCTGTTCATTAGAAAGTTTTCTATAGAGTAGATTCCTTTTGCTTCTACTACCAATTTATCATCTTTGATATTCAACATCTTAATGATACGTGCAGAACCGATATTTCCTTCGGTTACACCTGTAAAGAAACTATCACGACGCAAATAATCGAGTCTATCCATGTCGAGTTGTCCTGAAACCAGTTGGTGTAAAAATTCTTTCTTGTATGTGTTTTGAAGAATAGATATGGCAAGGTTTAATTGCCCATTAAATTCTTTATTCAGTCGCTGAATGGTTGTCAAAGTTATGTCTTCGTGCGAAACATCTTTTATAATTGTTCCTTCTAAAGCATGTGAAAATGGTCCGTGACCGATATCGTGTAAAAGAATAGCAGCATAAACACCTTCCTCTTCTTCTTTTGTAATTTCTATTTCCTTGGATTTCAGATTTTTTATGGCTTCTGTCATTAAATACATGGCTCCTAGTGAGTGCTGAAATCGTGTGTGTTGTGCTCCCGGATATACATAAGAAGAAAGTCCCAATTGTCTTATGCGGGTTAACCTTTGCATATACGGATGTTGTATCAAATCGTATATAAAGTTGCCCGGAATATTGATGAAACCGAAAACGGGATCATTGATTATTTTCTTCTTGTTGACCACTTTTGTCAGATTATTTTATAGGAAGAAAGAATTTCTTCCATTTCTGTTTGAATGTTTTTTGCTTCATGTTGAGCTGCATTCGCAAAATTTTCAGAATTGTCCGCATAAATAATAGAACGAGAAGCATTTACAAGCAATCCGCATTCTTTGTTTATGCCGTATTTTGCAACTTCTTGCAGGCTTCCACCTTGTGCTCCGACACCTGGAACCAATAAGAAATGGTTTGGCACAATTGTGCGAATATTGCTTAGCATATCAGCTTTTGTAGCACCTACTACGTACATTAGGTTATTTTCAGAACCCCATTTTTGAGAAGTTTTTAAAACTTTTTCGAACAAATATTCATCAGTTTCAGCATCTTTTGTGTATTGAAAATCGGATGCTCCTTTATTGGATGTTAGTGCCAACAAGATAGCCCATTTGCCACCATAATTCAAAAACGGAGTAACACTGTCTTCTCCCATATAGGGAGCAATTGTAACTGCATCAAAATCCATGTTTCCTAGAAATGTGCGAGCATACATGGCTGAAGTGTTACCAATATCACCCCGTTTAGCGTCGGCAATGATAAATTGGTCAGGGAAATTGGTGCGAATATATTCCACTGTTCGTTCCAATGTACTCCATCCTTCTAATCCCAAAGACTCGTAAAAAGCAGTGTTTGGTTTATAGGCAACACAGAAGTCGGCAGTTGCATCAATAATAGATTTATTAAATTCAAACATGGCATCATCCGTGTTGTCAAAAAGAAATTCCGGTATTTTGGCTATATCGCTATCTAAACCTACGCAAAGGAATGATTTTTTGCGTTTTATGTTTTCAAGTAGTTGTTCTTTGTTCATGACTATATTGTTTTTTGTTCGCAGTGTCGTTAAATCTATAACTCACTTTCTTTCATTCTTTCGGCATTTTCTGCTACAATCAAGTGGTCTATACAATCTTGAATATCGCCATCCATAAATGCTGACAGATTGTAAATAGTATAGTTTATGCGATGGTCGGTGATACGTCCTTGTGGATAATTATAGGTGCGAATTTTTGCCGAACGGTCACCTGTAGAAACCATCGTTTTTCTTTTAGAACCTATTTCATCAAGATATTTTTGGTATTCGATGGCATAAATTCTTGAGCGAAGTTCAATCATTGCTTTTGCCTTGTTTTTGTGTTGCGATTTTTCATCTTGGCACTGTACGGTAATGCCTGTTGGAATGTGTACCAAACGAATAGCAGAGTAGGTGGTGTTTACAGATTGTCCACCCGCACCTGAAGAACAAAATGTATCCACTCGCACATCGCTTTCTTTTAGATCTATGTCAAATTCTTCTGCTTCGGGTAAAACTGCTACTGTCGCGGCTGATGTGTGTACTCGTCCTTGTGTTTCTGTTTGCGGAACGCGTTGTACGCGGTGAACTCCCGATTCGTATTTGAGTATTCCATATACATTTTCTCCCGACACAGTAAAAATCATTTCTTTGTAACCGCCGGACGTTCCTTCGCTCGTATTAGTAACTTCTACTTTCCAACCTTTGCTTTCACAGTAACGAGAATACATTTTAAATAAGTCCCCTGCAAAAATAGCCGCCTCGTCACCTCCTGTGCCTCCTCTGATTTCTACAATGGCATTTTTACCATCTTGTGGGTCAGCAGGAACAAGTAAAAGTTTTATTTCTTCCTCCATAGGTGCTATTTTGGGGCTTATTTGGTCTATTTCCATTTTAGCCATATCTCGCATTTCCTCGTCGTTCTCGTTCTCCAATATTTCTTTTGCTTCTGCCAAATTGGCAAGCAATGTTTTATACCTTTGTTGTGCAGATAGAATTTTTTCTAAATCATGATATTCTTTGTTTAATTTCACAAAGCGTTTCATGTCACTGATAACAGCAGGGTCCGTTATTAACGTGGAAACTTCTTCAAAGCGACTTGCAAGTCCTTCTAATTTATCTAGTATACTACTCATTGATTGTTATAGGGTAAGGTAATAACTGTATAATGTAATCCTTATTTAGTAAATAAATTTTCCAAATTCACTTTCAATGGTCAGTTGCTTTTTAGTGCTATCTTCAACACGACCTACAATTTGTGCATCTATGTTGAAAGATTTTGAAATTTCGATAATTTCTTGAGCGTATTCAGGTGCAATGTACACTTCTAAACGGTGTCCCATATTAAATACCTTATACATTTCAGACCAATCGGTATTACTTTCTTTTTGAATAGTCTTGAATAACGGTGGAACTGCAAAAAGGTTGTCCTTAATGATGTGAACGTTATCGACGAAGTGCAATATTTTTGTTTGAGCACCACCAGAACAATGTATCATTCCGTGTATATTGGCTCGTTGTTGGTCAAGTAATTTTTTTACTACAGGTGCGTATGTGCGGGTAGGCGAGAGTACTAATTTTCCTGCGTTAAGAGGAGAATCTTCTACTTCGTCTGTGAGTTTTAACTTGCCTGAATAAACTAATTCTTCGGGGACTGAAGCATCATAGCTTTCAGGATATTTTTTTGCCAAATATTTAGAAAATACGTCGTGCCGTGCAGAAGTTAGTCCATTGCTACCCATTCCTCCGTTGTACTCTTTTTCGTAAGAGGCTTTCCCAAAAGAGGCTAATCCGACGATTACGTCTCCCGGTTGTATGTTTGCGTTATCGATTATATCGGAACGTTTTATGCGACAGGTAACAGTACTGTCAACGATAACGGTACGAACAAGGTCGCCAACGTCAGCTGTTTCTCCTCCGGTTGCATAAACACCTATGCCCATTTTGCGTAATTCGGCAAGAAGTTCATCGGTGCCATTGATAATGGCTGAAATAACTTCTCCCGGTATCAGCATTTTGTTTCGTCCAATGGTAGATGAAACAAGTATGTTATCTATCGCCCCCACACAAATCAGATCATCAATATTCATAATCAATGCATCCTGAGCAATGCCTTTCCAAACGCCAATATCTCCGGTTTCTTTCCAATACATATATGCCAAAGACGATTTGGTGCCGGCACCATCTGCATGCATAATATTGCAATATTCGGGGTCACCACCCAAAATATCAGGTATTATTTTACAAAATGCTTTTGGAAAAATTCCTTTGTCAATGTTTTTGATGGCATTGTGTACATCCTCTTTAGATGCAGAAACGCCACGCATCATATAACGTTGATTACTCATTGTTGTAGAAAATTTATTTCGGCAAAGGTAGTGAAATAATTATAATTTTTCAATTTGTAGAATATGTAATATACCCAAATTGGATGAGTAGTAAATTGGCTTTGCATCAAAAAGGAAGACCCGCAAAATAGTAAAATATCTTTTATGCAATTTGTGGTAAATATTAGCTACATTTGTACCCTTTGAGGAGAAGTTTTGGAACTATACTTTCTTATCTTCCAACGATTCCATAATTAAAGAAAATTAAAATACATGCTAAAATTTTTAAATAGGCCTTATCCGTTTAACGATGATTTAAAATCCAATGCAAAAATAATTCTGCTTGTTAGTTTCGGTGTGCTTGTTTTTATGTTGATTGTTCAACCTGTTAATATCGGTGATTTTTCGGTGAAGCAGATTGTTTATCTGCTCGCAGAATTTGTAGTACCCACCTTTATAATACTTACTTTTAATTTGATTATTTTGCCAAGTATTTTTCCTGATTATTTTGATAATAATAAGTGGGATATAAAACGTGAAATTTCTTGGATTCTTTGGATACTATTACTCATTTCTGGAAGCAATTTTTTCTTTTATACAAAATTGTTTCACGTGTCGAATGTAACTCTTTTAGGTGTGGGTAAAATAATATTACTTGGCACATTTGTTATTGTGGCTCTGATTACTTTGAATCAAAACAGACTATTGCGATACAATCTGAGAACCGCACAGCAACTGAACAAAAAATTATTGGATAGCAAACAAAGAAAACAAAAATTAATTTATTTTGAGTCAGATTATAAAAAGGATAGTCTTGTTATTAAATCAGAATCTCTTATTTTGATCAAATCTGCTGATAATTATATTGAAGTCTATTACCAAAATCAGGAAGTTGCTCAAAAGCAGATGATTCGCGTATCTCTCCAAAAGGTTGAAAAAATGCTTTCCGAATTTGACTTTATTAAGCGATGCCATCGTTCGTTTATTGTCAATATAAATTTCATTAAAGATATTCAGGGTAATTCACAAGGCTACAAATTGTATTTTGAAGGTATTGATTTTCCCGCTTTGGTATCGCAGACTTATATCAATGAGTTTAGCAAGATCATTTGATGTTTTCTCTATCTCATTTATTCTTTTTCAAGCGTTTTTTCGCCCCTAAAATTCTATATCGCCCCTATTTCTAGTAACCTATCCCTAAATTTTAGCCATAGATTTTAATTACTCTACATTTGCGGCAATTATTTATCAATAAAAAAGTATGGAAGCATTAAACATTGGAGGTTTAAAAGCAAAATTGCCAATCATTCAAGGTGGCATGGGTATTTGTGTTTCGTTATCGGAGTTAGCATCGGCCGTTGCCAATGAAGGAGGAATCGGTGTTATTTCGGGAGTTGCAATTGGAATGCTTGAGCCTGATTACAAAAAGAATTTTAAAGAATGTAATAAAATAGCTTTACGCAAAGAAATTAGAAAAGCACGAGCAAAAACGGATGGAATTATAGGCGTAAATGTTATGATGGCATTGACGGATTATGAAGATTTATTAAATGTAGCGGTAGAAGAAAAAATAGATGTGGTTTTTGTTGGTGCGGGATTGCCTTTAAAAATGCCGTTTAATTTGGAAAATACATTAACCAAGTTTGTCCCTAAGGTATCTTCAGCAAGAGCTGCAAGGGTTATTTTTGATTATTGGCTGAAAAAATATAATAGAGTGCCAGATGCAATAGTTGTGGAAGGTCCCCGTTGTGGCGGTCATATTGGATTTAAAAAAGATGAGTTGGAAAATCCTGAAAATGCACTTGATATAATTATTCGACAGACAGTTGCGGAAATTGATCAGTTTCAGCAAAAATTGGGAATAGAGATTCCTGTTATTGCAGCAGGTGGAATTTATACGGGAAAGGATATGTATGATATTATGCAAGTTGGTGCAAAAGGAGTGAAAATGGGAACGAGATTTGTTACCACAACGGAGTGTGATGTTTCGGAAGAATTTAAACAAAATTATATTGCTTGCAAAAAAGAAGATATTACTATTATTGATAGTCCTGTCGGTTTGCCTGGCAGAGTCATTATGAATGACTTTGTGCGTGAAATTAAATTGGGGAATAAGAAACCTATTAATTGTGCATGGCAATGTTTAAAAACTTGTAACTTCAAAAAAGTTCAATACTGTGTAGCGGAAGCATTGTTTAATGCTGCAAAAGGTGATTTTACGAAAGGTTTTTCTTTTGCCGGAAGCAATGCGTATTTGGCAGAAAGAATAATGACCGTAAAGGAAACCATTGAACAGATAAAACAGGAATATTTGCAAGAAAGCCTTCTTTTGAGGTAGGTTAAGTTTGATTAACTAATCTTGGTAACATTATTTTTACTTTTATCAAAAATAAAATAACTTTGTCGCTCTTTGTATTCAGTTGAAAAGTAAAAGGCTAACTTATGAAAAAAGTAATTATTATCTCGGCTCTTGCCATTTCTTTATGTTCGTGTACTGATTTGTTGAATGTTGCAACACAAGTAGTTCCCACTGTTCTATCATCCAATTCGACAACGGCAGTAACTAATACGGAAAATATTTCCGGGTTGAAAAGTTCTTTGAATGTTGGTATCGAAAAGGCAGTGAGTTTATTGGGTGTAGAAAATGGTTTTTATAATGATGCAGTATTAAAGTTACTTTTACCGGAGGAAGCCCAACCAATTGTTGATAACATAAAATTAATACCAGGTGGACAAGATTTATTGAATAAAGCCGTTCTTTCTTTGAATCGTTCGGCTGAGGATGCGGTCAAGGAAGCAACACCAATTTTCAAAAAGTCAATTCTTAATATGAGTATCTCAGATGCTACCGGAATTTTGTTTGGAGCAAATAATGCAGCTACTGAGTATCTTCGTAAAACGACATATAGCGATTTAAGTGCCGCTTTTATGCCGAAAGTAAAGCAATCTTTAGAAAAGCCTTTAGTGGCAAATGTTTCTACCAATCAATCATGGAATGCTTTAACTTCTGCCTATAATAAGGTAGCTAAAAGCCCGGTAGGTTCAGTTGCCGGATTAAAATCTATAAGCATTGATTTGAATCAATATGTAACTGAAAAAGCCTTAGATGGTTTGTTTGTGAAGGTAGCCGCAGAAGAAAAAGCTATTCGTACTGATCCTGCTGCCCGTGTTACTACTATTTTGCAACGAGTTTTTGGCCAATTGGATAAAAAATAGTAGAAACTAAGTAATGCAAAAAAGCTCTCCCAAATTTGAACAGTCCTAAAAATTTGACGGATTAATAATTAAACCCTAAAGGGTTAAGTCCCGAATTTTACTCGATTTAGTCGGTTTTATAATGCTTATTACTTCAATATCCTGATTTAATATTTGCAATTTCTCTTGAAAGATCATGTTTCCGATTCTTCTTGTTATAAAAACACCCCAAAAGCTTTTCGTCTAACTTTTGGGGTGCTGTTTTCAGTTACTTACTATTCAGAACTTCTTACTGAGTAAAAAACTTTCTACATTCCGGCAAGAGCTGTTTTTGCTACTTCGTTTGTCGGATCAATTTTCAATATTTTGTTCCAATATGAAATGGAGGTTTGTTTTTCACCTTTCACATAAAAATAGTATCCCAAGTAACTATAGCATTCAACAATTTGTTTCACATTATTTTGAGCATTTTTTTCTAAAAGTTCTAAAGCAGCTTCATAATAAGGTTTTGCTAATCCTTTCTCTGTCTCCGGATCCAGAGATGAATTAGCCCTAGCACGCCAAAAATTTCCTAGGTAACTATTGGCACTTTTCTCTGCTACGTATCCAAATATGCTATCAGCAGCAAGCAGTAGATGTTTTCTTTTTTCAAGGTTGGGTTTATCTTTTACTTGAATCGCGTTTCCTGCGTAATAATAATTTTTTCCTAATGCAAGTTGGTCGCCAAAAGTTGCTTTATCTCCACTTTTGTAAATATACAATTGATAATTTTTTATCGCCAATTCGTAATTGTTTAACGATTCGAAAGTACTAGCTAATTCTTTGTAAGCGATTATTTTTGTAGAATCTAATTCAATTGATTTTTGATATTGTTCCAACGCTTTGTTATAGTTTTCGCTCTTTTCGAGAAATCTTCCGTAGTAAACATAATCTAAATAGATATATTTTTGGTTATCAGCTTTATTATTCATGAAATTATCAGCTGCAGGTAAACCTTCAACATATTTTTTTAATTCATAGTCGTTGTACATTAGAAGTCGTTTCATAACAAAATCATTTGGATTTGTCTTCAATGAAGAGCTTACAATCTCCCAAGATTTTTGATAGTCGCCACTATAAAATAAAATTAATGCATACTTTGATAGATCAGAGGGAACGCAATATTCGCTGGTGGCGTATTTAGAATAAGCATCAGCAGCTTTTCTAAACTGTCCTCCTGCATAATAAGCATCAGCTACTGCACGTTGAGCAAACGGCGATGTAGGGTCAACTTCGATTAATCGTTCTAAAATATTGGCAGAAAGGTCTGGATTAACAGACATATAAATATTGGCATATCGTACATACGCTTCTTTGCAAGATTTGTCAAAAGTTAATGCTTGTTCATAACTTCCGGATGCCTTTCCCAGTTCATTTTTAGAAGCATATATATCTCCTTCTAAAACGTATCCTCCTGCATTCTTTATTTTTTTTGCCATATGTGCATATTGCAAAGCTTTTTCGCTTTGATTATTATCAAGATAAGCTTTTCCGATAGCAATCAGAATTGAAGGATTTTTCTTGTTTTTATCTCCAATTTTTTTTAGAATTGCATTTGATTCCTTCGGAGATTTTGTAAGATTAAGTTTTGCTACCCCAATTTTATTTAATGCATCTTCGGGTTGTTTAGCTAAACCGTCATTAAAATAGAAACTAGCAGAATCTAATTTTTGTTGAGAAAAATATATTTCTCCCAAGTAATAATCTGTTTCGGCATTTATGCTACCGATTTTCTTGTCAGACAAGAAAATTTCTTTTGCTTGCTCAATTGCTCCAAATTTAAAAAACTCAATACCTATTTGGTTATTTGTTGCAAAAGAGGAGTTGCAAAATCCACCAAATAAGGCTATGGATAAAATTAATGTTTTTTTCATATATTATAATAGTTGAATTTTAATTACTGTCGTCATTAATATTTACGATGCGAATGGTCTGTGTTGCCGGAACAATACCTGTTTTTAAAATAATACGTTGTCCCTTGTCTGAGACCATAAAAGAAGTAAGGCCTGAAGCTAAAGCTCCTCTCGGATCGTTCAATATAATATACACATTGCGTGTAAGGGGGTATTTGCCTAAAGCTAAATAAGCTTGATAGGGTTTGAAACTATTTTCAGGAGTTGCCATATCTTCTTTACTAATGGCTAGAACCCGAACTCTTTCATTAAATGAAAGTTGGGTCGAATCGCTTTTGTTACCAATCCAACTGGCTCCAATAATGCCAATTGCATTGGGATTATCGGCTACAAAATCAATTACCTCAGCATTGTTTTTTTGTGCTCTCAAATTACCTGTAAAACGTTCTTTTTTACAAATAGAATCAATAGCATAACGTACAGTACTTGAATTTTGATTGTCAAAAATTAATAATAAACTGTCTAATTTTGAACTTTTATCTAAAGACTTCCAAGAAAGGATTTTACCTGTAAGAATTTTTCGTAAATCGTCTACTGACAATAAAGAATCCGGATTGTTTCTATTGACAATGATAGCAATTCCGTCAGTAGCAATTTTAATTTCCTTTGGAAAAAATTTTTTGCTCTCAAAATATGTTTTTTCTTTTTGTGTTAAACGGCGAGTAGTTATAGCAAAACGCACACTATCCCTTAATAAGAGATTGATAGCTTCTACTTCACTTACGTACTTGGGAACAATTCCAGCCCCAGTATACATACTTTCAAAAACATCTAACTCCTGCTGTACTATTGGAGCAAAACTTTCATCAGCGGCAATAGCAATGACCCCTGTCGTAAAGGTATCAGTGTGTTTTGTATCCTCTTTTTCTCTTCGACACGAAAAACACAACAAGGCAAGTATTAAAATAGCAAATTTCCTCATCAATAATAAAAAGATTGTTAAGCAACATTTCTGCTGCTTAACAATGTTATTTTCTCATTTTCCACTCCCGCCAACCACGGTAAATGCCGTAGGCGAGGAATAATATCCCTAACGAGTAACGAATAATGGGCGAATTTGTAAACCCAAATAATGGGGTGAAAATAACAAGAATAGCCATTGTAATATAAAAAACTACCATAAACAGACCAAAAACAACTGCAAATGTACTTCTCATAAACTTTTCTTTTTCTTGTTCTTCCATTTTAATCTAAAGATAAATTAATTGTTCATTAATTTAAAACGTACGGGAATTGTGTATGAAACGGGCACGGTCACACCATTTTGTTTTCCAGGAATCCAATCAGGCATTGACTTTATAACTCGCATAGCTTCTTTATCACAATCAGCGTTAATACCTCTGACTAGTTCTACTCTACCGACTTTACCTTGTCTGTTTATCACAAATCGAATAATAACCCTACCTTCAATGCCATTTTCTTGAGCAATAACCGGATAGTGTAAATTTTTTGCAATAAATGCATTCATTGCATCCTGACCACCTGGAAATTGAGGCATTTGTTCTACTACCACAAATGGCTTTTCCTCCTCTTGACTTTCTTGAGCCATTTGATTCAAATCTGCAATGTCCTTTCCGTTGACTTCATCTGTTCCCTTTATAGTCGCAGTAGAGATGGCTACATCTGAATGAGTTACTTCTTCTTGTGTTTTAATTTCCTCTTCTTCACGAACTTCGTTTTTGGTTATAACAGGAGGCGTAAATTTTATAGAGCTTTTCAAGGGAGGAGGCGGAGGTACCGCTTCTATTGGTTCATCAGCTTTTTTGTCTTCTTCTGCTTCTTTTAAATCGGAAAGTGCTGTAACCTCAGTTACAGATAGCTTATCCTGCTTCGGAGTGATGATTTTGATTAAAGTAGGAAGAGAAAACAAAATTACAGAAAGAACCAAAACAATAATTAATGCTCTAATATGTCTTTTAGAAGACTCTTGGCGCAATACATAAGCCCCGTACTTTTTGTTTTTCCCCTCAAAAATAAGATCACACCATTCAAAGGATGTTATATCTATTTTACTCATAACTGTTCATTTTTTTAGTTTGCTGGAACACTATTTCCATTAAGAGTTCCTTTTGCTTCATAATTAGCTAAAAGAAATTCGTCGGCTGGAGTTATATCAACGATAGCATATTTCCCAATACTGCAAATTTGCATTTCATCTAATGCATCAATAAGATTTTTGTAATTTGCCTTATCAGTAGCTTTTATGATGATAACCGGGGCTGATTTATCATCCTTAATTTTTAAGGATTCTTCAGTAAATTGCTCATCTGTTATTTTCAGATTTAGTTTTCTTTTCTTTAATTCATCCATGTCAGCTACTACTTTTTTGTTCCGTTTCAAAAGCATTGCTCTTAATCCGTTTGCAGTATAGTTTGACTCAATTAATGACTTGTAATCTGAGTAGTTTGGTTCTCCAAGGTAGTAAAAGACACGGTTTTTCCCATCCAAGATGAATGTAATAGCACGCGTATCCTGTACTTTTGTTTGTTCTTCTGCCGTTACTTTGTCTTTTGTCGGCATACTAATTTCCATTGTCTGTGGTTTGCTCAAGGATGTACACAGCATAAAGAAAGTAATAAGTAGCATATTCATGTCTACCATCGGTGTAAAGTCGACACGGACACTTTTCTTTTTTTGTTTAGACTTTCCTTTTTCTTTCATTTCCATTTCCATAATCTATCCTCCTTGATTTTACATGTCTTCAGACTGGTTTTTCAACGAAGTAATCAGATTGTATCTGTTTTCGCGAATTTCCTGTAATGAAGACATAATGTTTTTAATGTTTGGATAAGGCGTTGATTGATCAGCTTTAATGGCAATGCGCAATTCGCTGTTTTGTTTACGTGCATTTCGTACCCACGATTTGAATTGATTATTTAAACTGTCGCAAGGGATGCCTTTTGTAGGTAAAATTTGATCTCGTTTATCCGGTTCCAACGCCAAAAAAGATTTCATTTGTTGAATAGGAACTCCAAACGAGGTCATTACCTTAAATTTTTTTAATTCTTCGTTGGTGAAAGTTATCCCATATTCTTTTCCAACAGCTTCTAATACAGCTACTTTATCTTCTTGCTTATCTAAATTCAAAAATATTTTTCCCTGCTGATCCACTAATATTTGCAACACGTTCACGTCTGGAATTTTTATTTCCGATACCGATGCAGGTGTTGTTACCGTAACAGGCTCTTTTTGAACAAATGTAGAAGTAAGCATGAAGAAGGTCAATAAAAGCACAGTGACATCACTCATTGCAGTCATGTCTATAACGGTGCTTTTCCTCTTTGCTTTTACTTTTGGCATAATTTGGCTTGGTTTTGATTATTTATGATTAGCAGAAAAACTGTTTACGATAGAGAACCCTATTTCGTCAATACAGTACATAAGACTATCAATTTTGCTGGTAAAGAAGTTGTATGCAATAACCGCTAAGGCTCCGGTTGCAATACCAAATGCGGTATTGATCAAAGCTTCGGATATACCTTGTGACAATGCAACAGAGTCTGTGCCACCAGCACCAGCCAAAGAAGCAAATGAACGAATCATTCCGACTACAGTTCCCAATAATCCCATCAAAGTACCTAATGTCGTAATGGTTGCAATTACTGCTAAATTTTGTTCTAAAGATGGTAATTCCAAAGAAGTAGCTTCTTCAACCTCTTTTTGGATACTTACTATTTTTTGGTCTTTTAACAAAGTTGTGTCAGCTTCCATTTCCGCATATTTTACCAATGCTGAGTTTACCACGTTTGCAACAGAACCTTGTTGTTTTGCACATAAATCTTGAGCAGCAGTGATATTACCTTCAGTCAATAAAGCTTTTACGTTTTGAATGAATTTTACTAAGTCACCTTTGCCTTTAGCTTTACGAATGGCAATGTAACGTTCAACGCTTAATACTAAAACCGTTAACAAAAGTGTTTGAATGACCGGAACAATGATACCTCCCTTGTAAATAGTACCCAATAAGTTTCCAGGAAGTGGATGATTTTTAGGGTCACCATTCATGAAATTATCAGGATTACCGAATACGTAAGTGAAAATTAAGTAAGCGGCAATGAAACAGCATATAATTACCAATCCGGATGATAAACTAAATGCTTTTGAAGGCTTGTTTTCTTTTTTTGTTTTCATAATAATTTTTTTTGATGTTAATTAATGATTAGGTTATTTTTTTTAGTAAATTATTGATTTTTTGATGAATTTGCTACCAAACAAAAACTAAAAGAGATTTTCGAAATAAAAAAAGCAAGAATGATGTTGTAAAAAACGTTCCCACTTAAAGTTATAAGTGTCAGTTTTAGAGGAGTATGTTGAAATAAAACGTTTTTCATAGATTCAAAATGGTTGCCAAAGGTAGATAATAATTTTTTAAAAACAAATTATTAAACGCTGATTTTGTTGTAATAATCAGTCAAATAGAAATAATTACCTGTTCTATTTTTTTAAGAATTTTTTGCAAAAAAAGTTTTCACATAAAGCAGAAATAATTCATTTACGTTCTCATTTTTGCTAAAAATGTCTTTTTTTTGATTTTTTTTTCCAAAAATTGATGAGATGTCAATAAATTATCGTATCTCTGCGGAATTATTTTTAATACAATTTACGTAATGAACATTTTTATTGGAAGTTTATCTTTTGGAGTGAAAGATGACAAGTTAAAAGAGATTTTTGAGAAATACGGAGAAGTTTCTTCTGCTAGAGTTCTCACAGACAAGTTTACTGGAAGAAGTAAAGGTTTTGGTTTTGTTGAAATGGATGATGATGCAGCTGCAAAAAAAGCCATTGAAGAACTTAATGGTACAGAAATCGACGGACGTCCTATCGTAGTAAACGAAGCAAGAGAAAGAACCGAAGATTCTAGAAGAAGCGGTGGTAGCAGTAGTTACGGACAAAAAAGAGATGGTGGTTTTAAAAGATATTAATCTGATTTAAGATCCGTCAATTATTTGGCAAATTAAAAGCGTCTTTATGAGTAATAAAGGCGCTTTTTTATTGGGAATAACTCGTTTATACGGTATTTTAAAACAAAAAAATGTATTTTTGCCTATAATTTGAAAAAATATAAATTGCTTGCATGAATAATATTCCGATAGATTTATCTTCATTTTTGCAAAATCAACTAGGTGTATGGTCAATGGCCAGAGATAATTATGAAGCTCTTAGTCTTGTAGAGACTCGTTCGTTGATATGTGATGGAGTTCAACTAAGTGTACAATTTAATCCGAAGCGAATTGTTTCTTCTGCTGCAAAAACAGATGTTAAAAGTATTCAGGCTCGTGCTTGCTTTTTGTGTGCAAAAAATCGTCCGAAAGAACAAAAAAGCATTTCGTATAACGAACGCTTCGAAATATTGGTGAATCCTTTCCCTATTTTTCCTCAGCATTTTACAGTTCCAATAAATACACATCAGCCACAACAAATTTTACCATACATTGGTGATATGCTTGATTTGGCGAAAGACTTTCCTGATTTTCTGGTCTTTTATAATGGGCCTAAATGCGGAGCCTCCGCTCCTGACCATATGCATTTTCAACTTGGAAACAAAGGATTTTTGCCACTGGAAAAAGATTATAGTAAATTTGCCAAACAAGCTGTTCCTTTTTTTGCTCATCAGCACATAAAGTATCTACAAAACGCATTTTTCAATGCACTGATTATTGAAACAGAAGATAAAAAGTTGGCTGAGGAACGTTTTCGATTTTTGTATAAAAATTTGCAGCAAGTTAATGCCGAGGAGCCGATGATGAATGTGTTATGTTGGCACAATGGAATGAATTATGTGTTGGCGGTTTTGCCTAGAAAGAAACATCGACCTTGGCAATTTTTTGCAGAGGGAGACCATAATATATTGCTGAGTCCAGCTTCCGTCGATTTAGGGGGTGTACTTATAACGCCTTTGCAAAAAGATTTCGAAAAAATAACTGAAATTCAAGTAGAGAATATTGTTTGTCAACTTTGTGTTACACCTCAAGAAGTCATAGACAAATTAGCATTACCGACACTTACTGTCGGCATTCTTTCTGAACCTGAGGTGAAATTTTGTTTAAGGGGTGATTTCCGTTCCAATGTTTCGGATGATATTTACTCCGGTAACTATTCTGTTTGTGTGAAGAATGGTAAAATTGCATTTCACGGTATTTTATACGATGAAGTTATTTTTGAACCCATTGATTACAATGCAAGTGTTTTTGAATTGGAACAAGTGCTTATAGGTGTTGATTTCCATTGGCAACGCAGGGAAAATCAGCAATTCAAGGGTTCGTTGAAGTGTGTAGTCGAAGATAATAAAGTTACTGCGATTAATAAGATTCCGGTTGAAGATTATTTGGTCAGTGTTATTTCTTCGGAAATGAGTGCAACATCTTCTTTGCAATTGCTTAAGGCTCATGCTGTTATTTCTCGTAGTTGGGTGCTTTCGCAGATAGAACATAAAAACAAGCTATATGCACAAAATGTGGTACGACTAATGCCCGATACAGAACGCTATATCAAGTGGTATGACCATGAAACACACCATATTTTCGATGTATGTGCCGATGATCATTGCCAACGCTATCAAGGTATTACGAGAGCGAATACTCCTGCCGTTGTGCTGGCTATTGCTGAAACCAAAGGAGAGGTATTGATGTTTGAAGATGCTATTTGTGATGCTCGTTTCTCTAAATCGTGCGGAGGTGTTACCGAACAATTTAGTACTTGTTGGGGTGATGAAGACGTACCGTATTTAACAAAAATAGTGGATGGCGAAGAGTCCTCGTTTGCAAATTTGGATTTAACCCAAGAAAAAAATGCAGAAAAATGGATATGTACTTTTCCACCATCTTTTTGTAATACTGCCGATAAAAAAACTTTAACGCAAGTTCTTAATAATTACGATCAGGAAACAAACGATTTTTACCGTTGGAAGGTACAATATTCACAAGCCGAATTATCGGAAATTGTTCGTGTTCGTTCGGGTGTGGATTTTGGACAGATAATAAATTTAATTCCTTTAAAAAGAGGTGTTTCAGGAAGAATAAAAGAACTAAAGATTGTTGGAACAGAACGTACTCTAATTGTGGGAAAAGAATTAGAAATTCGCAAATGGTTGTCACGTTCGCACTTATATAGCTCTGCTTTTGTGGTTGATAAAACAGCCGGTGGCGATTTTATTTTTACTGGAGCAGGTTGGGGGCATGGAGTAGGTCTTTGTCAGATTGGTGCTGCGGTGATGGGCGAAAAAGGATATCAATACAAGGAAATTTTGCTGCATTATTTCAGAGGGGCGGAATTGAAGAAAATATATTAAAAAATTATATTTAATGGGAATAATAGAAGAATTCAGAATTAAGGTGCCATTTGAAAAATTCAGAGAGGATGGAGCAAGGTTTATCAAAAACCCGGATATTTCTAAAAAAGATAACAAAATCAGCTCTTATTACATTTCTTATCCTGAGTTTTTAGAATATTTCAAAAATACGACTGAGATAAAAAAACACAATCTTATCATTGGAATTAATTTTGTTTACGGTTGGATGCCTAGAGTTTTAAAATTTCATTCTGAAAATTTCGATGAAGTATTGGAATTTCTCAACAGAGCAAAGAAAGGTGAACTTCCAACAAAAAAAGAGCTTGAAAAAGACCTTGAACTTTTAAGTGAAATACTGGACCATTCTCTTATTGGAACGAGTAAGTTGCTTCATTTTATCAATCCTGAAAAATTTGCAATTTGGGATAGTAAAGTATATAAGTATCTAATGGGACTACCCGAACAAGAGAAAGTGCCACATTACAAAACAGAAAAAGCAGAAAGTTACTTGGCTTACTTGGATTTTTGTAAGGAGTTGACTCAAAGAAAAGAATATGAAGAAATACACAATCATATTTGTGAAGAAGTAAAATATCCGATGTCAAAATTCAGGACGGCTGAATTAATAATGTTTTCTACTAGAAATGATACAAAATCAAATGAAAAATAATCAATCCAAACGCTCCCCCTGGTCATGGATACCTACCCTGTATTTTGCCGAGGGCATTCCGTATGTGGTCGCTATGACAGTGGCGGTAATTATGTACAAACGTCTTGGTATTTCGAATACCGATATTGCACTATATACCAGCTGGTTATATCTTCCTTGGGTGATTAAGCCTTTTTGGAGTCCATTTGTAGATATTATTAAGACCAAGCGTTGGTGGATAGTTACCATGCAATTGCTGATTGGAGCTGGATTGGCAGGGGTTGCTTTTTTGATTCCGATGCCATTTTTTTTTCAAGGAACATTGGCTGTCTTATGGCTTATTGCGTTTAGTTCCGCCACTCATGATATTGCTGCCGATGGCTTTTATATGTTAGCGTTGGATAGCTCACAACAATCTTTCTTTGTAGGTATTCGGAGTACTTTCTATCGGTTGGCTATGATATCCGGACAAGGGTTACTTATTATTTTGGCCGGAGCATTAGAGCATTATACCGGAAAGATACGTTTGGCATGGAGCATCGTGTTTTTTATTATGGCAGGTATATTTGTTTTGTTTTTTATTTATCATCGTTTTATTTTACCACAACCTGATTCGGATGTAACTAAGAAAGGTAGAAATGCGAAAGAAATTTTTTATGAATTTGGACTGACTTTTGCCTCTTTTTTTCAGAAAAAAGGAATCGGACTGGCTATTGCGTTTATGTTGCTATATCGATTAGGAGAAGCCATGTTGGTGAAAATGACGTCTCCTTTTTTACTTGACCCACGAGATATTGGAGGCTTAGGTCTTTCTACAGAACAAGTGGGATTGGTTTATGGAACGGTTGGCGTTATAGCATTAACTTTGGGGGGAATTGTTGGCGGAATTGCTGCTTCACGTAAAGGCCTGAAATATTGGATATGGCCTATGGCTTTGTGCATTACGTTGCCTCATTTGGCCTATTTATATTTATCATGGTTTACTCCTGAAAGTATGCTCTTAATTAATATTGCGGTTGCTATTGAACAGTTTGGTTATGGATTTGGATTTACTGCTTATATGCTTTACCTGATTTATTTTTCGGATGGAGAACACAAAACTGCTCATTATGCTATTTGTACAGGATTTATGGCTCTGGGAATGATGCTTCCGGGTATGATTGCCGGTTGGTTACAGGATTTGTTGGGCTACAATCATTTTTTTATTTTGGTAATGATTTGTGCTATACCAACATTGGCTATTATTCCGTTTATGAAAATAGATAAGAATTATGGAATGAAGAAAAAGAAGTAGGAAAACTATCTTTTTTTGCAACAATCTAACAGAAAATCCATTTGTAGGTAAAAGTCTTGCATACTATTGAAAATTAGATTAGTGCCCGCTTGTATTAATTCTTTTTCATCCAAAATGCCCGTATTTACTCCAATTGTAAAGATGTTGGCTGCTACCGCGGATTGAATACCTAACGGGGCATTTTCGATAACAAAAGCTTCGTTGGGCTTTATATTTGCTTTTTCTAAAGCCATTAAATAGGGCTCCGGATGTGGCTTTCCATGTTTTACATCGTAAGCAGTAATCATTTTGTCGGGTGAAAAAATACCGGGATAGAAAGTGTTGAGGGTTTGCAGTAAACTGGATTGCCCTGAACCTGTTACCAAAAATATATCAATTCCTAACGATTTTGTTTTTTGTAATACTTGTGATGCATATGGCATTGGAATAGGATCTCCACACTTTTCAAAATTGTGACTTTTTATTTTGTACAGTTGTTGTATTTCTGTTTCGGTTGCATTTCTTTTTTTTTGTTCCAAAAATTCATTGGCAATAGTTGATGCTCCTGTTCTCCCTTCATTCAAATAAGCTTTGTATTCGGAAAATTTGATGCCTATTTCTTCGAACGCTTTGACCCATGATTTTGCATGATAAGGCATAGAATCAAAAATCACGCCGTCCATATCAAAAAAAAATGCTTTTGGACGTAAGAAGGAATAACTATGTTGTTGAGTAAAATCTGAAATGGCTTTTTGAAACATACTTTTTTTATTTTTGTGAAGCAAAGTTACTCAAAAGAAAGGAATTGTGATAAAAATCAGGATTGCTTTTTAATTTGTATAAAAAACAATAAATAAAGAGGTAACTCGTTAATTAAATGTATATTTTTGTTCGTAACTTTTGAAGAGTATATAAACGGAACATTTGACCTTAACTGATATGAAAAAATTATTTTATTTATTTGTTCTTTCTTTGACTTTTTCTGCTTGTAGCCTCAAGTCTGAAACAGATGTAAGTCCTCGTATAACTTATTCTGACTTTCGTGTAAATGGAGACTCTATTGCTCATCAAGACACTCTTTTTGTGGGTGATACATTGCAGTTTGCCGTGTCATTAAATGGATACTATAATGAACTTACGCAATTAAATGTTAATCCCGAAACGGATTATATCACATTTTCTTTGTGTGATTCTGCCGCGGCCTCGGCGTTTATAAATGAAAATTTGACGGATACTAGTGCAGGAAAATATATTTTCAAAAGTAGCATATACAATTGTGCATTTCCTGTCCAAATAGTAGCAAAGCAAGCAAAACAAGAAGCTGTTGCTCTTACATTTTCCTTAACATCTTCTTCAGAGCTCAAAGATGGTAATCCGTATACTTCGTCTTTGAGTTTTAAAGTTGTTGCTGCCAAAGACTGAATATTTACTTAACAAAAACGGAGACTGTTAGATAGTCTCCGTTTTTGTTATTATTTAGACGTTGGAAAGTTTATTTTATTTCCCAAATATCACCTTTCATCAAAAAATCTTTCAGTTTACGCGTTGGATTTTTAGCTTGTACTTCTGCAATTTGTTCTGCTACAGCCTCGTCATAAGTAGGAGCTTTTACATCACGAATAACACCCAAAGCGATAGGAAATTCGGGATACGACATATTTGCCAATTTTTGATGCAAAGTATTATCTTCTGTTGTTGCATCATGTACTAATAAATCTTTTTCGGTAATGCCGTTTTCACCGATTGTAACCACTTTTAAATTGAAACCTTCTCCAATAAGTCCTTTTTCTCTGTTTTTGCCGAATATCATAGGTTTCCCTTGTTCAAGAAGAATGGCATTCTCAGTACGATTTTCTTTGGTGGCAACAGCACTATGGGTGCCATCGTTGAAGATGACGCAATTTTGCAAAACTTCCACCACGGAAGCTCCTTTGTGCTTAGCTGCAGCTGTTAAAACTTCAACTGAGACCTCTGAATCAACATCTACCGTACGAGCAAAAAAATGACCGCGTGCTCCAAAGGCCAATTCTGCAGGACGAAATGGGTCTTCGACCGTTCCGAAAGGAGAAGATTTGGATACAAAACCACGTGGCGAAGTAGGAGAGTATTGACCTTTTGTTAAACCATAAATACGATTGTTGAGTAAGACAATGTTGGTGTCAATATTCCTACGAATAGAATGGATGAAGTGATTACCTCCAATAGCCAAACTATCTCCATCTCCTGAAATTTGCCATACGCATAATTTGGGGTTTGCAACTTTAACTCCCGTTGCAATAGCAGCTCCACGACCATGAATGGTATGGAAACCATAAGTATTCATGTAATAAGGAAGACGTGAAGAACATCCTATACCTGAAATAACAGCTGTTTGGTATGGAGGTATTCCCAATTCTGCCATTGCTTTGTGCAACGAATTTAATAAGAAGTGATCTCCACAACCCGGACACCATCGTACTGCTTGTGGGTTTTTGTAATCTTTGGGTTGATATATTAATTCTGTCATTTTTTATTCCTCCATCAATTTAGTAAAACAATTCACCAAGTCATTTACCAAGAAAGGTTGACCCTTTACCTCGTTGTATTGATAAATTTGCAATCCCGGTATTTTCATTCTTAAATAGCCTGCAAATTGACCAAGATTTTGTTCACAAACCACAATTTTTTTATATTTTGAAAGCACCTCTTTCGTGTTTTTAGGAAGAGGATTAATGAAACTAAAATGAGCGAAAGCCATTTTTTTACCTTTTTTGTTCATTTCATTTACCGCAGAGCAAAGGTGTCCGTAAGTTCCTCCCCATCCAACAACTAAAAAATCTGCACTTGTTTCTCCTTGAACGGTAAGTTCCGGAATGAAATCGGCAATTTTTTGTATTTTAGCTTGACGAGTTTGTGTCATCAATTCGTGGTTCTCAGGATCAGTAGAGATAACGCTCGTATTGTAATCTTTTTCCAAACCGCCTAAACGATGTTGGTAACCCTGTTTTCCCGGTAGTGCCCAATAACGAACCTTTGTTTCTTCGTTACGGAAGTAAGGTTTCCAGTTTTCAATATCCTTTTCAATATAATTAGGCTTGATAGATGGGTAATTTTCTATGTCAGGAATACGCCAAGCAGCTGAACCATTTGCAATATATCCGTCAGTCAATAAAATTACGGGTGTCATATGCTCGACGGCCAATTTTGCCGCCCAATAAGCCGCATCGAAGCAATTAGTAGAAGAAGTTGCAGAAATAACTACAACCGGACTTTCTCCGTTTCTTCCGTAAAGAGCTTGAAATAAGTCTGTTTGCTCACTTTTTGTTGGCAAACCTGTAGAAGGACCACCACGTTGAACATCAATGATAACTAATGGAAGTTCCGCCATTACAGCTAATCCGATAGCTTCACTTTTCAGTGCCAATCCAGGACCTGATGTACTTGTCGCAGCCAAATCTCCTGCAAAACTTGCACCAATAGCAGTACAAATACCGGCAATTTCATCCTCAGCTTGTACTGTTTTGACACCTAGTTCTTTGTGTTTAGCTAATTCGTGCAAAATGTCCGTTGCAGGGGTTATAGGATAACTGCCTAAAAACAATTCTAATCCTGCTTTTTCTGCAGCTGCAATTAAACCGTAAGCAGTGGCTTTATTTCCATCGATATCGGTATAAAATCCTTTTTCCTTTTCGCTTGTTTCAATGCGGTATGTTGAAACCGATGCATGAGTATTTGCCCCAAAGTTATAACCGTCATTTAATACTTTTATATTGGCTTCTGCTATGCTTGCCTTTTTTGCAAATTTCGTCTTGATCATGTTTTCTGCGGCACTCAACGAACGGTCAAACAACCAACAAACGATGCCCAAGGCAAACATGTTTTTACATCTCAATATGCCTTTGTTATCCAGTCCACTATTTTCCAAGCTGCTTTTTACCATTGTGGTAATAGGGGCCTCAATTAATTGAATAGATTTCAATTTTAATTCTTCAAACGGATTATCAGTAGTAAACAATGCTTTTTCCAAATCTTTTTTAGTAAAGGCATCAGAATCTGTTATGATAACTGAATTACTTTTTATGAATCTAATATTTGTCTTTAAGGCCGCAGGGTTCATAGCAATTAAAACATCAGCTTTATCTCCCGGAGTATATATTTTTGCACCAATGTGGACTTGATACCCGGAAACACCGCTTAATGTTCCTTGTGGAGCTCTAATTTCGGCAGGATAATCTGGAAAAGTGGATATTTCATTTCCTACTAACGCAGATATGTTAGAGAAAATAGAACCTGCCAATTGCATACCATCTCCTGAGTCTCCAGAAAAGCGAACCACCACATTGTCTAAATTTACAATTTTTCCTTCCTTTTCCATCATATTATATTTTTAATACATAATTCTAAACAAACTGTTTTCAAGGAGCAAAAGTACACCATAGAATTCATTTTGCAAAAGAAAATATGATGAATTTTAATAAAAAGTGTATTATTTATGTATAAACATTTAAAAAATGAATAAAAATAGCATATTTTATTTATAATTCAAATAGGCAGGTAGGAGAGGTGCGTGGTAATGCCATTAGTTGACAGCTCAGATTTACTTCAATGTTATTTTCTTCTAATTTGGTTTTTAGTGCCTTTATGGCAGCTTCCGGAGTATTATTTTCCTTGCTCAAATGGCAAAGAAATATGTTTTTCCAATGCTCTTGATAGTTCTCCGACAAGAAACGAGCCATCTCATGATTACTCAAATGCCCTTTTTTGCTTAATATGCGTTCTTTCAAAAACAAGGGGTAAGGACCTTGTAATAAAATTTCTTCGTCATAATTTGACTCAATGACGAAGGAGTTTGCATTTACAATATGCACAGCTGCTTCCGAATTGATGTAACCTAAATCTGTTGCAATAGTAAATAGAGTCTTTTTGTATGAAATAGAGTACCCTACACAGTCCGTCGAGTCGTGAGAAACAGGAAAAGATTCAACTAGGAAATCTCCGATTGTAGTAATATTGCCTTTTTCGATGGGATGTTTGCTGTGGTAAAGTTTATCCGTGACCTTGTAGCACTTGTTTATGCCGTCAAGAATTTCTTGTGTGGAATAAATAGGGATATTATATACTTCCCCCAAAACACCCACTGATGAAATATGGTCATAATGATCGTGAGTGACAAATATTCCCAAAATATTTTCTAAGGAAACATCAATTGCTTTAAGTCGTTTTTTTATCGTTTTTACGCCGATACCTGCGTCTATTAATAATCCTTGTGTGTCATTGCCGACATAATAACAATTTCCGCTACTACCACTGGCTAGACTGCAAAATTTTAAATTCACTTTATGATTGTATATGTATATATTCGGACTGTTTTATTGATAATTTTTTAGTTTTGGTAAACTTATTTCGTATTTAACTGCTAGAAAACGAATTAGCACGATAACGCCAAATCCTGCTATATAAGAAATAACTCCGTTGAACATAAAAATACTACTTGAAATCATGTAAACTACTCCCCCGATAATGGAAGCCAAAGCGTATATTTCTTTCCTGAAAATTAGTGGGGTTTCGTTGATGAGGACATCCCTTAAAACACCACCCAAACAACCTGTCATAACACCCATTACAATGGCGACCCAAAAAGGATAACCGGCAGACAATGTTTTTTCCATTCCATCGATCGTAAATACACCTAATCCGATAGTGTCAAACACAAAAAAAGATTTGCTTAATTTTTTTACATATTTGCCGAAACAAACGACAAAGAGCAGAGCTATCAATGTGCAAATCAAATACCATCCTTGAAGCATCCAAAAAGGAGTTACATCCAAGAGCATATCTCTGAAAGATCCACCTCCGATGGCCGTTACTAAACCGACCACGTAAGCTCCGAACCAATCGTACTGCTTTTCTGATGCCATTCTGATACCGCTTATGGCAAAAGCAAAGGCACCCAAAAAACTGAACACTTCTAATATGGTGATCATTAACTCCTTTTTAAATTAGGGTTTTTTAATGTGGCGAAATTAGGCAAAAAAAATCTTGAAGAAAAACGTTTTGAAAATTACTTATCAACAAGGGTAATTCAAAGTTCTCTGTATTTTTAATCTTTATGGTATTTTAATAGACTTTTAATTATTTTTACATAATTATTTTCTATTTAAGTATAAAATATTAGGAAAAATTGTGCAATTTTTTTATTTTTGTAAACAGTTTGTTGTTATTCGTTGATGTTAAAACCCTACCACATTGAAAAAAACTATACTCTTAGTTATCACTAAAATCTTAAAATTTACTTGCGATGAGAAAAATCTTGTTAGTTGTACCTTTTTTGTTATCCATTATGGCTTGTAGTAATTTACCAAAAGAGTACGCTTCATTCGAGGATTATCCTGTTTATAAGGGTAATGATTTAGAAGCTGTTTATACTCCCGAAAAAACGTCTTTTCGATTTTGGTCTCCTGCGGCGAAAGCAGTTCGATTAAATATCTATGAAGAGGGAATTGGTGGAAATCCGATTGAGGTTCACGAGTTGAAATATGATAAGGATGGAACGTGGGTAACGTCCGTAAAAAAAGATTTGAAAGGTCGTTTTTATACCTTCCAAATTTTCATGAATGGCAAATGGTATAGCGAAACACCCGGGATTTGGGCGAAGGCTGTTGGTGTGAATGGCAATCGTGGGGCTATTATTGACATGAAGGAAACGAATCCTACAGGATGGGAAACTGATAAACGACCGCCATTGAAAAGTTTCACAGATGCAGTTGTTTACGAAGTTCATATGAGGGATTTTTCGGTTAGTCCTAATTCAGGTATCAAAAACAAGGGGAAATTTCTTGCTTTTACAGAAACAGGAACAGTTAATCCATATGGACAAAAAACAGGTGTCGACCATTTGAAAGAATTGGGTATTACCCACGTGCAAATATTGCCGTCTTATGATTATGCCTCTATTGATGAAACAAAATTGGACGAAAATAATTACAATTGGGGATACGACCCTGAGAATTATAATGTTCCTGAAGGAGGATATGCTACAGACCCGTATAATCCGATTAGTAGGATAAAGGAGTTTAAACAAATGGTTCAATCATTACACAATAATGGCATTCGTGTTATTATGGATGTAGTGTACAACCATACGTCGGCAGGAGCTGATTCACATTTAAATCTTTCTGCTCCCGGCTATTTCTACCGTTTCAATGCTGATGGAAGTTGGTCAAATGCTTCCGGTTGTGGCAACGAAACAGCCTCTGAACGTGAAATGGTACGTCGCTTTATTGCGGAATCTGTAAAATATTGGGTAAATGAATACCATGTAGACGGTTTCCGTTTTGACCTGATGGGTATTCATGATATTGAGACAATGAATTTTATCCGTGCAGAGCTTAATAAAATAGATTCCACTATTACGATTCATGGTGAAGGTTGGTCTGCCGGCGATTCACCCCTTCCTTATGAAAAACGTGCTGTAAAGCAACACACAAAGGAACTGAACGGTATAGCCGTTTTTAGTGATGATTTGCGTGACGCTCTTAAAGGCAGTTGGGCAAATGCGAAAGAACCTGCTTTTGTAGCTGGTATGACAGGTTATGATGAAAGTGTGAAATTTGGTGTGGTAGCTGCAACACAACACGACCAAATTCATTACGGTTTGGTAAATTATTCGAAAGAAGCGTATGCAAATAATCCTAGTCAAATCATCAACTATGTGTCTTGCCACGATGATTTGTGCTTAGTTGATAAAATAGCTTATTCAGCTCCTATAGGAGCAACTGAAAAAGAACTTAGAAATTTTGATAAATTAGCTCAAACAGTAGTTCTTACATCGCAAGGTGTACCTTTTATTTATGCAGGGGAAGAAGTGCTAAGAAACAAACAAGGTGTTCATAACTCTTATCAATCTCCAGACAATATCAATCAAATAGATTGGAACTTTAAGAAGAGTAATCAGGATATTTTCGATTACTATAAAGGGCTAATTCAGTTGAGAAAAGAACATCCGGCTTTCAGAATGCCGACTACGGAGATGGTTCAAAAAAATCTAAGGTTTATTAGTGTAGATCAACCATGTGTGGTGGCTTATACGTTAGATAATAATGCTAACGGAGATTCTTGGAATCGAATATTGGTTGTTTATAATGGCAATCGTAGGACTATAACTTTAAACATTCCTCAAGAAAATTGGATAGTTGTTTGCAATGGCGATGAAGTTAATTTAAAAGGAATATTTAAGCAGAACAAAATGGAACTTCGAGTTCCCGCCTCCTCAGCAATGATTCTTTATAAAGAGTAGTAAATATTTTATGTACCGGCTATCTTTCAAAATAAGATAGCCGCTATAGTTTTAATTTATTTTGATATGAGAACAAAAGACATCTGTAACACAATAGAAGAGTTTGCTCCTTTGTGTTTGCAAGAAGATTGGGATAATGCAGGACTACTTATAGATAATGGCAATGCTGAAGTTACAGGCGTTCTTTTTTGTTTGGATGTTACTGAAGAAATCGTGAAAGAAGCATTGACTAAAAAATGTAATTTCATACTTTCTCATCACCCTCTTCTCTTTTCGGGGGTAAAAAAAATAATAGGAAGTACTTATATTGAACGATGTATGATGTTGGCTATAAAAAATGATATAGCTATTTATGCTGCACATACCAATGCTGATTCTGTACAAAACGGTGTAAGTGGGGTGATGTGCAAAAAATTGGGACTGGAAAATTGTATAATTTTATCTCCTCAAGAAAATTCCTTATTGAAATTGGTGACGTTTGTTCCAAAGCAACAGTCCGGTGATTTACGTGATGCTTTATTTGAAGAAGGAGCCGGACGTATTGGTAATTATGACGATTGTAGCTTTAATTCTTTTGGAGAGGGAACGTTTAGAGGAAATGAAGAATCAAAGCCATTTGTAGGAAAAGCGAATATCTTTCATACTGAATCTGAAGTGCGTATTGAAATGATATTGCCTACTTATTTAAAGGGAAAAATAGAAAATAAATTATTGCAAAGTCATCCATACGAAGAGCCGGCATATGATTTTATTCCACTTCAAAATGCAAGAAAAGATGTAGGATTGGGTATGATCGGAACTTTTGAAACCGAAATTTCGGAGGAGGATTTTATACAAAAAGTAAAAGATACTTTTGGGGCAGAAAGTGTCAGAACATCTCCTTTGCAACATAAAAAAATAAAAAGAGTAGCTGTATGTGGTGGTAGTGGAAGTTTCTTAATAGAAACGGCAAAAGTCCGAAAGGCAGATGCTTTTTTAACTGCCGATTTGAAATATCATGACTTTTTTAAAGCCGAAAATCAATTGCTATTGACCGATATAGGTCATTTTGAATCGGAACAATTTATAAAAGAGGTATTTTTTGATTTGATTTCAAAAAAAATGCCTACATTTGCACTCTATTTTTCTGAAAAAGAGGTGAATTATGTTCATTATTTTTGAGAAAATATATAGTTGAGACCGAGTAATAAAAATCACACAATATGGCAGAACAAAAGACCGAAGTAAAAGAAATTTCGATAGAAAAGAAACTTAAAGCTCTTTATGATCTTCAGTTAGTTTCATCAAAGATTGATAAGATAAAGATTCTGAGAGGAGAGCTTCCTTTAGAAGTGCAGGATTTAGAAGACGAGATAGTCGGTTTACAAACACGTATCACTAAGTTTGATACTGAAATATCAGAAATATCAGCTCAAATTGAAAAGCGTAAAAAAGATATTGTTGATTTTACAGCACTGATTGAAAAATATAAATCTCAAATTGATAATGTAAGAAACAATAGAGAATTTGACCATTTAACAAAAGAGGTTGAATATCAGACATTAGAAATTGAGTTGTGCAAAAAAAATATTAAGGAATATGAAGTTGCTATTGATGTGAAGAAAGCAGATCAAGCAAAATCAAAAGAGGTTCTTGAAGATCGTACAGCTGATTTGAATGAAAAGAAGGAGGAGTTGGAAGAGATTGTTTCTGAAACAAGACAAGAAGAAGAAAAACTTCGCGAAGAGGTTAAAGAAATTGAAAAATTAATAGAGGATCGTTTGTTGCAAGCATTCAAACGTATTAGAAAAAATGCACGCAATGGATTGGCTGTTGTTTATGTGCAGCGTGATGCTTGTGGTGGTTGCTTTAATAAGATTCCACCTCAAAGACAATTGGATATAAGACTTCGTAAGAAAATTATCGTATGTGAACATTGTGGACGAATTCTTATAGATCCTGAATTAGCAGGTGTAGTTACTCCGGAACAAGATTGATAAAATATGATTAAAATATGAAGGTCTGAATTATTTCTAATTCAGACCTTTTTTATGTTACAAATGTTATATAGTCTTTTAGTTTAAGAGATATACTTGCTCTCTTACATATTGAGCCCATTCTTTATGGGGTCTTGAGTCGTCAAATGTATTGTAAGAAATTGGTTTGCCAATTCGAACTTGTACGGTTTTATTTTTTTTGTGAAATATTTCATAAGGCAATAGCATGAGCTCAATGTTAATGTTTATTCTAAGCAATGTTCGTACCATATAGATAGAGTAAAAAAGCACAGAATTTCTTCCGATGAAGTGAAAAGGAACGATATCTCGTTGGTATTTCGAAGCTTGTTTGATAAAACTTTTGTGCCAATCCTTGTCTCGAATTTTTCCTTTTCTTACCCTAGAAACTGAACCTGCAGGAAAATGTGTAATAGGGGAATCTGATTCAAATACATTTTCCAGTTCGACAAGATAATCTTTGGGGTTAGTGCCAAAAACATTTACTGCTGCTATAATAGGTCTTAAGTGAGGAGCAAGTGTGAAAAACTCGTTTCCGATAGCTTTTAGTGTACCATATTTTGTTCCAACAGTATGTGTTAATATTAATCCATCAACAAATCCGAAAGGATGGTTGGCGACAAAAAAACACTTGCCATTTTCCGGTAGATTTTCAAGCCCCTCGATTTCAACCTTTAGATTTAATTCTTCTATTATTTTGGGAAGAAAATCAACACCTTGATATCCCTCATATTTAGTAAGAATCCGATTTATTTCTTCTTGTTTAATGATTAGCTTTATCCAGTTAACAAAAAAACCGGGTAATATTTTTAGGATGCTGGAATTGCTGTTCTTGATTTCTTTGTCTAAATCTATGTACTTCATGTATAAATAATTTTTCTTTTTTGAAAAGTAACAACTATGTCTTATAACTCAGCCTTTGAGCAAAATTACGTACAGAAAAGTTGTAAATGATGAACCTTAAGAATCACAAATATAGGCAAGATAATTTAATTATTTTGGGAAATGGTGAAAAAGGTCAGATGTTATCTGTAGGTAAATTGTTTAGCAATTAGTAAATAGAATCAACATCTATGATTATTTCTTGAAAATCAATCAAGGCATTAAAAAGTGTGATTTTTTGATAATTGGCCAAATGGTTAGCGAATATGTCTTTTTCTACCATAAATCCTTTCTCCAAAAGGTACGCTCTATTGGTTCCGTAAATAAGTGGAGTACGTGGAGTCGCCCAGTTTGAACCATCAAATAGTGCAATATTACAAATAGATGTATCTGTTAACAGTCCATTTCTTACAAGTAGCACATCGTCACAAATATCTCTTTGTTCAGTGAATTTTGTAAAAGAACTCCTGTCTACTAATTTGAACGGGTGTGACTCAATATCGGTATTTACGAGTTTTAGCGTTTTTATAGTTTTAACTTGATATGGGATAAATTCGATATGTTGAATACTACTATTATATGTAATTTTACACTTATAAAGTCCTTGATTTGGAATTTCCAATTGTTGCAAATATCGCTTTAGAGAAAAGGGTTTAATTTCCGGGAAGATTTCGGCTAAAGCTTTATTGGCACGTTCTTGGTGATAATCAAGTCGTTTAAAATAGCCATCTTTCAGTTGTATGCAATCAAAAAACAGGCACATATACTTTGTTTATTAATTCTTCATACTCTTTTTTTACGTCACTTTGGGCAGTTATGCCCCCACCACTTTTAAAAATAAAAGTTTTGTTTTTTTCTTCCACAAAACGAATCATAACAGCACTTTCCATATTTTCTCCATCAAAATAACCACAAACTCCTGTGTAAAATCCTCGTTCATATCCTTCTGTAGTTGCTATAATATCCAGTGTTTTATGTTTTGGAGCACCGCTTATCGAACCTGCCGGTAACAACTTAAATAGAATATCACCCATGTGCTTTTTGTATTCGTCGGGCAGTATTCCTGAAATTTCAGAACTTACCTGTAGTAAATCTTTTTGCAATGTGGTAATTTTTTCTACATAACGGTACCTTTTTACATATACATTACTTGTTACTATACTTAAATCATTGCGTATTAAGTCCACGATAGTTGCATGTTCAGCCATTTCTTTAGGGTCATTAAGAATTATTTCTTTCGCGTTTGGAATGGAAGCATCTATTGTTCCTTTCATAGGGAAAGAACTGATTTTTTTACCTTGAGTACGGATGAAAGGCTCCGGAGAAAGTACCAAAAATGTATCTTTCAACCATACTTTGTATTTAGCTGAGGCGTATTTGTAGATAGAAAGGAGGGAAGTCTTATGGTTGATTTTTGTCGGTTGTGTGAGATTAATGAGGAAGGAATTTCCCAATCGAATTTCTTTTATGACGGAATTAAATTTTTGACGATATTCTTCAAAAGAAATGGGAAAAATATCCCATTGTATTTTTCCCATTTCTTTTGTCTCCGAACTATTTTTTTCGTTCGTAAAACCATTTATATTGAAACGAATAAACTCAGTATCCTGTTCATTTTCAGTTAAAACGATAGCATTTTCGATGCTGAAATCAATTGCAAAAAAAAACGGATGACCTTGAGATGCTAATATATTGATTCTTTCACGAGCATCATTGGCTTTTATTATTGGTAATGAAGATATTGGCATTTGATGTGCCTTATTACCAACTTCCACCAGCTCCACCTCCACCAAAGCTACCTCCACCAAAACCACCAAAACTGCTTCCTCCGGAAGAACTTCCGCCTATGCCACCACCACTTCCCATGAATAGCCATGGAAGCCCTGCAGATCCGTAAGTAGTATGTCTGTTATTTTTATTTGGTTTGTTGTTGTTTGACCTACTTGAAAGAAGAATGATAACAAAAAGAACAATACCTAAAATGATATAGCCTAAAAGATTTCCTCGTTCTTTTTCTTTGGAAACATTAATTTCTCCTTTTGCAATTTTATACAAGTAATCTACTGTCGCAGCCGTGCCATTGAAATAGTCATTTTGTTTAAAATAGGGAATTGTGATTTGTTCTACTATTCGTTTCGTAGTAGCATCCGGTATAACACTTTCCAATCCATAGCCCACTGCAATGAAAACTTCTCCGGATTGATTGCCTTTTTTAGGTTTAATTAAAAAAACGATTCCATTATCAAATTTTCCGTTACCAACTTTCCATTTTTGTCCCAATTCAGTGGCAAATTGTGCTTTGTCATAACCACCCAAGTCATTCACGGTGACAACTGCTATCTGATTCGATGTTGAATCGTCTACCATCACTAAGAATTGTTCCAATTGAGCTTGTTGTTGAGGCGTGAAAAGCCCTGCAAAATCGTTTACCAAACGTGCCGGTTTGGGTTGATCCGGTATTTGTGCAAAGATATTTACAGACAATACTGCAAATAAAAAGACTATATAAAATTTTTTATTCATTTTCAGTTTCTTTTTCAAACGAAATTTCGTTTGTCAATTCATTAATATCATTGCTTTGAATAGGAAAATATTTTGCCAATTGTCTTCCTGCTTTGAATATAGAGAAAGTAAGACCTTCGGTAAACTTCTGTTGCTGAAAATAAGTTATAGATGTTTTGTGTATATTATCCCAGAAATCTTTGGGAACTTTTTCATTTATACCTTTATCGCCAATGATAGCAAATTTACGATCATCAATTGAAAGATAGAACAAAACTCCGTTACGAAGTTCTGTTTTGTCCATTTCCAGTTTTTTGAACATTTCAATGGCACAATCTATAGGATCACCTTTACATTCTTTATCAATATGCAAACGGATTTCACCGGATGTTAGTTTTTCAGCATCCTCAATGGCTTGTTCAATGACATTTTGTTGCTCAAGAGTGAAGAATTTTCTTGGATTCATTAGAATGTTACTTTAGGGGTTGCCATTTCTGCTTCAGTAGCTTCAAAATATGCTCTTTTTTCAAAACCGAAAAGCATACCCGGAAAACGACGAATCATACTATTGAAGTTTTGTGCAGCTTCATTAAAACGGTGTCTTTCCGTACTAATCCGGTTTTCGGTTCCCTCCAATTGAGCCTGTAGCTCAAGGAAGTTCTGGTTGGCTTTCAATTCGGGATAATTTTCCTGAATCATAAGTAATTTTCCCAAAGCTGCTTGAATTTGCCCCTGTGCAGCTTGGTATTGCTGTAATTTTTCGGGAGTAAGATTTGTGGGATCTACCGTGATTTGAGTTGCCTTTGCACGAGCGGCAATAACAGCTTCAAATGTACTGCTTTCGTGTTGTGCATATCCTTTAACTGTATTTACTAAGTTAGGAATCAAGTCGGAACGGCGTTTGTACGCATTTTCTACTTGTGCCCATTGTGCCGGTACAGCTTCGTCTAAAGTGACCAACTTATTGTAAACACCTATTCCCCAAAAGAATAAAATAGCAACTAATCCAGCAATGGCTAAAACAATAATAAGAGACTTTTTCATATAAGTTATATTTTTAAATGATGTTTAATAGCAGGAAAGTTTATGTACAAAGTTAATTATTTTTTTGAATTCATATAATAATCTAATGGTTTCTATTCCTTGGAATGACAGCAACGATTATTATATTTTTTTGAACAAAAGTTATGAAAAACGTTATCCAGAGAATATTTTCCGCCTCCCATAATACTGACGACAACGTAAAGAGCCATATATAAAAATGCAAGTTCCTTTATTGCAAATGGATCGTTGGCATGTACAAAGAGAGCTGCAATTGCCATGCCAAAAATAAGCGGAAGGGTTGCCAATCGTGTAAATAATCCTATGATAATAAGTAAGGAACATCCAAATTCAGCCAAAATAATTAGCACCAATGATATAGTAGAACCTATTCCTAACGGATCAGGGAAAACAGTACTTAACATATCAAAGTTTTGTAATTTTTGCCAACCGTGTGTTAGCATGAATCCGCCAACAATGCAACGAAACAGCAGTATGCCAGAATTGTACAGGCAATCTTTGCTTATACAGCAAGATTTTGCTTTTGAATTTTCCATCTTTTGATTTATATGTCAGTGTTTTTCGTTAGTTTATTTTCCGAGTAAAAATAGTATAGGAATATGCAATCTTTTGTTCCATGATTTTTCCGAGTGGTCTAGTCCATTAAATTTTATCGTCGTCCAATTTTTCTTGAACTTTTTTTCTTCCATAATAGCATCTACTTTTTTCTGAAAAGGTTCGTACTCAGCATCTAATGTTTTTGTTCCATAATCAAAATACAACTTATGGTTTTTCGGATTTGGCAAATTATTTTTTAAATAAATACAAAACTGTTCCGGCATTGGGTTGTTTTCTGTTGGGTGGCTACCTATCCAGTGTGTTGAAAGGCAAGCTGCACCTCCGAATACTTTTGGATATTCACAAATGGCATACATGGAAATTAATCCACCCATACTTGAACCTGCGATGAATGTATCTTTTGCTTTTTTATTGGTTGAATAAGTTTTGTCGATAAATGGTTTTAATTCGTATACAATAAATTTTAAGTAATTGTCCGATTGAATTCCGTTGGCAAATAAAGAGATGTCTTTGTAGCGTTTTCCCCGACTTATAAGGGAATCTTGTTCTCCTTTTGAAAGTTGTTCGAAAGGTTTTTGCGGAAAATAATCGGAGTGTCTATTTATTCCCGAGTTCCAAATGCCCACTACTATGCATGGTTTTATTGCTTTTTCTGCAATCAGTTTGCCTATTACTTCGTCAACACCCCATTCTTGCTTGTTCCATGTTGTTGATGCATCAAAAAGCATTTGACCGTCGTGCATATACAAAACAGAATATTTATTTTTAGGATTATAATTATCCGGTAACCAAACATCTACATTGCGAGCAGAGATATATTTGGAATTAAAATTTTCATACCGTTCAACAGTTCCTGTCGAAAGTGTTAGATTCGGTTTGATACCTTTTGGTTCTGCCAATAAACTACTACTCATAGAAAGTAATAAAAGTATAAAAATGTTTTTCATTTATTTTTATAATAAGTTAAGGCTCCCGATGGACATGTATTGACGGTTTCAATAATTTTTTCCGTCGAAGCACTTTCCATCGTAATCCAAGGAAGATTGGCGGGGTGAAAAACTTTGGGGCAGAATCGTACACAATTACCCGAATGGGTGCATTTGCCTGATTGCCAGACAACTGTTATCTCCTCATTTGTATATTTTTTTGTGATATTGTATCTATCCATTCTCTGTTTTTTTGATGCCTCTCGGAAAATTTGTAAATTCGGTACTTTATAATTCCCCACATTTTTAGAAAGAAAGTAATCCGGGTTATTAAAAAGGTTTGCGGGTAAAAATAGTGTTTTTTCGCATTAATATCACTTATTCGTAAAAAACTTTTAGAAAATAGCTTTAAGAATAAACTTTAAATGATTGTTGTTGATTTATGAGCTCCTGTTTTTAGAGCCTGTTTTTTCGGTCTCCTTATTTTATGCTTTCTTTTTGGGCGACCTTTTTCTGCTAAAGCGAACCCTCTTTTCAGCATAGAAGGTGTAGATAGAGTTGTTATAATACCCATTATGACTAACATGGAAAATATTTCAAGGCTCATTAGACCTGATGTATAGGCAATATTGGCAATTACCAATTCCATAATTCCTCTCGCATTTAAGCCAATTCCAATAGTTATTGAGATTCTGTTATTTAATCCTGCAATACGAGCACCGGCAAAGCCTCCAACAATTTTAGAGAAGTATGAAACAAGCAATATAGCTATCAGTAACCAGTAATTTTGAATGGAATAAAAATTGAATTCTAAACCGATAGCGGCAAAAAATATAGGAGAAAGAAATCCCATCGCCAAACTATTCGTTGTATTGTGAAATGATTCCCAATGCACCTTCCCAACGGACTTTTCACTAATTAACATAGCTGCAAAAAATGAGCCTATTACAAAGTGGAAGCCCAATGATTCTGTGATGGTGGCAAATATTAAAACAAATACAAAGAACAGAGCAAAAAGAGACTCTTTCCCTTTTAAAACGCTTAGTAGCTTGTCTAATTTAAGTTCTAGGTAGTTTTCCTTATTTGTTGCACGTTTAATAGCTCTGTAAGCAATCACCAGTAACAATAAAAAACCAGACAATTTAAGCAGAGAGAATGCCGATGTTTTTACAATTGAGCTGACTGAGAGGTCTGTATTATTTACATTCAGAATAAGTCCGAGAATTGTTAGTGCTACAACATCATCGAATATAGAAACGGAAATGATTTTTTTTCCGATGTCTGAATTGATTTTTCCTAAATCCATCAGTATTCGGATGCTGACCGGCAATGCGGTTATAGCAATACATAGTCCCACGAAAAGAGTCGGCATTATAGCCAGATCAAAAAAATGACCTACACAGAGACCTGAAATGAAAGGTACAAAAAACGCCATTATTGAAATAATGATTTTTTTTCCCTTTAATGATTTTACAATATCACCAAAATCAATTTGTAAGCCTGCAATAATAACCAGGAAGAATACTCCTAAATCTGAGATTGTATTTATTTCGGATGTTTTGTGAATAATGTTAAGTACGGTAGGTCCGAGTATAATACCCGCCAATATTTCACCAATCATTGCGGGCTGTTTAAATCTTTCGAAGATTTCGCCAAGAAACTTCGCAAAGACCAAAAGCAACAACAGGTTAGTGAAGAGCGGTAATTCAAAATATGAAACAGATGAATCCATACTCGGTCGTTATATTAGCCACCAATTTGGTTACGTATACAACACAAACTTCCACATAGAATCTTTTTAGCTTGATATGCACATGAGTTTTGTCGCCTCATTGGCTTACCACAAAATTAATAAAAAACTTTATAAAACCGCCAATGGAATGAGCTTTTTTATCAAAAAAAACAGTCTATTTTCTGCACTATTCCCATTCCTTTTAAAATTGTATTTTACTAATGCTTTTTTTATTTTGTTATAATTTTGAATGTCTTAATTTCCTTTTTTGGGGGGGTACTTTCAGAAAATAAGTGTTGGGCATGAATTTGCTCATGACAATAGAAGTTTCGGTTTCTTTCAATTTATTGTTTTCCAAAAGAGAACCATTTGAATCAGACGACCGGCTACTTAAGGCATCAAATGAAATTTTTCAACTTTTAGGGTAAGAAAATCGCTTGTAGGATTGGGATATGCTGAAACAATCAAATTAATTTTTTTTGCTTCTTCAGTGCTAGTTAAAACTGAAATTTCGAAAGATTGTTGAACTCCTTGCGTAACCGAACCTGTTGCAGCAGTATTGGAAGTATACACAATTTGTCCAATAGAATAACTTGCTGAACCTGAATAATTTGAATAATCTCCGCCTGTGGTGATTAATGCTTTCTTGTGCTTGTATTGATGTAAAGCCGAATGAAAATGGCATTATTATCCCAATTGAAAACTTATTGCCTTTCATTCGTTTTTTTAAGTCAATTACTAATTGTTAACGAATGTGAATAACTTGTCTGTAAAATGATTCTTTAAAAGAATAAATTTTATGATTTGAACGGATTAAATATTCTTTTAATACTTATTGAAAGAATAAATTTCTTCTATTTTTTTTCTGATTTTAGTCCGTTGCAGATCGTCGGAATAACCTAACGTGATGAGTAGGGGAACACGTTTGGTGCGTGGTATTTGCAATATTTTTTTGACTTTGTGCTCGTTAAACCAGCCGACAATGCAACTACCTAGCCCCAATTCAGTAGCTTGCAAGCAGATATTTTCTACCGCAATGCCTATATCAATCATCGTATAGTCTTTTTGTTTTATTGTGGAACCGATAGCCGACGTGAAATTGGCTCGTTCCAACACAACAGCAATAATAACAGGAGCCTGAAGTACGAATTTATTCATGCCCATATCGTTGGCGGCCATGGCTACCTGCTCTTTGATAGTCGGTTTATCAACAACCACAAATTTCCAAGCCTGTGCATTGCAGGCCGAAGGGGCTAAATGAGCTGCTTGAATACATTGCATTACCTTTTCGTGTTCAATAGCATCTTCTTTGTATCTTCGATTGCTTTGTCTTTTTTCTATTATTTCTTTGATAGTCATTATTGGAGTATATTTTATTCTTTGGTTGTGTTTACATCACTTCATCCACCAATATCTTGACAAACTTTCTTCCAACATAGTCTTGATGAATAATTTCTTTATTTTTGCTGATGATGTCAATATCAATCGCAATGATACCTCTTTTTTTTTGTTCCGATGTCCTTCCCAGTTCTCTTTCTATGCTTTTTAGCGTTTGTTTGAGTTCGATTTCATCTGATTGAGACGCTATTTTGGCAGCAACATTGATATACGGTAACTTGTTGGACATATTCTCAGCTTTTGTTTGTAGTTGTTCCGAAAGACAAACAATACCGAAGGTTTGTTTTAAATAATCGATAGCTTTTTCGATGTTCTTTTTTGCGTCGGTATTCGATCCAATCATTAAAACATATTCGTTCATACTCATTCTCTATTGGCTTCGATTCTTGCCAGAATTTCGATGGTGCGTAGTTTGTCTTTGTACGCATTATTGGCATTAATTTTATCAATATCAAGGGACGAGTCGGAGTTTTCGTTCCAACGTCGACACAAATATACCGAATCGTAGATGCGACCAATAGAATATCTGCGACTAATTTGCAGTCCGAGTGCATAATCTTCGCCGTAGCTTGTATTTGGTACTTTTATTTTTCGAAGTAACGGTGTAAAGAAGGCTCTTGGAGCACCTAGTCCGTTTATTCTAAGAGCGTTATTTCTTCCGTTTTCTACAGTCCATTCCTTGTGGTCAATCAATCCCGGAGCAATCGTGTTTAAGTTAAAATCGGTCATTGTGTAAGATCCTACAATCATGCCGCATTGTTGTTCGTAAAAAGCATTGACGATTTTTTGCAGAGTATTTTCCGTTTCGTAGAGGTCGTCGCTATCAAGCTGAACAGCAAATTTTCCACATTCAGGATGATGAATGCCTTCGTTCCAACAACCGCCAATACCTAAGTCGGTACGAGAGGGTATAATGTGAATTATTTGTTTGTTTTGTTGTGCATAACGTTTTATTAGGGCTGTTGTTCCGTCGTTGGAATAGTTGTCGATGATGATGAGGTTAAACGGAAATTTTGTTTTTTGTTTCAATACTGATTTAATAGCATCTTCAATGGTTTTAGCTCTATTTTTTACAGGAATAATAACCGATGCTTCGAAAGAAAATTCTATCTCGTTCAAGTCTATTTTTTCGAAATTTGGACTCAAAAACGCACCTATATTTTTTAAGTGTTCCGTACAGGCTTTTTCCATTTCTATTTGTACGGTTCTGTTTTTCGGATCGACATAATCAAATTGTTTTTCACCGCTTTGGCGGGTATCGTCTTCTACTTCAGCATACAGAAATTCATTGATGTGTACCAAAGATGCTCTTTCGGAAATTTTTAGTCGAGTATCATATAAACCTGCAAATAGGTAATTTTCTTTGCTCCCTATTATTGATTTTTTTAAACAATCCGACGAAAAAAGTAGGAGAGACCCGAAGTTGAAATCATCACGAACACTACCTATTTGATAGTCGTTTACAGTAATGCGGGCTTTTTTATCGCCAATAGTTTGGTAATAATCGGCATAGACTATGCCCGCTTTGGTGTCGGCAGCTACTTGCAGCAAACGTTCTAACGCATACGAACCTAATTCCAACGGTGTATATTTGAGGTAAATCAGACTGAATGCAGAGTCCGATTGTTCTGCAATTTGCTGCATGGTTTTACAGCTTGTTAACGTGTCTATTTCAATAGTTTTATATCGCTTATCAGTAGAAGGTTTTTGTCCTTGGAGAGTCAATAAAAAAACATTTTGTATCGTATCTGATTGTTGTAAGCCGGCTAGTGTTTTGGCAACTTGTTTGTCATTCTGAAAAGGTATAAAAGCATTGATTTTCATACTATTATGTGATTTTTTTATTCGGTTAAGAAATTAAGAAACATTTTCATTAAATTAATCTGTTCTATTTCTGATGTTAAACTTTCAAACGGAAATCCGCAAATAACGGTTCGGTATTTGCCTTTGTAGCCAATAGCTGCTGCAATATTATTTTCATTATATCGCATTAGTACCTGACTTTTTTTATCGGAAGGCTGTACTCCATCTGCATTTTGTACTCGGTAGTTTTGATTGTTCGGACAAGTATAAAACGAATACATATCATTTTTTTTGGTGGATGAATATACATCTGATACTTTGCCATCTGTACAAGCAAAGGGTGAACGTAATTTGTATTTAAGAATATTTTTAGCAAAAGAGGCTTCGCTTTTTTCTGTTGTTTTATTCATGCTTGAACCTATGTATGAACCTGTTACTATTATTTTTCCATCACCATTTGCATATTTTGTTATGGCTTCCTGTAATGGATTAGGAAATAATTCAAAAGAGCAAGTATTCGTCTTTAATGTTTTTTGGTTGCCCAAGATGATATCGACAATGTTATATTGGGTAAGTACTGTTTTTTGAGTCAAGGCATCTTTACTACAAGAGGCAAAAGAGTACCCATTATTAACTAATGCTTTACCATGTACGAATGCATAGTCGAATGTATTTCCGGCAAGTACTTTACCTTCATAATTAGACTGACTGGCACCAAATCCGGGATAGTCATTGTCGTAGTAAGGAACATTTTTATCAAATTCAAATTGATTTCCGGTATATCCCACTTCGTATTGGTAGGGAACACCTGCATCCGTAGAATAAGAAAATCCGCCTGTATTTCCAAAATCGAAAAAATCGGGAGCACTTGTTCTGTCAAAAGCATTAATAATCAAAGCTTTCCCTTTTTCTTTCGGAGCCTTACAAACTGCTAAAATTTCTGATGGAAAACTTTCTCCGCCTTCATTTACAGCGGTAATTTTATAACTGTAAATTATTCCCGGTTTGATGGGAAGTTTGATTGCGTTGGTTGACGAAATGATGCCATTATCGAATCCTCCGTCGCTGATACGTGTATAAACAACGTATTTTTTAGCAGTAGCTGTTGTTTCTAAACTGTCGGTGCGTGGTTGCCACGAAAGTAAAACAGAATCGTTAGGTAATAATTCCACTGCAAAATTTTGGACGGGAAGTGGTGTTATTACATAAGGCGTGTTATTCTGAAAGGCTAAAAATTTGACAATGCCTTTGTACATAGCCCTTGCAGTTGTGAAACGATATTGTGGAGACAAGCCGAACTTCATGTCGTTGAAGTTTTGGTGTGAAAATAATTCGATAAGGCTGGTTGGTGTTTTGGGCACTCGAGCTTCTATATACGTTTTATCCCAAATTCCACGGCGAGTCCAATTGATGCCAAATGTTTTGCTAACATCATTTACTATTTCCGTTTGCAAAATATCCGTGAAATCACGAGCAGACATCCGTGAATATTTGGCGGGGTAAACGCCTTTTTCATCGGTTGTCATACAAATTCCCAACGTTCCGATGATAGAATCTTTGCCAAGACTCTCTGAATCAGTATGTAATGCGATGCAAGCACTAATAGGAATGTTCAGTCCATCGTATTTAGGATAAAAATCAGAACCTCCCATTAAATAATTTACCCAATTGGACCGAGAATAAATATCGTCTTGATAATCTCCAATTACATCTTTCTTTTGGTTAGCAATGAGACTGTCAGGAACACCTGCCCATTGCAAGTAGTAACGTGCACCTTCTGCAAAGCGAGGTCGGTTACTCGTTTTTGCCGAAGAATCAATTTTTGAGACGAAAGGTGGATTTTTTTTCTCTTCTATAACATTCGAATTGTCCTGACGGCAACTATTGCCCATTCCGCCGCCCCAACGGGCAACATCCGCTGTCACCACCGTACCTTTTTTTCCGAGATTAGTCAATACAATTTTATTTGTGTTAGAATTTGTACTCTTGGTGAAGTAGAATTTTCCGAGATAAATCCATGTGCCACTACCCATTTGTTGGTTAACTATAAAAGAAGTTTTTCCTCCACTGTGATATACTTCGTAATGTGCACTATCTGTGCTGTTGGATAGCGTTTTGTAACCGATGCTGACATAATAGTATCCATTTTCCGGTATATTGGCTTTCCAAACAATACTATCCGTTGCTTTTTCATAACAAGGTGTCTTGACGTAAGATCCCATTTTAAAAGGATGATCCTTATTGTACAAAACGTTTTTTTGCCATCCGAAACCTTCATCTTCTTTTTCCCAATTAGGTGTTTGTGTGTACGAAGATGGTGTTAAAGTAAAGTCATTATCTACTAGTACTTCATTCGTTTGTACATCACGTTCGCGAGGAAGAAAAACGTTAGCTCCTGCATTTTCGAGCATTGGCATCAGATAGGGAAGAACAATGGAAGTAGTGAGTAAATCTTCTACAGTTCCGAAAAAGCGTGCCCTTTGCCATTCCCATCGGTCGATATTAATGTTGTAGTACCACCCATGACTATTCCAAAGAGCGATATTTTTGTCATTCAAGCCTTTTTCTATGACAAACGGTTTTGATATATTTTTGACTACACAAGATGTTTTTTTGCCGGGGTCAGGAATTCTTGTCTTGTCCACTGGCATAGTAGAACGATAGATATTTGGAACATATTCTTCTATATTTTTTTCTTTAGAAATAATCGTAAGTGTATAATCTTTGTATTTCTCGGGCAATTGTTTATAGGCTGAGTCGTATACGGCTTTTATTGTATTTTCTCGAAAAGGTAGCGTTGAAAATCCGTCTTCTATCCACAATGTCAGATTTTTTTTCTTTTCTTCAGCTTTTATAACTTTGAACTTATTAGCTTTTATATAGATATCGGGAGTGAATTTTAATTTTTCAATAGGTTTTTTTTGTTCGGCATAGGAAAAAGAACCGAACAATGTAAAGGCGATTAAAATTAGAAAAAAATTTATGTTGAGGCGTGAAGTATTCATCGTAAAAAAATATTCGTTAGGCTTGTTTGCTTTGCTTTCCAAAAATAGCGTATTTTTTCTTTTTTTTCGGTGAAAACAGGCTAAAATAGTGTGAAAATTACTTATTTTGCGTATCCTTTTGATAAATGATGGGAATCACCTAATTTTTTTACAAAGAATGAAACTTATAGCAGATAGTGGCTCTACAAAAACAGTTTGGTTTTTGATTGATAATAATGGAAATCTTTTACAAAAGATATGTACGGATGGATTGAACCCTTTTTATCAGACGGAAGAACAAGTGTCCGATGTTATTGGAAAGCAATTAAAGCCTCAATTGGCGAGTAATGCCACTGATTACATCTACTTTTACGGGGCGGGGTGTGCTTTTCCCGAAAAAAATGCCATCATACAATCAGGTATTTTGAGAGTGTTGCAAGTTGCTGGTATCGAGGTTAATAGTGATTTGTTAGGAGCGGCTCGTGGTTTATGTGGAAAAGAAGCAGGTATTGCCTGTATTTTGGGTACAGGTTCCAATTCTTGTTTTTATCAAAATGGATTGATTCGCAAAAATGTATCACCTCTCGGTTTTATTTTGGGAGATGAAGGAAGTGGTGCTGTTTTGGGCAAGAAATTGATTGGTGATTACTTGAAAAATCAGCTGCCTAAAGATCTGCAATATAGTTTTACTCAAAAATATGAGCTGTCTGCTGCTGAAATTTTGGACAGAACCTACAAACAAGTTTTTCCTAACCGATATTTGGCTTCTTTTGTTCCTTTTTTATATGAACATAAAAGCAGTGTATATGTCCAATGTCTGGTTGCTCAAAGCTTTTCTGAATTTTTCACTCGCAATGTTCAACAATACGACTACCAAAGTTATCCCGTTCATTTTACAGGTTCAGTTGCTTATTATTTTCAAGATATTTTATCCGATGTAGCAAAACGAGCCGGTCTTACATTGGGAAAAATTGATCAAAGTCCTATGCAAGGTTTGTTGGAATACCACAAATGATTTGTCAGAACCTACTACCTGTCCATGAAAAGGTTTTTGTTTCGGTAAAGTAGGGTTTTAGTGCTTCTTTTGTTTCTTCATCCAATCTGGAAATATCCAAACGTACAATTAGGTCATTTTTCTCTGCTGAAAAGTGTAATTCATAAAAGAGTGGCGTCAATTTTTCAGTCAATTCCTCAATGTTCTTACCGTCTTTTTTTGCCTTTTCCAAATCAAAAAAATCTAATTTTGAAAGTTTTAGTAAAGATGGAGCTGTTTTTTCCGTTGGAACATAATACCATTCGTCATTAAAAATGGTAATGTTCGAATCACATGCAGGACCACACGTAATGCTATTGTGAAAAATATACGATTGTCCTGAATCGGCTTTAATAACTTTAATTTCCGTGGAGCTGACATCTGACGTTTTGAAACACAAAAAATTGCCGATTGTATCAACTTTAGTTATTTCGATGGGGGTGTGATATCTACTACTAATGATAGCAGGTTGTTTTTCATAATATAGTTGTAAGCCCTTTTTCTTTTCATCGGGAGTTATTTGATACAATATTTCTATTGGAAACTTGAAAAAAGCCTCGATAATTCCAATAGAATAGATGTTTGATAGAGAGCTTATTATGAAAATAAAAGCGAATGTAATTGTTTTTTTATGAAATTTCATGGTTGCTTTTTTTAAGATTCGAAAAATAGTAATAAAGTTCCTATAATAACGCTCAACAGAGATAATGTTTTTTGTTTCATGTTCTTTTCATGCATAAAAATAGCACCGAATATAAATGGAACTATTACTCCTGACCGTCGTAAAGTGGATATAACGGAAATAAGAGAATTTGGCATAGAAAGTGCGTAAAAATAGGCAAAATCTGCCATAACTAAAAACAACGAAATAAAAACAATGCTCCATCGCCATTGAAATGGTGTTGTTTTTTTTCGGGTAGGATACCAAAGAAACCAAGTGATAAAAGCCATGATAATAGCTTGGTAGAAAGTGTAATACACCTGTACCGCCATGTGGTCAAATTGTTTTAACAGATGTTTATCATATAGTCCGCTGATAGCTCCAGTTAGTGTTGCTAAGATAATAAACCACAGATATTTATTGCTTTTGAACGAAATACCTTCTTTCTTTCCTGAAACAGAAAATGACCAAAAAGAAACTAAGGCAATCAAGACCCCAATCCATTGATAAATAGAAAGTTTTTCTCCGAAAATAAGTACAGCTCCCAATACAATCCACATAGGTTGTGTGGCTTTGATGGGTGAGGCAATGGTTATGGGCAGATTTTTCATGGCAAAATAAGCAAATAACCAAGAACTGAGAACAATAACCGATTTGAGTAAAATTAGAAGATGAGTTTCCCATGAAATATCAGGAACAAAAAAGATGCTGTTTTGTATAGTTTCAGGAACTATCTTGGAAAGAAAGAAAAATGGCATTAACAAAGTACTCGATATCACAATAGAAAGAGACAATACAGGTATAACGGCATTTTTTTGTAAAGATAATTTTTTGCAAACATCATATATACCGAGTGAAAGAGCGGAAAAAATACCTAAAAATAACCACATATACGTCTTGCTTAATTATATTTCACATCAACCAAAAATAACCCGTTTGCCGGAACAGAAGAGCCTGCCTTACAACGGTTTTTATTTTCTATTATTTTACAAAAATCATTTACCGAAATTTTACCTTTTCCAACTTCCAATAGAGTGCCTACAATGGCACGAACCATATTTCTCAAAAAACGATCGGCTTCAATCGTGAAAACCCATTCATCATCGCTTTTTTGTTTCCATTCAGCAAATTTAATTTTGCAATTGTTGGTTTTTACATCAGTGTGTAGTTTGCTGAAACTTGTGAAATCAGTATATTGGTGTAGTCTTTCGGCGGCTTCATTCATCACTTCAAAATTGATGCTTTCAAAAAGACGATAGCTAAAATGATAACAGAATGGATTCTTTGTGGTACAAACGTGGTATTCGTAAGTGCGTGAAACGGCATCAAACCGAGCATGTTTATCGTTTGGTACGAGTTCGATTTTTTTAATGACGATGTCTTTGGGTAAAAAAGAATTGAGTTTGCCAACCAATGATTGTATATCTATAACTGGTTGACTTACATCAAAATGGGCTACCATTAGTTTAGCATGAACGCCAGTGTCAGTTCTTCCTGCACCTGTGACGGCAATCGCTTCTCCCAATAGCAACGAAAACGCTCGTTCAAGGGTTTCTTGTACACTAATTCCGTTTGGCTGAATCTGCCAACCATGAAAGTTAGTGCCATTATAGGCGAGATAAATAAAGTAACGACTTCCCATGTTGCAAAGGTATACTTTTCCGTTGAATTTCAGAAAAGGAAGAGCTATCGGGCAATAAATTTATATCCGATGCCTTTGTAGGTTTCGATGAAGTCAACTCCTATCTTGGAACGAATTTTCCGAATGTGTACATCCAATGTTCTATCACTCACAATAATTTTGTTTCCCCAAATCTTTTTGTATATCTCTTCGCGAGAGAATGTTTTGTGGGGTTCACTCGATAAAAGTTTTAAAATATCAAATTCTTTTTTTGTCAATGACAGAATTTCGGAGCCTTTTTTTACTACAAAAAGATCCTTATCGAAAACAAGTTCTTTTGGATGGTGATTTTCAGAACATTGAATGATATGATTGGCTAAACTGTTGGCTCTTGCTTGCAAAAGTTTGACCGAAGTTTTAAGAGAAAATACTTCTGCGATGTTGTGTTCATATAAGTTTAAAAGAAAATTTTCATCATCATCATCAGCAAGATATAAGGTGTATATTTTTTTGCCGGTTGTCAAATTCTTGCATTTCTTAATAAGACTGAAAAATGAATTTAAGTTTTCCTGAATGTCTGAAATCAAAAGATAGATACATTCCTCATTGATAATTTCTATTGCCTTTTGAATAGTAAAAGCAGAAAGTATCTTCGTTTCGTAATTTTGAAATAAAGTTTTTAGAAAATCGAAATTTTCATTTTCGGATTTTTTCTCTGTAAAGAATAATATCTTTAAGGATGAGATAATCATTTTTCTGTGGTTTTAAAACCTAGATTTTTGAGCGTTTGTAGGACTTTTTTGTCTGCCTGTGGAACATCTGCAGTAAAAGCAAAAAATTCTCTTCGTAAGGGGTAGTTATTTCTAATTACCTCGAATTTTTCGGGGCAATTTTTGAAATTAGAACTTTCTTTTTCAATACTATACGACTGATTTACAATATCGTACAAAATATCATCCAACGATGTTGACGACGCAAAAATACATTCTTTTATTGGATTTGCTACTTCAAAAGTTATGATTTTCTTCGAATCTATGTTAAAAAATGAACATAATGAGCTGATTACCATTCTTGTTGCCGTTGCTTTTCCATCTGTGGAATAACCTGCAATGTGAGGTGTAGCCAAAGCAATTGATTTCAATAAAGTTTTGTTAATACTGGGTTCGTTTTCCCAACAGTCTATTACGCAATTTGATATAATCTTTTTGTCTAAAGCATGCAATAAACTTTCGGTGTCGGTTACTTCACCACGTGCAGCATTTATAATAATAGGCTTTTTAGTAAGCAGATTAGCAAAATCATCATTAAACAAGTGATAGGTAGGATATTTTCCCTTACAAGTAATAGGAGTGTGGAAGGTGATAATGTCAGCCTCTTTCGCAATGGTATTGAGGGAAACAAAGTGGGGAAGTACCTCTTTTTCTTGTCGAGGTGGGTCATTTAGTAAGATTCTTACTCCTAACGTTTTAGCTGCTTTTTCAACTTCTTTTCCGACATTTCCTACGCCTACAATTCCGAGCGTTTTTTCTGATAAGCTAAAATTGCATTTTTTTGCTAAAGTAAGCAATGCCGAAACAATGTATTGAGCCACGGAGGGTGCGTTGCAACCCGGAGCATTTGTCCAGTAAATATTGTTTTGTTTGCAAAAATCGGTATCTATGTGGTCGTAACCAATGGTGGCTGTTCCAATAAATTTAACCTTACTCCCTTGAAGTAAATTTTTGTTACATGTAGTGCGTGTACGAATAATCAGTGCATCGGCATTTTTAATTTTTTCGGGCGAAAAATCTTCTCCCGATAGATATTCCACTTCAGCAATATTATCCAATATCCCCTTTAAAAAAGGAATGTTCTTATCAGCTACTATGTGAAGTTTATTTTGCATTACTATTCGTCCAGAATCACCATTTTATCAACTATTCTGGTGGCGTTTGCATATTTCTTGAGTATAAAAAGAATATAATTTATATCAAGGGCGATAGTTCGTTGAAATTTCTCATTGTATTGGTACATATTGCTTATAGCTTCGTAATTTCCATCAGACATAATACCAATCAATTTTCCGTCTGCATTAAAAACAGGACCACCCATTTTTTCTGCGGGCACGTCACAAGTAGACATAAATGATATTTTAAATAAATCGTCTTTTGGATTTTTCTTTTTCGTTTTTAAGTAAGTGTTTTTAAATTTATCATCTATTTTGTAAGCATTTTGTTGTGTGTTTACCTTTTCTAAGATACCTTCAAAGTTAGAAGCATAGCCAAAGAAAATTCCATCTGAAGGGCTGTAAGTCTGTATTTTTCCAAAGCTCATTCTTAAGGTATAATTGGCATCAGGCATTAGCGTCTTTTGTGGATTTTTTTCCTGAAAACCCTCGATATACAAAGAATTGTTTTTTTCAATTTTTTTGTTGTATGAATATACTACACTGGCAAACTCATTGCGTTTGTCGTTGATGCTTTTGCTTAACTGGATAATTGGGTCGTTTTTAAATTGTTTGTCGGTCGGCTTGTCAAGATATTTCATAAACTTGATTTCCTGACTTAAGAACGATTTTTCGAAAATATCATTGACATATTTTTCAATGTTACCTTTGTATTTTTTGTTAATTATATCATAAATATCAGGCATATAGTTAATATTTGCCTTTTCTGCATAAAATTGCAACATGGCAATAAGCATCTTCTTGTCCGTATATTCATCGTATGTTTCATAAAATTTACTTATTTCCAAATAAATATCCTTTTCAAACTGGGGTGTTATATCCAATAACATACAACCTACATTAATGATCCCAATCTTACCGAGAGACTCATTTAGATAATTAAGATGGTAGGTATAGGTTTGTCTATTTGTGTAAATCTTTTCGAGTGAAGGAATAACATTTTCGTATTTCAACATGGTATTGAAATCTGTTTTTGTTATCCACATAACAAAGTCTTGCTCTTCTTCTTGTTTTTGTTTAATAATGCTTTGTTTTTCTACCGATTCTTGTAAGGCAATTAAATAGTCAAGCCTTTCTTTGTTTTCAAGATATCTCGGTTCATAACGATTTCTCACATAATTACTTTCAAAAATAGCTTTATCCCAAACTTCATTTCGGCGTTGTGCACTTTCAATCTCTGCCCTGTTTATTGTGTGGATTTTTTCTGATAATTCATATGAGGTTATTTGTCTGTCTGTTTTTCCGGGGAAACCTAAACTGAAAACGAAATCATCGGCTTCGTATCCGTGTGTGGAAATTTGTGCGAAATATTTTGGTTTATATGGTCTATTTGATTCTGCAAAAAAATCCGGTTGATTTTTTTGTGAACTGTATATCCGTAGTACGGCAAAATTAGCATTATGACGAGGTACTTTCCACTCATCTTTTCCTTTGCCAAATAAAGCAATAGATATTGGAGGAGCATATACCAAGCGAATATCACTAAAGCGTTCGTAAGTGTACAAATAGTAGTTATTCCCCTTATTTGTAGATTTAATTTCAGCTTTATAGCCAGTTTCAGACTCTTTCTTGATTACCAAAAAATTACTGATGGAATCTATAATTTGCTTTTGACTTTCAGGACTTTCAAATTCAGAAATATGAGAGATAATTTTTTTTGTAACGTCTTCCGTGCTTCTAATAAAAGTAACAGCGAGGTTTTTTAAAGGGATTTCTTGTCCGTATGAAGCAGCTAAAAAGCCTTGTTCAATATAATTGTTGGAGTCTTTTAGCAAAGGATAAATGCAATCGTAATTAGTAAGAAGTAATCCATCTTTCGAAACAGTAACGCCTGAGTATCCATTCGAGAGGGATACTACCGCATCCTTAAGCGAAGATGTATTTTCGCTGTATATATCTTTAATTTTCAATTCATACCCTAGGTTATCCATGACATTTTGCACTGAATCAGGTATATCGGGTAAAATCCACATGCCTTCGTTGGCATTTGCAATGCTGAAAGACAATACACAAATTATTGCTAAAATGGTTTTCTTCATTCTGTATAAAAAATTATGGTACTCAAATTGGATTAAACATACACAACCTAAAAGGTAGTTCTTCATTCAAACTCCACGCAAATGTACTAAATTATTTAATTCATTGTTAGTCGAATAGCCAAATATTGCTACTAGTCAAAGTACTTGCATTTCATTTCGATTAAAATTTGTAAAAAAGTGTTTTCTACTATTTTCTCTATAGGTACTAATCGGATAAAAAGTGTATTTTTGTTGGAAATAAGTTTATATTAACTGTATGGCAAAGCAAAAGTTTTATGTTGTTTGGAAAGGTCGTGAAACAGGTGTTTTTATCGATTGGCTTACATGTAAAAAACAAGTAGAGGGCTTTGAGGGAGCTCAATATAAATCTTTTGCTACTGAAAATGAAGCTAAAAAAGCTTTTTCAAGTAACTATTTTTCTATCATAAAAAAGAGTCCGAAAGGAGCAAAGTATTTTGCTCCTTCCAAAGGAAAATCGAGTTGTGGGGAACCTATCCTTGATAGTATTGCTGTTGATGCTGCCTGTAGTGGAAACCCCGGTAAAATGGAGTATCGTGGAGTTGATGCGAAAACGGGAGAACAACTTTTCCATAAAGGCGTTTTTGAATATGGAACCAACAATATAGGAGAGTTTTTGGCTTTGGTACACGGTCTAGCTTTTTTGCAGCAAAAAAATAGTTTGTTGCCGATTTATTCGGATAGTGTAAATGCCATTGCTTGGGTAAAAGCAAAGAAATGTAAAACTAAATTGGTACGTTGTGCTAAAAATGAAGAGCTTTTTGTATTGATTGAACGTGCAGAAAAATGGCTGTCTGAAAATAAATATTCCACGAAGATTTTGAAATGGGAAACATCTGTTTGGGGTGAAATTCCCGCCGATTTTGGTCGGAAATGAAGCTATTGTTCTTTTATTGCCAATCGTTCAAATTCTTGCCATAAATTATCGTCTGTCGGAACCGGAGCAACCAAACAAATATTTTGTTTTGAGATAGGATGTGTAAATTCTATCTTTCTGGCGTGCAAGCTAATTCCACCGTCTTTGTTTGAACGAGCAAAACCGTATTTTAAATCCCCTTTTATTGGGCAACCGATTTGTGCTAGCTGGCAACGGATTTGGTGGTGTCTTCCTGTTTGCAAGTCTATTTCAAGTAACGTATAATTAGTTGAAGATGCTATTTCCTTGAGCCCTAAAGTTGCTTTTTTTGCATCCCCTTTAGGTTCATTGTATGCATATGATTTATTTTGCTTTTCATTGCGAATTAAATAATGTTCCAACAGCATTTCGGGTTGAGGAGGTCTGTTTTTAGTGATAGCCCAATAGGTTTTTTTTATTTCGTGGTTGCGTAACATTTCGTTGAGGCGTGCAAGGGCTTTGCTGGTTTTGGCGAACAACACAATACCACTTACAGGTCTGTCCAAACGGTGTGTAACGCCACAAAAAACATTACCGGGCTTGTTGTATTTTTCTTTGAGATATTGTTTGACTGTTTCCGAAAGCGGAGTATCACCGGTTTTATCTCCCTGTACAATTTCCGAACAAGTTTTATTAACGGCTATGATGTGATTATCTTCGTAGATTACGACCATGATTTGTTGATGGATTCAGATTTACAATCGTTGTTTTAACGCTTCGTAAATAATAATTCCGCTAGCCACGGAAACGTTAAGAGAAGCTATAGTGCCTACAATAGGTATTCGTACCGTTTCGTCACAATAGCGTTGATGTTCGTAGGCGATACCCATGTCTTCTGCACCCATAATGATTCCTACAGCATCAGTATAATTTGCTTCTGTGTAATTTTTACTGGCTTTTTCAGAAGTGCCAATAATTTTAAGTCCTGAATTTTTGAGAAATTTAATAGTGTCTGTTAAATTTTTCTCACGACAAACGGGTATTTTTAGCAGTGCACCGGCAGACGTTTTGATAGCATCGGCATTGATAGAAGCACTGTTTTTTTGTGGAATAACGATGGCATCAACACCTGCACATTCGCAGGTACGGGCAATTGCTCCAAAGTTACGAACATCTGTTATGCCGTCTAAAATGACGATAAAAGGAGCTTTTCCTTGTTCATATAGAGTAGGAATGATGTCTTCAATATGCTGATAAGCAACGGGAGAAATAAAAGCCAATGCTCCTTGATGATTTTTCATCGTAATTCGGTTGATTTTTTCTATCGGAACACGAATCACAGGAATATCTCTTCCTTCGATAGCTGTGAAAAGCTCTTGAGCCAAACGGCTTTGCATATCTTTTTTCAGAAAAACCTTATCTATTTCTTTGCCTGCTTCTATAGCTTCGATAATGGAACGGATTCCAAATATCATTTCAGATTCTTTTTTCATAACGGGTTTTTTATATTGAAAAAAGCACAAGCTAAAATGGTTTAACTTGTGCTTAAACAATACGGTTTGAATACTATTTTTTTAGAGCTTCGGTAATTTTGCCTTCTAATTCAGCAGCTAACTCCGGATTATCTATAATACACTTTTTTGAGGCATCTCTTCCTTGAGCAATTTTTGTGTCGCCATAACTGAACCAAGAACCGCTTTTTTTAATAACATTGGTTTCTACACCCAAGTCAACAATTTCCCCTGCATAAGAAATTCCTTCGCCAAACATGATGTCAAATTCAGCTTTTCTGAAAGGAGGTGCTACTTTATTTTTTACTACTTTGACACGTGTTTGGTTACCGATTGTTTCGTCACCTTCTTTGATTGCACCGATACGGCGAATATCCAAACGAATGGAAGCGTAAAATTTGAGGGCATTACCACCTGTAGTTGTTTCCGGATTACCAAAAACAATGCCTATTTTGTCACGTAATTGATTGATAAATATACAAGTTGTGTTTGTTTTACTGATGTTAGCCGTAAGTTTACGTAAAGCTTGAGACATCAAACGAGCTTGAAGACCCATTTTTGAATCTCCCATGTCTCCTTCAATTTCGGCTTTGGGTGTCAGGGCTGCTACAGAGTCGATAACAACAATATCCACTGCAGAAGAACGAATAAGTTGATCGGCAATTTCAAGAGCTTGTTCTCCGTTATCCGGTTGAGATATAAGCAAATTATTAATATCTACGCCTAATTTTTCGGCATAAAAACGGTCGAAAGCATGTTCTGCATCGATAAATGCTGCAATACCCCCTGCCTTTTGAGCTTGTGCAATAGCGTGAATGGCTAAGGTCGTTTTACCTGAAGATTCCGGTCCGAAGATTTCGATTACTCTACCACGAGGATAACCGCCTACGCCCAATGCTAAATTCAATCCGATAGAGCCGGTAGAAATAACGTTTACCTCCACAACTTTAGAGTCTCCCATTTTCATTATAGTACCTTTTCCGTGATCTTTTTCTATTTTATCAAGGGCTAATTGGAGTGCTTTAAGCTTTTCTACATTGACTTTTGGTGCATTTTCTGCTGCTGGTGTTTCTTTTGCTGCCATTTGTAATAGGGTATTATTTTTGTTCAAAAGTACAATATTTTTATGAAAATTCAACGGCTAAATAATGATTGTTGATAAGTTTATTTTGTAAATAAAGAAACAAAAATTCTAATTTTAGAATTCTGTTTTTAGAAAGTTTTTGTGTGCAATTCAACACTACTGCTTTTTGTTCAAGATTATATATTGAGATGTTTGTAGGTTTGATTCAGCATATTCGTTCATCTGTTCTATCACATCTTTTTGTTCCTTTGCATAGTCATGCGTATTTTTGTTTTGGTATTTGTACAATTTTTTCGAACCGTCGTTTTTGGCTATTAACAACCAATCGTGATTGATAACTCCATATTTGTCATCAGCATTGAAAAAAATGTATGGACGACTTTCCTGCAATAAATCTATTCCCAAGGTATTATTTCCATAGGGTTGTTTTAGTAATCCCATTATCGTTGGGAAGATATCAATTTGTCCGGCCATGCAATCAAACGTTTTTGGCTCTTTAATAATTTCAGGGGCGTAAAATAGTAAGGGTACATGGTTGTAATCCAACGAAATATCATACGTATTATCCATTGGAGCTCCATGGTCTGCTACAAATACAAATATCGTATTTTTGAACCATTTTTCTTTTGATGCCATTTGGATAAAGCTTCGCAATGAGTAATCTGCAAATTCGGTAATTTGTTTTTTTATTTCTTTGCTTCGAGGTTTAAAATAGTCGGGTATATAATAAGGGCCATGGTCGCTAGCAGTTAATAGTGTTGCAACAAAAGGCTTGTTTTTTTCACTTAACTTATTTAAAATCGGTATAGCATATTGAAACAGATATTTGTCCGGTACTCCTAGTGTTGTTTTTATTTCCGAAGCGGGATAATTTGCTTGTGAAATAATTGTTTCACAGTCGTTAGCATGCAAAAAGCCTTCTACATTATCAAATTGTCCATCATGTGTGGTAAAATAAGCTGTCGAATACCCTTTTTCTTTCAATGTGCTGTATATGCCGTGGTATTTCAGAATAGAACTTTCTTTCATTGGGTGCTGACGAAATAAGGCAGGCAGAGAAAACAGTGAACTGAAGATTCCATTGAAAGTATGGATGCCTGCGGAATAAGCATTTTCAAAGTAATATCCTTTAGTAGAAAGACTATCAAGGAATGGTGTGAGATTTTCCGTATTTCCGCCATGTTCCATTTTAGCAATACTCATGCTTTCCATAAGTACCAATACCACATTATAATTGTTGGGCTTTATTTCATTCCCATTTTTTTGTCTTAGCAAAGGCAGATTTTTATCTGGATGTCTAATGTTTAAATATTGTTGAATGTTTTTTACCGCAATGCTGTCAGGTAGCAATTGTACAGTTTTATTTCGTTCTTCTTTACTATCTAAAAAACTTCTTATAAGGGTAAAATTAGGGTTTAATCCCAGTTGATTGAGAAATGGGTTGTTCGAGAAATAGGCTGTTCCGACACGTATTGGCGATTTTTTTTCTATACGTCCCCGAATACCTAAAAAGATAAGTCCGAAGCAAAGAGCGTAAATTCCAATTTTTGCTACTATCGGCAAGGTTGATGATTCAGTACAATTGGCAAGTATCTTGCGTAATATTTTGTAGAATAAAAAAATCAACAAAAGACACGGAACTGCCATAAACCAATAACGAGGTTCCTCTACAATCATTTTGAACACAAAAGCAGGATTATCCAACCATTCGAAGCCTGTAATTGTAAAACGGGAAAAGAATTGGTTAAAATAGGGAATATCAATGGCACATACGCAGAAAGTTATGGAAAATAGAACGAAAATGAAGTAAAACAAAATTTCATTTACGACGGGAAAGGTTTTTTTGAAGAACGAAAGGATAGAAGATATTAAAAAAGGAAAAATTAGTACGTAACCCGAAATAACGAGGTCAAAACGAATCCCCATCAAAAAAGACTTTATAATGTCATGGGTAGAAATATCCGTAGTTACTCTAGCTAACTCGGTACAAAACAAGATGCCTCTGAAAATTGTAAAAATCAGTAAGACTGTTACATAGATTAGAAAAAGTTGACGAATAACTGTTGGAATGTTTTTTTTGAAGTTCATTTTTTTATCTTGAAAGTTGCAATGATATCGTGAATAAAATAGTGCCAAATTAGTAAACAAAATTTGGCGAACAAATATAGGTCATAATTTTTTTTTTCGGCAGATTAAGGAATAACTTTTCCCCCACACGTTGAAAGAATGTTTCTATTCAAGTAAGCATCACATTAAAATCAGGAAAATATTGTTTGTTGTATTTAACCTTTTAATCTAATAACTCAATATTTATTATTCAATTACATAGTATAAAGAATTATAGATAGACTATGTGCAAGATGCTGATCTAAGTAAGAAAACAGAATGATAAATTTTTCCTGATGAAATTCATTTTGTTTTTCTTTCTGCCGATTCAACTGTTTGTTTTATCAGCATGGCAATTGTCATTGGCCCGACTCCACCTGGCACGGGAGTGTAAGCGAATGCTCTATCTTTTATTTTGCCTATTTCGATATCTCCAATTCCTCCTTTGTGGTATCCGGCATCAATAACTATTGCATTATCTTTTATCCAATCAGCTTTTATAAATTCAGGTTTGCCGACAGCTCCTACAACAATATCAGCCTGTTTGATTAACTCCGGTAAGTTTTTAGTTTTTGAGTGGCAAATAGTAACTGTTGCATTCTCATTCAGAAGCATCATGGCAATTGGTTTTCCTAAAATCGGACTACGCCCAACCACTATGGCATGTTTTCCTTGCACTGGCAATTGGTAGTGCTTGATTATTTCCATTATACCTGCAGGGGTGGCACTTCCGTAGGCTATTTCGTTCATGGACATTCGTCCAAACCCGAGACAAGTGACGCCATCAACGTCTTTATCGATGGCAATTTTGTCGAAGCAAGCTCGTTCGTCAATTTGTTTAGGAACAGGGTGCTGCAATAAGATACCGCAAATGTTTTGGTCGTTGTTTAATTTTTCAATTTCCGCTAATAATTCATCGGTTGTTGTTTTTTCGGATAAATGAACCTTTAAAGAAGTCATGCCAACTCGTTCGCAGGTATTTCCTTTCATTCTTACATACACCTCTGATGAAGGGTCACTCCCGACAAGTATAGTTGCTAGTACAGGAGTTTTTCCGGTCTTTTGAATGATCTTTTGAACTCTTATTCGTAAATTATTCTCAATTTCTTTTGATAAGGCTTTACCATCCAATAAAATAGGTTTATTATTCATGAGTTAATCTGTTTCTTTATTTAAGATTCGAAAGTAATATTTTTCTGTTAATATCCTCGAATATTTTTCCCAAATTTCCTGCATTTTAATCTGTTTTTTAGGATAGAGAAGAGCTAATAATGTACGAATGACGGTTTGATTTAATTGCAACTTCCCAATTTTTTATATTTATTACTTCCCAAGAAAAATCTCAAATAGTTATGATCTCGGCATTCCAATTCTTTCTTTTCAAGTTTGTTGTAGCAGACTCCTCTCATAACCAGTAAATCAGGATTATAGGGATTTCTTCGTATTAATTCATTCAAGGCATTGAGACATCTATAATATTTTCGATGGTGGAAGTTTGTATTAGCTTCGTCGAGCAAAAATTCATCTTCAAGAAATTTTATTTCGCTTCTTGGTGCTCCAATAGCAACAATTTCGCGTGAAATAAAAGAAGGAGCTAAGTCCGTATCAATATGAAAATCATACGTTTGTTCCCCATTCGCTATTTTGTATTCAATAGGAACAAATATGTCTGTGGTATCAACGACATTTCTAACAACAACTTTGTTTTTAGCAAAAGTTTTTTTCATTAAATCCACAAATTTGCTATCCACGGATTTGCTAATTGGATTTACAGTAAAAATACTGATTAATTTCCCATTAGAGTCCAGTCTAATGCAACCAATGTAAGTTCCCATAAGGTTGTTTTCTATAGCATCTACCGGATATCGAATGTTTTTTGCAAGATAATCTTCCAGTAAGCCTCCATCAACAGATAGTATTGCATCTGCATCAATTGTTTTATAAAACTTTGTCTCTTGTCCCATTGTAATGAAATAGAAACAAAATAGAAAGATGATTGTTAGTATGTTTTTCATTTTTTATCCTTTCACGAGGTCGTGTTTTGGGTCACAAAAAAGGCCACCTGTTCAGGCAGCCTTTTCTATGTAGGAAAAAATCTTAATTGTTTTCAGGACGTAATTTACGAACTACGGCACCGGCTTGCCACATTTCACTGTCGTGAAGTTGTTTCAATTCTTTTTCCAAACCTGCACGATAGTCGGGTTTAGAGTTGGTATCGATAGAACGTTGAGCTTCGTTTCCACAAGCTACTTCGTCGTATAATTTTTTGAATACAGGCTTGGTTGCATCATGGAAAGGTATCATCCAGTCCAAAGCTCCACGTTGTGCGGTAGTAGAACAATTTGCATACATCCAATCCATACCATTTTCAGCAAACAAAGGCATTAGTGATTGTGTTAATTCTTCTACCGTTTCGTTGAAAGCTTCTGAAGGGGTATGTCCGTTTTCACGCAACACTTCATATTGAGCCAGCAATAAACCTTGGATTGCACCCATAAGTGTACCACGTTCACCGGTAAGGTCAGAGTAAACTTCTTTTTTGAATGTGGTTTCAAATAAATAACCGGAACCGACACCAATACCCAATGCTACTACACGTTCGAACGCTTTTCCTGTTGCATCTTGGAAGATAGCATAAGAAGAATTCAATCCGCGACCTTGCAAGAACATACGACGTAAAGAAGTACCTGAGCCTTTTGGTGCAATTAAAACAACGTCAACATCAGCAGGAGGAATGATACCTGTACGTTCTTTATATGTAATACCAAATCCGTGAGAAAAATACAGTGTCTTTCTGGCTGTCAAATAGGGTTTAATTCTTGGCCATACTTCGATTTGAGCAGCATCAGAAAGTAAGTATTGAATAATAGTTGCACGTTTGCATGCTTCTTCTATTTCAAATAACGTTTCACCCGGTACCCAACCGTCAGCAATGGCTTTGTCCCAAGTTTTTCCGCCTTTACGTTGTCCAACAATTACTTTAAAACCATTATCACGTAGATTTAGAGATTGACCAGGACCTTGCACACCATAACCAATAACTGCAATGGTATCATTTTTTAATACTTCACGAGCTTTTTCTAAAGGAAATTCACTACGGGTAACTACATTTTCGATTACACCGCCAAAATTCATTTGTGCCATTTTGCTAATAATTTATTTATTAAAAGGTAAATATAATTTTATTTACTATTTTTTTTTGATGAAGAAGTTATAATTTGTTATAAAACTAAAAACGGAACAAAATTACAATATTTTTATTAGTCGGGCAAATTTTCTTATTGTTTTATAGTGTTTTTAGCATCCTTTTGAGTAAAAATTAATTCCACATAATTCGTGCTTTGCAAACAGATCTTCCATCTTCTGTTTTTGTATCAAATAAGGACATGTTTTCTTCTTCAATTCTATGTATGGAAATCAATTGGTTAAAAACAGATTCATGTAGGTAGTTGATATCCAATCGTTTTATTTTTTTTGTTGCATATTGTTCAACAGAATATGTATCAAGCATCCATTCCAAATATTTCATGCTACTGGCGTGATTGTTGAAATCGATATCGCTATATCGAATGAGATGTTCTTGAATGACTTCACTATTTATTTCTCCTACTTTAATGGGTTTTTCTATTTGAGAAGCAATACCCGTAGCAAATAGATTTAGTTCGGGTTTATTTTGTAAACTAAATGCTTTGCGTGTTTCAATATCTATTAGAGCCCATTGCGAGGAAGCATTTCCAATTAATTTATTGTTACAATGAATTTTAAAGTTTCGAGTAGTAATTATTTTTCCAAAATCTTCTACCCATGTTTCAATGCTGATTTTTTCGTATTGCAACGGAAACTCCATCATTTCTATAGCCAACCGAGAAACGACCCATGTGAGGTTATCTTTTTCCATATTGTCTACTCCAAAACCATTTTCTAATGCAGCCAAACCTGCGGCATTTAAAATATGACTGCCTAACGAGCTGATAGTTATCCTTTTCGTAAAATCAACTTCTTGGGGATGAATATAAAAATCATATTGTTGCATAGAAGCTTTTTTTTGAAATCTAATCTATTTGTTTTCTTTTGGTACATTCATCAATGGAGGCTAGCATATCGCTTAATCTTTCCACTTTGCTTTTGGTAATAGCCACACGCCCGGAACGGATAAATTGGAGAACTCCTATTGAACTTTGCAATTCTTCGAATAGCTCTTGAGTCTCTTCGTAAAGTCCTGTTTTTTCGATAACTACGCATGTTGGAGTTATATCCAGAATACGCACATTATAGCGACGTATTAACCCTTCGATACTTCCTAGAGACAAAATTTTGTCGGTAGCCAATTTATAAAGGGCAATTTCTTGGTAAATCAAGTCATCATCCGTATTGTAATAAGCTTTAAGAATGTCTACACGCTTGTCTATTTGTTTTACCACTTTTTGAATGCTATCTAACGTCGTTTCTACCGTAATGGTAAACTTATGAATACCTTTAATAGCTGATGGAGAAACGGATAACGTTTCAATGTTTAACTGACGACGGGTAAAAATAATTGTAATTTGATTTAATAAACCCGGTGTGTTTTCAGAAAAAATGGTTACTGTATATAATTTTGTTTCCATAGTTTATTCTCCTAATAATATATTTGTTACGGCTGTTCCTGCAGGAACCATAGGGTATACCAATCCGAATTGTTCTACATTTACAACTAGCAAGAAGGCTGAATCATCAGCAAACATTTCTTTGATGCCTTCGTCCAATGATTCTCTGTCGGAGATTTCTTTTCCTTTTATTTTATAAGCGTTGGCAATAGCTATAAAATCAGGGTTTGCCATTAGGGTAGAAGAATAACGTTTTCCATGGAACAATTCTTGCCATTGACGTACCATCCCTAGATAATTATTATTCAGAATAACCATTTTTATACCTAAGTTTTCTTGCATAATAGTTCCTAATTCTTGAATAGTCATTTGGAAACCTCCGTCGCCACAGAAAAGGCACACAGTACGCTCTGGTGATCCTACTTTGGCTCCTATGGCAGCAGGGATGCCAAATCCCATGGTGCCCAATCCACCTGAAGTTATCATACTGCGTTTTTTCTTAAATTTAAAATAACGGGCAGCCATCATTTGGTTTTGACCTACGTCTGTAACCAAAATTGCTTCGTGGCGACATGCTTCGGAAATTTTGCTTATTACCTCACCCATTTTGATAGCACCTTCAGCAGGTTCTGTCTCGCCTTTTATAACGTTCTGATATTCTTGTTCTTCGTGTTCTTTTGAAGGATTCAATCCACTCTTTATGATTGTTTTTCTTTAATAGTTTGGTGATTGTCGGAAGGGTGGTCTTTACGTTTCCCAAGACAGCAACGGATGTTTTAACGTTTTTGTCAATTTCAGCAGAATCAATATCCAGATGGATGACTTTGGCCTGTTTGGCATAATTTGTCAAGTCGCCTGTTACCCGATCGTCAAAACGCATACCAATAGCAATTAAAACATCACATTCATTTGTTTTAATATTTGGACCAATATTTCCATGCATACCAAGCATACCTTTGTTTAGTCGATAATCTGTGGGCATAGCAGATTCGCCCAATAAAGTCCATGCAGCAGGAATATCTGCTTTGTCCAAAAATTCTTTCAATTCGTCTTCTGCTTGTCCGATAGTTACTCCTTGACCAACCAAAGCAAAGGGCTTTTTTGCTGAATTAATCAAATCAGCCGCTTTTTTGAAAATATTTTCGTCAATATTCGTCACAGGTAAATAACTTCGGATAAAATTACAAAATTCAGGTTTGTAGTCAATCATACCAAGTTGCGCATTTTTTGCAAAGTCAAGAACGACAGGTCCCGGACGTCCACTTTTGGCAATATAAAAAGCACGAGCAACAGCCCAAGCTATTTCTTCGGGGCGACGTATTTGGTAGCTCCATTTGGTAATAGGTTGTGTTATGCCCACGACGTCAATTTCCTGAAACGCATCCGTACCTAACAGGTTAGCACTTACTTGACCTGTGATGACAATGAGAGGGGTACTATCTATCATAGCATCTCCAATGCCTGTAATAGCATTAGTAGCTGCGGGTCCTGATGTTACAATGCAAACGCCAACTTTACCGGACACTCTTGCGTAGCCTTGTGCTGCGTGGGTCGCTCCTTGTTCGTGACGGGTTAATATATAGCGAATTCTTTCGTAATAATCATATAGTGCGTCGAAAACGGGAATGATAGCACCTCCCGGATAACCGAAAATGGTATCAACGCCCTCATTTAGTAATGATTCTATTAGGGCATAAGACCCTGAAATTGGTTTTTTGCTCATAATCTATTTTTTTGTGAAAAGAGTTGTTTTTTTTGCTGCAAAGTTCCAAATTGTTACTAACGCTGTAGCTAACAAGTTAGAAACAAAATCAATTGATATGTGTGCTTCTTGCGAAAATAGCCACATAAAAAAGTTCATCAATAACAGTCCAATAACTCCGATAATGCTGAAAATCAGTATTTCGGTTTTACTGTCTTTCAGACGACGCTCGTTAAATACCCAAAGAATACTCAATATGTAGGTGATAATCAATCCGATAACAAATGCAATTGTTTGTCGATACGTATTTGTTTATGTCAAAATAATACCTTGTCAAGAGAAAAATACTCTTATCAAACACAAAGGCTATTCCGCCGGAAAATAAGTAGCGAAACATCTGTATAAAAATGTTTGATGTCTTATTTTTAAATAATTTGTCGAATTGAATTTGCAACACGTTTTTTCCTTTTTTAATATAATTTTGATTTAGCCAAATGCCACTTACACAAGCGATATACCAAAGAAACTTTGAGTACTCCCAATCCATAAATAAAACTTCTTTTTAAATTGATAGAAGAAGCTTCTTTGAAATATTTTGTAGGACAGGTTACTTCTCCAATTTCATATCCTGCATAAAATATTTGAGCCAACATTTCATTGTCAAAAATAAAGTCATCGGAATTGATGTTGTAATTGATATTACGCAATACATCTGCCGAAAAAGCTCTGTATCCTGAATGGTATTCGGATAATTTTTGACCTAACAAGAGATTTTCCATAAACGTTTAAAAATCTGTTCGAAACATATTTTACCATTGGCATACCGCCTTTCAAGGCACCGTTTCCTAAGATACGAGAAGCCAATACCGCAGGGTACAAATCATTGGCAATAATGTAGGCAATAGAATGAATTAATTGCGGAGTGTACTGATAATCAGGATGCAACATGATTACAATATCAGCACCTAATTCCAATGCACGATTATAACAAGTCTTTTGATTTCCACCGTAACCTTTATTTTTTTCGTGTACATTAATTTCTTTGATGCCTAATTCTTTCGCTTTTTCAATGGTGTGGTCGCTGCTATGGTCATCTGTTAAAATTACCTCATCTACAATATCGAAAGGAATTTCCTTGTATGTCTGTTCTAATGTTTTTTTCTGCATTGTAAGCAGGCATTACTACTACAATTTTTTTTACCATTTATCATATACTTCGTTATTTTATTTGTTGTTTTTTAGGATGACGCACTAGAAATACATATCCGTTTTTTTCATATAGTTTGATGGCATCAGGCACATTAGACATAAATTTATCGACTCGGCCTGTCTTATTTTTTAGAACAAAATAGCATGTTTTGTCAATGTTTCCGTGCATTAAGAATTCTTTGTTTGCACAATTGTTTTTTGCTTGCCTGTCGGAGTAGAAATAATGTGCATACGACCTAGAAATCGGATAGATATAACAATTTTCTCCTTTTTTACTTTCGTAAAATTCGATGGTTGCCCGCTGACTGTATTTTTCTACTTGAGGAACAACAAGTAACATTGTTATCCATGTAAAAAACAATGAGCCAATAGTTAAAATGGCAAAAGTCCTAAGTTTTTTGGTCTTGTTTATTTGCAAGCAAAATGCAATCGTTGTGGCAATTAATAGTAATCCGATAATTGGTTCAAAGCCTGTCCAAGTTGATGTCGCCTGCATACTTCCTGCTGTATAAGTATCTTTTACGTAAGGAATAAGATATTGTTTTATTTTATCAAAAAGTGTTACAATCATGATGGCAATACCAAACAAGACAGCCAACGCAATCAATAAAACCTGCATTATTTTCGGAAATTTTTTCTTTTCAGTAAGTAATTTATCGCAATACCAAGCTGCAAAAAACGTCAATGGAAAATAGCACATTGATGAGTAATGTACAATTTTAGTTTTTACAATGGTAAACAGAATAAGAACTACCCAGAAAGTAATCATCATCCAACGGAATACATTCTGTGTGTTTGTATCCGTTTCTTGCTTGATGATGGATTTTCTGAAAGTTGGTAAAGCTAATATTGATGCAGGAAAAACGCCAATAAACAAGATTACAAAATGGTATAATAAAAAGCCTCCGTGTCCCGCATCTTTTGTTTGAAACAATCGAATTTGATAAACGATAAAGTCTTCTATTATTTTGGAATTTCCCATTAATATTTGTAACAAAAACCAAAAGCTGCCTACAAAAATTAATATGCTCGAAAATACGGCAACCTGTTTCCATGTATAGTTCCATTTGAATTTCGTAGCAATTAAGTAAATGCTGAAACTAAGCAAGAAAATTAGTAATCCGGCAGGTCCTTTCGTTAAAATTGACAAGCCCAAAAAGAGTCCTGAAAATATCAGAAAATTATATCCGTTTCCTTTTCTTTCAGTACTTGTAAATCGTGCGAAAAAATAAATGCCAAGAAAAATAAATAAGTTAAACCAAGGGTCAATAATTCCCGATTTAAAATAGAAAAAGGGGAAAATGGAACCAACATACAGCAAAACCCATAGAATACCAAAACGATAATTTTTGAGTGTTTTCCCTATGTTAAAAAGTGTCAGCAAGGTTGCTATTCCACAAATAGCATTGGGAAAACGAGCGGCAAATTCATTGATGCCGAAAATTTTCATTGACAAAACCTGAAACCAAATAAATAAAGGAGGTTTTTCCCAAAACGGCTCAAAATTAATCTGAACTGTGAGATAATTGCCCGAATTAATCATTTCTCTAGCAGATTCGGCAAAATTTATTTCATCCCAATCAAATAGGTGAACATTACCCAATCCCGGAAGGAATAACAATAACCCCAACAGAATGATTGACAGTTGAGTAACAGTTGTTTTGTTTTTTAGAAAATTAAGCATACGTTTTTTTTTAGTCTTCTACAATTCTTACAGCACCTTTATCCGCCGAAGAAACCATGCTGGCATAGGCTTTTAATGATTTAGAAATAACCCTGTCTCGAGTAGGTTTCCAAGCATTTTTGCCTTTTTCCTTTTCGGCTTTACGGCGAGTATCCAATTCTTGTTCCGTCAGACGGACGTTGATAGAACGATTCGGGATGTCAATATCAATAATATCTCCATCTTGCAATAATCCAATATTACCACCTGCTGCAGCTTCGGGTGAAATATGACCAATGGAAAGCCCTGAAGTGCCTCCCGAAAAACGGCCGTCGGTAATAAGAGCACATTCCTTACCTAAGTGTTTGGATTTGATGTAAGAAGTAGGGTATAGCATTTCTTGCATTCCCGGACCACCTTTAGGACCTTCATATATAATTACCACCACATCGCCTGCCTTGATATTCCCTTTTAGGATGCCGGTACAAGCATCTTCTTGAGAAGTAAATACTTTGGCTGTTCCTGAAAATTTCCAGATACTTTCATCGACACCTGCCGTTTTAATTACGCAACCGTCCAAAGCAATGTTTCCTTTCAAAATACCTAATCCCCCGTCTTTTGTATAAGCATGTTCAACGTCACGAATACAGCCATTGGCACGGTCGGTGTCCAATTCTTTATAGTATGTTTCCTGAGAACCCAATACCAAATTGAATTTGCGAGCAGCAGCACTTTTGTATTTTTTGATGGCTTCGTCAGTTGCATTTTTACTGGTAATGCAGAAACTATCAATAGCTTCGTTCAATGTTTTGTTATCAACTCGTTTAACGGATGTATTGATCAAGTTCTTTTTTGCCAATTCAGCTAAAATAGAAATGATGCCTCCGGCACGATTAACATCTTGAATGTGGTATTTTTGCGTATTAGGAGCAACCTTGCATAAACAAGGGGTCTTACGAGATAAAGCATCAATATCGTCCATGGTGAAGTTTACTTCTGCTTCTTGAGCAACTGCCAACAAATGTAAGACTGTGTTCGTTGAACCTCCCATAGCAATGTCAAGTGTCATGGCATTCAGAAATGCATCACGAGTAGCAATGGAGCGTGGTAAAACGCTCTCGTCGCCATCGCGATAATATTTATACGTATTTTCGACGATTAACTTGGCTGCATCTTTGAATAATTGAGTTCTGTTAGCGTGAGTAGCTACAATCGTTCCATTACCCGGAAGAGCTAAACCAATAGCCTCGTTGAGGCAGTTCATGGAGTTGGCTGTAAACATACCGGAACAGCAACCGCAGGTAGGACAGGCTGCATGTTCAATTTTTTCAACCTGTTCATCAGAAACCGATTCGTCCGCAGACTGAATCATTGCATCAATCAAATCAAGGTGCTTATCATCTAATTCTCCTGCTTCCATCGGTCCACCTGAAACAAATACAGTAGGGATATTTAACCGCATGGCAGCCATTAGCATACCCGGAGTGATTTTGTCGCAATTGCTAATACAAACCATTGCATCTGCCTTGTGTGCATTAACCATATATTCCACACTGTCTGCAATAATGTCACGGCTAGGTAGGGAATATAGCATCCCATCATGACCCATAGCAATGCCATCGTCAATGGCAATCGTATCAAATTCGGCAGCAAAGCAACCTTGTTTTTCAATTTCCGCTTTTACCAATTGCCCTATTTCATGTAAATGAACATGTCCGGGGACAAATTGTGTGAAAGAATTTACTATGGCAATAATAGGTTTTCCCAATTGTTCTTCACTCATTCCATTTGCTCTCCATAAAGCTCTAGCACCTGCCATTCTACGACCTTGTGTGCTAAACGAGCTGCGAAGTTGATTTTTCATTTGTGTAAGTTTATTGTTATGTTAATAAGTTAGAATCAAAAAAAAAGCCTAACCCACATAGGTGAGAAAGGCTTTATATTGTTGTAAATTCGAACACACACCCATCTCACCTACTGGCACAGACCACTAGAAGAATGACATTGACGATGAGGGTGCTTAGTGTTTTCATTACAATTCTTTATGATTTAGAAGAAAACTGTTTGCAAAAGTATGAATATTTTTTTAAATCAAAAGTATTTTTGGTAAAAATAATGCAAATTGTGGCTCTTTTTTTCGGTTCTCTTTTCGTATAATTTCTTTCTCATTACAAAAAAAATCGTATTTTTGCACGGAATAAAAATAAACTAAAATATGGAAAAGGACTTACTTTTACAAGTAAAGGAAAAAGCTCAACGTTGGTTAGATGGCAACTACGATGAGAAAACTAAAGAGCAAGTGAAAGCCATGCTTGCTAATAGTGATACTACAGACTTAATAGAATCTTTTTATAAGGACTTGGAATTTGGTACTGGTGGTTTACGTGGCATTATGGGCGTAGGAACCAACAGAATGAATATTTATACCGTTGGTTCGGCTACTCAGGGTTTATCAAATTACCTAAAGAAAGAATTTGGAAAAAGCGGCATTCAAATTAAAGTAGCTGTTGGCTATGATTGTCGTAATAATAGTGAGCTTTTTGCCAAAACAGCCGCTAATATTTTTTCGGCAAATGGAATTAAAGTTTACCTGTTCAATAGTTTGAGACCTACACCTGAGGTTTCCTTTGCTATTCGTCATTTGCAATGTCAAAGTGGTATTGTTCTTACAGCAAGTCACAACCCTAAGGAATATAACGGATATAAAGCATATTGGAATGATGGGGCTCAGGTAATTGCTCCTCACGATGTAAATATTATTCATGAAGTGAATAATGTAAAAACGGTAGATGATGTGAAATTTACCGGAAATCCTTCTTTGATAGAACTTATCGGAGAAGAAGTTGATGCCGTTTATTTGGATAAAATTAAATCTTTGTCTCTTTCTCCGGAAGCTATTCAGAGAAATAAAGACATGAAAATTGTATATACCCCTATTCATGGTACCGGTGTTCGCTTGATTCCTGCGGCTTTGAAAGCGTATGGTTTTACAAACATTGTTAACGTGCCGGAACAGGACGTTACCAGTGGCGATTTTCCTACTGTAGTTTCGCCTAATCCTGAGGAACCTGCAGCTCTTAAAATGGCCGTTGAAAAAGGTGAGAAGGTAAATGCCGATTTGGTAATGGCTTCAGACCCCGATGGTGACCGTTTGGGTATTGCTGTGAAGAATAATGCCGGAAAGTTTATTTTGGTAAATGGAAATCAAACAGCTTTGTTATTTACTTATTACATCATTCGTAGGTGGAAAGAACTTGGTAAATTGAAAGGTAAAGAATATGTTGTTAAAACCATTGTTACTACAGAATTGATTACCGATATAGCTAAAAAATTTGGTGTTCGTTTTTTTGATTGCTACACCGGATTTAAGTGGATAGCTGCTGTTATTCGTGAAAACGAAAGTAAACTTCAATACATCGGTGGGGGTGAAGAAAGCTACGGATTTTTGGCTCAAGATTTTGTTCGTGATAAAGATGCTGTTTCTGCCTGTACTTTGATGGCTGAAATTGCTGCTTGGGCAAAAGATAACGGAAAAACGTTGTATCAACTTTTACAAGATATTTATTTGGAATTCGGCTATTCAAGAGAAAAAGGTATTTCTGTTGTAAAAAAGGGCAAAACCGGTGCAGAAGAAATAAAAAAAATGATGACAACTTTAAGAAGTCGTCCTCCAAAGGAAATTGCAGGTTCAGCCGTAATCCTTATAAAAGACTTTGCGACTTTGCGTTCAATTGATTTGAGGGCAGGTGAAACCACTACATTAGAAATGCCTGAGACATCTAATGTATTGCAGTTCTTCACACAAGACGGAACGAAAATTTCTGTTCGTCCTTCAGGAACAGAACCCAAAATTAAGTTTTACATCGAAGTGCGTGGCGAATTGAAGTCTCGTGAGGGTTATGATAAAGCGGAACAAGCAGCTGATGAAAAAATAAAAGCTGTTATGGCTTCCTTGAATTTGAATTAACCAATTTTTATTAACGATTAATATATAAAAAGGTCGGAAAATATTTTCCGACCTTTTTTATTCAAAGCACTTATTTTATTATAATGCTCTATTTACGTTATGCAGTCAATCAAGTTTTGTTAGTAAGATTTTATCAATTTTGTTGCCATCAATATCAACAATTTCAATTTTGTAACCTAAATAATCGAATTTATCACCTATTTCAGGAATTTTATTAATTTGATTAAACACAAATCCGGCAACGGTAGAATAATCTATTTTTTCGAAATCAATTGTGAAGTCCTCAATAATTTCGATTAGTGTTTCTATCGGTGCGTCGCCACTTACAAGAACTGTTTTATCATCGCGGACAAACACATCAGGCTCATAGGCTTCACCTTCATCGGGAATTTGTCCGACAATGTTTTCGATGATGTCATGCAATGTTATAATTCCTTCAAATTCACCATATTCATCCACTACAAAACAAATATGAATTTTTTTCTGGCGAAATAAACTTAATACTTTTTTGGCGTCGGTGTTTTCGGGAACAATAATGGGTTGAACTAATAAGTTCGAAAGTTTAAATTTATTATCTGCAGCCAATGATTTATAAAAATCTTTCAGGTATATTACTCCTTGAAAGTTATCTAATTTTCCTTTACAGCAAACAATTTTACTGTGTTGAACTTCCAATAAAGCTTGTTTTATTTCATTTTCGGGCTTTTCAATATTTATCCATTCTACTTCTGTTCGGTGTGTCATTACGTGCTTTGCTTTTTTGTCGGAGAAGTAAAATATCCTTTCGTGGATGATGTTTTGACCTTTCTCTATAACGCCTTCTGCAGAAGCAATTTTAATCATTTGTCTTAATTCCGATTCTGTTAGATGTTCGTTTTGTTTCTTTATTCCAAGTAAATTCTTGATAAAGTTAGTAGAAATAGACAACAGTTTTACAAACGGATAAAAAGCTCTGCTGAAATGGTAGATGATGGGGGCAACTCGTATGGCAATGTTGTCAGGATCGCTCAAAGCAATTGTTTTTGGAACCAATTCACCAACTACAATGGAGATGTAGGTGATAAGTAATATTGTCAATGTCAAGGCGATTTCATGTGCATAGGGTTGAGTAATAGCAAATTTTTCGAAGAAAGGAGAAACCGAATCGGCAATATTGATACCACCATATACCCCAGTAACAATACTTATCAATGTAATGCCTACCTGAATAGCTGACAAGAAATTTTCTGAATTTTTGAGTAAATGCAGAGCTGTTTTTGCTCCTTTGCTTCCTTCCAGTCTTGCTTGTTCCAATCTCGCTGTTTTACTAGATACCAATGCAATTTCGGACAAAGCAAAAAAACCGTTTAAAAGAATTAAAATGCCTAATATTGCTATTTCCATTTTTGTTATTTCATATAATTTTGGTAACAATTACTAAATACCAAAAGTACGAGATTATTTTAATAAATCTATTTTCAATTAAAAATTGCCCACGATAAATTGATATCCTACAGAAATTGCAATAGGTAATAAATTTTGTGAAAATACTACACCATGAAAGTTTTCTAAATGGTTAATATAGTCATTGACTTCAGTTCCTCTGAGTGGTACATATAGAGCGAAAGTGAAGTATCCCTTATTTGTTGGAGCAAATTTAAGGTCTATTCCTCCTCCGATAGTTGCACCGTAAAATAATTTGTTATATTCTTCTTTTCCGGATACTGTTATTGACGTATTGTAACCATACATTCCCGTTAAAAAAGGATAGACTTTTGTAAAATGATTTTTGTTTATTACTCTGATTTTTGCACCGACATTGTAACCGACATCAGCAAGGGCATAACCAATTCCTGCAAATAGTCCGATATTTTGCTGTGGATAAAATAAAATATTAGCTCCGAAAAGTCCCCCATAATTAAATCCTGCACCAATTCCCAATGAAGTTTTTTCAATAGCATAGACTCGACTTGTAGCTGTAGAATCATTGATTTCTTGAGAGAAAGCAGAAAAACTTCCCCAAAGAACTATTAGCACGACAAGAATGTATCTTTTCATGATTTTTTAATCAGTATTAATTTTTAAGTTAATTTATGTTTAGGCTGCAAAAGTACATGATTATTCCAAATAAAAATGCTTTTGAGTAAATTCCTATAATGATTTGGTTAAAAAATGGAGTTTGGTATTTATTATATTTTCAGCAGGATTAATGTTTAAAATCGGAACAGAACTTTCGGTTACTACGTTTTTTTATGTTTGTATTTAATCTTAGTACATTAAATGTTTTTTTGAGTTTTTTCTCCAACCTGCCTGACTTTCGTACTTGACAAAATAAACTTTTAAATCGGCTTGACTTTCGAAGTTCACAAAGAATATATTTTTTTTTGCTTGATTTTCGTATTTTGTAAAATACCATTTTCCGTCATTTTCACCTGCTTGGCTTTCGTATTGCACTTTATAAACTTTTATATCCGCCTGACTTTCGTATTTTGCTACATAGACTTTTATATCCGCTTGACTTTCATACTTTACGCAATATACTCTTTGAGCCGTGATGCTGTTAAAGGTTAACATCAGGGTAAGAACCAATGATATATATTTCAATTTTAGCTTCATTTAAAAAATTCCCCATTTAGCCAAAAATCCGAAGTGCCATAGTAGGTAGGCAGCAACTCCTAAAACAATAATTAAACTTATTAAAATTGGTACAACCGGATTTTTCTTTTTTGCAAAGGGATCAATCAGATTAAGTCTTGAATTTTCAGGCAAAGTTGCCAAGTGAGTTAATGTGTTCCCAAAGGCAATATTGATGGTTGCTTGTGCGTTAATAGCCCAGCCATTGGCATCTAATAGGGGAGCCAAGTTTCTTTTTCTGAGTTTAAGCCATGCCAATATCATGGATGGTCCTGAAATACAAAGCATTATACCAACAATGGCAAGAGGCATTTTCCACCAAACTAAGCTCAAAAATCCTGTGAGAATTGAGGTTAGAACCGATCCGATAGCACCTAGAGCCAAACTAAGGGCTGCAAATATACCAACAAATTTTCCAATGTCAAAGGCTTGATGAGGTGCCGTTGTAGCAGGTTTTGCAGGGATAGTTCCTCCCGTTTCTACTGAGTTTTTTAGACCTTCATCAACTTTGTTCGTTGTTGTTTCTATTTTTGAAGTTGCCACAGTTTCTACCTCTTTATCTTTTGCAGATGCAAACTTTTCAATTTGAGTAGAAATGAATCGAGAAACTTTTCTGTATGGAGACCAAAATGCTTGTCGAATACTGATGGGATTATCAATTACTTTTATGATAGTGGCATCCCAATCTTCACCTTGTCTGTCGTAAAAAATAGCATTTCTGCCTACTTCTATATTGTCAAAATCACCATCGGTCAATGCTGCCACAATCGTCATTCTTTCATTTTTTGTTTTAGAATAACATTCACAATAGAGTAAACAAATTCCGCTGGTTTTTGCAATCGTATTGTGTTTGTTCATGTCGCTAACCTTTATACACAAGTCGCAACAACGTTGATCGATGTATAGACTTCCTACTTGAAAAATAGCTTTTGATTCGGACGAATAGAAATCGTGAAAAGTAACATAATTTTTTAGCAGTTTATAAAGATCTCGATAATATCTTGCCAATTTGTCTACTAAAATAATATTGTTAGTATTTGTTTCTAAAGCATTGTCTTGTTCAATTAAGAAGAGTAATGATTCTTTGGTTTTACCTGCAAGTAGTGCACGAATGCTTGGTAAACCTAGTTTTTCCACCGCTTCACCTGCCTTTTCTGCTTGCCAATTTTTATAGTCGTCAAATTTTTGATCAATTGTTTTCCATTCGTTTTCCGTCAGATTTTGGTTGTTTGGGAACTCAGGTTCAACGACTGATTTTTTGAAGTTGTTTAATGCATTTTCCCATGCCGGATTGATTCCTTTTGTAAGGGGAAGAGCTTTACCAGCTTCAATTTTTGTGAGCGGAAAATTTGATATTTCGTCAGTACAAGAAGATAAATCTTTCGAACTTATTTCTTCGTATTTGGCATTGAGCGAATTTAAAATACCAACAGAGTCTTCATCAAATTCGGCTAAACGACATCTTAAATAATAATCTTCCATTTTCGATTTGATGGCAGAATAAGAAGCAAAAGCATCGGCTGTTGAATCTCCAAAAGGTAATATTTTTTTTAGATTGACTTCCGCTTTGGCATACCAAGCAGAATAATCTTCGCAATTTTTGTAAAATTCATTGATTAAATCAATCGAAATTCCTTCTTTTCCATTTCTGTCGGTAACGGAACCCAAGCAAGAAATGATGTCATTGATGAGTTTTTTTATATTTGTATCATCAGTTGAATCTTCTGTGATAATACCGTCTCCGTTGAATCGTGTATTCGCAAAAATGCTAACCGTGTCGGAAGTTTCTTCCACAAAAATTTCGGAGGCATCCGGTTTTCCGATATTGGTTAAAATTTGTTTGGCAGATGCCAATAGATTTTTTCCTTCCTGGGTAGCTGTATTAATGTGAGAAAGCGGAAGTCCATCGTTTTCTTTGACTAAATCATTCGGATCTTTGATAAGAGAAGTTACCCATTTTACAGCCTCCAAAATTTCCGGAACTCTTATTCTTCCATCATTGTCATTATCAATTAATTCAAGCGTTTTTGAATCAATTTCCATTCCATAAACGGGACAACTCAGTGCAGTCCAAAGTTTTTGGTCTAAATATTCCAGCGAAATCAAATCTTGTCCGGTTTCGATGTTCACTCGATTAACACCCCCTACGCGAGAAAATTGCCAGATGTGAGTGTTATTATTTGCACTGATAATGTTTTTTAAATTACTTACTTTTTCCAAAACTTTTGTCGATTTTGCCATATATCATTCAATTTGTAAAGCGTAATAATAATTAAATTTTTTAACAAAATAAACTATTTTATTTTTTGTTTACCTTAACATGGGGATAATTCCGTGTTTCACGAGGCTAAAAATATGGTTTCTTTTTATTTTTTCTTCTATCAATAATGAAAAATGTATATTTTGTTAGAAAAAATATTTGAAAATATTTTTTTAGTTAGTATTTGCTTACTAATATTGCATCATGAAAAAGTTAATTGAAGTAGTATCTGTGCTTTCAAATATGGTTGGGCTAATGGAAGAAAATGCTAAAGAGCAATTCAACCTTTCTAACCTCACACTTACACAGATGCATTATCTTGAAACACTTAATTCACTTGGAAATCCGAGTATGACCGAGTTGGCTATTGCACTAAAGCTCTCGAAGCCAACTGTAAAAGTTGCGATTGACAAGTTGATTGAGAAAGATTTTGTATTTAAAGTGCAATCTGATGAGGATCGCCGCAGTGCACATCTTCACCTGACCGAAAAAGGAAAGCTTATCAATGTTATGCATGATTATGCCCATAAATGCATAGCAGAACATATTTTGAAAAAATTGACCGTTACCGAACAAGAAGAATTTGTCGTTTTATTAAACAAAATAGTAACCAAATAATTTTTTTTGCCTTTATAGTTAGAATTTACTAACAAATTTTAGTAATCATGGAAAAAACATTTAAAAAAGCAGCTTATCAAGGATTGACTGAAGAGCAAGTTGAACAAAAGATTTTAACAGAAGGTTTTAATGAGTTGCCATCGTCAAAGCCAAAAAATGTGTTGCAAATTGCCTTGGGAGTAGTCAAAGAACCTATGTTTATCTTATTGGTGGTGTGTGGTAGCTTATATCTTCTTTTGGGTGATATACAAGAAGGATTGATGTTGCTTGGCTTTGTTTTCGTAATCATGGGAATTGAATTTTATCAAGAAAAAAAGACAGAAAATGCCCTTAATGCATTGAAAGATTTAGCAAGTCCGAGAGCATTGGTTATTCGTAATGGTGTTGAACGAAGAATAGCCGGTCGAGAGGTGGTTACGGATGATATTGTTATTCTTCAAGAGGGCGATAGGGTGCCTGCTGATGCCAAAATACTTTCTTGCAACAATATGCTTGTGGATGAATCATTATTGACCGGAGAATCAGTTCCTGTACGTAAACGTGAATATAAAGAGTCGGATAGTAAGGAAATAACTCCCGGAGGAGATGACAATCCATGTGTGTATTCCGGTGCAATGATTGTACAAGGAAATGGTATTGTTCAAGTTACATCCGTAGCATCTAATACTGAAATAGGTAAAATTGGGAAAGCACTTGAATCGGTAAAAGAGGAACCGACTAAACTGAAAAAGGAAATGGGAACATTGGTTACCCGTTTGGCTATTATCGGTGTTATCCTTTGTTTATTGGTTATTGTTATTTATTTTATAACCCGTGGTCACTTATTGAATGGATTTCTTGCGGGTATCACGTTGGCAATGGCGATGCTTCCGGAGGAATTTCCGGTGGTACTTACCGTCTTTTTGGCTCTTGGAGCTTGGAGAATGTCAAAAAAATCGGTTTTGACTCGTAAGCCTGCTGCTATTGAAACATTGGGTTCTGCCACTGTTTTGTGTACCGATAAAACGGGCACGTTGACCCAAAATAAAATGACGGTTACCAAGTTATATAACGGACAAAATTTCCTCACGGTTACGAACAAAAATATTTTTCCGGAAGAGTTTCATGAAATTATCGAATTCGGTATTTTGTCGAGTCAAACTAATCCGTTTGACCCGATGGAAAAAGCCATCATCAATATTGGATCAGAATTTCTTGATGGAACTGAACACCTCCACGCAGACTGGACAATGGAGAAAGAATATCCTTTATCAAAAGAAATGCTAGCCATGTCGAGGGTTTTTATCCGTACGGTTGATAAATCGAAGGTCATTGCAGCAAAAGGGGCACCTGAGGCGATTTTTGATTTGTGCCATTTAAATGAGCAAGAAATTTTGAGATACAGTGAAGCTGTCGCTCAGATGGCATCGGAAGGCTTACGTATTTTAGGTGTTGCAAGAGGAACTATTGTTCCACGGAAATTACCGGAAATTCAACATGATTTTGACTTTGAATTCATTGGTTTAATTGCCCTTTCCGATCCTATTCGTGAAAATGTTCCCATGGCAGTTCAAGAATGTTACAATGCCGGAATTAGGGTTATCATGATTACCGGCGATTATCCGGTAACAGCCATGAATATTGCCAAAGAAATAGGCTTGAAAAATTATGATAAATGTATTTCGGGCATTGAATTAAATGCAATGAGTGAAGATGAACTTTGCGAAAGAATACGTGATGTGAACGTTTTTGCACGTGTAATTCCTGAACAAAAGTTGATTTTGGTAAATGCTTTGAAAAGAAATGGTGAAATTGTAGCCATGACGGGAGACGGAGTGAACGATGCTTCTGCTTTGAAGGCTGCTAACATTGGTATTGCGATGGGAGATAAGGGAACGGATGTTGCACGTGAAGCATCTTCATTGGTATTGCTTGACGATAATTTTTCATCCATCGTTGGAGCGGTTCGCATGGGACGACGCATTTTTGATAACTTGCAAAAAGCTTTGGGATACATTTTTGCTGTTCATGTGCCAATTGCCGGTTTGTCGCTTATTCCGGTGTTCTTTGCGGATTTTCCGCTTATTCTTTGGCCGGTACATATTGTATTTTTAGAATTGATTATTGACCCCTCTTGTTCCATTATATTTGAAGCGGAGAAAGAAGAAAAAAACGTAATGAGTCGTCCGCCAAAAGATATTAATGAGCCATTTTTTGGTGCCGGTAAAATCTTTTTAAGTTGTATGCAGGGTGTTGGAGCTTTGTTGGTTACTTTGCTGATTTATTTCGTCGGATTAAAAATCGGATATGAAGAAAAAGAGGTAAGGGCATTCACTTTTGTGGCACTTATTGCTTCCAATATTGCCATTATCCTTTCCAATCGCTCTTGGAATATGAATATTTTCAGTATTTTGAAAACCAAAAATAGTACAGTCAAATGGGTTATTGTTGGAGCGGTTTTCTTTCTCGTTTTAACGTTAAATGTACCATTCTTACTGGACATGTTTCAGTTTGCGAAAGTCGGAATAGGAGAGTTTTTACTTTGTAGTGCAGCCGGAGCGTTATCTATCGCTTGGTTCGAAATTTATAAACAAGTAAAAAGGAACAAAATCTTGTAGGTAATAAGTTATAGTTTACAAAAGAAAAAAGTTGTGATTTTTTAATCACAACTTTTTTTATGCAGGCTATTTATCAGGTCTTCTTTTTTATACTTTCTCTGACCGGATAAGTATCGTTTTGAATTCCAACAATTTATCGCATCTTTCATAGATAAATTTCGATTATCGCTCATAAATTCACGGATATAGGTATTGTATTCAAATTGTGGAGCAATCTCGGTTTTAAAGTTGGTGTCTTTTTTATGAGCATTGATTTCTTTCCATTTTTCAATAGCTTCTTCTAATGTTTTTCCAGTATTCGATTTTAGCCATTTCAGAAATGGCACATTGAATTTGAAATTTTCTCCAATCGTTTGTTTGAAAAATGAACGGACATTCTCAGTGCACGAAAAATTGTCAGTGATTAAAGTGTTTAAATTAAGTTTTGTTGAGTTCCAATTAAATTTTGAAGTGCTTTTTTTTCTTCCAGAATGAACAATTTTCTCTCCTGTTTTCAGGTATTGTTCAATGCGGTATGAAATATCAATTTTACCACCACTTTTATTAATGCCTAAATTTCTGCAAAAATCAACCAGTTCTTTTTTTAGCCAATAATAATTTTGAAAGTTTTCTATAGAAATATTTTCATCAAGTTTTGGTCTTGTCATCTAAATTTTACAATTAGTTAAGTGGAATAAGATAAGCAGATACAATGTGACAAGCTAAACCAAGTAATACAAATATGTGAAATACGGCGTGTATGAACTCATGTTTTGCCAATGCATAGAAGAATGACCCTACCACATAAAACACACCACCTGCACCTAACCAATACAAAACGTCAAGGCAATCTTTTGCTATGGCAACTTCTATTAGTGGTTTGATAGCAATAAAAACAGTCATGCCCATTAGCACGTAAGAAGCTGTTTTTAAGTTGTTATTAGCTTTCAATGTGCGGAAATTAAATGCTATACCCACGAGTGCTATCAGCCAAACTAATGAAAAAATAGTCCAACCCCACATGCCTTCATTTCTTAACAATATTAAGGTAAACGGAGAATAGCTCGCGGCGATAAGAATGTAGATATTCCCGTGGTCAAAGTGTCTCAAAACACCTTTTATCTTAGGCTCTTTTACATAATGGTACATGGTGGAGGAAAGCATACATACCAACATACCAAATCCAAATATCGAGTATGCCAAAATACCCCAGGCATTATCATAAGCAATGGCTTTGTTTAGCAAAATAACGATACCGACAATTGCCATAAGTACTCCGAAAGCATGAGTTTGATAATTTACTTTTTCTTCGCGTTGGCTATAAAATTTTGAATGTGCCATAATTGAATTTTATATTTAAATTGATAGGCAAAGATAAAATATTATTTTTACTAAGGTTGTTTTTTTGAAAATAACAAAAGCCGACTTTATGCTAAAAATCGGCTTTTAAATAATGTATAAAACTATTTTTTTATAAGTTAGGCTTTTCCGGGTCGTTTTGTTTTAATATTAAACGAAGGGCGGTGTTTTTAGTGATGTACGCCCATGCCCAATTGATAAATATAATTAGTTTATTTCTCACACTAAGAATAAGCATGAGGTGTAAGAACATCCAAATAAACCAAGCAAAGAATCCTTTGAATTTAACAAAATCTAAATCGACAACAGCTCTGTTTTGGCTGATAGTTGCCATTGTTCCAAAGTTTTTATATTCATAGGCAGTAGTAGTTTTCTGTTCAACTATCTTTTTAAGGTTGTTGGCTAAGTTACTGCCCTGATTAATAGCTACATTGGCTAGTTGTGGATGACCATGTGGATATTTAGGTGTTTCCATAAAGGAAATATCTCCGATGGCAAATATGTTTTCGCATCCAAGCACCATGTTTATTCTGTCTACTTTTATACGACTACCTCTAGTCATGGCTTCTTTGGGCAATCCTTCGACGGTATTGCCTGTAACACCTGCAGCCCAAATCAATGTCTTTGTTTTGATAGTTTTGCCGGTACTTAATTCTAGAACTTCACCGTCGTAAGTATTGACAAAAGTTTCAGTCAAAATTTTGACTCCCATTTTTTCAAGGTATTTCTGCGAAGCTTGTTTCGCATTATCACTCATGTTATTCAAGGTGTTTTTGGCAGCATCTATCAAGATAATGCTGAGTTTTGAAAAATCAATTCTTGGATAATCTTTAGGTAATATTTGCCGTTTGATTTCAGCAAAAGCACCTGCCAGTTCGACTCCGGTAGGTCCGGCTCCGACAATTACAATGTTTAATAATGCTTCTTTCTTATTTTCTTTAGCAGAGATAATATCTTCAAAAGTTTGTAAGATATGGTTACGGATGGTGATGGCATCATACGTCGTTTTTAACGTATAAGCATGGTTTTTAATTTTATTATTACCGAAGAAGTTAGTTTTACAACCCATTGCAAGAACCAAATAATCGTACTTGAAATCGCCTATGGTAGTTGTTATTGTATTGTTTGGTGCATCAATGCTTAATGTTTCTGCTAAACGAATATAAACATTCTTTTTTTTTCTGAATATATGACGAAAAGGAAATGAAATATTGGACGGTTCAATTTGCGATGCAGCAACTTGATAAAATAGGGGTTGAAACTGGTGATGATTAAGCTTGTCAACAAGAATAACATCAAAAAGTTTTTCATCTAGATTTTTAGCGAGATTTAGTCCTGCGAATCCGCCACCGACTACTACGACTGTTTTTTTTGTTTCCATGTCCTTGTTATTTGTGAAAATTTGTAATACTGAACACATCAAATATGTGTCATTTTTCATCTAGGGAATGATTTTCGCAAGTATTTGAAATGGGGAGGCTTCAGCCTTTTGCGTCATTTGTAGTATGACGAAGATTAGACCACAAAGGTAAGAAATTATTTTGGAAATGTTAATATTGTTTCTTGCTCTTTTACTTTGATGAGAAATTTGCAAACAGAAAAGCCGATTCTTTTTAGGAATCGGCTTTTAAAATATTTAAAAATCAGTTGTTTATTAACTAATTCTCTTTAAGTTATTTGTTTTGATTTGTTCTTCAACAATAGCATCTAACACGGCAATGGTAGTCATGTTTACGATGTCACGTACCGAACTTTCAACATCCAAAATGTGAACCGGTTTGTTTAACCCCATTTGAATAGGACCGATTGATTCTGCCAATCCCATTTCAATAATCATCTTGTAAGCAATGTTGGCAGAGCTTAAATTTGGGAATATCAATGTATTAACATCACGTCCGTAAAGTCTTGAGAACGGATATTTTTTATCACGAAGGTCTTTATTCAAAGCAAAAGTTACTTGCATTTCTCCATCTATCAACATTTCAGGGTGTTGATTCTGAAGTGTTTCTACTACTTGGTGAACACTCGCAGGGCTACCTTGTTTGTCAGAGCCGAAGTTTGAATAAGACAGCATTGCCATAACAGGTTCGTGAGCAAAGAACTTAACCGTATCGTGTGTTAACTTAGCAACGTCAATCAATGTTTCGGTTGATGGGTGACGATTATAAAGTGTATCAGCCAAAAAGAACGTTCCTTTTTTTGTATTTAAGATGTGCATTGCGGCGATGTGTTTGGTGTTTTCACGCATTCCAATAACATCTTTTGCCGCTTGAATTGTGTCGGCATATTTTGTATAAACACCGGTAATTAACGCATCAGCCTCTCCGGTTTCTACCATCATCATACCAAAGTAATTGCGTTCGTACATTTTTTCGTATGCTTCGTCCAATGTCATACCTTCACGGCTTCTTTTTGCTGACAATATTTTGGCATATTTCATGCGACGTTCTTCTTCGCGGTCATGACGAAGATTTATGATTTGAATTCCTGTTAAATCAATCTCATTTTCGGCAGCAATACTAGCAATTTTTTCTTCATTTCCAAGCAGAATTGGAAAACAGATACCTTCTGAAAATGCCAGTTGTGCAGCTTTAATCATATTAACATGATTAGATTCTGAAAATACGACACGTTTCGGATTTTGTTTTGCCGTATCGTAGAAGTGGCGTAACATTTTGTTGTCACTACCTCCCATAATACTGCGTAATTTATCATTGTATTCTTTCCAGTTAGAAATTGTTTTTCGTGCAACACCCGATTCAATAGCCGCTTTAGCAACAGCAGGAGCAACAGTCGTCAGCAAACGCGGATCAAGTGGTTTGGGAATAATATATTCACGCCCGAAAGAAATACGTTGTAAATTGTAAGCTGCATTGACAACATCAGGAACACGTTGTTTGGTCAATTGGGCAATTGCCTGAACTGCAGCAAGTTTCATTTCTTCGTTTATACATTTGGCACGGACATCCAATGCACCACGGAAAATGTAAGGAAATCCGAGAACATTGTTGATTTGGTTCGGATAATCGGAACGTCCGGTAGCAAAAATAATATCCTGACGGGCAGACATAGCTTCTTCATAAGAAATTTCAGGATTTGGGTTTGCCAAAGCAAATATAATTGGGTTAGCATTCATGGATTTAACCATGTCTGTAGAAAGAACTCCCGCAACTGATAAACCTAAAAATACATCCGAATCTTTAACGGCTTCTGCCAACGTTGTAATATTTCTATCTGTGGCAAATGGCTTTTTGCGATCATTCAAATCAGTACGTTTCTTTGAAATTACGCCCTTAGAGTCAACCATGACGATGTTTTCCAATTTCGCACCCAAAGCCATATATAATTTTGTACATGAGTTTGCAGCAGCACCTGCACCGTTGACAACGATTTTTACATCTTCAATCTTTTTTCCTGCAATTTCAAGTGCGTTTATCAATCCTGCAGATGAGATAATGGCTGTACCATGTTGGTCATCATGCATGAGTGGAATATCCAATTCTTCTTTTAAACGATCTTCTATTTCAAAACATTCGGGAGCCTTAATATCTTCCAAATTGATACCCCCAAAAGTAGGAGCAATTGCTTTTACTACTTCGATAAATTTTGCAGGGTCTTTTTCGTTTACTTCAATATCAAATACATCAATTCCGGCAAATATTTTAAATAATAAGCCTTTTCCTTCCATTACAGGTTTTCCTGCCATTGCACCTATGTCACCTAATCCAAGTACTGCTGTTCCGTTTGAAATAACGGCCACCAAATTTCCTTTGGCTGTATATTCATACGCTGTTTCCGGATTTTTTTCAATTTCTAAACAAGGTTCTGCAACTCCCGGTGAATAAGCAAGTGATAAGTCGCGTTGCGAACTGTAAGGTTTTGTTGGTATAACCTCGATTTTTCCCGGTTTTCCTTGGGAGTGGTAGAGAAGAGCATCTTCTTTCGTCAATTTTGCCATAATGTATGATTCTAAAAATAGGTTGTATAATTACTGTTTAATACAAATAAATTGTCGCAAATTTACAAAAAAATATATTAATTTGATATTTTTTGGGCGTAAATAAATACATATATTGTATTTTAAAACGAATATTTTTGGATGTATATGCAAAAATCTAATTAAAAGTGAATATTTAACAGAAAAACTGATGGTGTATAATTAAAAATAAAAAATACGCCCTCTTTTTGTAAAGAGGCGTATTCGGAAACTTAAAAGAGTTATTATTTTCTGATTAATGCAACAATTTTTTTTGTTGTCACATCAATTATCATAATTGGAACAAAAGGGTGTGCGAAACGCCTAAAAAATTTCGACTTTTGCCTCTTATGTTACTTTGTGAATAAAAGAAGTATTCATGTATTAAATAACCTTGGCTAGTTTAATAATTTAAATCTGCAGGGTGCTACAAAGTATACCCTAACAGGCTTTTTATTGAGTGTACCGGGTATCCATTTTTTATTGGTTAGTTGTACTACCCTGATGGCTTCATTATCTAATATCGGATATTTACTACTCTTAAGTACTCCTACATTTTTGATTGATCCATCTTCCATAATGACAAATTCAATAATTGATTTTCCCTCCATTCTTTTTTCCTGTGCTTCGAGGGGATATTTCAAATTGTTGGAAACAAAATTATTTAGGTGATCAGTATATTTTGGATTTACATCTATTTCATTGAAATCGAAAACATTATCTATGTCAGGCTCTCCATTTTTATTCCATCTTTTGTTGCTGACAGGTTTATTGTTTTTGTATATTCCGACACAGCGTATATTTCCATTGTCATAATAACTTGTTATTTCACCTTCCAAAATCAGTGGCAAAATTGATGAAGCGGCTCCTTTTTTCTGAATCTTTAGATTTTTGTCGTAATTGATAAATGTGTAAATAGTGTCATTTAATTTGTGGTAAATTTGTTTGGTGGTAACGGTAACAACGGGGACGGGTTCTTGTCCTATAAACTCTTTGATGGTAACAACAGAATCGTTTTCAAAATCATAAATATTGCTGCGAAGCCCTTTTTTCCATTCATGGTCCTGTTTAGTGTATACTTCCTCTTTCAAAATGCCGGAAAAGTCTGTTATGATATACTTTTTCGTTGCATGTGTACTGTCACATGAACTTCCGTCTGATGCGTAGTAGAATGTGCCCGCTGTTTGTCCCCAAATAGTTGATAATATTCCGAATAAAAATGCTATTGTAACAATGTTTTTTTTCATGTTATTACTTTTTCACACGTTTATAAAATTCTTGCAATTCCTTTTTCCTTTCTGGTGAAAGCTTGTTCCATTTAATCTCGTTGATAGCTCCATCCAAGCCGTACAATAAACTCAAACAAGCACCCGGGTGATAGTTTGCAGTTGAATAAAAGTCTGCTCAGTTCCCATAGAAACCAATTTTTCAAAAGAATCAATTTCTATTTGAATTAACTTGGTTTCGGTGTCTTTGCCAATATTGATATGTCCCGATAAATTGCTCGACATGGTAATACGGTATTAGCGTCTTTTTTGAATTGAATGTTTGGGTTTGCAATGGTCGTAAATTGTCTGAACTCCGTTTTCTTAGAGTAACGGATTCTGCGGAATCCATAGCTTAGTTTTAGGTGCTTAGATGTTATTAGTATAGCAAATCTATTTTTGAATCATTTTTTGTTATTGGTCTGACGGGTTTACAAGGAACGCCATAAGCTAAATAATTCTGCGGTATATCTTTTGTAACTACACTTCCAGCTCCAATTACCGCGTTATCGCCAATGTGAACCCCAGCACACACAACTACATTACATGCAATCCATACATTATTTCCTATATAGATTTCTTTTGCATATTCAGACATAGAAACATGTCCGTCCTCATATTTCATTGCAATTCTTTCTTCTGCAATTAAAGGATGTGTAGTTGCCATCAAAGATACGTTCGGACCAAACATGACATTATCTCCAATATAAATTCTGCCATCATCTAAAACTGTTGTGTTAAAATTTGCGAAAAAATTTTCTCCAATAAATGTATGACAGCCATAATTAAATTGTATGGGTCCTTGAAAATGATATTTTACGCCTATTTTTCCAATAAACTCTCTAATAAGAGGCAATCTATTTTCATCATATTCGTCCATCAAATTAAATTTTTGACAAAGTATGTGCGTTTTATGTTTTATATCACGCAGTTCTTTTGTTCTAGCATCAAATAATTTCCCTGTAAATATTTTTTCTTCTTCTGTCATTTTTTGTTTTTCCTACATGCTGTTTTTTTTTACCATTACCCCTAACGTTCCGCAAATACACCCAACAGTTTTTTTAGCTACTCGTGAAATTCGTAGAGCCATTTTTTGCGAATTACCTGTTCCTGAAAAGTAGAAACTCATATTTTATACATGATGTCCGTGGCTGGCTTTATTTTGTTATTCTTTTTTTCATTTTTATTAATGCAACCGGTACAGATTTTTTGTCAAGTCGTCTCTCAATCTCATAGGGAATGTAACCCAATTTGTCATACAATAAAAGTCCTGCCACATTTTGATTAAAACATGAAATGTGAGTTTCGGCAACATTATAATTTTTAATCGCAATATTTTCCATAGTGTCAATTAAATATGTACCTATGCCCTTAAATCGAAACAATGGATTCACAATCACATTACCAATCGAACAGTATTGACCGAGCTTTGCTTCATAGAAATTAGCAAATCCAACAACTATACTATCCAATAAAACCACCGTTGAATCAAATCGATTATTAATTGATATTTGTAATTGGTCAGCAGTCAATGGAAACTCGGCTTTTGGATACATAAAATATAACTCATTTTCATTTTGAGGAAATTTAGATATAATCTCTAAATCATTTGGTTCAACGGCTCTATGTAGAAAAGTGTTAATCATAAATTATAGCTATTGTCTATCCCTAAAATAGGACTACAGGTTAAACAATGAATTTAGTTTTTGTAATAGACGTAGTTTGGAGTTTTGAAACGTAAAGATAAATGAAATTTTTCTACCCATCGTTTGTAACGAGTTTTTTTGTTTGTAACAAAGTACTATGTCATATCAATTTCAATAATACTGCTCAGTCCTGTGTAATTTCGTGCAGAACTATACAAATAATCTTCAGCTCTTTCTACTAATCCCTTTCTCACAGGGTTTTCATGAATATAATTGATGCACTGATCTATCATTTCAATAGTAGTTAACTTGATGGAATGACTTTTATCCTGCCAAAACCGATATTTTCAATACGGTTATCAAATTTACCGGCAAATTCAAAGCGATACAACATCCAATCTTTGCGACTTTCAGGCTCGTTTTGTATCATATCAAGCACTTCTTTTGCCGTGAATTTCTTATAATCACGGAGAAAATCAGTCACTCTAAAGGCGGTGCGACGCTACAAACAAAATGGACATGATTTGTCATTAAACACCATGCATATAATTTTAAACCCTTGTTTTTTCTGCAATAATATTCCTGTAATTCAGTCATGTAAAAACATCTACCCAATCAGTCCACAGTAAAAGTTGGGAAATAAACTCCATCTTGTTTTTCAATTCTGTAATTTTCCGAAGACATATTTTAGTTTTTTTCATTATAAACCTTATAGTCCTACAAACTTTCTTGCGTTAAAAACGCTCAACCATTAACCCCTCGTTGCAAACGAGGGGGAGAAACAAGTCAAAGTTCACTTCTTATTATTGGCAATTTTTTCTGTTTTCATTTATTTTTTTACTTCAGAAGATTTTCTTTTGCACTTGGTGCATATTGGAAAATAGTGCTAACTATCCGGCACTCGTCCAACTTTTTGCAGTCTTTACAAGTATTAATTTTTTTTTCATATACACATTTGCGAACTTCGCACATATTACTGCAATATACAGTTTTTACTCCATTTACACGACAGCCCATACAGTTAATTGCTTCTGGTGGAATCTCCACGTTATTCAATTCACTCCACTTTTGGGCGGTTTGTTCTCTTAGTTTGTTGTCATTGTTGACAGTTGCTATGCGGGCATTGCAACTTTAGCAATTCAATCCGCAACAGGCAATTAATTGTTTCATTGTTTCATTTTTTCCATTCTCACTGTCCGAGCATTACCGATAACGGAGAGTACTAACTGCATTTGTCGGATTACTTTCAACCCCGCCGATGCAGATAGCCTGTGTTGTGTGCTGGGATTTTTTTTGTTAATACATTTTCTATTAAATACCACTTCCCACTTGTTTTACAATTGTTTTGGGTAATGGTTGTGTTTCTGTAATTGTCTAAGATAATTAGATTTTTATATCCATTAAGTCCTTTAACTGCGTTACGCCATAGTTTTTCATTACGTGCTATGATTATGACTTTCTTTTGTTGTATTAAATACTCAACAAGTCTAACTGTAAATTTTTGAGTAAACAAAATGCCTTCTTCTAAATGATATATTTTTTCAGTTATCTTTTTGGGTAAATCTTTAAACTTACACGAAGTATATCCAATATATTGAATAAGAGCAATTTTTGAATTTGCATCTTTAAAATTAGCACGTAATTTTTCTGTCTTTTTGTCCCAGTAAAAGTCGCTTATGTTATTTCTGTTGTAGTCATTTGGAATAAATTCAGAACTTTTCAATGACATTGAATCACATTGGTCTTTGATAAATTTGATTTTGTGATCTTCACTTAATTTCTCAAATTCATCATAATTTTTCTCTTTTACATATCCTGGATTTAAAGTTAAAATTGCAATTTCTGCATCAAGAACATTTCCCCAAAATGGTTCTGGTAAAATTTCTAAATGATATGTATAATCTTCTGTTGTAGTAGAATTAAACTCATCGATATACTTTTTATCTTCGATGTGAATATTCTCTTTTAATGGCATATATGAATTGTCGATTATTTCATCTACAAGGTCTAACCAAGGATTATCATATAAAAGAGTTTCTTTATCTTCTTTAAATTCTAAATTTGGCGTAAAATTTCCATAAGATATTTTCGCCTCTGCCCGTTGCAAATTTACATTATAATCTTCAAAACGTCGAGTTTTTAATTCTCTTGATAAAATGGTTATTAGTTGAGATTCTGAAAATTGGTCTAAAAAAAGATTGTCTTCATTCGCTAATTTTTCAAGATAATATTCAGTTGTTTGTCTAACAGCATTTCTAATTTCGATGCACTTATTCCTTTTGTATTTGCTAATCAAATAATGCAAATTTCCACCCAAATTCAAATATTCTGCAATATTTAGTAATTTCTCGTCTGTGCCAACTGAATGAAATTCATCAGATGGACAATCCCAATATTTTTTGGAATTTATCAAGTTCTCAAAATGCTCTTTATCTTCTATCATAAAATTAATTTTTGAAACTTTCGTTTTTTGCTTCTATCCTTGCACACAATGACCATAGGCGTGTGTTGGCGGTAGTTGTTTTCGTTTCAGTCATAGTTAATCTACAAACTGAATTCTCCAGCTTTGTTTATCAAAAAGACTTCTCTGTTCATACCCACTGAAAGTTTTTCGTGGTTTTCAGTTATCTTGCCTTCAAATTCTTCTTCATAAAAATAAGCACCATCATTGTCGCACTTTACAATTTCAACTTCGATTGTATCACCATATTCAAGTTCTTCAAAGTCGCTTGACACCATGTTTTTTCGAGATAATTCTACAATTTTATTTCTATTATCTTTTCTTTTTAATTCGAAATCAAATGATTTGTCTATAGGTAGGAAGTACTTAATATCTTCATTTTCGACATAAGCAATGTTTGAAATCTCTGATTTATGAATATAAGCTTGGATTGTAAAATCGTTGAATTCTAATTGGACTCTAGCAAGATCTGTGAAATGTTTAATTATTTTTCCAGTATATACCTCTCCAATTGTCAACTGTTCGACAGCTTCATCATATTGGTTTCTCATACATGCTTTAATACTATAAACAATTTCGTTGTTTTGATAATCAAATAAAATTGGGGTAACACTTATGTTTGAATCAACAGGAAAACTGTTCCTAATATCAGAGCAAAAACCCCACATCAATTCTTTTGCATATACAAAACCAGTAAAACCAGATTCAACAAGTTTTAGCTTAACTCCAATTCCTTCATATGTTTTAAGAACTTGAGCAGTTAAGATTACTCCAATGTTTTCTTTGAAGAATTCTTCCTTTTCACTTTTCTGAACTCGTTTAAAAGAACCAGTAAGTCTGTAGTTTTCAGAATCGATCTTAATAATTAAAACATCTACCTTATCACCAATTTTATAATCTTGCGTATTTTTATTGTTTTCCCATGATAATTCAGAACGGTAAACTCTACATTCTAAACCCGGTATAATTTCAGTAGTTAGATAGTTTTCTGAAATTTCTTGAACAATAGCTTCATACTTATGATTTTCTTGATACTCATTAAATTTAGTCAAAGGATTTATTAAGCCTTCAATTTCGCCAAAGAAATTCGCAAATTCCATGCTGAAACCATGAAGTAATATAGAGAGTTCATCACCCTTTTTGAAAACCGAATCCAGTCGAATAAATCTACTATATGAGCAATGCTTCTTAGGTATAAATACCTTTTTATTTATTGATTTACAAAAAGTTCTTAGTCCACGTTCCTTACCTTCGGTATCCAATTGAATTCCAATAATTTCGACTGGTAAGCTTCGATTTTTTTTTAATGTCGTCTCAATTAAGATATTGGGATCAGTTTCAGTTCCAATATTATTTAGTTCAACAATACATAATTCTTCATTTAAAGCCTCTATATTAAGGATTAACTCTTGCTCAATTCTGAAATACTTTTTTAGTTCTGGAATCTCTTTGCTGGAGAGTTTATTTTTGGGAATATCAAACTCAATACCATGTATATTTATAGTGATTTTTCCTGAATCAACGAAACTAATGATTCCACTAATAATTTTACCATTATTATAGGTCGCTTTTATCTTTTCCCATGCGTTGTATTGAACTTTTGAAAGATTTGGTTTTAAGCAGTAACATGTAACTTCAGTTTGCTCACCATTTTCATCAATTTCAAAAAGTGTAGCTTTTTTATTGATTTGGTCAAATCCTTTATTTTCAGTCAATTCTGATACGACTTTCTTTAGAATTGTAGCTCTATAACTTCCACGTGCAAGTAAATATACAGCTCCATAATGCTCACTGGCATATTTGTCTGCCCACTTTGTGTATGCTTCAATACCATATGCCTGATATGTCTCTAAATTAGCTACAAGGATAACTCCAACTTTTAAATGTTCTGAACGGTAATTTAAAATTGTTCTTTCATCTTTTCCTCTTGTCGCTAAATTATAGAACCATTCAAAAAAATCTTCAATCTCCTTTTCAACTTTATAAGAAGGTGTTGTTGTTGCTAGATTCTCACCAAGGTAATGCAATTCGGGGATTAAAAGAGTTGAAAATAAACCACGCTTTTCAGTTTCTTCAAATCTTGAAAAGCTGTCTCTTATGTCTTGAGTTTCTGATTTGAACTTTTGATTGAATATCCTTAAAGCTCTTCTATTGTAGTCTCGAATAAAAATTTTTGTCAAATTTAAATCAATAGCTTTTTGACTAGAGGGCTTTACAAACTCCCTAGTTGTTGGCAATAAAGCTGTCTTAGTGAATGAGTAAGTTGCATTATAGAAATTTAAATCTTGGTCATTCTTATCGAATTTCAAACAAATAATAGCTTTGCCATCTTCTAGATAACTATTATCTGTATCATCTTTTACCCAATTTATTTTACAGTTTGATAATATTTTACCTTCAAAATTTGAGTTGTATACATCAACAGCACCATTTATAATATTCTCATATCTACTCTCTACAGATTTTTTTCTAACCCATTTCCCCAAAAAACCAAATGAAGCTAATATGTCAGCGACAAAAGCCCTAATATTCTTATAAGTAGATATGAAAATATAAGCAATTAAAAATAATGCGCCTAATCCTAAACCAACTAAAAAATTCCACATGATTATTTATTTTTTTGGTGATATTTTTCAACACAATTGATAGATTCACAGATATATTCGAACTCAACATTTGCATGAGGTATTACCATTTGAATATTATTCAAGTTGATCGGAACGCCACATATTTTACAAAATCGTTCTCCATTTTCAATATGTGGAAGTTCTCCTTTGCTACATAAAAAGGAACTTAAATCCTCGTCATAAATTGCGTTAATCTTGTTTTTCATATCTTATTCATTTAAATCTTTAAAATTATCATATATTCCATGAACTAATTTGTGCTTCAGTGTGTCTTATGCAACGTTTTTTTTACAATTACCGCCAACATCTGTGTATACGCCATACTATGGCGTATATATTTGCATTATAAAACATCATATATTTTGAATATCAATGTGTTGTATTTTTTCTGGCAACTATATGTATGGCGTATATCCATTTGTTAATCTATGTTTAAATATCTAATTTATCCAACGGATTTTTAATTTGATCAAATCCTTTTGTTGGTTACAAGTGTAGAAATTTCAGTCGTTTTAGATTTTTTGTATTCTAACAAATAAGGAGCGTTGAAAAACGCCCCTTACTATAAAAAATACTACATGTAAATATTTATCTGTCTGTATATTGTTTTTCGTAATATTTCTGGTATGTACCGCTCGTCACGTTGTTTAGCCAATCTTCATTTTCCAAATACCAATCTACTGTTTTTTCCAATCCTTCTTCAAATTGTAAAGAAGGCTTCCACCCCAATTCTTTTTGTAATTTTGAAGAATCGATAGCGTAGCGTAAATCGTGTCCGGCACGGTCTGTTACGAAAGTAATCAATTTTTTAGAAGTCCCCTCGGCACGATGTAATTTTTTGTCCATTATTTTGCACAACTGATAGATAAGGTCAATGTTTGTCCATTCGTTGTTACCTCCAATATTGTATGTTTCTCCGGTTTTTCCGGTATGGAAAATAATATCAATGGCACGGGCATGGTCGTTTACCCACAACCAGTCGCGTACGTTTTCACCTTTTCCATAGACAGGAATAGGCTTGTTATTTTTGATATTGTTAATACAAAGCGGAATTAATTTCTCGGGGAAATGGTTGGCTCCGTAGTTGTTAGAACAATTGGAAAGTACAATAGGAAGTCCGTATGTGTGGTGGTATGCACGCACAAAATGGTCGGAACTTGCCTTTGATGCCGAATATGGACTACGAGGGTCGTAGGCTGTTTTTTCGGTAAAGAATCCTTCTTTGCCCAACGAGCCATATACTTCATCGGTAGAAACATGGTAGAAACGTTTTCCTTCCATGTTGTCTTTCCAACAATTTTTAGCGGCATTCAACAAATTGGCAGTGCCCAATACGTTGGTTTTTATAAAAGAAAGCGGATCCGTAATAGATCTATCTACGTGAGATTCGGCAGCTAAGTGAATAACTCCGTCAAACTTATATTCGTCGAACAAGTTTTGAATAAAATCAGTATCTGTAATGTCACCTTTTATAAAGTTGTAATTAGGCTTATTGGCAATGTCTTTCAGATTTTCCAAATTACCGGCATACGTAAGGGCGTCCAAATTATAAAGTGTATAATCAGGATATTTATTCACAAAAAGGCGGATAACATGAGAGCCTATAAAACCTGCAGCTCCCGTAATCAGAATTTTTTTATTACTCATTTTTTTTGTTATAAAATTGATTGCAGCAAAGATATATATTTTACCCAAAAAAGAAAATGTCTGCCTGAAAGATTTATTGTATGCTGTGTGATCAATTTGAGAATTTATTGTGAAAAGAGAGACTCTTTATTATTTGCTTGAAAGGCAATTTTTTAATTAAAAAATGAAGATAGGTGTTCATAACTTGTTAAAAACTTTGTTCGAGGTGGTTTGCGATTTGCCTTATTTATTGCGTCCTTTGCGTCCATGCAGTCGATAGTATTCCATATAGAGAGCCTTTTGTATGAACATGACTTCGTTATTGTTCCGTCTTTTGGTGGGTTTGTGTCTGAGTATCAAGCTGCACGAATAACCGAAGGTGGTATTTTCTATCCTCCCCAAAAGGAAATAGGATTTAATCCGAACTTGGTGTATAATGACGGTTTGTTGGCACATTCCATTATGGAAAGAGAACATGTTTCTTTTGCTGTTGCCAATGATAAAATTGCAGACGAGGTAGTTGCTCTAAAAGCGGAATTGAATCAGAATAGATGCCTTGAATTTGGAACTTTGGGCTCCTTTGCTGCATTCGCTGATGGAAGGGTATGTTTTACTCCGGCTCTTTATAATGATTTTCTTTGTTCTTCGTTTGGTTTTTCTCCATTTTATTTTTCTGCAATAGATAGTTTGCCGGATATGGTTGAAAGAGCTCCGGAAAACCTGACTAACCATGTTATACAATTCGTTCCGAAATCTTCCAGGATGTCCGATACTGTTAGGTATTTGGTAGCTACGGCAGCCATATTTCTTTTCTTTGTCTTATTTCCATTTCAAATAAAAGATGTGCCTGTTGATTACCAAGCGGGTATTTGTTCCTATCATTTTTCACCTGTGGTAGAAAAAGGAATGTCTTTGCAAACTGATTCTGTTGCAGCGGTAGAAGCCGTTGCCGCTCCGGCGGACAGTGTACAAAATGTCTTCAAAGTGTATCTTCCTGTTAGTCAGACTCCGGCTGCTGCAAAAAAGGAAACGGAATACCACATTATCATAGGTAGTTTTCAAACAGAAGCTAAAGCACAACAGTTCTTGTCAGAATTACCTTCCAATTTGAAAAGTTCTGCCATTATTTTTTCTGAAAATAGATATCGCATATCTGCATCGTCTTTTGATAACGAAAAAGAGGGAGAATTTTTCTTGCAACAATTCCAAAAAAATAATCCGCGTTTTAGTGAAGCTTGGCTATTGAAAAATTAGTCGTTTCGTATATTTTTTCGACTTAACTATTTTATACTTCGATAAATAATTATACCTTTGTCCCCGCATTCGGGAAATGCAAAGAAGTTTAATTAATAAATTAATAAAAAATTATGGCAACTAAAATTAGATTGCAAAGACATGGACGCAAAGGGTATGCTTATTACCATATTGTAGTCGCAGACGTCAGGGCACCACGTGATGGTAAGTTTATTGAAAGGATCGGTTCATACAATCCGAACACAAATCCTGCTACGGTAAATTTAAACTTCGAAAAGGCTTTGAGTTGGATTCAAACGGGAGCACAACCAACGGATACCGTTAGAGACATATTCTCAAGAGAAGGCGTTATGATGAAAAAACACTTGTTGGGTGGTGTAGCTAAAGGTGCATTTACGGCAGAAGAAGCAGAAAATAAATTTGATGCTTGGATGCAAAATAAACAAAAGTCAGTTGAAAAAGTAAAAGAAAAACTATCTGAAACTGCAAAATTAACTGCTAAACAACGTTTGGAAGCTGAAAAAGAAGCTAACAAAGCTAAAGCAGCTGTTGTAGCAAAAAAACAAGCTGAAAAATTAGCAGCAGAAACTCCTAAAGAAGAAGTTGTTGCTCCAGCTGAACCGGAAGTAGCATCTGCTCCGGTAGCCGAATAGTTTTGATATAAATTAAAAGAGTATGAGAGCTGCCTTTTGGGCAGCTCTTTTTGTATAAAATAACAAAGAAAATATGGTTTCGGAAATCAACGTACGAGTCCTTCCTAAGGTAGCTTCTTCAGAACAGTTTCTTAAAGATTTTGTGTCGAAAGAGTACAGCTATGATGTGAAAAATATTACGGCCGTTCAGGTAGTAAAACGTACCATTGATGCTCGTCAGCGAACTGTATTTGTTAATTTGCAGTTACGTGTGTTTATCAATGAAAATCCTGAACCTCAAGCGTTATTTACATTTACCTACCAAGATGTATCCAAAGCAAAACAAGCAGTAGTGGTTGGGGCAGGACCTGCTGGTCTATTTGCTGCGTTGCACTTGATTGAATTAGGAATCAAGCCGATAATTATTGAAAGGGGAAAAGATGTTTCTTCAAGAAAAAAAGATATTGCCCTTATAACTCGTGAGAATGAGGTTAATCCCGAATCCAACTATAGTTTTGGGGAGGGTGGAGCAGGAGCTTTTTCTGATGGAAAATTATATACTCGTAGTAAGAAGCGAGGTAATACGGAACGTATTTTGCATATATTTTGTAATTATGGAGCATCGCCTTCTATACTCATAGATGCTCATCCTCATATTGGAACAGATAAATTGCCGACTGTTATCAAAAACATACGAGAAAAGATTATTTCATGCGGAGGTGAAGTCCATTTCAATACGCGTATGGATGATTTGATTGTCGAAAAGGATGAAGTTAAGGGCATTATCACCAACACGAATGAGACGTTTTTAGGAAAAGTAATTTTGGCTACCGGGCATTCGGCTCGTGATGTTTATCGGTTACTTAAAGAAAAACAAATAGATATTGAAGCAAAAGGTATCGCTGTTGGAGTTCGTTTGGAACATCCACAAGAGTTGATAGATCAAATGCAATATCATTCTCAAGATGGACGAGGCGAATATCTTCCACCGGCGGAGTATAATTTTGTTACACAAGTACAAGAAAGAGGCGTTTATTCATTTTGTATGTGTCCGGGAGGTTTTGTTGTACCGGCAGCAAGTGGTCCTAGCCAAGTGGTTGTGAACGGAATGTCTCCATCAAATCGAGGTTCCGTGTGGGCAAATTCGGGTATGGTGGTTGAAATTAGACCTGAAGATTTGTCGGAATATGGAGATAATAAGGAATTTAGCGTAATGAATTTTCAAGAGGAAATGGAAAATTTAGCGTACGTAAACGGAGGAAGCAAACAAAGTGCTCCTGCACAGCGTATGATGGATTTTACCCGCAAAAAGGTTTCTTATGATTTACCCGAAAGTTCTTATACGCCCGGATTGGTTTCGTCTCCTTTGCATTTTTGGTTACCCAAACAAGTAAACGAACGTTTACGCGAAGGATTTAAAACTTTTGGTCAGTGGTCAAGAAATTTTTTGACGAATGAGGCTGTTTTGATTGGTGTAGAAACAAGAACTTCATCTCCTATTCGGGTCTTAAGAAATAAAGAAACATTGGAACATATTCGTATTAAGGGACTTTACCCTTGTGGAGAGGGTGCCGGATATGCAGGAGGAATTGTTTCTGCTGCTTTGGATGGCGAAAAATGTGCTGAATTTTTGGCAGAAACACTGTCGTGATATATCTTCAGAAAAATAAAAAATCTTTCATCTTGTTAAAAAATCGTTAAATGTGTATTTGTGAATAGTATTTCATAAAAAAGCACTTATTTTTGCAAAGTTGTTTATGCAACTATTTTTTGATATAACTATGAATGAATTAGATTTTGATCAACAATTGGTATTTGCTATATTAAGCGGAAGGGCTTCCACTGCTATTGCTCGTCGGTTATACCGCGAGTTTAGGTTGAAAGGTTTGTTGATTACTCCGGAACAATGGGTTATTCTTATGGCACTATCTAACAAGGATGGTATTACCCAACAGGAATTAGCAACGACTACTTTTAAAGATAAACCCAGTATCACTCGACTTATAAATAATCTGGAAAAACAATCTTTAGTTGTTCGATTGTCATCGAAAGTAGATAAACGGATGAACATGATTCATATTACTAAACCCGGTTTATTTCTGTATCAGAAAGCCAATGTGGCAGCAATTAATGTGATGAAAGAAGCTCTCTACGGGTTGATAGAAGATGATATCCGAACAGGAGAGCGTATTCTTAAACAAATATTTAAAAATTTAGCCTGATTTTGGCATAATAGTTGCTTATGCAACAAGTGTATTATATTTAAACAATAAGTATTATATTTGAATAACAATTTATAATGAACATTAAATGAAAAAGCTATTCTTTTGTTTGGTTTTAGTTCCAATCACATTGCAAGCAGTTGCACAGAAGGGACTTTATACCTTAGATGATTGTCGTAAAATGGCAATGACCAATAACAAAGAGCTAAAGATTGCCAATGAACAGGTAAAAGCTGCCGTTAGTTTGGAAAAAGCGGCATTCACACAATATTTACCAAGTTTTTCGGCTAATGGAGCCTATTTGTGGAATGAAAAGGATATTTCCTTGATGAGTGAAGATGCTTATTTGCCCGTCTATGCAATGGATGCTAACGGATCTAAAAATTATGCAGCTTCCTGGAATAACTCATGGACAGTGTATAATGGTTCTCCCGTTCCATTGGATGCAAACGGAGTTCCGTTTGACCCTACTAAAAATCCGGAAAAAATTTCGTGGAAAAATTATGCTTTCTTACCCAAAGATGCCTTTGAAATGAATATTCATAATGTATTTGCCGGTTCTGTAATGATGACTCAACCGCTTTTTATGGGTGGTAAGATAAAAGAACTAAATAATATAGCAAAATCTACACGAAAAATTTCAGAAGCCAAATTAGAAGGAGAGACTTCTGAAATTATTTTGGAAACAGATGCTGCTTATTGGCGAGTTGTTTCTTTGATAAATAAAGAAAAATTAGCAAAAAGTTATGTATCATTGTTGCAAAAACTCAGTGGTGATTTAGAAAAATCAATTTTGTTTGGTGTAGCAACAAAATCGGATGGGCTTTCAGTAAAGGTTAAATTGAATGAGGCTGAGATGCAGTTGATGCAGGTACAAGATGGTTTATCCCTTTCAAAAATGGCTCTATGTCAATTGTGCGGGTTGCCATTAGATAGCGATTTTAGTTTAGCCGATGAAAATCTTTCGACGACGGATACCCCGATTGACAATCAAAATGTGAATGTGGATAATGCTATAAAAAATAGATATGAGATACAAAGTTTGGAAGAATCTGTCAATATTGCGGAATCTAACCGTAAAATAATGGTTTCTCGTTTTATGCCTAATGCGGGACTTACGGCAGGATATTTATTGTCAAATCCAAATATTTTTAACGGTTTTTCTACTGAATTTGCCGGTATGTGGCAAGTGGGTGTGGTTGTTAATGTTCCTATATTTCATTTTGGAGAAAAGGTACATACGCTCAATGTTGCTCGTAGTGAGAAAAAAATAGCCGAGTATAAATTGGAAGATGCGAAAGAAAAAATTCGATTGGACATTGCTCAAGCATCCTTTAAAATTAACGAAGCGGCTAAAAAGTCCGTTATGACAAAATCTAACAGGGAAAAAGCTGATGAAAATCTACGTTATGCAAATATAGGTTTTGAATCCGGAGTAGTTGAGCCGTCTGTTGTAATGGAAGCTCAAACAGCTTGGCTTAAAGCTAATTCCGAAGACATAGATGCCAATATTGATGCAAAATTATGCGATGTTTATTTACGAAAAGCGATTGGAAACCTTAAATAGAAAACAAAAAATATAAAAGTTATACGATGGAAACAAGTAAAAGAGATTTAATAAAGGCTAATTTAGCAAAAAGTAAGACAAATTTGATGATAGGTCTTATCACATTATTGAGTGTTGTGCTTATTATTTCTTTAATTGGATGGTTAGTCTTGAAGCCTGAACCACAACTAATACAGGGTGAAGTTGAGGCAGATGAGGTTCGTGTATCCAGTAAATTAGCAGGTCGTATTCAAGAATTTAGAACAGAAGAAGGAGCGTTTGTGCAAAAAGGAGATACGCTTGGTTTAATCAGCTCCCCTGAATTGTATGCCAAGTTGGAGCAAGCTGAAGCTGCCGAAGTCGGTGCTCAAGCACAAAACTTAAAGGCTATTAAAGGTGCTCGTAGTGAACTAATTGATGGAGCATTCCAAATGTGGCAAAAGGCAAAAGTAGGATTGGATATTGCAGGAAAATCTTTTGATAGAGCAAAAAAACTGTATGATAATCAAGTAATTTCGGCTCAAAAATTTGATGAAGCACAAGCTCAGTACAATGCTGCTGTTGCAACGGAAAGAGCCGCAAAAACTCAATATGATATGGCAAAAAATGGTGCTGAACGCGAAGACAAGCTTTCGGCAAAAGCATTGGTTGATAGAGCCAAGGGGTCTGTGTCAGAAGTAAGAGCCTATATGCCAGAAATACAACTAATTGCACCTTTGTCAGGTGAAATTTCTGAAATATTTCCCAAGCAAGGTGAATTAGTGGGACAAGGAGCCCCCATTATGAATATTGTCGACTTAAGTAGTTGTTGGGTAACATTTAATGTGCGAGAAGATTTATTGTCAAAAATAAAAATCGGTACAGTATTAACTGTAACTATCCCCGCATTAAACAAGCAACAAATAAAGGTTAAAGTGAATTATATCAAAGCTTTGGGAAGTTATGCTACTTGGCGAGCAACCAAAACCTCCGGAGAATTTGATGTGAAAACTTTTGAAGTAAGAGCAAAACCTGTAGATGCAGTAAAAGACTTGAGACCGGGTATGAGTGTGCTTTTGCAGGATGAATTATGATTTTTTAAGCGAAAATAGATTATGCTTGTAAAACAAAACAAAGGATTTAAGGCGGTTTTTTATCGTGAACTGTTCCGAATGGCAACACATCCGATATACTTAATTATGCTTGTTGCCATACCCATAGGTAGTTACCTTTTTTTTGTTACCTTGATGCCGGAAGGTTTGCCTGAAAAATTGCCGATTGGTATTGTTGATCATGATAATTCCTCTATTTCTCGTAATGCTATTAGGCAAATAGACGCCACAGCACAGAATAAGGTTGTCGGTCACTATCTGAATTTTTCAGAAGCCCGTTCGGATATGCAAAAAGGTAGAATATATGGATTTATAGAAATACCCATCGATTTTGAAAAAGATATCCTTCTTGGCAATCAACCAAAGATATGGTTTTATTATAACCAAGCTTTTTTTATTCCCGGCTCACTAACGTTAAAGAATATCAGTAGAATCTTAGCTACTGTTTCCGGAGGTGTTAATTTACAATCCAGATTGGCTCACGGACAAACGGAAGAATCAAGTTTAGCTCAAATACAGCCCATTGTCCCGGATATTCATCCTATAGGCAATCCTTATATTAACTATTCGGTTTATTTGACAGATATTATCATTCCGGGCATTTTGGAGTTGATAGTTTTGTTAACTTCCGTGTATATTATCGGTATAGAATTAAAGCAGAAAACCAGTCGTCAATGGCTTGCCTTGAGCGATAATTCGCTTTTTAAGGCCTTATTAGGTAAGTTTCTTCCCTATACAATTTCTTTTACCATTGTCGGATTGCTTTACAATGTAATTCTATTTGGATTTCTTCATTATCCGTTGAATGGTAATATCTTATGGATGTTCTTAGATACTATTTTGATGATTGTGGCTTCTCAATGTGTCGGAATATTAATGATCGGAATTTTTCCTGTGTTACGGGACGGATTGAGTTTCGCCTCTCTTTATGGCGTTTTAGCTTTTTCATTTTCCGGATTTTCTTTCCCGATAGAGGGTATGCATCCGCTTATACAAGGGTTGAGTACAATTTTTCCATTAAGATATTATTTTAAAATATATCAAAGTCTTGCTTTAAATGGATTTGGATGGCAGTATACTGTGTTTGATTTTGTATTTTTATTACTGTTTCTTTTCTTGCCCTTTATCATTTGCATAAGATTGAAAAAGGCAATGATTTTCCAAAGTTATCCAAAAAAATAAAAAGAGGAGTTTTCTATTATGATTGACAAATTTGACTATACCTCAATAAAAAAAGCACTTCAACTGACCTGGCAGATTACTTGTCAAGAGTTGAAAAATGTTTTTACGGATTCCGGTGTTATTATTATATTTTTTGCAGCCGGATTGTTGTATCCTCTTGTTTATGGGTTGGTTTATTTTAACGAGAGCCTAACAGAAGTTCCTGTGGCAGTGGTTGATAACTCACAATCTACTATGAGTCGTGAGCTGATACGCAAAATAGATGCATCACCTGATTTGCAAGTAAGTTTTCATTCTCCCTCGTTAGAAGAGGCTAAATTACTTTTTGCAGAAAACAAAGTAAGGGGAATTATTTTTATTCCGTCTTCATTTTCTAAAGATATTCAAACAGGTAAACAAGCCAATATATCTGCGTATGCCAGTATGGCTAGTATGCTTTATTACAGAGCAATATATTCTGCCGTAAATTATGTCTGTTTGGATATGGGACAAAAGATTCAAATGAGTAATCTTGTGTCAAAAGGATTGACCCAGAGGCAAGTACAGGTGTCTGCTGCTCCCGTTTTGAGTGAGGGTAAGTCGCTTTATAATCCCAAAGGAGGATATGCCTCCTTTTTAGTCCCTAACATCCTGATTTTGGTAATACAACAAACACTAGTGTTGGGTATTGGTATACTGGCAGGAACAGCTCGTGAAGAAAATTCTTTTCATCAATTGGTGCCCATCAAAAAGAAATACCATGGAACTTTACGTATTGTATTGGGAAAGTCATTCGCTTATTTGATACTTTACGCATTTATTGCCAGTTATAATTTGATGGTGATTCCTCGTATTTTCAATTTACCCCAAATTGATGATTTCTTTACCTTGTGGACATTTATGCTTCCATTTTTATTAGCTTGTATTTTCTTTGCAATGTCTATTTCGGTTTTCTTTTTCGATAGGGAAGTGGTTTTCTTGTTATATTTATTTTCTTCTCTCCCGTTGTTATTTATTTCCGGCTCTTTGTGGCCACAAGATTATATCCCGGGTTTTTGGAAAGTAATGTCTTACTTTTTTCCATCTACTTTCGGTATTCAGGGATTTATTAAGATTAATTCAATGGGAGCCTCATTTTCCCAAATTAATTTTGAATATTTTGGCTTGTGGATACAAGCAGGAATTTATTTTATATTTACTTTCTTTGTTTATCGTTGGCAAATATTACAAAGCGAAAAACGATTGAAATAAAATAGATTATATATTATTTTAAAAATCCGGTTGCATTTGCAGTCGGATTTTTTGTTATTTATACTAAAAACATACATAAAGAACAAAAGTTTATGTATATTTGCCTCCCTTTCTCATTTTTTTTAATGTAACTCACTTACATACTCTGGAAAATGACAAAGTAAATCAGTTAGATTGTATTTTATTGATAAAATTTGTTTACAAAAAATGAAAAATAAGTACATTGATTTGATCGAACAAACTTCTGAATTTCCAACAGAAGAATTTCAAATAGTAGATAATGAGCTGTATCTTAATGATATACCTTTAATGGATATTATTAAGCAGTATGGTACGCCTTTACGTATTACTTATTTGCCTCGTATTACCCAACAAATACAAAAAGGGCGTCGTATGTTTAATGTGGCGATGGCAAAGGTTGATTATAATGCCGATTACCATTACTGTTATTGTACGAAGAGTTCTCATTTCTCCTTTGTGTTAGAGGAAGTTTTGAAAAATGGAGTACATGTGGAAACATCTTCAGCTTTTGATATGAATTTGTTGGAGAACCTTTATGAAACGGGTCACCTGAAAAAAGATAACTTCATTATTTGTAATGGGTTCAAACGTCCGCAATATTTAGAAAATATTCAAAGTTTTGTCAATCAAGGGTTTGAAAACACAATTGCCATTCTTGATAATAAATTTGAATTGGATTTATTGTTAGAAGGAATAGAAAATAAATGTAAAGTTGGAATTCGGATTGCATCGGAAGAAGAGCCTAAGTTTGATTTTTATACTTCTCGTTTGGGAATTCGTTACAATGATATTTTACCCTATTATTATGAAAAAATAAAGGATAATCCGAAAGCAGAATTAAAAATGCTACATTTTTTCATTAACACCGGAATAAAAGATACGGCTTATTATTGGAGTGAACTAAGTAAAGCGGTTGAATTGTACTGCGAGTTGAAAAGAATTTGTCCTGAGTTGGATAGTTTGGATATAGGTGGAGGTTTCCCAATTAGTACTTATTTGGACTTTACATACGATTATGAGTATATGGCTGAGGAAATTATTTCACAGGTTAAAAATATTTGTACTCAAAATAATGTGCCGGAACCGAATATCTTTACGGAATTCGGATCTTTTACAGTAGGCGAAAGTGGAGCCATTCTTTATTCAATTGTAAATCAAAAGCAACAGAACGACAGAGAATCTTGGAACATGATAGATAGCTCATTTATAACCACTTTGCCCGATACTTGGGCTATTAGTCAGCGTTATATTTTGTTGGCTGTAAACAATTGGGACAAAGAATATCAACGTGTGCACCTAGGAGGCTTGACTTGTGATAGTGAGGATTTTTACAGTGCAGGTCATTCTAACGCGATATTTTTACCCAAATTTGATCAGGAAAAAGGGGAGCAGTATATCGGTTTGTTCCACACCGGAGCGTACCAAGAATCGTTGAGTGGTTTCGGTGGTATACAACATTGTCTTATTCCTTCACCCAAACACGTTGTAATTGATTTGGACGAAAATGGTGAGTATTTCACTAAACTATTTGCTAAAGAACAGAGTTACAAATCAATGTTGAAAATTTTAGGTTATTAATTACGAAGTTTTACATCCTATGGAAAGATTTGCAGGAGTTCCTGAAGAGTATTCAAGTTATGAAAAAGCAGAAATAGTCGTATTACCTGTTCCTTACGATGCTACAAGCACGTGGGTGAAAGGTGCGGATAAAGGACCTGAGGCCTTGCTCGATGCATCCGTTGCTTTGGAGTGGTACGATATTGAAACTGAAACGCAGGTGTATAAGCAAGGTATATTTACGGCTCAACCCGTTTTGGAAAATACAACACCTGAAGAGCTTTGTCATGCGGTGGAAAATCGTTTGAAGGGTCTTTTTCAGGATAACAAATTTCCTGTTACCATTGGTGGAAATCATACCGTAAGTATTGGTGCTATTCGTGCTGCTGCCTCGTTATACGAAGATTTGACCGTATTGCAGTTGGATGCTCATTCCGATTTGCGTCCGATATACGAAGGTTCTGTGTTGAACCATGCATGTGTGATGTACCAAGCTTCTCAATTGTGCCCGATTACGCAAGTGGGTATTCGGAGTATGTGTGAGGAAGAGTTAGGCTTGTTCAAAAAAGATAGAATTTTTTACGCACACAACATTGTCGGTAAAAAAGATTGGCAAGAAAAGGCTCTTAAAACATTGAGCAAAAATGTGTATGTAACCATTGATTTGGATGTGTTTGACCCATCTGTATTGCCTTCTACGGGAACACCGGAACCCGGAGGTTTGTCTTATTACGAAGTTTTATATTTTTTACGTTCAGTGTTTGCACAACACAACGTTGTGGGTTTTGATGTGGTAGAACTTTGTCCTAATGAGAAAGAGCGTGCTTCTGACTTTTTGGCTGCACGTTTGATTTATCAGTTGATGACGTATCAATTTTTAAAATAAGTGAATAGTCTATTATAAAAAAAGTAAAGCAAAGATTTCTCGTCTTTGCTTTACTTTTTATGTGGGTTCAAAAGCTAAATTATAAATTTAAGTCCAAGAGAAAAAGATCGTGGAAGAGATGGTCCATAGATGTATCCGGCATCACGCAATATTCCTTTGTCGAAATCTTTTTGGTAACTATTGAATATATTCTGAAGTCCACCATTGACTTGTATCTTAGTATTATTTTTTAGGATAAAATCATACGATAGTTTGAAATTCAAATCAAAGAAGTCGGGCGTTTCCGATTCTTCATCTTCAGCTATATATCCGGCAAAATGTTGAACCAACATGCTTCCCGTATAGGTTCCTGATAAGGATATATTCATGTTTTTAACAACCTGATAATTAGCAGTTAAGTAACCATAAGTATCGGGCGAGCGAAACATCCTTTTTTGTGGCAATACATTTATGTTGTCGCTCCATTGTTGGGCTTCTTTATACGTGCTTTTTTGGAAAGTTAATCCCATTTGAAACTGTAAATTTTGTACAGGAATGATTTTGCCTTCCAAGTTTATACCTTGTACTACAGCTCCTGAACCGTTGTCTCGTTCAAGCAGTAAGTTTCCATCGGCATCCGTTCCTTTTTCTTCCAGAAAAAAAACATTATCCAAATTTGTAGAAAAACCTTCTATAAGTAATTCAGTTTGAACATTACCAAAGGTTTTGTTTATATCAATTGAGCCGCTATAACTTTGAGATCTTTCAGGCTTTAGGTCAGTGTTATTTTGAACAAAAGCAATTTCTCCACCAATTGCCGAACCATGTAAATCTTCATCGTACACTTGTGGAGCACGGAATCCGCTTGAATAACTAGCCCTTAAACTGATAACTTCATTGAAGTTATAACGTAGATTCAAACGAGGACTTAAAATGGAATTTTTAATTAAACTGTGTTTATCAAAACGACCACCCAAAAGAATGCTGACTCGCTCATTTTTCCATTCATTTTGTAAAAAAGCACTTCCAATATTTATTTTTTGGTCGGTTATTCGGTTATATCCCAATATTTCATCGTGCAATTTATCAAAACTATATTCTGAACCAACCGTGAGTTCTGCGGGCATAAAAATAAGATTATTCATCGAATAGGTATACTGCATTCCTGTTATTAGAGTTTCCCCGTCAGTTTTTCCAAACCCTTTTGTGTCTTGTTGAGCACCGGCGTAATTGCTACGATTAATTATCTGCCCCGATGAGTATATATTAAAATGGTGTTTATTGTTTTTAGAGAAAAGATCATAATTTATGCTTCCGGTATTAATATTATGTTCCGCTTCTTCCGCTATATCGGCTTCTTGCGGAGGCAAATTAAAATCATTTCCACCTCTGAGGTATTCATACAGATTGTGATATTCAATGGTTAATTTGCTGTAATTGGATGTTTTATAAAATCCCCTACATCCAATATTTTTTACGTTTAACTTTGTGATTTCCGAAAAGTCATCACCATTATAATCAAAAGGGCTTCTTTGTCTTGTTGAACCGAAAATCATGATTCCCGTTTTATAATCATCCGATACAATGGAAGCATTCAATGAGGTATTGATATCCGGTGTCGATCCATTGATGAAAGTGGACGTGTTCGACAGTGTTACAGAATTTGTTTTCGGGTCTTTCGTAATAATATTTATTGTACCTCCAATGGCATTTGAACCAAATACCGCAGAGCCACCTCCACGAACAATTTCAACTCTTTCTATCATGTTTGTCGGAATTTGCTCAATGCCATACACACTTTGTAAGGCACTGTAAATAGGGCGACTATCAATTAATATTTGAGAGTAAGAACCCTCCAAGCCATTTATTCTAACTTGTTGTGAACCACAATTTTGACAGTTTGTCTCTACTCTTACACCAGGTTGAAAATTGAGTCCTTGTGCAAGACAAACTGAGTTTGTATTGTCGAAAAGTAGGGGCGTAATTACATTTACAATGCTCGATGCCTCTTTTCGATTGACTTCATTTCTATTTGCCGAAATGACTATATTGTCGAGCATGATAGCATCTTCTTGCATTTCAAAGGTTATTTCTATACTTTTTCCGGAGGCTAAATTGATCTCTTTTTCAATTGTTTTATACCCAACTCCCGTTACTGCTACTACTGACTTGCCGGTTGGCAGGTTTTTTAAGAAAAAATGACCGGAAGCATCTGTTGCCGTTCCTATTGTTGTTCCTTTAATAACTACATTGATATAGGGAATATGTTCTTTTGTTGTTTTATTTATTACGTGTCCGATGATATTTGCGTCGGAATTTTCTTGAGCATATTCTGCCATTGGGAAAAAGGAAAGGATTACGAAAATCCATAAAGTTTTTTTCATTTGATTTTTTTAATATTACACAATATGATTATTTGATACGATTATCCGTTGTAACCGTATCATTGAAAGTGGTGCTTTGGTGACCAAGAGAAGATTAAATGTGTAATTTAAAAGGGGGAGCTCGTAATGCAAATGAACATTTGGAATTACTACAACAATGGATTGAAACATAGTTGATGAAAAGTTCGTCAAAATAAAAGAGCTTTTGATTTTCGACAACAGTCTTGGTTAATGAGTACAAAGAAGATTCAAAATCAAGTATAGGACATTTATCATGATGTTTGTGAAAATGATGCTCTGTTTTTGCGGAGCAGAAGAAATGGTCATGGTGGTGAAACTGACTGTCAATTAGCTTAATAGTCATTGGTGTCAAGAAAATGAACACCAGTGATATTGAAATAATATATTTAAGCTTTTTTGTCATTTTACTACAATTGGTGCCAGCACCTTTTGTGTTTTTTTAGATTATGGAATTACTTTTTTGAAGAAGTTTCGGCAATTCCCAAGTTCTTGTATGTTTCCATCAAGGCCTCATGGTTGTCTGTTATAATCAAGAGTATGTCTTTTTCTTGCAAAACCGTTTTACCGGTCGGAATAAAATATTTGTTATCACGTTTTACCATTACCGCGAGTGTTTTATCGGGTAAAGCCAAATCCATTAAGTGGTTTCCGTTACGTAACAAATGAGCGGAAATATTTATTTCCGTAGTAATAGATTTTATATCATCGGAAAATTCGATATCAAAATTTTCTAACTCTTTTATTTCGCGAGGTTTTTCGGCAAGACCAAGCCACATTGCCATTTTGGATAGGGAAGTGCCTTGCACAACTAAAGATACTAAGGTACAGAAGAAAACGATGTTAAATACGAGATTCGCATTGGGCACATTTTCAGAAAGGGGAATGATTGCAAATATTATGGGAACGGCACCACGAAGTCCGACCCAAGAAACAAAAGCCTTGTCTTTTACGTGCATTTTACGAAAAGGGGCTAAACTAATGAAAATACTGAGGGGTCGTGTCACAAATATCATCAGAAAGCTGATAATTAAGCCGGGTATAATGATGGGAACTAATTCGTGCGGATGTACCAATAACCCTAATGTCAAGAACATCAACAATTGACTCATCCACGCCAATCCATCAAAAAAATTGAGGGACGAACGTTTGTGTACAAATTTGGAATTTCCCATTACCAGTCCGCCAATATACACCGCCAAATAGCCGTTTCCTTTTGCAAAATGGGTTGCGGAAAAAATGAAAATACAACAAGTGAAAACCAAAATCGGATAAAGAGAATTATTGTCAATTTTTAAATGATTGATGATGCGAACTGCCAATTTTCCCAACAAAAAACCGGCTACTCCACCGATAAGAAGTTGTAACAACAACATTCCCCCCGCAAGCCAATAGTTAGGTGTACCGTTTACTTGAATAATGCCTATCAGGGTGATTAAAAGCACATATGCCATAGCGTCGTTGCTACCGCTTTCAAATTCGAGCAAAGGTCGGATGTTATTTTTGAGGTGTAAGCCTTTTGAGCGAAGAATGGAAAAAACCGAAGAAGAATCGGTAGAAGACATAATGGCTGCTAATAATAACGACGTTAATAAGCCGATGCTTGCCGATTTCATCGTCATGCCGAGTACCCACCAAGTCATGACGCCCGTGATGGAGGCAGTTAATAATACCCCCACGGAGGCAAGTACAATTCCCTGTGGTATTATCGGACGTATTTCCGATATTTTGGTATTCATTCCCCCTGAAAAAAGAATAATACACAAGGATATGGTACCGATAGCTTTGGCAATGTGAATGTTTCCGAATTCTATCCCCAGCCCGTCTTTGCCGAATAACATACCGACAACTAAAAACAACAGTAACGCGGGAACACCAAATTTATAGCCGGCTTTTCCTGCCAAAATACTCAGAAAAAAAAGGAGAGAAATCCCCAACAAAACCAATTCAATTTCCGATCCCATGAACATTTACATTTTGAAATCAAATGTAAATATTTAGTTTTAATCAGCCTAACTATTTCAATAATTTTTCAAATAAGAAACCCAAGTTTGGCGTAGCTTTTCGACTACGCGGAATAGTAATAAATAAAAAAAACGATTAATTTGGACTTTATTTAGTCGGTCAGTAGTGACTTATAATGTTAGGGTAAATACTAAATAAGCATCCTCTTTTTGAGGATTAAAACCCAATGTAGCTTTTACTGGCAATGAAAATTTATCTGTTATGTTTATGGACCTGTTACCCGACAAACCAAGGTTAACAAGACTAAATCCAGAACGGTTCCCGTAACTATCGCCATAATAACCATCGGAGGGAGTGAAACCTAAGAAAAAACTAATCGATTTTACGGGATAAGACAGCTCAATGTAGGTAGAGTAGTTTTGCTTATCAGGATTCTGTCCACCTATGACAGTATTGCCATTCGTATCGGTGTATTGATAGCTATTTTCGTATGTTTTATCTGCACCATAAAACATGGTTGCAACAGATACAGTGAATGGGAATGACCCGACACCATTATATGCCAAAGTTCCTTCCAAAATATGATCAGTTTCTTTGTTTTTGAAATTAAAGTATGGTGTTTTGAAATTCCAGTTGTAATCGGTTAATGTCACTTTAAATAAACTCTTGCTGTATGAGATGTACAGATCAATCTCTTTGTATGAACCTATAAAATCGGTTGATGCCCATGTGCCTAATTCCAATCCTTTGTAGCAATAGGATAAAGAAGGTTGAAAATTCGGAGTGGATTTTGCTGTTGATAAAATGCCTCTCCATACATAACTACTAACCACGTCTGCCGTAACTTTAATTTGTGAATTTTCCTCTGCTTTTGACATTGGAATAATTGTACATAAAATAATTGATACTAACAGAAGTTTTTTTTGTTTCCATTTTAAATTTGTTTTTTTATGTAAAATTGATGAATAATGGTTATCATCATCGTTTTCCTTGTTGATCTTTTTAATTACTATGTATGTATCCGATTCTTCATCGTATAACATTTTGTCGTAATATTTACCATAGCTGCTAATACGGGCGAATAGTAATCCGGCTGCAAAGAAAAAAATCATACCTCCAACCAGTTCAAATAATCCAATAGTTGCTTCCATTTTATTTATTGTTTAAAAACTGCTTAAAATATGTTATTTAAGCTTTCTGTTTATTCAATGCAAAAATACAGTGGAAGTTATAAGTATAAAATCAAGAATGTAGGATGGAATATAAGGATTTTGTAAGGAAATAGAATGTATTTTACGTTCGTTCCCTGTCTGGTCAATTACAAATCCGCCTGGCACGGATAAATATTTAGTTTTGATCAGCCTAACTATTTCAGTAGTTTTTCAAATAAGAAACCCCTCGTTTTATAACGAAGGGCTTCTTGGTAAACTTTTTAGTTATTTTTTAGGCTTAATTCCAAAAGTAAAACCGCCTTTTACTCGTTCAATCAATTCCGGTAGAATATCTTGATATTCTCCCACGATACCAAAATCGGCATGGTGGAAAATACTTGCTTTCGGGTTGTGATCAATGGCGATAATTTTTTCGGATTCTTTCATTCCGGCAATGTGCTGAATGGCTCCTGATATTCCTACGGCAATGTACAATTTCGGACGGACGGTTTTACCTGTTTGTCCTACTTGTCGTGCATATTCGGCAACCCCTTCGTCTACAACAGGACGGCTGCAAGCCCATTCGGCGTTAATGCCTTGGTTTTTAAGAGCTTCGGCAAGTGCTTTTACCAAGCCTAAACTGTCGCCGGTTGTGCCTCTACCACCCGAAACGATAACATCGGCTTCGAAAAGGTTTTGCAATCCGCCTTCGCCTCTCACGGTTTTCATAATTTCCACCACAAAATCTTTGTCTTTCAACACAGGTTTGAATGTGGAAACAATACCTTGTCTGCCTTCTTCGCGTTTAGGAACTTCGAATGTACCCGGTCTGCCCGTTGATATTTGCGGACAAACAAAGCCCAAAATGGTTGCCAATTTGCTTTCGCCGTATGTAGGACGTTGCGATTCAAGAATAGGGGTATAAATAATTTTTTCTTTTCCGTCGATGTATTCTCCAATTTCCAGTTTGGTACAGTCCGCCGTTACACCACTACCGGTTTTCATCCCGATACGCGGAGCCAGTTCACGTCCGGCGGTAGTTGCCGCAAAAAGGGCAATTTCCGGTTTTCTGTCTTTTATTACTTGTTCGAAAATGTCGGAGAAGGGGAGAACCAAATATTCTTCGAGTTTTTGGTGGTCTACCATAATAACTTCATCTGCTCCGTGTTCAATAAGCGTTTGTGCCAATGGTTGAACATTTTTCCCGATAAGCAAAGTCATTACTTTGGTGTCGTTGCCCAATTGGGTAGCCAATTTTCTGGCAGGAGACAATAATTCGAGTGAAGGTCTGGAAACATTGCCATTGGTTATTTCTGCCCAAGTGAGAATGCCTCTTGATCCGTCTCTAAAGTCTTTTTCAGGATAATCCGGACGTTCGGTTTCTTTTTTAGCGGTTGTTTCTTTTTTCTCCAATGTGTTACCGCCTTTGTTAAAGTTGGCAATTAAACTATCAACCAAAGAGGCTTCGTTATGACCTTCGGACATGGTAATAGGGGCACGTTCGCTGACAATATTAACCACTTTTGCCACAATGGTAGGTGAGCCGTTAATACCGATTTTCTCGGTGCCTAAATGTATGTCATCAACACCCAATGTGGTAATGGCTGCGTTACGGGCTTTGATAGCACCGCTTAAAGACGGTTTGCGAGGAGGAATTCCTGTTGCCGTTAACGAAATAACGCAAGGCATAGGTAATTTCATCATCTGGTATCCGCCTTCAATAATCCGCTTTGCAACAACATTGCCTTCGCCGTCTGCTTTTACGCTCTCAACAAACGTGGCTTGCGGAATGCCAATATTTTCAGCTACTTGTGAAGGTACGTGTGCGGTGTCGCCGTCACTGGTTTGTCTTCCTGCCACAATAATGAAAGGTTCTTTCGAATCTTTGGTAAATCCTAAATGTTTCAGCATGGTACCAATAGCCAACCCTGTGGCAAAGGTATCGCTGCCTCCCAACTTACGGTCCGACAACAAGTACGCTTCGTCGTAACCCATCGAAATGGCGGTTTTAAGGGCTGAGCCAAAAGACTGAGGACCCATTGAGCAAACAATCATTCTTGCATCAGGATATTGCTTCTTGAGTTGTAATCCGGCTTCCAAACCGAATTGGCAATCTATATTAATGATTGATTTTGCTTTGGTTCTATCCATTAATCCATCTTCGCCCATTCTCATTTCGGTGGCGAGTGGAACTTGTTTTATTAAACTTATTATTGTTAAAGCCATGATTTATCTATCTTATAATTATTACATATTTTGAAAATCGGGTCCATTGCCACCATTGGGTACAACCCAAGTGATAGTTTGTTCGGGCGACTTGATGTCGCAGGTTTTGCAATGCAAACAATTTTCAGCATGAATTCTAAGTTCTTTTTTACCGGATTTGTCGGTGTGAATTTCATACACTTCGCCTGAACAGTAGAACTGTTCGGGAGCACCGTATTGTTCAATACTAATGGCATTGTATTTTTCCAAGTCATTAATATGAAGATGAGGTACTTGCTGTTCATCATGGAAAACACCCGATTGATAGATATCTGTTGCTTTATCGAATGTCAATACTTTATCAAATTCCAATTTGTTTTTGAAACGTTCTTGGAAAGTCTTCTTTTTATATTGGTTGACTTTAACGGTAGCCAGGTAGTCGGGATGAACTCTCAAACGACCGGAGAACCCTGCACCGCAAGTAATTATTTGAGTTCCGAAATGGAAACCTCCACAAATTAGTCCGTTAGCAAATCCCTGTCTGAAATTGCGGAAAGGGTACATTTCTTTGTAGATAAAGCTGGTATCTACGAGGGTTTGATATTGTTGAAGTGTTTTTTCAGATGTGTCGTTAGCCAATAAAGCCTCGGCAGCCGTTTGTGCCGCCAACATACCTGATTTGATAGCTAAATGGACACCTTTTAGAGCAGGCATGGAAAGGAAACCTGCACTATCGCCAACGATTAATGCATTATCGACGTACAATTTAGGAATGGCATAATAACCGCCTTCGGGCAATGTTTTTGCTCCGTATTCCAGTAGCTTACCTCCTTTGAGAATGTTAGAAACAAAAGAACTCGTTTTCCAAATTTGCAAGGCATCGTGAATATCCAAAGAGGGGTCTTTATAATCCAATCCGACAACAAGTCCGACGGCTACTTTATTGTCGTTTAATCCGTAGATGAAACCGCCTCCAAATTCTTCATTTTTAAGAGGATAACCCATAGTGTGGTACACACGACCCGGTTCTATGTTTCCTTGTGGAACGGACCATAATTCCTTGCAACCCAAGGAATACATTTGTTCGTTTTTGCCTTGATTCAGGTTAAATTTGCTGATGAGCATTTTGGCTAAACTGCCTCGTGTCCCTTCTGCAAAAATGGTTATCTTAGCTTCGATGCAAGTGCCCGGTTGGAAGTTTTCCATCTGATTTCCGTGATGGTCGATACCGGTATCTTTTGTTTTGGCTCCGATTACTTTTCCGTCTTTATATAGAATTTCATCTACGGCAAAACCTGTGTATATTTCTACTCCTTTTTCTTCGGCTTTGGTTGCCAAATATTTACAAATCTGCCCTAATGAAGCAGTGTAGGTTCCCGCATTACTCATGTACGGAACATGAAAAGGTAAAACAAAACTATTTTTTTCTCCTAATAATACGGTGCTGTCCTTGGTAACTTTCGCATTGAATGGAATCTCGGAGATATCCACATCGGGCAACAATTCTTTAAAAACAGCAGGTCTGATAACAGCACCTGACAAGATATGGCTTCCGATAGAATTACCTTTTTCGATAAGTAAGATTCTATGATTTTGCCCCTTTTGTTTGAAAGTATCAGCTAAATGAATTGCTGTGGCCAAGCCCGAAGGGCCTCCGCCGATGATTAAAACATCTGTTGATACGGTATCAATATAACTCATTATATGACCTCCAGTTTTAGTGTTTGATTTTTAAGGTTAATTATTGAAAAAACTTTTTTTTCTCAAGTCGATGGAAACAATGCTCGGTTCATTTACTTATGCATCAAATTTCATCTTTCCGAAAGGGGAAAAAGGTGAAAAATTTCCACTACGTAAAAGCAAAGGTAGGAAAAAAATAATAAAACGTTTCACTTGAAACCTTTTTTTATCGAGACGTATTCACCTAAAAAAGACTAATTTTAGTTTCTTTCGGGCTTTTGGGTACAGGATGTCGTTGCAAAAAGGGCGAATGGAGAAGTTGATTATTTCTTTTTTAATACGATTTTTCCGTCATAACCCGCTTGAATTTTTTCAAAAAAGTTTTTTAATTCATCAATTTTATCAGAGGCATACCGACCTTTGTAAAAATGTAAGCGTTGAATAATTGTAATGTCATTTTCAGTTGGTATCAGAGAAGAACTAAATTGTCCGAAAACGCAGTCAATTTTAGCGTTCTGAGGAATAGATTCAATAGCGTATCCTTCGGGAATTTTCAGTTTAATGGTATCACAATCGACATACCCATATTCCATAACAAGGGGAAGTATTCTTTTCTTTGAAGATAGTTTAACGGGCGATTTTCGAAATGGATTTAAAGGAACAAACATACGATTTCCGGTGGTATTGCCATACAAAGCATTCAAAGTATAAGACGTCTTTATGCTCGGGTGATCTACTTTGTTTTCTTGTACATTCACGTTTGATATTGCAGGGTTAGAAAGTAGAATACTTTTTTGTAAGTAATCAATTCTATCCTTACTATCCATTTTTACTAAGGACCAATTGTCTTCATATTGAGTTAGATAGCTTGTCTTTTTTATTTTTGCTATGCTATTTTGACTATTGGAAAGGCTTACTTCTACGACATAGGATTCAATGTTTAGAGAATCCGGATATGAAGGAAGTTGAATTAATTTTCCACCATTTTCGTCTATGCTTAAGGCCTCATGTCCTGCTATCTTTGAATGGATGTATCCGAAAGGAAGTTCCGGATTGGTACATTCTAACCAAATAGTGTCATTGGGGGGTAAAACTTGCAGAATTACGTGGTTTGTTTGCAATTCATTAGGATAATCAGCAAATAGCTTAGTATTTTCAGTACTTATGACCGTGTATTTAGATGGTATTCCGATCACGTTTAGCATTGCTTTCATATAGTTAGATAGGGCTTTGCAGTCGCCAAATCCGACTTGGTCAACTTCTGTTGCTGGCATAGGTTGGAATCCACCAATACCTAATTGGATGGAAACGTATCGTGTACTTTCATTTAAATAATCATATAATCGTTTGACCTTTTCTTTATCGGAACTGAGCCCATTTGTCATTTCAATTATTTTGTGTCGTGTATTTGCCGACAATGTGTCTCGTTTTTCTAATAGACGATATTGCCAATCCCCCAATTCTTTCCAATTGTTTTGAGATCCCGAATATCCACCATAAACAAAAGAGGTTGGTGCAGTGTATATGTGTGGGGTTAAATCTTTTAGCTTGGGACAGAAATCTTCTTGATTCAATGCTTTGAAAGAGCTTAAATTCCACTTTTTTATTACTCTTCCTTTTATTTCTGATGTTTCAGGAATGGAGTCCTTCATTAGTATAATCTTGGAATTTAATTGTGTATTGGCAGGTATTTCTAATACATAACTTGCATGTTCTATCGACTTATTAAAGGAAAAAACAGGGGAAAATGAGGTATAATCCAAATAACCATTTGTAAACTTTATAGAACATTCGTATACCACAGTAATAGGGTAGTGCATCTTTGGACATAAGAAGTAATAATTTCTGTTATCAGTAGCCAAATCTCGCGAATATTCACTAATTTTTAAATCAGATTTTTTTATTTTAGAAATAAGTTTTCCTGTTCCATCATATATTTTTCCTGAAAAAGAGACTAATGAAACAAATTGATCTGTAGTGCAAACAAAATTGGCAGCTTCATTGCCTTTTTCATCCAAAATGGTATTGGCGGTAAATATTTTACATTCGGCTTGTTTAATAGAATTAACATTACAAGTTACCCTGTAATCTCTTGTGACAGCGTATGCGTTTTGTTTTAGACTATCAGGAATTGTGTTGACGGCAAAATTTTCTTGAGCTATTGATGTTGCGAGAAACGACCAAATTCCGACTATGGATAAAAGCAAACGTGTTTTGTGTAAAACCATTTATTCTATTTTCTTTTAAGTACGATTTGAGAATTATTTTTGTCCACTAATTGTGCCCAAAAAGAACGCAATTCTTGGTATGTTCCTGCCGGATAAGTCAATTGTGAAAGATTAAATTCGTAACTCGTTTGAATCGTATTTCCTATCAGTTGAACTTTGTAGCTTGCTGTAATGCCTTTATTTGTTAAGGTGGCGTCTAGAGGTTCTGGAATTTCTTCAACTACGTAGCCATTAGGTATCTGAACGGCTGTGTTTATTTGTATTGTTTGCTTGTATGGAAATTCTATAGGCAGTTTTCTTTCACTGGAAGTAAATGTGTTTTTCGTTTCATTTGCCATAATCATTGGGTTTAGGTAAATATGATTACCATCAGTTGATAATTTTTGGGTAAAGTCGTACTCTACGTCGGAGAAAAAGCCCAATTCTTTCGCATTTTTCACACTAAACTTACTGATTTCAATATTTTCCTGTTTTTCTTTTTCTTCTACATAGGCTATACTATCTTTTGCGTTTGCATAGGCATCTTTAAAATGTGCAGCACTTTGACCTTGATAGTTCATCACATTTTTTCCTGTAAGGGTTCCATCTATTCCAATCGTAGCAGAAATATTTTCTTTTGTTACACTTGAACCTATTTGACTGAGGTCTATAAAATTGGTATTATCAATATTATAGGCAATAGCCTTTTCTACCATCAAATTAGGAGGGAGAATATTTAAATATCCGTATTCGACAGAACCATCAAGGTAATAAGTTTTGCCTTCCGGAGTATAAACGGCCACAACAAATGTAGTCAATTTTTCAATTGAAGGATGGGTAATAGGTAATCTGCCATGTTCACGTTCACTGATAAGAACAGGAGATGTTTTAAATCCGGCCTCACGGAGCATACTCATTAAAATAAAATTAATATCGGCGTTACTACCGGTACCATCTTTTATTGTTTTTGAGATGTCAGAACCTAATAAATGGTATTTTTCATTCCATTTAACACTTTTTTTAAGTCGTGTAAACAGAGCCATTATTTTATCCTCTGAACTTAAATTGCTTACATCAATTTTTGGCAGGGGATTTTGTAGCTTAAGAAGACTGCCAAATTTTGTGTGGTCTTTTAAGACTTTATTCACATCAATCCATGTCCTTGAAAAGTCTTTTATCAATTGACCAGGAAACTGTAGACTGTATAATTCAAAATCAACCGACGTGGCGTAATCATCTTTGTACCAAAGAAAAGGCTCATCTTTCAGTGCCGGTATTTGATTTGTTGAATAGGTAAGATATTCGTATGGAATGGAAAAATTATAATTTTGACCACCTTCGAAAATAACAGTATTCTTACTAATTTGTTGTATTCCTGTATTGATCTGTTCATATCCCTTAGCTTCTTGTTTGAAAACGTAATATGTGGGAATATAAACTTCATATTTAGAATAATCAACCGGAATGCTGTATTGTGTTTTCCATGTATCTAAATAAGAACAATTGTTTGACATTAGAGTGTATCTGTATTCTATTACCGAACCTGCTTTTACGTTAGGTGCTGAAAATTTAACTCTCCACTTATTCGCATCTGATTCCTCCTCAAATATATATTTTTTGTCAAGTTTACTTTTTACGATTTTTCCATTTTCCATGTTGTAAACAGTAGCTTCTATTTTGTAAACTTCTTCTCTTATTTCAGAAGGACTTTTACTGTAGTAGTAAGGTATAGAAATGTCGGCATAACTGACTCCTTCAGGTTTTAAAATTTTAATTCGGTACTCAAAATTAGAACTTGGATGAAACTCGTAATTAGAAAACTCAAAATCAGAATATCCTATTTTCGACAGAATAACAGCCACTGCCGAAGTGTCGGGTTGGTAAGTAGTCATTTCTACTTCTTGTTGACTTACTTTTCCGAATTGGTAATTGATTTTTTGTGCTTGTACAAACGTGGTTGTTAACAACAATGATAGCAACAAATTAATGTGTATGGTTTTCATAATAAATGATAAAAAATTTAACAAAACAGATGCGAAAGTAGAGCTTATTTTCGATAATGAAAACTAAAAAGGTATTTTTATGTCAATAAAAAAGGCTATTCATTTATAACTATCATTTTTTTAAAATGTTATCCAAATACTTAGTACTTGTAAAATGTAGGGAGTTAAAATAGCGGTGAAGATACCGTTTACAATGAGACCGATACTTGACATAGCACCGAAAGCGGGGCTTATTTCCATGGATTTGGATGTGCCTACGGCATGGGCTGCCGTGCCCATAGAAAGGCTTTGAGCCATGCGGCTTTTGACCCTTGTCCATTTCATGATGCTGTAGCCGAATATGGCACCAAAAATGCCCACTACCACCACCACAGAAGCTGTGAGTGCCGGAATGCCTCCAATAGTTTTTGAAATTTCAATGGCGATAGGGGTTGTAACTGATTTTGGGGCTAAGGAGTAAATAATTTCTTTGGACGCTCCCATTAACTTGGCTATCAATACGACTGAAACAACGCCGACTACACAACCTACTAACTGTGAAACCAAAATTGGAACTGCTTGTTTTTTGATTTTTTCCAATTGCTGGTACAAGGGTACTCCTAAAGCAACGATTGCCGGTTTGAGAAAAAACTCAATGAGTTTGCCTCCTTTTTCGAAATGTGCATAATCGATGTTGAACACAGATAGAAAGGTGATAATGATAACAATAGAAATTAATATCGGATTGAGAATAATCCAACCTGTTTTTTTCTGAATTTTTTGTGCACCAAAGTATACCAAAAATGTAAAGGCAACAATAAATATTTCGGTTTGAAAAAAGCTGTTCATGTTATGAGTTTACTTGTAAATTATTTAGCCAATGCTTTACGACGATATTTGGCGTTTTTTCTTAATTGTTGGTGAGTCCAACCCGTTACGGCTAAAACAATGACCGTACTTCCTAATGCAGCGACAATAATAGACCAAAAATCAGCTTTGATGACATCAAAATAAAGCATGACAGCCACGCCCGGTGGAACGAAAAAGAAAGGCAGATTTTTTGTCAAAACGTCGGAGATGCCTTTTACCCAATCAATTTTTACCCAATTCAATTTTAAAAATAGGGTCAGCAATAACATACCAATGATGCTGGAAGGCAGCTTAATGCCGGTTAAAAATACAATTAGTTCGCCTATTGCCAAACAACCGAAAATAATAACACATTGTCGAATCATAAGAAGAAAATTTAATGCGATTTGATTTGCAAAGATACCTTTACATGTATAAATAAAAAAGCACAAAGAATCAACTTGTGCTTTTAAGTATAACTATTCTTCAAATAGTTGGGTTATTTTCAGTCGAAACTCAAACAACTTTCTTATTTCATCTGAAGTTTCTAACTTGCCGTCAAAATTTTGCAGGTAGCTGATATATGCGTTGCGTATCAAGACAAGATTTCGGTGCTTTCCCAATTTCTTAAAAACTGAGTTGGAAAGCATAGAAGGTTCTTTTCCCATGCTCAATAAGGTTAAAGCTTCTATGATCGTTTCGGCTTTTTCTGCAATTTCTTTTTCTGTCATAATATGTTGTTTATGTTGTAAATTTTTGTAGTCTGTTGTTTCTGAAATACAGTGAAATGGTTTTACCGTTTGTAAATATCCATGTTAAATCTTTCTATTCGACCTTAAATCGTAACACTGTTTTCAACTTTTCTGGGGAAACTTTTCTTGCGTCCGACAGATAAATTTCTCTGTGCGTATGGCTGGTTCGTTTCATTTTTTTGTCATTTATAAATATTTCCATTTTGTCGAAACTTTCGGGTTCACTATCGTAACTACCTGTGTGTAGCATTTGTACGCAAAGACCTTCTTCAATTATTTCAAATTTTACTTTGTCCAATAAATGGTGTGGTTTCTTCTTTTTTGTTCTTTCAATTATTTCAAGAGCAAAGTCATTCGTAACAAAGTTGGGTTGTCTAATCATAAGTTTAAAAACCAATGAATTTTTATCAATTGTTCCGTTATATTTTTCTTTTGCGTTATCATCAATGTCCCAAACTCCTTCTAAAGGAAAAACAGTATATTCAAAATAATCTATTGGGGCAATTCCTTGTTTTGGACTCATTTTAATGGCATAAGACAATGAATACAATACTCCAATGTATTCCGCAAAAAAATCATCATTCGGATTTCCCTTGCCTTCAATAGAATAAAATTTAAAATTTGGTATAACTATCGTTTCAGGCTTTTCTTTGGGTAGATAAAATTGCTTGTCATTTTTTTTCCATTCATATTTCATTTTGTTCTTCTCCCTTTTTATTGTTACGAAATCGTCAATGTGCATAGATACAAAAAGGTTGTTTATAGTCAAAATTATTCCCTTTCAACCGCCTAGCCTCGTAATTAACATACTGAATACAAACGCTTTTGTTTGTTTCTTAGATACTTATTCAGGCTCGAAAAAGAAAAAAAAAGGTGCAAAATCTATGGTTCGATATACATTGCTGTTATCAGGCGTGTGTTGCTATTTCCTTTGCTAATTCTTCCCTGTTTGATTGCAAATATCTCAATTTTTTCTCAATTTGAAATATCATGCAAACATACGAGCGTGTGTTATGGCGGTCGTACTTTTTTTCTTAAATTCTCTTTTTCCTACTATACCATTTTTAATAAGCTGGTCATCAATTTCGATTATTAATTTATTCAAGGCAGACAATGCTTTTGTAAATGTTTCAATTTTAGCAGGAATCTCTTGTTCGTTTTTTAGATTTGGAGTGAACTTCTTTCCGTATGCTCTTACATATTTGCTGTCAACAAGTCCTTGATTGTGTATAAAAAGGTGTCTTAATTCTAAATAAGCAAGAGCGTCGTCAACAGTTTCTTTCGGGATATTTACCTTTGTGTCTTTAAGAATTCTCTCTAGTAGTTTGTTAGTGCTTTTTAATTCTTCAATACTTCGAAAAACTCTTGAAACTATTTGTTCCTGAATGTTTTTATAACTCTCTAGTCTTACAATCTCTGCAAATGACATTGTGAGATTATCTTTGTCTTCGCCATTTTTATTTATTACTGCTTTTTCAACAACTAACATTGGATTCTTAGCATACATTTCTTTTGTTATGTTATGAAGATATATGGTGAATAAATTGTAGAGTCTCACAATGGCAAATTCAATATTTTTCTTCTGAGAATGTTTCACTAATGCTCCTTGTTGCTTGGCAGGGTGATTAAGTCTATCATATGATTGTACATCTAACCCCAAAGCAATATGAATATTAGTTTCTTGGTCTGTCTGCTCTAAAAGTACTTTCGAAGTTTGGATTAAAGACGCATCAACTAACTGAATATGTATTTGCAAAAAGTCTATTGCACTACGGTACTGTTGTAAGGAAGTAGTTTCTCTAAAATCGGGTTTCTTTGCCATAATGGTTTGTTTTTATTTTTTTTTAGTATGCCGCCTAACGCACACATGTAAATTTTGTTGGGGATTTTGAAACACTTTCCTGTCGAGACGCTAAGAACTAAATTAGAAGCAAGTTCTTTAAAATCTGCAATTCCGCCCCAATAAATTTATATGATGTTAGTGGCAGGCCTTCTTTCAATGTCATATAAATAGTCTATAATCATATGTTTTACCCTCAAATCTTGAAAGTAATTTGCCAATTCTAGCAATTTGATTTGAAGAATCAATTGTTGATGGAAGTTTAGAATATAAATCAAGTGAGTTCCAATTCATCTTCGTTAATCCTAAAATTTCTGTTGCTATTGTGTTTATGTTTGATTCTCCATAATGTTTTGTTATTTTAATTGGTGCAGGAATACTTCTGCCTCCCAAATAAAATTTGTAATTAGGTTGTCTTACAGACGGAACTATTCCGTGTGTCCACAAAAGAGCTGTATGTTTATTTGTTACAATGCAAGTACCTCTTGAAATTGGAAATTTGTCAACTTGTAATTTGTTTTGATAGACACTCATTGCTACAAAACGGGCATCTGCTTCATAATTGATTTCGATTAGGTCGATTTTCTTTATTCCAGCTTTATTTAGACTTGCTTTTATACCATTGATTTCATCTTCGGTAAATCGTGTCCTTTTATGGATTACAACCCTTTCAGGTAGCTTATCTAATGACTGATAAAATAATTCTCTAATTGAAACTCCAAATTGAAAAGCATCCTTAAAAGACAGATAAGGATTATTCTGGTTGTCTAAAAAATAATTGTCAATTTTTGATAATCTATATTTCAATCCTTGTCCATTTGAATCGTAGATGTGGCTACACCCAATTACAATTTCTGATTTAGTTTGAATTTGCGAAATACTATAACCAATCCCAGCATAAGCTGTATTCTTTTCCTGACTATTTAAAATCCAAGGAGTTCTTAATGACTTTACGTAAAATGATAAAGATAGCCACCAATAAATCTGACATTTTAATTTATCACTTAATGTATCTTCTCGTATAAGTTGAGTCGAAATTCCTCTTGAAGCTGAAAATGCTTTTATGTAATCGTGTAAATCAAAACTTTCTCCTTCCTGAATGTAGTTTTCAAAAGGTTGCCACTCATCAGGAATAAAAATAACTACAGTACTTTGACTTTGGGTATTAGCTATTTGTTCAATTTTTGATGTAATCTGCCTTGCCAATTTAATGGCATTTTCGTGATTATTTAATTCATTATTAGGTTTAAAATCAATATCTATCCACTTTTCATTATTTTCAAATGTAGGAATATTGATTGGCAAATTAAAGGCTGCTAAAAATCCTGGGTAATCAATTAAATAATCTGGATTTATATTATCAGTCGAGTGTTTTATATGAATCTTTGAAAGGAAATCATAAAACTTGCTTGAATATTTGTTGCCACAGATAACAGAAAGATTAACCTCATTTGAATAAATAACTCCATTAAGATTTACATCGAAAGGTCTGTTATTTACTAATCCACGCATTGGGTGATAATCTTTAAACTCAATATCTGTTGCGATATTTCTAAATATTAATTGAGGTTCTAAAAACTGTACACCTTTAAACTGAGTTTGTTTATTATTATAGTTGTTCGGATAATAAGCTTTAAAATTTGGGTCTAAAACATTTATTTCTCCAAATGCAGTATTTAAAGAAATTTGAAACTCAAGACCTGTTCCCGAATTTTCAGGATATTCAAACTTTAATTTCTGATTTTGGAACAAGACTCCATTCCAAAAATCAAGTAACTCATCATATTTATTGTTGTATAGTCTTTCTAACTGCCCTTTGCTGATTAATTGCTTCTGCTGTTTTGAAACTTCATCTGTGGATGTAAGATGAATTGCAGGAATAAAAGATAAATAGGCAAAGCTCCTATTGTTATCAAAATAGAATGAAAGCTGTAAGGCTTTATGTATGTTAATATTAATATATTTACTTTCAATGCTTTTTAGCCAAAGCTTGTCTTTAAGATTGGTGTCAATTTCGAGTTTGTTAGAAAAATATTTAAGAATTGCCTTTAGCATTAATGATTTGAATGCAGATACATTTTCTATATCAAACTTTGATATAGGCTCTCTTTTAATTTCTGACTTTAGATATGCTTTGAAGGTTTTATCAATATCTGTCAATGTTCCAATAGCATATACTTTTCCCTTAAAAGGTACGACACATATATTTGTGTCTTTTGTCTTTTCTTTTAGAAAACTCCAGGGTCTTTCATCTTTGTAATCTGCCTCAAATTGAAAAACTTCTTTGGGAAATGTAATAGGGTGCAGATTACTTTTTATGTATTTGTCTGTTTTTGTAAAAGAAAGACTAAAATCCGTTTTAAAATATTCCTCCTCATTAGATGTTTCTAAGGCATCTTGAATTTGTTTTTCTACAGTAAAATTTCCCTCAAATGCTGATTTAGCTAAGTGAATTAATGTTTTGTCGAAGCCGTCCGTTGATATATAATATGCCTCTCTTCCTGATTCTCTGATTTTTAAAATCAGTTTGGAAACTTCTTTATTAATTTGGCTGCCAAATCCACACCAATATAATCTGCCTGAACCTTTTTTAGAGAAAGCTAATGAGATTGCGTCCATTAATGATTTATCTCTTCCGCTGTATCCTATTACAACAAGGTTTTTATCAATGTGATAATTAGAAAATTGCTCTTTAAATGTTTCGTTTTGATTATCTAATTCCTTTTCAGTATTCTTTAAAGTTGAGAATTTATAATCTCCATGTAAAGCAATCGTCAATAACTCCTTTTTGCTTTGGTTTCTATATATCCTTTCAGAATTATCTAATGTTATTTCTATTGGTGTTAATCTGTTTTGATGCGCAGAACGAACAGTCAATCCGTCAAAATTAGTTGTCCAAACAGACTTCACAATATTATGTTCTGCCAAAAGACAAAGCAATTTATAACCTATATATGGTTCTTTGTTTTCAATTAAACTGAAAAAATATTTACGTCTGTCGTCTGGAATAGGATAGGCTTTTTCTGCATAAAAAGAATACTCTTCCGTAGAATCAAGAGGTGGATATTCTCCCTGATTATCTAACCAATTTTGAATACTCTTTCGGACTGATTCATTTTTGTAATTCTTATAAAATTCCGCAGAATTTATATTCTTTGACAGATAAATATCTTTTTTCCATTCCCAAATACAATCATATGCTGATTGAATTCCAGAAGTAATAGAAGTTCCAGCACCCAATAAAAAAGAATGTGGAACATCCACATTTCTCTTAAAAGACCTTAAAAATGCATCGTATTCAAGTGTTATATTTTCTGTCATTATCGTCTATGATTATCTGTATGTTTTAGGCTTGCCCCTAACATCTGTGTATGTGCAACAAATTTCTGTATGTACTACGCTATTGCACATACATGCGCTATAGAAGTGTGTGTTTGTTTAGCTAAAGTTATGTTATTTAGAATGTTAGAATATTTACCTATTTTCTGGTTATTGCACATACAGGAATTTTATAGAGAAGAGAAACAGACGTTTTTTTGTTAGTTTTATTATTTTCTTTCCAAAGATAAAAAGTTTATCTCAATAAAAAGTTTAAAAATTAACTAAATGTCAAGATTATCCAACGGACTTTTTATCTGGTCAAAACCTTTTGTTGTGATATGTGTGTATATCTGTATTTCTGTTGTTTTGCTGCTTGAGTGTCCGAGTAGGTTAAATCGGTGCCCGACTCCAACAAATGTGTAGCAAATGAACTATGCAACGAATGTACCGACATTTTTTATGAATGCCAATTTTTTAATGCCATTTTTAAAATATGCTGAACACTTCGCGTCGCGTATTTCTCTCCTTTAAACAACCATTCTTTTGGTTCATATTTCAGCAAGTATCTTCGGAGTATTCCCAATGTTTTTCGTACCAAGCAAGCATTATGTGTTCATAATAAAACTTAATAGCATTGATGGATTGGTTTTGAAATATGAAATAGGGAAGTTTTTTGTAATATTTTGATAGGAAACAGAAATGTTTTTCAATATTAGGTCTTGTTCAATATTGTTACAGTAAATGTTTGTTCAGAATAGCTATGGAGCAAAAATACGGTTATCCGCTATATATCAGGCAGATAACCGTATGCTATTTTTAGTTTTTGGGCTATTATAAACCTTTTTCCAGCAAAAATCGTTCTGCTTCCATGGCTGCCTTACAACCGCTTCCGGCAGAAGTGATGGCTTGTCGGTAAATGGGGTCGGCAACATCGCCTGCGGCATATACTCCCTCGATAGCTGTCTTGGGTGTGCTGCCAATGGTTTTGATATAACCTACTTCATCTAACTCCAACGAGTCCTTAAAAACGCGGGAGTTGGGGGTGTGGCCGATAGCCAAAAAGAATCCGTCAATTTTAATGGAAACTTCCGTTTCTTGGGGCGTGCCTTTCTTTTTTGTCAAAATAGCACCTTCTACTACTTTTTCTCCAAACAACGATTTGGTTTCGTGTTCAAACAAAACCTGAATGTTAGGAGTTTCGGCTATTCTTTTTTGCATTATTTGAGATGCTCGCAATACGTTTCGGCGAACAATAAGGTACACGTTGTTGCAAATGGCAGATAAATACAGAGCATCCTCGCAAGCGGTATCTCCGCCACCGACTACTGCTACATCTTTTTTGCGGTAAAAAAATCCGTCGCAAGTAGCACAAGCCGAAACGCCCGAACCCGCATATTTATGTTCGTCGGGTAAACCCAAATATTTGGCTGCAGCTCCTGTTGCAATAATAAGCGTATCTGCTTCTATCACTTTTTCTTGGTCGATGGTTATCTTAAAAGGAAAAGAAGATAAGTCGGCTTCTGTTGCAATACCCCAACGTACATCTGCTCCAAATCGGATGGCTTGTTTTTTAATGTCTTCCATCATATCAAAACCGCTAATTCCATCGGGATAACCCGGAAAGTTTTCTACATCGGTGGTCATGGTTAATTGTCCGCCGGGTTGAATTCCTTCCAGCACAATAGGAGCCAGTCCTGCTCTTGAGGCATAAATGGCTGCTGTCAGTCCTGCCGGCCCGGAACCCAAAATGAGGCAACGCGTTTTTTCGTTCGTATTTTCCATAAATAGTTATCGTAAGTCAATAATTTCAGCTTTGGGATATTTTTTTGCATCAAACTGAAAATCAGCAGCACTTACGGTTGCATTTTTTTCAATCTTCAGTATTTTTATTGTATGGATACTTCCGTCTTTAGAGTAGGTTACAATAGATGTCGGTTCGTAGGTAACCCCATTAATATTGATATTTATTTTAAAGTAATTTTCTTTTAAACTTTCAGGAAATAGATCGATAGAATATGCTTTAACTCCGTTTTTTGTTTTTACTATCGGCTCATTTATTTTATAATTTTTTTTGTAGCTGTTTAAAATATAGGTTGGATTTAACTTTGCCAAATCTTCTTTAGTCGGATTACTGATATTTATTTCGTTGGTTTGAGGCATATAAACGTATTGAGAAACGCCGTCAAAAATAATGGTAGCGTAGGAGGTTACGATGTTTATTTTGTTCTGTTTGGTTTTAATTTTACCAACTACGGTATTTTCTGTTTTCTTTTGTACATCTTTAATTGTAATCTGAAAATCAACAATATTGCTTGTTGATTTCTGGTATGCGGCAGATACTTTGTTTAGTATTTCAAGGGATTTTGCATTAACCTGTGCCGATATGGATAAAGATGAGATGGTTAAGAAAGAAACGATAAAAAATATATTTTTCATGGTACTCCTGTTTTTCATTTATTTTTTTTCTTTTGAATACTCCATCCAAATTTCCCTATTTTTTCTCCCAATTTGAAATAGTTTCCGTGAGAGTACGCAATTAGTTTGGCATCGTTTAATTTGAATTCTCCGGTTTCTTTGTCGATGTATTTTTCATCTGCTTGTACATTTACTACCTCAGCAATGAACATATCATGAGAACCTAATTCTTTTATTTCTACTACTTTACATTCTATATTCAGTGGAGATTCTTTTACTATGGGAGCATTGACTACTTGTGCCTTTTCGGCAGTAAGGTTCATTTCCTTAAATTTGTCGTGCTTGGCTCCCGAATTTACGCCACACCAATCTGTGGCAAACGCCATATCTTCTGTTGTCAAGTTAATGACAAAAGCTTTTGTTCGGGTCAATATAGCATGAGAATGACGCTCTTTTCTAACAGAAATATAGCACATGGGAGGGTTAGTGCAAATAGTACCTGTCCAACTTACCGTTAAAAGGTTGTATTCGGTTTCATCTTCACCGCAACTTACCAAAATGGCTGGTAATGGATAAATCAAAGTGCCCGGTTTCCAGTTTTGTTTCATTCTTCTATTATTTCAACGTTAAATCTTCTTCTTTAATGATTCTCTCGCAATAGTGGCATTGTGCGAGTCTTTTTTTCTTATCAATGAAATAAAAGTGGGTAGGGACATTTTCTTTGTTTGTGATGCACATCGGATTGATACACTGCATAATGTCTATTATTTCATCCGGAATAGTCAACTCCACTTTTTCGACAACTTCGTAATTTTTTATGATGTTAATTTTTGCATTGGGAGCTATCAGTGCAATTTTATTGACTTCTTGTTGTTCGAAAAATTTGTCGGATATTTTGATGATTCCTTTTTTACCCAGTTTATGACTGTCTAAATTATTTCCAATCGTAATTTGATTGGGCAGTGCATCAAGCTGTAGAATGGCAAAAACTTTAAATAATTTGTCGGCAGGAATATGATCTATAACTGTCCCATTTTTAAGGGCTTGAACGACTAATTCATTGTTATCTGTTTTCATTTTCATTAAATTAAACCTAAAATTGAACATATAATTGCCTGACGGACAAAAACTCCGTTACGTGCTTGTTGAAAATAATATGCTTTTGGATTATCGTCCACATCTTCGTCAATTTCCGTAATTCGAGGTAGTGGATGCAATATTCTGAGATTTTCTTTCGTATTTTCCAGTAAACAGTTTTTTAGTGTGTATGCATTTCTTACTTTTTCGTATTCTACGGGGTCTGTAAAGCGTTCTCGTTGCACCCTGGTCATATACAAAATGTCCGTATCGTCAATAACTTGGGATAAATCGTTACATTCTGTATAGTTGATATGATGTTCTTTGCAAAATAGCTTGTATTGTTCGGGTAGTTGTAATTCTAAGGGGGAAACAAAGCGAAAAGTAGGGTTGAAGTATCTCATTGCCATAAGCAACGAATGTACTGTTCTTCCATATTTCAAATCACCCACCATACTGATTTTCAGATTATCGAGCGTTTTTTGCGTTTTTTTGATGGAATATAAATCAAGCATTGTTTGTGTCGGATGTTGGTTGGCTCCATCTCCGGCATTGATGACCGGAACAGATGCTATTTCGGAAGCGTATCTGGCAGCACCTTCTACAGGATGTCTCATTACAATCAGGTCTACATAATTACTCACCATTTTTATGGTGTCTTTCAGCGTTTCTCCTTTTGACGAGCTGGATGTCGCAGCATCTGAAAACCCAATGACTCTTCCGCCTAATCGATTTACAGCTGTTTCGAAACTTAACCGTGTACGGGTAGATGGTTCAAAAAAGAGTGTTGCCACTACTTTGCCATCCAGAATTTTGGTATTGGGATTTTCTTCAAATTTCTCCGCGTAGGACAAAATCCGTAAGATATCTTCTTCCGAATAGTCGGTAATTGAAACTAATCCATTGTTTTTCATCCGAAAATAAGTTTAGGTTGAATGAGATAAATCTTGATGTATAAAGTAACCGTCCAAAAAAAAGCCAACATAAGGCACGGCTTATACTGGCTTTTAATAGATTCTATGTTAACAATCTGCTTTCATATCAAACGCAAATGTAAGAAATAAAATTTACAGACAGAACAATTTTAGATTAATTTATGAATAACTAATCCGGAACGTAATTTAGGTTCAAACCAAGTGGTTTTTGGCGGCATAATATTGCCTGTATCGGCAATGTCAATGAGCTGTTTCATAGAAACAGGATAGAGGGCTAAAGCAACTTTCATTTCGCCATTGTCAACGCGTTTTTTCAACTCGCCTAAACCTCTAATCCCTCCGACAAAGTCAATTCGTTTATCGCTACGAAGGTCTTTAATACCTAAAATTTCGTCTAAAATAAGGTTTGAGGAAATGGTTACGTCAAGTACGCCAATCGGATCACTGTCATTAAAGGTGCCTTTTTTAGCAGTAAGCGAATACCATTTGCCTGATAGATACAAAGAAAAATTGTGTAATTTTTCAGGCTTGTATATTTCAGTTCCTTTATCTTCTATGTCGAAATTTTTTTCCAAAGCTTTCAAAAAGTCCTGATTACTCAGCCCGTTCAAATCTTTTACTACACGGTTGTAATCCATTATATTCAGTTGATTGTCAGGAAAACATACCGCTAAAAAATAGTTGTATTCTTCGTCGCCCTTGTGAGTCGGATTTTGTAATTTTTTTTCGTTTCCAACCAAAGCAGCTGCTGCACTACGGTGGTGTCCGTCCGCAATGTACAAAGAAGGAATGTTGGCAAATATCGACGTAATACGATTTATGGTCTTTTTATCTGAAATTAGCCAAAAATGATGACCAAACCCATCCGGTGCTACAAAATCATATTCAGGTTTGTGTTTGATAGTTTCGCCAATGATAGCATCTATTTCGTCGTTGTGTGGGTAAGCCAAAAAGACAGGTTCGATATTTGCATTGTTTACTCTAACGTGCTTCATTCTGTCTTCTTCTTTGTCCCGACGTGTAAGTTCGTGCTTTTTGATGTTATTATTCATGTAGTCAGCTACAGAGGCACCAACAACCAAACCGTATTGTTTTTTACCGTTCATGGTTTGAGCGTACACGTAATATTTTTCCTCTTTGTCTTGTACAAGCCAGCCTTTATCCTGAAATAATTGGAAGTTTTCAGCAGCTTTTTCATATACGTCAGCATCGTGTTCGTCTTTCCCTTCGGGAAAATCAATTTCCGGTTTAATGATATGATAAAGCGATTTTTCGTTGCCTTTTGCTTCTTTACGGGCTTCTTCCGAATTAAGCACGTCATAAGGACGAGAAGCTATTTGTTCTACTAAATTTTGAGGAGGACGTATGCCTTTGAAAGGTTTGATTGTAGCCATATTTTTATGATTTAAAGTGATACAAAATTAAAAATAAATCAAATTCATCTAAATCTTTGCAGGTTCTTTTTTTTTATAATTTACAAGTAATAAATAAGGCACCTAAAGAATTGTTTTTAGATGCCTTATTTAATTTTAACCTAATCTATTATTTATTAACGCGGAACTTTTGGTTACCGTTTTTGATAAAATCAACAATCTGTTTTGCAGCAGCAATACCTGCATTGATGTTTGCTTCAGCTGTTTGAGCTCCCATCTTTTTAGGAGTAGAAAAATATCTTCCCGCAAACTTTTCTGATAATTCAGCAGCATTTGAAGGCATAATGTCCGTTATATATTTAAAGTCGGGGCGATCTGTCATCAGTTGTACCAATTCAGCTTCGTTGATAACTTCTTTACGAGCGGTATTGACTAATAATCCACCTTTTGGCATTTTGTTCAACAATGCGTAGTTAATGGAATTTTTCGTTTCCGGTGTTGCCGGAATATGGAGAGAAACGACATCACAAGTAGCATATAATTCTGCTTCAGAATTTAATGCTGTAACATTGTCTTTTTCAATCACTTCTTTAGGACAAAAAGCATCGTAAGCAAAAATTTCCATGCCAAAACCTTTTGCAACGCGAGCTACATTACGTCCAACATTTCCGTAAGCATGAATACCCAATTTTTTACCCATTAATTCAGTTCCTGATGTCCCGTTGTAAAAGTTGCGAACGGCGTATACCATCATTCCGAATGCTAATTCGGCAACCGCATTGGAGTTTTGTCCCGGAGTATTCATTACACAAACGCCGTGTTTTGTGGCTGATTCGAGGTCTACATTGTCGTAACCTGCACCTGCACGGACAACAATTTTTAGTTGTTTTGCTGCATCAAGCACTTCGTTATCAATAATATCACTACGAATGATAATTGCGTTTGCATCGGCTACCGCATCGAGTAACTGTTTCTTTTCGGTGTATTTTTCCAGCAAAGCCAATTCAAAACCGGCAGCTTCTATTTCTTTACGAATACCATCTACTGCAATTTTTGCAAATGGTTTGTCTGTTGCTATTAATACTTTCATTTCAATTGTTTTATATAAGTTTGATTTAATCTAAAAAGAGAATACGTTTCTCGGGAAAAGCTGCTTGAGCCTGCCTCAGAGAAACGTATTCCATTTGAATGTTATATTTTATGCAAATTTTGCTTCAAATTCTTTCATACAGTCAACTAAGGCTTGAACACTTTCGATAGGAAGAGCATTGTAACACGAAGCACGGAATCCACCAACCAAACGGTGTCCTTTAATTCCGACCATGCCCTGAGATGTTGCAAATTTCAAGAAATCAGCTTCTAAATCTTTATATTTTTCTTTCATTACGAAACAAATATTCATACGAGAGCGGTCTTCCTTATTCGCTGTCCCTTCAAACATTTTGCTGTTGTCAATAGCGTTGTAAAGAAGATTTGCTTTTGCGATATTTTTCTTTTCCATTTCAACGAGACCTCCGTTTTTCTTCAACCATTTTAAGGTTTGAAGTGCCGCGTAAATGGGCAATACAGGCGGTGTATTGAACATAGAACCTTCTGCAATGTGAGTTTTGTAGTTCAACATGGTAGGAATATATCGACTGACTTTTCCAAGTATTTCATCTTTTACAATGACAAAAGTAACTCCGGCAGGAGCCAGATTTTTTTGTGCACCACCGTAGATAAGTCCGTATTTGGAAACGTCAACAGGACGGGAGAAAATGTCAGAAGACATATCAGCAACCATCGGCACAGGAGAATCAAGGTCAGTCAGAATTTCTGTTCCGTAGATGGTGTTATTGGTTGTGATGTGAAAATAATCGGCATCAGCAGGAATAGTAAAATTTTTAGGAATAAAAGAAAAATTTGCATCGGCAGAAGAAGCTACTTCTACTACTTCTCCAAATCCCTTTGCTTCTTTTATTGCCTTTTTAGCCCACACGCCGGTGTTTAAATAGGCTGCTTTTTTTTCTAATAAATTGAACGGAACCATACAGAATTCCAAACTAGCTCCACCTCCAAGGAAAATTACCGAATATCCTTCCGGTATGTTTAAAAGTTCTTTGAACAATGCAACAGCTTCGTCTACAATGGGTTGGAAGTTTTTTGCACGATGGCTTATTTCCAAGATAGAAAGTCCGTCATTTTCAAAATCTAACACTGCTTCCGCAGTTTTTTCAATGACTTCTCTTGGTAAGATAGATGGTCCTGCGTTGAAATTATGCTTCTTCATCCGTGAATAAATTATTAATTATAAAGTTTGGGATGTTACCCGCATGTGGGCTTTTCATCCTTATTGTTGTTTAACGAACATGCTCGTTATTCTATTGGCAAATACGAAGTTAAAAAGAACCTGAAAAGAGGATTTTTCTTAAATACCCACAAAGTTATTATTTTTTTTCTTTTTGGCTATTATCTTTTTACACTAATTTATCAACAACGGTTTTTGTCGACGATTTTTTCTATGATTTTTAGAATGGTTTCCATCGATTTTTCCATTGATTGCACAGGGATGTATTCATATCGACTATGAAAATTATGTCCGCCTGCAAAAATATTCGGACAAGGAAGTCCCATAAAAGAAAGTCTTGCACCGTCTGTTCCACCTCTTATAGGAGATATTTTGGGCGTAATTCCAAGTTCCTTCATCGCATCCTTTGCAATATCCACAATGTGCATGGACGGACTTATCTTTTCTTTCATATTGTAATATTGGTCTTTTATAACGATTGTTGCAGTATCTTTTCCGTATTTTTCGTTAACCCTGCTAATTAGCATTCTAAAGGTGTTTTTTCTTTTTTCAAAACTGTCTTTTTCGAAATCACGAATGATATAATTCACCACTGTTTTTTCAACATTTCCCTCCATTGCATCTATATGGAAAAAACCTTCTCTATTTTCTGTGTTTTGAGGTAATCCTTTGTCTGATAAATGATTAATTATTTCGTTGGCGACCAATAATGAGTTTACCATTTTGTTCTTGGCATATCCCGGATGAACATTTGTCCCCTGAATCGTAATAACAACCGAAGCGGCGTTGAAGTTTTCATATTCCAATTCTCCAACTTCTCCGCCATCAATAGTGTATGCCCATTGGGCATCAAAAATAGCTGTGTCAAAATAATCGGCACCCCGCCCAATTTCTTCGTCCGGTGTAAAGGCTATTTGTATATCTCCGTGTTCTATCTCGGTGTGCAGGGTCAAATATTCTATGGCGGAAATAATGGCTGTAATTCCTGCTTTGTCGTCGCTTCCTAAAAGGGTAGTTCCGTCTGTAACAATAATGTCTTGACCCGTGTAGTTGAGTATTTCGGGATATTGTTTTGTCGAAAGAATGATATTTTTTTCAACATGTAAAACAATGTCTTTCCCATCATAATTCTTAATGATACGGGGTTTAATATTTTTACCTTCTGCACCCGGACTTGTGTCAATGTGTGCGATAAATCCTATTTTAGGGATGTTATTTTTTTTAGAATTAGATGGCAGTGTGGCATACAAATAACCTTTCTCTGTTAAGATGATATTTTGTAGTGACAGCTTTTCCAATTCTTCTTTTAAATGGTTGGCAAAAACCATTTGCCCCTTAGAACTTGGTGTATCCGTTACTTTTTCATCAGCTTTTGTGTCATACGAAATATAAGTTAGGAATCGGTAGGTTATGTTTTCCATTGTTCTTGCAAACTTAATTTTATGTTGTGATTCAATCTTTTATCTCAAAATTCTAATTCATTCATCTTTACTCTAATTTGACAGAATAACCCATGCAGCATATACGTTCAATCCTTTTTGTTCAAACAGTAATTAATGCTATAGATTACAATGCCTTTACACTCACAACGGGTAAAAACATTAATCCAATTGATAGTAAGAAATGTAACTAAGTAAATACTGTGTGAATTGTAAAATTAATATTTTCTACTCATTGTTGCTTTGTTTTGGAGTTAGAAATTGCCTTTTATTATAGGCACAAGTTTCTAAAATTCTTCCCAATAAGGTTTTTCAGTATTTCATCGTTATCACTGCTAGTTCTGATTGTGTTCCGATGCGGTATTGTGGTCCCCAGATGCCGATTCCCGAGGAAACATAATAGTGAGTGTTGCCTTTGTGCAGATAGCCGTGTGCTTGTTCAAACATGTTTTTTACAATGAAGTTGCCGGGAAAAAACTGTCCTCCGTGTGTATGTCCTGACACTTGCAGGTCGATATGGTTTTGTTGTGCCTCTTCTAGATGGTGTGGTTGGTGGTCAAGTAGGATAACCGGCAAGTTCATATCAAGTTCTTTGGTGAGTGATGCTAATGGTTGACGTTTTGGATCAGAATAATCCTCTCGTCCAACAACATAAAATGAATTATTAACCAGTACTACAGAGTCGATCAATACTGTAATGCCAGCACTACGGAGATATTCGGCCGTAGCATTGGGTCGTTCGGCAAACAATTCATGGTTGCCGTTGATGCCAAAAATGCCCATCGGTGCATTAATTTTTAGCAATTCTTCTTTGATATTTTGCCGGATAACGGGTTCGATGGATCGGTCACTGAAGTCGCCTGCTATCAGCACAATATCAGGATGCTGTGCGTTGATTAGTTTTACGTACTGCTGCATCTGCTTTTTTTTGATTGAGAATCCGATATGCAGGTCGCTTATTGCTACTATTTTTAATTCTTTGTTTTGTTTTGGTTTAGCGATTTGAATTGTGATAGGCACTACTACAGGATGGTTAAAGCGATAGTTACCAACAATCAATGTAATGACAATAACGGTTATGCTACCGATGAACCACCAGTATCGAAATGAGACCATACCTGCTGGGGCAAAATGGGCGAAGGCATTGGTAGCCCGTACAAGGTCGGCGAGCACAAATGCAATAAAAAGATAGATCAGGACAATAAAATAGGTGTTGCCGGTGAATGCGAGGGAGGAGGCAAGTTCAGTATTCATTTTGTGTCCGACAAAAAGAGCTGTGAGAAACGATGCTAAACCTAGTACGCTGACTCCTGCATAGAGTTGTTTCCAATAGCCCTGTGTCGGTAACGATTGGTATCCGCGGATAATAACATACGCAAAAATTGCCATAAACAGGGAGAAAATAAGCAAGAAAAACCCGTATTTCATTTGTTTTTGTTTGTGAGAAAAAATAATGTGTTTCGTCCTAAAATAGGGTTGCAGATTAATAACTACTTTTGTTAAAAAAATCAACAACCATATCATGAATTTTGTAGTCTAAAGATAGATGTAAGTAAATATCAATGGTATTTTTATTACTTTTTTTGCACAGTCTAACGGTGGCGGTATGGCCAGTAAGGGATTGCGGAGCGACGTTCCTATCAACTGAGACGAAAGATTGATGCGGGTGATGACCTTCGCATACTACTGAAACCCTTATTGGCTATACCGCGTGTTACCGCCTGGTGTTTTTTGTTTTCAGTCATCATTTCTGTTCAATTTTATACATTGAATCTCTCTACATTGCTTTTGGGTAGGCAAGCTCTTTGGTTGGTTTTGGTCGTGTGTCTGCTTTTTGAGCGACCAGCTAATGTGCTTGACTACGAAGCGTTGACTTCTCATTTATACTGACTTCTTTTTTTTACTTAAAAAAGACAGCCCCCATAAGCGAGGACTGTCCGTCCACACTAGCTACCAGAGACATGTGAACTATGAGAAGCGTGAGATGCATGTGAACCATGAGAACCGTGGTCTGCTAATAGCATTACACTGTTCCCATAGAGTTGGCTCGCATGTTTCAAAACAAGACCATTGTCATTGCCTTGACTTATGCTCACATCAGAAAATTTAAGCAGTTTTGCTGCTTTGGTAGTAACAATAGTTCCCATTAAAACTAAAGCTGCTGCTACCGGAATTAAAATTTTTCTCATAAAAATTTAAATTAAAGGTGAGAAAAACAACAAGCGTCTTTCGCTTGAAGGTCTTTAATAGTTGTGATACCGCGACTATGTTTATCTTTTGATGATGCAAAAAAACCAGCGCATTTTGCTCTTAAAATGCAATCTTCACATTCCATTATATAAATATTTTTCCAATCAGATATAGATTGAACCGCAAAACATCTTAATTTTTCTGGCAATACACAAAGCTGAGTATTATAAATGGAAACATGTAAATCTCTGTAATGTAAATTCAAAACAGCTTTTTCTAATGCGTTATTGTAATCTAATGGGTCAATCCATAAATCAGTTAAATTATCATTTGCATAACCTATTGGCTCCATTTGCATAAATGCAATATGATAAACAAATGGGAAATTTGCATAAATAAACTCCGATAATTCAGGCAATCTGTCATAATTCATTTTATGAATAACAACACGAATACCAATTTTAATATTGAATTTTGCTAGATTATAAATTCCTTTTATTGTTTTATAAAAAGAATTCGTTCTTACAATGCTATTGTGAATACTGTCAATATCTGAATACAAAGGAATATCAACAACAATTTCTTGTTTTATAGCTTGCGCAAATTGTTTTGCATATTCGTAGTTTTCAAACTTAATACCATTTGACAATAGATTAATAGAGGCTTTCGGAATTCTATTATGAATTGCATGTAAAATTTCAAATAATTTAACTCCAATTAAAGTAGGTTCACCTCCAGTAATACTAATTGATTTTGCGCTTTTATCAATAAGAGAAATATATTTCAAGTTTAAGTCAAATTTATTCTCCTCTTGCTTTACAGGAGGTTGCGGACACATAATACAATTCGAATTGCACCTTCCCGTAATAAATATTGCATTATGACGAGAATTTATATCATATACAATACTTATTCTACCGTCAGGTTCAATTGTAACGATGTCATTATTGAATAATTCTGAAATACTCTCAACATTTCGAACATACGATAAAGAATTGTTGTTAATATTCTTACTTGTCGTAATTACAGCTAAATAACCTTTTGGAAATTTGTCACTGTCGGTAACATAAATCAAATCATTCTTATTAGCAAACAAATCATCATTTTTAGTGATTTTGCCAATCAAGACTTTATTTATATTTTGTGCATCGCCAATTAATTGCTTCATTCCTCAAATGATTTTCGTGTTATCCAACTCCAAAAAACTTTATTTACAGCCTTATCATTGCGTTGTAATAATGATAATAGATGTTTAATTATGTTTTTATTTTTATTGCAAATCTCACTAATTGTTCGATTACCTATTATATCACCTTGTTCACTATAATTTCGAACTGGGTCGGCACCACAGTAACTCAGATAAGCGCAAGTTGCACATTCTGGCAAACTTTCAGCAATTGAGCTTTCGATTAATTCATGTAAATATTCACTATTAAATATCTCTTGATAAGAATTGCTTTCTACATTTCCAATTTTAAATTTTTTATCTCCAACAGCTGCCAACATGCGACCTTCATCAGAAACATAAACATCGCCATCATAATCGTAAATCACACCAGCTATTGCAATGCCAGCAGGAGATTGTAAGTCTACAAATCCTGTACTAAATGGTGTTAAAATCCTTGTTAAAAGAATCGTGGCATATCCTTCAGCGAAAAAATTACCTTGTATATTAATGTCAATGATGTAGTCTAATCCTTTTTTGTAATATTCAATAAATTCATCCATAGGATAAGCTAATATATGCTTATCTCTTTTTGCAAAACCATAAGGATTCAAAGACCTTAAAAAAATAGATTCAAATCCAAGTTCAATATATTTATCAATAATCTCATTGAAATGTTTTAATGTGTGTGATGTTGTTGTCATTAATGCAGAAACACTATCACGTCCTAAATACTCCCTGCAAAGTTTAATCTTTTCAGTTACCAAATCATAACTATTTTCAATATCATGTAGCGGTCTGTTTAGATTATGTAATTCTTTTGGACCATCTATTGATGTTGAGATATAAACATTGTGTCCTTTAAGCCATTTTAATATTTTGTTGTCTATTGATGTTAGATTTGTACAAATAACGAACTCAAGATTTTTCTTTTTAAATATATTAGTGCATTCTGCTTTGTCAATGATATACTTTATGATTTCAAAGTTCAAAAGAGGTTCGCCTCCTTGAAATTCAATTTTAATATTTGGCGATGGACTTTCAAAAATCCTTTCTACAACTTTTTTTGCAGTTTTCTTTGACATGTCAAAACTCACATCACTTAAATCTTTTTTAGAAACCTGACAATAACTGCAATTAGAATTACATCTTAAAGAAATTACAACCATGTGTAATGCCGTAAATTCTGTAAGAAAATGTTTTTTGGTTCTGTATTTTGTAGCAAGCATATCAATAACATCATCAATATTATTGTCTGCAATAATATGTTTACTTTTTAAATCTTTAAAAGTCTTCTCTTCTGGTTGTAACCTATGTTCTACAAAATTATGAAAGTCATCATTTGTCAAATACAAATGTTCGCCAACTTCATTTGATAAAAAGACATTTTCTTTTAATCTTTCAAACCGATATGGAAGTATCTGATAACTCATTCCTATTTACTTATGGATGAAAATGCTTTTTTTACTAATTCTTCTCGAATTACTTTGAATTCTCTTCCTGTGTTTAATCTGACTTGTTGGTCTATTAGTTCATTTCCAAAATCCAATGCAATATTATCAATTTCAATATTTTCATTTTTCCTTTGAAAATATATTTCGGTTATTGAATCTGATGGTTCAATATTAATGTAACATTTATCAGTAAATTTATAGGATGCATTTAAAATTGCTTCCTTTTCATACATATCGTTCGAAACTGTCAGCAATAATTTGTTTCCTTCGATTTTCCTCAATATTTCTTTCATATTACTGTCTTAATATTTGTGCGTTGGCTGTCATTTGTCGTTTTTTTGTCCTTATGCAGTAAATTGTCTGCTGTGTCGTTTTTTTACACTTGGCGGTAACATCTGTGTATACGCCATAGAGTGGGCATATATTTGCCTTATGAGATTTAGATTGATCTTGAATATCAATCATTTACTTTTTTTGTGTAATTGTATTTATGGCACATATCCAAAATGTTAATTTAATAGTTTATATTTCTAATTTATCTAACGGATTCTTGATTTGATCAAATCCTTTGGTTGTTATGTGTGTATAGATTTCGGTTGTTTTACTACTACTATGCCCCAGTAAATTTTGAATATATCTTAAATCAGTTACATTTTCAAGCAAATGAGTTGCAAAACTATGCCTTAATGTATGTACAGTAATCCTTTTTTTTATACTAGCTTTTTGTACTACATTTTTTAGAATGTTTTGCATGCTTCTATCCGCATATTGCCCACCTCTTTCGCTTTCAAATAGCCATTCCTTTGGTTTATATTCATTGAAATACCTTCGTAAAATTAATAAAGTTTTTTTGCTGAGCAACGTGTATCTGTCTTTTTCCCCTTTACTTTGTTGAATGCGTATTTGCATACGGTCACTGTCTTATGATTTGCAATTTGGTAAACGAGTTTGTTGTGTGTTTTTAACTGTTACATTTTCAGCTGTTTACCAGATTCAGCAAGTAAAAACTTTTTTTATTTCGGGAGTTCGGTACTAAGCTCTCTCTACAAATTTGACACCTTTCACTACCTTTATTTTTTTGATTAAGACTTCTAAGTTATGTAAATCGTTAATCATAACCGTTAAGTTTCCTTGAAACAATCCGTCGTGTGAGTCGATGGAGATGGAGCGTAAGGTAACATCTTTTTCTTTAGAAATGATGGAGGTAATATTGGTTACAATACCCAAATCGTCATTTCCTACCACGCGTAAGGTAATGGAATATTGCGAACCTGCTTTTCCCGACCAACGGGCTTTCACAATACGATAACCGAACCGAGCTATCATTTGTGGAGCATTGGGACAGTCCGTTTTATGAATTTTGATTCCTCCCAAAATAGACACAAAACCAAACACATCGTCGCCATAAATCGGATTACAACATTTTGCCAATTTATATTCAATATCTTTCAAGGTTTCGTCTATAACCAACACATCTTCTTTTGCCGTAATCTCTTTTAAAGGAGATTCTTTTACAAATTTTTCCGCACTTCTGATTTCCTGATCGGTTGTTTGTTGTTTGTCCAAATCCAAATAAGTATCCCGAACCTCAAAAATATCAAGCTTTTCTGAAGCCAATGCTACGTAAAAATCCGTAACGGTTTTAAATCCCATTTTTTTAGTTAAACGGGCAACTTTCGATTCGTCAAATTCTATTTTCCAATTTTTTAATCTTCGTTTCAGTCCTTCACGAGCTATTTCTACTTCCTTGTTTTGAACTTCCTTTAGTGCTTGTCTTATTTTTGACTTGGCTCGCGATGTTAGCACAATATTCAGCCAGTCTTGTTTCGGCTTTTGGGTAGGAGAGGTTAGTACTTCCACTTGGTCGCCATTGTTCAGTTGGTATTTTATGGGAACATTTTTTCCGTTTACAATGGCACCAACGCACTTAGAACCTAAACCGGAGTGAATGTTAAATGCAAAATCCAAGATGGTTGATCCCTTTGGCAGTTTATGCAAATCGCCCGAAGGCGTAAAAACAAATACTTCTTTGTCGTAAAGATTCAATTTGAAGTTGTCCATCAAATCGACAGCGTTCATGTCCGGATTTTCAAGGATGTCACGAATGTTTTTCAACCATTTGTCCATGGTTTCTTCGCCTTTTAAACCCTTGTATTTCCAGTGAGCTGCTAACCCTTTTTCGGCAATTTCATCCATACGTTGTGTACGAATTTGTACTTCTACCCATTTTCCTTGTGGTCCCATTACGGTAGTGTGAAGCGATTCGTATCCATTCGTTTTGGGTATCGAAAGCCAGTCTCGCAGGCGCTTTGGGTTAGGCTGATACATGTCTGCTACAATGGAATAAACTTGCCAGCAATCGGCTTTTTCTCGTTCCAAAGGACTATGAAGAATAACACGGATGGCAAATAAATCGTAAATATTTTCGAATGGAGTATTTTGTTTTTTTATTTTATTCCAAATGCTGTAAATAGATTTCGTTCGTCCTTTTATTTCGAAGTCGAATCCGGCAAGTTCTATTTTTTCTTTTAAAGGGGCTATAAATTCGGCAATATATGCATCACGAGAGCGTTTTGTCTCGTTTAACTTGTGGGCAATTTCTTTGTAAGTTTCTGCATTTGTGTATTTTAACGATAAATCCTCCAATTCGGTCTTTATGGAATAAAGTCCCAATCGGTGTGCCATAGGGGCGTACAAAAAGGATGTTTCGCGGGCAATATTTTGACGTTCTTCTTCCGTATATCCTTTCAATCCTCGCATAATGTAAAGCCTTTCGGCAAGCATGATGAAAATGACCCGAACATCTTCGGCAAAGGTTAATAAAAGACTTCTGAAGTTTTCACTGTCGAGAGAAGGTGTTTTTTTGTACAGATCGGCTACTTGTATTAATCCCTTGATAATGATTGAAATATCCTTTTTGAAAAGCTTTTCAACATCTTCTAGGGAAAGCTTTTCTTCAACAACATGCGAAAATAATAATATTCCGATAACGGCAGATCTTCCAAGTCCCACTTCTTGTACGGAAATAGTAGCTATACGTAGATTTTTTGCAATGAGAGCCATATCTTTTTCTTCCAACGTTGGATAGAAAGATTTGTACATCTTTTTTAAAGCAACTAAATCATCTTTTTTTGCAAAGGGTTGTACCGCAATCAGCAATTTTTTGTAGGCTGATAAAAATTCGGGTAAACTGGTTTTCATAATTCAATCATCATTAGTTTTGTAAAGCTACAAAAAATAAATAATTACAGAGAATAAATGGGCGTGATAATTTTAAAGACAATTTATCATTCGGTCAAAAAAATCATGTACCTTTGCTTTTGTACTTGGTAAAAAGACTTTTTTGAGATGATATCACCATTGGCAGAGCGTTTACGTCCAAATTCGCTCAGCGACTACATCGGACAAAAGCATTTGGTAGGAGAGGGTGCCATTCTTCGAAAGATGATTGAATCGGGTAACTTGAGTTCTTTCATTTTGTGGGGTCCTCCGGGGGTTGGTAAAACAACACTTGCTCGCATTATTGCAGGAAAAACTGACCGTACGTTTTATGGTTTAAGTGCCGTCAATTCGAGTGTAAAGGATGTTCGTGAGGTACTTGAAAAGGCACAAAAAAGTCAGTTTTTTAATTCTCCAAGTCCCATCCTTTTTATTGATGAAATTCATCGTTTTAGTAAATCTCAGCAAGATTCGTTGTTGGCAGCAGTAGAAAAAGGTACGGTTGTGCTCATTGGTGCAACGACAGAGAATCCTTCTTTTGAAGTTATTACACCATTGCTTTCTCGTTGTCAGGTGTATGTTCTTAAACCATTGGATGTTGATGATTTGTCCGCATTACTAAAAAATGTCATTGATAAAGATGAATATTTTAAAAAGAAAGAAATTGTCATACAAGAAACGGATGCATTATTTCGTTTTGCCGGTGGCGATGCTCGAAAATTGCTGAATATACTGGAATTGGTTATAGGAACTGAAAGTGATGAACGGGTTACTATAACTGACAGGCTTGTCATAGACAAATTGCAGGAAAACCCTTCTGCGTACGATAAGGGTGGCGAAATGCACTACGATATTATCTCCGCTTTTATCAAATCTATAAGAGGCAGTGACCCCGATGGTGCGGTTTATTGGTTGGCACGTATGATTGATGGTGGTGAAGACCCCAAGTTTATTGCTCGAAGGCTGATTATATCGGCAGCTGAAGATGTCGGATTGGCAAACCCCAATGCGTTACTTCTAGCCAATGCTTGTTTTGATGCTGTACACAAAGTGGGATTTCCAGAAGCTCGCATTATCTTATCCGAAACAACGGTATATTTGGCTGGAAGTCAGAAGAGTAACTCTGCTTATTTGGCAATAGATAAAGCTCTTGGTGTTGTAAAACAAACAGGTAATTTGCCTGTGCCTTTGCATTTAAGAAATGCTCCTACGCCACTGATGAAAAAATTGGATTATGGCAAAAATTATCAGTATCCGCACGATTTTGAGCATAATTTTATAGAACAGCAGTACTTGCCCGATGAGTTGAAAGAAGAATCAATCTGGCAATCGCAAAACAACAGCTTGGAACGAAAAATGAAGGAATGGTTGTCCGGACTTTGGAAAAAAAGATTTTAAAAGGAGCTATTTACTAGCTCCTTTTTCTTCGGTTTGTTGTTTTTCTAATTTTTCCTTTTTGTGAGCTTCATTTCTGCGTCTCTTACGGTCTTCTTGCAGTAGCTTTTTGGCTTTCTTTTCGGCAATTTTTTCGGACTTTTCTTTTTCTTTTTCTTTTTGAATTTCCAGTTTTTCTTCCGGTGTTTTCTTTCGAAAAACTTCCTTATAATAATTCAACAAGTTCTTCCCGGAATCGAAATCTTCGGTATAAATAATACCTGCACCTTGTGTTGTTAGAGCGTTGGTTGTGTAGTATTTATCATTTGCATGAGAGTAGGCTTTTAGGCGGAATTTGCCTGCATGATTCAGCTTGTATTCTAAATCGAAGTCACCAATAAAATTATTGGTTGTATATACATCTTCTTTGTATCCAACATTTCCATTTAGCAAAAGTCTGTCATCTAATAATTTAGTTGATAATACAACTTCTATTTCTCGGCTCGATAGTTCACCTTCGGCACTTTGACGGTAGTTTATACCCAAATTCACATCATTGCTAATTTGGGAAAGCCAATAGTTTAATTGACTCGAAATGGTCGCAGAGGCGAACATAGTAGCCAATTCAGCTGTACTTGACTGAGAGGAACTTGTCATATCCGGATTGTAAAATTTGCCTAACAGCAACAAAAAAATCATTTGTCTATTCATCATCTCGTCTGTGTTGATGATGTTTTTTACTCGGCGTTGAATTTCTTCATCAGCTGTTGGTAATTCTAAATCAAATTTAATATTAGGATGTCGTAGCTCTTCTGTGAGCTGAACTTTACACGTTACCGGTATTGTCAAGCGTTTTATGTCTTGTAACTGGTCAGCATCGAGTAAATCAATTAATGAAGCTGAAACCTGGTAAGTGGCTCCAATATTAATATCTCCATTGTAGGGATCTCCGTCCCAAGAAATGGTACTACCATCCGTAATTTCAAATGTTTTGCGGATGGCATTTTGCATTACAAATAAATATTTTCCTTCTTGTAAGGTGTAATTGCCGTAAATTTTCAGATCGTTATTCGGTTCATAATTTATACGGATATTTCCGCTTCCTCTTCCCTGAATAACTTCTCCCATTTGTTCATCCATTATGAGAATCGCTTGTGCATCGGGTGTTGCTTCTATTTGAATAGAAATAGCCAATTTACTCGAAGTTGATTCTCTTTGTTTTCTTTTCTTTCTTCTTTCCTCGGGCGTCTTTTGAGCCTCATTCTTATTAACAAAGCGAATAAAGTTATTTTCTGTTGCAGTGGAAGTAGAAGATATTGGAATAGAAAAAACAGTGTTTTTTTCCGTTTTTCCAACTACATCAATATTGATTTGGTCAGCATCTCCCTTAATGCTTGCCACACCTGTGGCATACACTGTTCCAAAAAAGTCCGGATTGTCATTCTCCGTTGTGTTGTAAACCAACATTTTATTTACATTAAAGTCGAAATCAAATTTAAAGTCGGAAAAAGAATTATGAGATACTTTGCCATTTACTTTTCCGGAATTTCCATTTTTATCATAAACAGTGATGTTCGGGAAAATAAAAGCATCCTTTTTTACATGAATAAAGTCAGAAAAATAAAAATCTGTCTTTAAAAAATTGATAGAAAGCATTCCATCTTTTACATAGGCATCTCCCCACAGTTGTATAGCTTTGAAACTTCCTCCAATATGAATAGTACCCGTTCCTTTACCTTCAACTTTGCTGGCAAAAGAAGATAAATAGGGTTGTAAAAAGCTAAGATTTACATTTGTTATATCAGCATTTAATAGCAAATCTTTTCGTGCCGGAGAAACATATCCCGTTACTTTCGAGCTTTCGTTATTATCATTTGTGATATTTCCATCTAATTCGATTTGTTCTAAATCTTGGTTATAGTAGGCTTTTGTTATTAAATGTCCAAAAGGAGCTCCATTCAAACCAAAGTTTTTTGCATCAATATTAGCATTGATGACCGGTCGGGCTAAAGCTTGTCCTATGGTGGCTTGTCCGGTTGCCATACCGGATAGTTTTACATCCAATAGTTGAATTAATTCGCTGACATATTCGAGATTAAGGTTTTTAAAATCAGCATTTATAATATCTTCCGGATTTTTGGAAGCAATGCCGTCGATGTGAAGATATTCGTCTTTTCGTTCGATAGAAAAGTTGTGTATATTGATTTTACCCTTTTCATATTGAAAATTGCTTGGAATAACCCCCCAAATAGAATCATTCAGGGTCAGTTGGGTTGGTAAAAGAAAACAATTTAATACAAGTTCTTTGTCGAGATTTTCTTCGTATAAAATGTTACTTTTAATGGTTCCGCTGTATTCTTTTTCGTAGGTATTTTCCCATTTTAGTTCTAGTTCTGTTTTGCTGTTTTCTGTAGCACTGTTAAATGAACATAATATACTGTCTTTAGGCGTTTTTACAGCTAGGTCGGAGGTAAATACAATGGCTTTGTTCGGGTTATTTATGAGAAAGTCAACTTTATACAGAGTGTTTTTTCCCATTTCTACATTGGCCGTATGTCCTTTAACTTCGAACGAATTTTCGTAATCGTTAAAGAATCCGCTTACTTTTGTTGTATCATCAATGCTCCAAGTCAAGTTAAAAAGGTATGCCAAATTAGACAACGGCATGATTTTGGCATCAAAGGTAAAGTCGTTACAAGTTTCTTTCCTTTTATTATGAAACATGTGTACCGTCGGCAGTTCTTTGGATAGTATGTACTTGAAATTGTCTGCGATAGTAGAGAGCGTATATTTACCTTCAATGTTTGCAGACATCACGTCTGATATTATGTGCAACGACTGCTTTTCGTTTGTTCTGGATGAAATAATCCGGAAGGTTTTAATTAAAAGAGAATCTTTTTCGTTCTTCACATCCACGGAATCTATCGTAATATCTCCTAACAAATTATCAATAGTAGTTCCCTCCAAAGAAGATTTTATATTCAATGAAACAACTAGTTCCGGATATTTATCGGTTAAATTGAGTTTGTTGGGACAAACATTTTTCATCTGTGCCTTAAAATTCATAATCGGCATTTTGCGGGAAAGGTCGATATCCCCATCAAATTTAATTTTACCGTTTTTATCGTTTAGCTCCAATTTCCCATCAAATCCCTTGTTGTTATAACTTCCGTCCATTATGATGTTATGGTACGTGTAATTACTGTATTGTATAGAATTAACAGTTCCCTTGATAGTTCCTTTTACCTGTGTTTTGTTATATTTTTCTCCATTTACTTCAATCCCAAATTGAACATTGCCGAATTCAGACGTTTCTCCCAGTATTTTATTCAGATTAAAACCGGGTGTTCGCAGCTTTCCACTATATTTCAAGTCCTTGGTTTTTAAGTCAAAACCAAGCATTAAGTCGGTAAATAGAGTTCCAACCCGTGTTGTTAATTTTCCATAAGCTACAATGTTTGAAAAGAATCCGGATACATTTCCTTTGTAGGTAAAAGTTCCCATATTCTGTACTGCCTGTGGCAAAATAAAGGGCTTCTGTGTAATGTCGGAAACAAGACCTTCTATGTCAAATTTTGTACAACTAATGTTCTTTATATCAGCATATAGGAAAGTTTCTTCCAATTTGGATATATCCGTTAGTTCTACCGAAGCATCCATTTTTAATGAATTCCCATAATTGATGACAAGTTTATTGAGTTTAATATTATTCACAGAACCTGTAAAATTCATTTTTAATTTAACGGGGTATTGTAGGTGTTCTAATGCGGGGACAAAGCAAGCAATATCTTTTCCTGTGATGTAAGAAGATTCTGTGACAGCAGATAAGGAAGTGCTTTTGGAGATTTTCTTGATGTCAGATAAATCATCTAAATTAGTATAAGAAATAACAGCCTTACGGAATAAAATTTTTGATTCGGGCATTTTTATGAATAGATTTTCCAGGCGAATAGACTTTTTTCCTAAAAAGCCTTTAACAGCTAATTCATTAAGAACAAAACCTGATTTTTCTGTGAGACTTAAATCTTTTACTCTGAAGTTAATTGAATCATGTCGAATCATATTAAGTTGAACAGTTGTGTTTAAGTTGCTTATCTTGATATGATTAGAGTCGAAAATGCCTTTTTTCTGAAAAGCATCTTTATTATCAACTTTTATTTGGGCATCACGTATCGACAGTTTCCTTATTTGTAGAAATACGTCCTTTTTCTTCGTTGTAGTATCAGGGTTTGCAAAAGCATCAATGATAAATTGAAAATTATTATTTCCCAAACTGTCCGTTACTATCTTGATATCAGGCTTTTCAAGCTCAATGCTCTTTATAACGAAGTGCTTTTTCAATAGCGGGAGAATTCTAAATCGAACAGACAAATTGTCTATCGACAAGAGCGAATCTTTTTGTTGGTCTTTAACATGAATATCGTGTAGTACAAATTCCGTGAAAAGAGAATATTTTGCAGAACCGATAGTAACTTCACTTCCTATTTTTTCGGATAATAACTCGGTAGATGTCTTTAAAACATAAGATTGGACTGTTTTCGTATTCAACAATAACAACACCGACAATGGTATCATTACTACTATTGCCAATACTATAATTGCTATTTTAAAGAATTTTTTAATAACTTTGTAGTCTTAATTTACAGGCAAATTTAGCAATAAAAAACACATTATAAAAACATTTAAAAGGTGAACTAAATGATGTTTTTGTATTTTTCACTAAAAGTTGCTATTTTTGTTTTCAAACATACAAGAATAATGGATATTACCATTTTAGGAATAGAATCTTCGTGTGATGATACCTCTGCTGCGGTTGTGCAAAATGGAGTACTTCTCTCCAACGTTATTGCTAGCCAAAACGTACATAATGCTTTTGGAGGAGTAGTCCCTGAGTTAGCATCCAGAGCCCATCAGCAAAATATTATTCCTACAGTTTGTGAAGCTATCAAACGGGCAGGTATTGATAAAAGTGAAATATCTGCCATTGCTTATACCAGAGGACCCGGTTTGATGGGGTCTTTGCTTGTTGGAACGTCTTTTGCCAAAGGTTTTTCTCTTGCCCTTAATGTTCCATTGATAGAGGTAAACCATTTACAAGCACATATTTTGGCTCATTTTATTGAAGAAAAAGGGATAGAACCCTGCTTTCCGGAATTTCCATTTCTTTGTTTGTTGGTTTCAGGTGGTAATTCACAAGTTGTTTTAGTTAGGCAATATTCTGATATGCAAATACTTGGACAAACTATTGACGATGCTGCCGGAGAAGCTTTCGATAAATGTGCAAAGGTATTAGGTGGCCCTTATCCCGGAGGTCCTTTTGTTGATAAATTAGCCCAAGTTGGTAATTCCAATGCATTTACCTTTAATAAACCCCATATTGACGGGTACAATTATAGCTTTAGTGGGTTAAAAACGTCTTTTTTATACCTTGTACGTGATGAACTGAAAAAAGATCCTAATTTTATAGAAGAACGAAAAGCCGATTTATGTGCATCTTTGCAACGTACTGTAATTGAAGTGTTGATGGACAAATTAAAAAAGGCCTCCGATGATTTGGGTATCAAAACCATAGCATTGGCGGGAGGTGTTTCTGCAAACAGCGGTTTACGTAAAACGTTCGAAAATTATGCACAAAAGTATGGTTGGACTGTTTTTGTTCCTAAACTTTCTTATACAACAGACAATGCCGCAATGGTTGCTATTACAGGGCTGTTCAAGTATAGAGATAACGATTTTTCGGATATAGCATCTGTCCCATTTTCCAAAATAACAATACAATGAAACAATTGGAAATAAAAAAAATAGCTAAGGATATTTGGCAAAAGATATCACCAATAAAAGGAGTCCTTTACTTTATGATTATCTTATTAGTTTGCCATTTTCTTTGGAAGATTAGTTTTTTAGGCGACGCTGAAACTCGTGATGCTTCGGTTACTTTTTGGGGAATTGACATAAGTCGTTTATTTACTTTTTGGGTAAACAAGTTATCTGATAGTGTTTACTTTCTTTTACGCCATGTGTTCGACATTGCAGTTTTTCGGTTAAATAATAGATTCGTTTTTCCCAGTGCTACGTTTATTGATATCGTGTGGAGTTGTAGCGGTATAAAACAAGCGTACATATATTTCTGTATTATAGCGTTTTATCCCGGTCCGTGGAAACATAAATTGTGGTATATTCCTGCCGGTTTGTTAGTCGTTTATTGTTTTAATGTACTTCGCGTAACAGTCATCATGTACGCTGTTAGAAATAATATGCACTTATTTGATATTTTACACGAATCATCTAAATATGTGTTTTATGCCATTATTTTTCTCATGTGGGTTGTGTGGGAAGAAAAATTTAATTTGCCAAGCAAAAATAAAATATGAATTTAGTCGTCGATTGCGGGAATACGTGTACCAAAGTAGCTGTTTTCGATTTGGAACAACTGAAAGAGAAATTTGTTTATTCCTCTCTCGAATTAGCTGATATAGAACATATTTTTATAAAATTCGACATACAAAAAACTATCGTTTCTTCCGTTGGAACAATCAAGCGAGATGTACTGCACGAGCTTGAGCGGAGAACAAAATTGTTTATCTTTCTAGACCAAAATACACCTTTGCCCATAAATAATATGTATGAATCGAAAAATACGTTGGGTCGGGATAGGATAGCAGTAGCTGTGGGTGCAAATTTTTTGTGTTCCAACCGAAATGTACTCATTATAGATGCAGGTACAGCCATAACTTATGAATTTGTAGATGAAAACAATGTTTATCAGGGGGGCAGTATATCTCCCGGATTAGGTGTCCGTTTAAAGTCTCTTCATGAGTTTACAAAACAGTTACCTTTGGTTGAGCCAAAAGAGATTGATGTGCTTTATGGGAAAGATACGGAAACCGCAATTTTAACAGGCATCGTTAATGGCGTAACTTTTGAAATAGAGGGATATATCAATCGGTTTAAAGAAAAATATGATAATCTTTTCGTTTTTTTAACAGGCGGAACAGCTTTTTTCTTTGAAAGAAAATTAAAAAGTATCATCTTTGCATCTCCTAATCTCTTGTTAATAGGGCTAAATAGAATTTTAAACTACAACGAATGTATAAAAACAGCATAATACTGGCTTTATCGGCTTTTTTTCTGTTTTTTCTAACGGCAAATGGAGAAAATAATACAAATTCTCCCTATTCTCGGTATGGATATGGTGATTTGCAACCCTCGGTTTTTGGAACTTCCGGTGCAATGGGTGGTATAGGCTATGGTGTACGATCCAATTTGCAAATAAATCCTAAAAATCCTGCTTCATACACAGCTATTGATAGTTTGACGTTTATGTTTGATTTAGGCGTTTCCGGCAAAGTTACGGAGTTTAACAGCGGAGAAAATCAACAATATAAATCAACGGGTAGTTTTGATTATATTGCCTTTCAACTTCCTATTTTGAAATGGTTGGCAACTAGTGTCGGTCTTATCCCTTTTTCTTCTGTCGGTTACGATTATTCTTTTTCAGATACGGTCGCTTTTAATGGCGATGAATTGCCTACAACACAATCTTTTTCCGGAACAGGTGGTATATCTCAGTTGTACGGCGGGCTTTCTGCAAATATTTTCGACAGGTTCGCTATAGGAGCCAATGCTCGATATCTTTTTGGAACTCTTAGTAACACGAGATTGATAGAATTTCCTGATAATTCTTCGTATCTTGAATCTAAAGCTCAATCAAATCTTTACGTAAGTAGTTTTGTTTTTGACTTTGGTTTTCAATACACCCAGCCAATAGGACGAGATATTTTTGTGTTGGGGGGTACATATACTATGAAGACTCCCATGAATGTTCGTTGTGAAGAAAAGATTACCACCAATGATACGATAATTGACGATACGGATTATAAATTTGATTATCCTCAAACGATTGGTGTCGGATTTACCTATAAAGTTGGTAAGAAGCTTACCTTTGGAGCAGATTATAGTTTGCAGAAGTTTGCTGATACACGTTTTTATGGAGTTAAAGATAGTTTGGAAGATAAATCCACCTATAATTTGGGACTGGAATATTTACCTAATGTGATGTCTCGTAGCTATTTTAACAAGGTGAGATATAGATTAGGAGCGAATTTTTCAAATTCATACAATAAAATCAATGAATCTCCCTATGATGAATTAGCTGTCACGTTTGGGTTAGGTTTTCCATTACGGGGTACAAAAACCATGTTGAATGTTTTATTTGAGTACGGAAAGAGGGGAACGGTTGAAAAAAATCTTATGCAAGAAGATTATTTTAAAGTAGGTCTAAATATATCCATCAATGAAAATTGGTTTTTCAAACGTAAGTTTGAATAAATACAATAAAATTAATGAAAATTAGAATACTATTTGTCGGATTTTTCTTTGCTCTCGCTTTTGTCGCAAATGCAAAGAAAGGTGTTGATGAAAGAACAAAGTTTGGTTCTGGGGAGGATAGTGTTCGGTGTCTTGAAAATACCACTTTGTATCAGAGTTATTATCAAATTCATGATTATAAAACGGCTCTCGAACATTGGAAAATTGTTTACGAAGAATGTCCCGCATCTAGTAGGGAACTCTATAAAGTAGGAGCTGTTTTGATTGCTTGGCAGATTCAAAATGAGGCAGATAAGGAAAAGAGAAAAGATTATCTACGCAGTTTGATGCAGTGTTATGACCAGCGTATACAGTATTTTGGTGACGATAGTCGCTATCCTGAGCCTTGGATTCAAGGGCATAAAGCTATTGATTACATAACGTATGAGGAAAATGATTCATTGCAGGTGAAAGCTTTGCCTTGGTTGCAAATGGCTATTGAATCTTCTCAATTTGATGCAGGAGCCGATGTCCTTGATGCGTATATTCAGCTGCTAAATCGTTTGTATCATTCAGATAAAGATAAATACAGAACATTGTACGTTGATGGATATATCAAGGTTAACAAGTATCTGGATGCTCGTATAGCGAGTGGCTGCAAGTATATGGATAATTATGTTGCTGTAAAAAAGAATGCCGAGAAGTTGTTTCTCGAGAGTGGTATTGCCGATTGTAAAACTCTTGAGGATGTTTATGCTTCACAAGTCGAACGGCACAAAAACAGTGCAGATGACCTTGATAATATCATGAGGTTATTAGGAATATCTAATTGTAAAGAATCTGATGTTTATTTTTTGGCATTTCAGTATAGGCATCTTCTTAATCCTACATCGCAATCGGCAGCATATTGTGCACAATATTTTTTGAAAAAAGAAGATTTCGCCAAGGCTATTTCGTATTATGAAGAAGCTGTTAATTTGGAACAAAAGGACAGTGTCAAGTACTACTATCAGTATGCAATTGCTGATACATACCGTCAGTTGAAAGAATATCCTGAAGCAAAGTCTGCTGCTATTAAGGCTGCTTCCTACAATATCCATAAGGGGAATCCATATATACTAATAGCAGATTTATATGCAGAGGGAGGCGGAGTGTTCAAAAATGATAAAATATTGGCAAAAACAGCATTTTGGGCAGCTATTGATAAGTTAGAAAAAGCTAAAAGTATTGATCCTTCTTGTTCGGGAAAAGCTCAACAGAATATAGAAAAATATAGTAAATTTGCACCGTCGAAGAAAGAAATAAAATTAAAATCGGAATTGCAGATGGGAAAACCCTTCTTTGTTGAAGGGTGGATAGGGGAATCGACTATTTGCAGATAAAATATAGTAAAGTTGGAAAATTTATTTACTCGTAAATCTAAAATTAAGAGTCTAGCTGTTGTGATAGCATCAGTTGTTTTGGTCGTTTTTACGTCCTGTCGTGCTAATGAGAAAAAAAAGATAGTGCCGTTAGATCGTGTGCATCTTCCGGTTATGAAAGCCTATGATGTTAATACCGTTATTTCCGATTCGGGCATTACTAGGTTTCGTATAACAGCTCCTGTTTGGTATTATTATGATAAAGTAGAAAAACCATATTGGAATTTTCCCAAAGGACTACATTTTGAAAAGTTTGACGAAAAACTTGCTGTTTATGCAAAAATTGATGCTGATTCGGCTGTATATTATTTAAATAATCAAGAATGGGTCTTATCAGGGCATGTAAAGTCAATGAATTTGCAAGGTGAGTATTTTGAAACTGAAAAATTATATATTGAACAAAACGAAGATAGGATTCATACAGATAAGTTTATAAAAATAACCCAAAGGTCGCGTATAATTACGGGTGTCGGTTTTGAGTCAAATCAGCGTCTGACACGTTATACAATACAACATCCGCAAGGTTTTTTCCCTTTATAACAATAATGAGTCCAATAGTACTAGTCATCATCATATCCTTGACTTTTTCCGCGTTTTTTTCGGGAATGGAAATAGCTTTTGTTGTGTCTAATAAGTTGCGATTTGAAATTAGCAAACAAAAAAGCAAGGTAACCTCGTCGATACTGTCCCTTTTTTATGCACATCCGTCTAAGTATATATCCACTATCTTGGTCGGAAAAGCAATTGCCCTTGTTGTTTTTGCCATAAGTACTTCTGAATTGTTGATGCCTTATGCGGCTCTTTATTTTCAGAGTTCTCTTTTAATTGGGTTGCTACAAATATTGTTTTCTGCCATATTATTTTTGATTGTGGCGGAATTTTTACCACAAATATTGTTTAAAATAAATCCGAGTTTTTGGCTCAGAATATTTGCTATACCATTTTTTTGTGTCTATGTGGTTTTATATCCTATATTGTTTGTGATGCATTTTCTTTCAATTGTTGTTTTTAAGTTGTTTAGAGTAAGCGTTGCTGCAGATGAAAAAGAATATGAACTGGGTCGTGCTGATTTGAATGGTCTTTTGCAAGAAAATATGGACAATTTGTCTACGCGTGACGAAATGGAGAATGAGGTTAAAATCTTTCAAAATGCACTTGATTTTTCAAAAATAAGACTACGAGATTGTATCGTTCCTCGTACTGAAATATTAGCCGTGGATTTTAATGAATCGGTTGATGAGTTAACTGCCAAATTTGTGGAGTCCGGCTATTCTAGAATTTTGGTTTATAAAGGAAATATCGATAATATTGTCGGTTACATCCATTCAGTAGAGTTGTTCGGAAAACCTAAAAAGTGGCAGGATAAAATTATTTTGGTTCCTATTGTTCCTGAAACAATGTCAGCTAGCAAACTAATGAATTTCTTTTTGCTCAAGAAAAAAAGTATAGCAGTGGTGGTTGATGAGTTTGGAGGTACATCCGGAATAGTGACATTGGAGGATATTGTAGAGGAAATTTTTGGAGAGATAGAAGATGAACATGATGTTCAGGAATACGTCGAGAAAAAAATAAACGAAAATGAGTATGTGTTTTCGGGAAGGCTTGAAATAGATTATGTAAATGAACATTTTAATTTACACTTACCTACCTCCGATGAATATTTAACCGTTGCAGGTTTTGTTCTGTATTATTACCAAGGGTTCCCTAAAATCAATGAGGAAATTAAAGTACAACACTATACTTTAAGAGTATTAAAGGCATCATTGAATAAAATAGAGTTGATAAAAATTAAGGTAGATAATTAATTTTACGCTACAATATTTGTTTTCTCTTTATTTTTCAAGGCAAAAATATTGGTCTATTAATTATTTATATCCAAGTTTTTTGTATATTCGCACCTTAATTTATAAAGAAAATTATTAAGCATATAGAAGCATGGCAACATTAGAAAAAATTAGACAAAAAGGCGTTCTTTTGACTGTTATTATTGGGGGAGCATTACTTGCATTCATTATTGGCGGTATAGATTTTAAATCTTTTAATAGAAGTTCTCGGGAAGTCGTTGCAGAAGTTAATGGTAATGAAATTAAGATAGCTGATTATGAAAAGAGGATAGATGAAATGACCTCTTTCTATAAGGTGGAAATGGGACAAACTAACCTTCCGGAAGAATATGTAGAACAAATAAGAAATTCAGTTTGGGATACATGGTTGAATGAACAGCTTGTTGGAGCACAATGCGAGAAATTGGGTATTGTTGTAACTGATGAAGAATTAGCAGATGCACTTTGTGGTAATAGCATTCATCCAATAATTAGTTCTGTTAGAATGTTTTATAATCCACAGACGGGTAAGTTTGATAAATCGTATTTGATGCAGTTTTTGAACAACATGGATAAAGACGATACTGGCGAAGCAAAAAAATATTGGTCATTTATAGAAAGAATGGTAAAGAACAATATGTTGGAACAAAAATATCAGGTGTTGCTTGCTAATGCAGTCAGTGTGAATGATATTGATATTAAATATTCTTTTGAAGGGAGAAATAATACTACAGATATAGCATTTGTTGTACAACCATATCAAACATTATCAGATTCTTTGTTCAAAGTATCTGATCAGGCTATAAAGGAGAGATATGAAAAGAAAAAATCAACCTATAAGCAAGAAGAGAGTGCTGATGTTTTAGCTGTTTCGTTTGATATTGTTCCTTCTCAAAGAGATTTTGAAGAGGTGAAAACTTGGATAGAGAAGTTACAACCTGAATTTGCTACGTCGGATGATTTTGTCGCTATAGCAAATCAAAATTCAGATACTCCCAACAAGGATATTGCCTTAAGTAGAAATTACATTGATCCGGATCTTCGAGATTTTGCCTTTTCCGGAAATATAGGACAGCTATTTGGTCCAAAATTTGTCAATGGGGCTTATAAAATGGCTCGTATTATTCAAAAAGGAATTATAGCTCCTGATTCTGCTAAAGTTCGCCATATTTTGGTGCAAGAAGCTACCGAAGCTAAAACGCAACAAGTCGTAGATAGTTTAATGGGAGTCCTCAAAGCCGGTGCAAATTTTGCTGATGTGGCCAAACAAAACTCTAAAGCCGGCACAGGTTCTAATGGAGGCGATTTGGGTTGGATTAAGGATGGCGACTTGGATAAAAATTTTAGCAAGTCCGCCATTAATGCTGCTGTGAATGATTTATTTACCGTTAAAGTTGGTTCTGCTATTCACATTGTTCAAGTTACAGAAAAAACTAAACCGGTGGAAAAGGTTAAATTGGCAACTATTATTAGAGAGGTAGTTCCTAGCTCAAGTACATATGGTTCTATTTATAACAAAGCAAGTCAGTTTCTTGCTAAAAGCTCAAATTTAAAGAAGTTTGAAGCAAATGCAAAACCTGAACAGGGAATTTTTGTGAGAAATTATAATGTAAAAAAACAAGATCCTCGTATTGCCAACTTTAAGGATTCTCGTCAGATTATACGTTGGGCATTTAACCAAAAAGAAGGTGATGTTGCTGATAAAATTTTTGAATGTGGAGATCAGTTTGTCGTAGTAGCTCTTAAGAGTCTTAATGAAGAGGGCATAAAGCCTTTCGAGAAAGTAAAGGCTGAAGTAAAAGCTGAATTAATTAAGGAACGAAAAGCTGACAAGATTGCTGCTTCTTTGCAAGCAAAAATTGCACAGGGACTCACAATTGAACAACTTGGTCTACCTGTTCAGGCCGCTCAGGGAGTGTCTTTTGATTCACAGTTTGTTCCTGGTATGGGCAGAGAACCAATGGTTTTGGGAAATTTATTGTCCATCGTTAAAACCCAGAAGCCAAAGGTGATTAAAGGTGATAATGGGGTATATGTTGTTAAGTCTACCGTTGTAGCTCCTAAAGTTCCATTTAACAAGGAACAAGAAATAAGAATCATTAATTCGAGAATGTTCTATCAACCAACAGTTGTTGAAGCACTAAAAAAAGCTTCTGAAATTAAAGATAATCGTTTGAATTTTTATTAATGGGAATGATTTAACAGCCTTCTAAAATAAAGAATAAGTTCTTAATAAAATGAAACCGAGGTATTTTTTATCTCGGTTTTTTTTGATGACAAGCTATCTGTCCTTAAATTTGAACCAACAATTACATTTGAAATGACATGAATCGAAAAATTCTATTTGCACTATTCTTTTTGTTTACTGCACAGTTTATTGTAGCACAAATTATTGAGCCGATAAAATGGACTTTCGAATTAAAGAGCATAAGTTCAGATACAAAAGAAATTGTTGCAAAAGCTTCTATTGATAATCATTGGCATCTGTATGCAATGGGAATTCCTGAAGGGGGACCTATTGCTACATCTTTTAAGGTTGATAAGATAGATGGTGCAAATTTGGTGGGTAATTTTATAGCAAAGAAACAGCCTTATAGTTTTTATGATGACATGTTTCAAATGCAATTAGCTTATTATGAAACGGAAGCTGTTTTTGTTCAAAAAATAAAAGTAACGAATCCGTCTAATTTTTATGTTTCCGGATTTGTGCGTTTTATGGCTTGTAATGAATCAAGTTGTTTGCCTCCTACCGAAAAAAACTTTTCTTTTGGACAAAAATCAGGTGATTCTAAACCTATTTTGTCTCCTACAATAGGTGAAAATGATTTGGGTAAACCATCTCTAAATAAGACATCTTCTGACAAAGTTTTGTCTGGTAATAGTCCTTTGGAAGTAGATACACAAGAAGAGTCTTTGCAAAAAAAATCCTCAAAAGATACCATTTTATTTGAGAAAAGTCTGACTCAAACTTCTTCCTATTGGAAACCAGTTATTGAAAATCTAAAACAGTTGGGAGATGTAACCTCTACTAAGAATCAATCATTTTTATTGGTATTTATCTTTGGATTTTTAGGCGGATTAGTTGCTTTGGTTACCCCCTGTGTTTGGCCGATGATTCCGATGACTGTTAGTTTCTTTATGAAAAATAGCGGAGACAAAAAAAAATCAATAAAAGATGCATCCATTTACGGATTGTCTATCGTTATTATTTATTTGGCTCTAGGAATATTAGTAACTGCCATCTTTGGTGCAAGTTCTTTGAACAGCCTTGCTACTAATGCTGTTTTTAATCTGCTTTTCTTTGCTTTATTAGTCGTTTTTGCTTTTTCTTTTTTTGGTTTTTTTGAAATAACGTTACCTTCTTCATGGGTGAACGTAATGGATAAAAAAGCTGATTCTACAACTCATTTGCTGAGTATTTTCTTCATGGCGTTTACCTTGGTATTGGTGTCTTTTTCGTGTACAGGACCAATTATAGGAACATTGTTAGTGGAGGCTGCCACATCAGGTTCGACCATTGGACCCGCTATAGGAATGTTAGGATTTGCATTGGCATTGGCTATCCCGTTTGCTCTATTTGCTGTTTTTCCATCTTGGCTCAAGGCATTGCCCCGTTCGGGAAGTTGGTTAAATATGGTAAAAGTGAGTCTTGGTTTTTTAGAATTGGCATTTGCTCTTAAATTTTTCTCTGTCGCCGACTTAGCTTATGGTTGGAATATATTAAGTCGAGATATGTTTATTTTCTTGTGGATTCTGATATTTATTGTTTTAGGTCTTTATTTTTTTAGAATTATACGTTTTCCGCTTGATAAAAATGATAAGAAAATAACGGTATCTCGTATAGCTTTTGGAATTTTGTCTTTTTTATTTGTTGCCTATTTAATACCGGGTATGTGGGGTACGCCTCGTAAGTCAATAAGTGCCTTTACTCCACCTATGTATACTCAAAAAATGAATATGTATCATAATCGTGTTGAGGTCTCTTTTGGGGATTTTGATAAGGCAATGAATTTTGCTCAGAAAGTGCAAAAGCCAGTTTTGATAGACTTTACCGGTTACGGCTGTGTTAATTGTCGGGAAATGGAGGCTGTTGTTTTTGAGGACGAAAAGATAAAAGAGTTGATGCATGACAAATTTATTTTTGTTTCTCTATATGTCGATGACAAGAAATCTTTGCCAGAACCAATGCACGTAGAAGAAAATGGGGTTATTCGTACACTAACTACATATGGAGATAAATGGAGTTATTTGCAACGTTTTAAGTTTGGAGCAAATGCTCAACCATATTACGTTATATTAGATGCAAAAGCAAATCCCTTGGTTGCTTCTTACGCATTTAATAAGGATATAGATTCTTTTGAAAATTATTTGAAAGAAGCTTTGAAACGTTTTTATAATGAGTGAAAATAGTACTGATATTATTTCTGATTTGAGTTCTTCCCAAAAGGAAGCTGTCATATATAACGATGGACCATCTCTAATAATAGCAGGAGCAGGTTCCGGTAAAACACGTGTCTTGACTTGCAAGATAGCCTATTTGCTAAATATGGGTTTACCGCCACAAAATATTATTGCTCTGACATTTACAAATAAGGCTGCACGTGAAATGAAAGAACGTATAGCTAATATGGTAGGATATAAGATTGCTAATAGACTGTCAATGGGCACATTTCACTCTGTTTTTTCACGCATATTGAGGCAAGAAGCTCCTTCATTAAATTTTAAAAGCGATTTTGTTATTTATGATACTGGTGATTCTAAAAATACCATAAAGGCCATTGTCAAGGAAATGGGATTAGATGAGAAAGTATATAAGCCTTCCATCGTTCTTTCTCGTATTTCGTTTGCCAAAAATAGTTTAATATCAGCACCTGCATATTACTCCAGCAAATTGGTTGATAATGATTTTTTTGCCAAAATACCCATGGTAAAGGATATTTATTCTGCTTATGTGGCAAAATTAAAACAATCATCAGCTTTGGATTTTGATGATTTGCTCTATTATACAAATGTGCTTTTTAGAGATTTTCCCGAGATAAAAGAAAAATACCAATCCATTTTTCAGTATATATTAGTAGATGAGTACCAAGATGTGAATTTTTCACAGCATCTATTGGTTAAATTTTTAGCGGAAAAACATCATCGTGTTTGTGTGGTGGGTGATGATGCTCAAAGCATTTATTCTTTTAGAGGAGCGGACATTGAAAATATTTTGACTTTTCAGCAAACTTATCCGGAAGCTCGTGTGTTTAAATTGGAACGCAATTATCGTTCTACACAAAATATAGTAGGAGCTGCTAATAGTTTGATTGCCAAGAATAAAAATAGAATCAAAAAGTCAGTTTTTTCTGAAAAAGAATTTGGTTCTAAGGTAAGCGTTTTGTCAGCTTATTCAGATATTGAGGAGGGATTTATCATTGCCAACCAAATTATTCGTTTGAAAGAACGGAATCAATATAAATGGAGTGATTTTGCTGTATTGTACAGAACCAATGCTCAATCGAGATTGATAGAAGATGCATTTCGCAAAAACAATATTCCTTATCGTATTTATGGTGGAGTATCTTTCTATCAAAGAAAAGAAGTGAAAGATGTGTTAGCCTATATTCGTTTGTCTATCAATACAGATGACGAAGAAGCTTTCAAACGTATTATAAATTTTCCTGCAAGAGGCATAGGAGATACGACACTTTCAAAGGTGTTTGTAACAGCGAAAGAATTTGGCTCTTCATTGTTCGATGTGGCTTCTAATCCATTGAATTTTAATCTATCTGTAAATGCAGGAACAGCATCTAAACTGACTGGTTTTGCTAATATGATACAGACGTTTGTGAATCAAGTGCATGAAAAAGACGCTTATGAAGCGGCTAGTTTTATCATAAGAAATTCAGGAATTACTACAGAGTTTCAGCAAAGTAAAACAGCAGAAAATATTAGCAGTTTAGAAAATATTGAAGAGTTATTATCTAGCATTTATCAGTATTGCGAGGCAAAGAGGGAGGAAGGAATAGAAACTTCCACTATGATTGATTTTTTGTCTGAGGTTTCATTGCTGACAGATCAGGATGTTGATAAGAATGCTGAAGATGAACGTGTTACATTGATGACTATTCATTTGGCAAAAGGACTTGAGTTTAAAAACATTTTGATAGCAGGAGTAGAGGAAGAGTTACTTCCATCTATTTATAGCACAGAAAATGAAAAAAATTTGGAAGAAGAACGTCGTTTGTTTTATGTAGCTATAACTAGAGCTGAGGAAAATTGTTTTGTTTCCTATTCTAAAACTCGTTTTAGAAATGGACAAATGAAATATACCAAGTCTAGCAGATTTATTGATGATATTGATTTGGAATATGTAAATTTGCCAAATGATTTTGATGGAAAGGCTAGCTCTAGTTTTGATTTTTCACAGCAAAAGCCGTCTTTCTTTAAAGAAAAAAGTGAAATTAATACATCTCAGGTGCTTCCTTCTTATCCTAAGAAACTGGTCAAATTAGAAAAAGCAAATACTAATTTGATAAATAATCAAGTTAACTTACAAGTGAGTGTAGGAAATAAGATTCAACATGAAAGGTTTGGAATAGGTGAAGTAATCGCTTTAGCTGAAGCAGACGGAGATATGCGTATTACAGTCAAATTTGAGAATGCAGGAGAAAGGGTATTGTTACTGAAGTTTGCAAAATTTACTATTGTAGAGTAGTGTATTGTTTTTTATACAACAAATTTTTGAGGTGATAAAAATTCGACAGATAATCATATGGTGTTTCTTTTTGGTTTCTTTTTGTTCTTTTGGACAGAAAAAAGTTCTTGTATATGGTTCTGTTACCAATGAAAACAATCAGCCAATTCAAATGGTAGAAGTTTCAGTTGAGAATTCTACTATCCGCACGCAGTCGGATTTGAATGGAAACTATGAACTTTCTTTTGATGCTCCAAAGGATACCTTTAATTTGTGTTTTGGTAGTATCGGTTTTATATTAACAAAAAAGCAAATAATAATAAAAAATAGTGCGAAGTATCCGTTAAATGTAAAAATGAAAGAATCTGTCCATCAGCTTGATGATGTTTTGGTTGAAGGAAGGCAGTTGCAGACAACGACTTCCCAATCGGTCAATACGGACAACTTCAAATTGTTACCGACAGCTTCCGGAAATAGTGTGGAATCTCTTATCAAATCGTTTTCCGGAGTTAGTTCTTCCAATGAGTTGAGCTCACAATATTCTGTTCGAGGTGGTAGTTTTGATGAAAACAGTGTATATGTCAACGGAATAGAAGTATACCGTCCTTACCTTGTTCGTTCCGGAGAACAAGAAGGTCTGAGTTTTATTAATCCGGATATGGTAGGTTCACTCAACTTTTCGGCAGGTGGTTTTGATGTTCGATATGGCGATAAACTTTCTTCTGTACTAGATATTACCTACAAGAGACCGGAACAGTTTGAAGCCAGTGTTTCCGGTAGTTTTGGAGGAGCAACTGCATATATTGGTACGGCTTCTGATAAGTTTACTCAGATGCATGGGGTTCGTTATAAAAATTCATCTTACCTATTAGGATCATTGCAGACAAAAGGAGAATATAATCCTAATTTCGTTGATTATCAAACATTTATGACATATCGGATGACTCCGAGGGTAGAAATTTCATTTTTGGGAAATGTTTCTCAAAATACCTATAATTTTGTGCCACAAACTCGTTCTACCACGTTCGGTCCTCTTGAATCCATGCAAAATTTCACAGTCTATTTTGATGGGCAGGAAAAGGATATTTTTCGGACTTTTTTTGGAGCTCTTTCTGCAAACTACAAACCCACAAAAAAAGTATCGTTGGATTTTACTTTTTCTGCATTTAATACGCATGAGCAAGAAGCTTATGATATAAAAGGTGAATATTGGTTGAATAAAGTTGCTTCTGCGGGTGATGAAATGGTTGTATCAGATGAATTGGGTGTTGGTACTTATTATGAACATGCTCGAGATGAAATGAATGTTTCGGTTTTTAAAATAGCACATAATGGTTCACTGAAATTGAATAGTAACAATACCGTTATTTGGGGAGTCGATGCAATGCGAGAGATTGTAAATGATTTCGTACAAGAGTGGGAGATGCGAGATTCAGCAGGCTATTCGTTGCCTTACAAATCAACAGACGTAAACCTGTACTATAGCCTTTCTTCCTCTAATAATTTGACTACAACCAGAGGACATGGATATTTGCAGGAAGTATATAAACTCTATTTTGGTGAATCAATATTGGCTTTTACGGGTGGTGTAAGACTTTGTTATTGGACTTTTAATAATGAATTAACGGCAAGTCCGCGTTTGACGGTCGCTTATTTACCTGATTGGGAACATAAAATAAATTTTCGTTTTGCTACCGGGATTTATTATCAATCACCTTCTTATAAGGAAATCAAAGATACTGTTACAATTAATGGTAATTTGACTAATTATCTGAATAAAGATATTGTTTCTCAACAATCGTTACAATTTGTTTTGGGAGCAGATTATTTTTTTAATTTATGGGAACGTCCGTTCAAGTTTACAACAGAATTGTATTATAAGAACATGAAAAATTTGATATCCTATAATATTGATAATGTTAAGATTAATTACCTTGGAAGAAATGATGCAAAGGGTTATGCCGCAGGTGTTGATATGAAATTTTACGGAGAATTTGTTCCCGGTCTCGATTCTTGGCTGAGCCTTTCCCTGATGAACACGATGGAAGATAAAGAAGGTGATAATTATGGTTATCAACCTCGTCCTATGGATCAATTATATAATATTTCAATCTTTTTCCAAGATTATGTTCCCGGATTTCCAAAGTATCGTGTTCATTTGATGTTCAATTGGGCTCAGGGATTTCCTGTATCGGCTTCGAACACAGGAAATTATTCTTCTACAGCACGTATGCCGGATTATCGTAGAATTGATATTGGATTATCCCGTATCTTCGAGAAAAATGGAGACCCTTTTATGGAAAAATGGATTTTTAATTTTGTCAAAAAGATGTCTATTGGTGTAGAAGTATTAAATTTGTTCGGCTTTAATAATGTCAACTCATATTATTGGGTAACTGATATTTATAACCAGCAATATGCTGTTCCTAATTATTTGACCGGCAGACAACTTAACTTGAAATTTCAACTAGATTTTTAATCAATTAATTTTATAAATAATGTATAATATTGTCCTTTTTCTGATTTTGTTGTTTATCGTTTTGAATTTCGCTATAGAAAGAACGTTAGCTTGGCTAAATACAAAAAAAATCGGTATTTCTATACCCAAAGAATTGAGTGGTATCTATGACGATGAAAAATATAAAAAACAACAACAATATTCCCTTGTGAACCATAAATTCGGAGTATTGAGTAGCAGTTTTGATGTTGCCATTTTGGTAATAATGTTCTCTTTTGGATTGTTTGGAATTATTGATGATTTTTTACGTTTATATATTGGGAATGAAATTCTTTTGACGTTGGCATTTTTTGGCATTTTATTTATTTGTGATGATATATTGGGCACTCCTTTCGATTATTACCACACATTTGTAATAGAAGAAAAATTTGAATTTAATAAGGTTACTCCAAAATTGTTTTGGGTAGACAAATTAAAAAACTTGTTGCTGACGGTCCTATTAGGCGGAGGTTTACTTACCCTGATAACGTTTATATATCAAATGCTTCCTGAATATTTTTGGATTTTAGCGTGGACACTAGTGTCTTGTGTTAGTATCTTCTTAATGATGTTTTATTCGGAATGGATTGTTCCTTTGTTTAATAAACAAGTACCCTTGGAAGAAGGCGAGTTGCGGAGTAAAATAGAAGCCTTTTCCGTTAAAGCCGGTTTTGATTTGAAAAATATTTACGTTATTGACGGTTCAAAAAGAAGCACCAAAGCGAATGCTTACTTCAGTGGATTGGGGTCAAAAAAACGAATTGTTTTATACGATACTTTAGTCAATGATTTTACACCTGATGAAATAGTAGCAGTATTGGCTCACGAAATAGGTCATTATAAGAAAAAACACACCTTAATTTCTTTGGTTATATCATTAATTAGTTCATTAATTATGTTTGCTCTTTTGGGATTGTTCTTAGGAAATCCCCTTATAGCACAAGCTTTGGGAGCACCCATTTCTTCTTTCCATTTAGGAATATTGGTATTTGGAATTTTGTATACACCCATTTCTACCGTTTTGAATATTGGAACTAACGTTCTTTCTCGTAAACACGAATATGAGGCAGATGCTTATGCAGCAAAATTTGGTCTTGCTAATGATTTAATCAATGCTTTAAAGAAACTTTCGGCTAAATCATTGACGAACTTACAACCTCATACAGCGTATGTATTTGTGCATTATTCACATCCTACTTTGTTGGAAAGAGTACAAGCAATAACGAAGATTACAAATGAAAAATCAAATTAAGGTTGATATTATCACTATTGGTGACGAAATTCTAATTGGTCAAATAGTTGATACGAATTCTTCTTTTATGGCAAAAGAACTCAGTAAAATGGGATTCTCTATAGCTCATATGGTATCTGTTGCCGACAGAAAAGAAGAAATACAATTAGCTCTTGAAGAGTCTTTTAGTAAATCAAATCTCATTCTCATTACGGGAGGATTAGGTCCGACAAAAGACGATATAACAAAAAAAGTTTTGTCCGATTTTTTTGAAATGAATTTGGTGTTCGACCCATCTGTTTTTACTGATGTGGAAAATATTATATCGCATCGAGCCAACGCTATGAATGATTTGAATAGGCAACAAGCTTATGTGCCTGATGGGTGCACTGTTATTCATAATAAGGTAGGGACAGCTCCTGCTATGTGGTTCGAAAGGGATAATCATATTATCATTTCCATGCCCGGAGTTCCTCAGGAAATGAAGTGGCTTATGGAAAATGAAATTTTGGAGCGATTGAAAAATCATTATCAAACGCCTGCTATTATTCATGAAAATGTCATTGTATGTGGGTATCCTGAATCTGTTTTAGCAGAAAAAATAGAAGATTGGGAAGATAATCTTCCTGATTTTATTTCCTTGGCATATTTACCCAATTTGTCTTTTGTTAAATTACGATTAAGTGGAATTTTAGCTCATAAACAGGAGCTTCAGGAGGTTATGTCTCAACAAATAGAAAAACTGACAGCCTTATTGGGCGATGCCATTTTTGCCTACGAAGATACTCCTATGGAAGTTTTGATAGGCAGGTGGTTGAAAGAAAAAAATAAAACTTTGTCAGTCGCAGAAAGTTGTACGGGTGGCAATATGGCTCATTTGATAACATCAGTTTCAGGTAGTTCTGATTACTTCTGCGGTGGAGTTGTCGCTTACTCTAATCAAATCAAACAAAGTGTATTGAGTGTTCCTGTTAATTTGCTGGAAAAATATGGTGCTGTTAGTCAGCAAGTGGTAGAATCAATGGCTCAAAATGTGATGAACCTTATGCATACTGATTTTGGGGTTGCAACTTCAGGTATTGCCGGTCCTCTTGGCGGTACAGAAGAAAAACCGGTTGGAACAGTTTGGATTTGCGTGTGCAGCAAAGATGAAATAAAAAGTAAGTGCTTTAGATTTGGAAATATTAGGGAAAGAAATATAGAAAGAGCAACCTATGCAGCATTCACGATGTTGAAAGAAATTATTTGATGTAGGTTTCCAATAACGTGAGGGGCTGTCCCTTTTCAGGAATAATTTCTATATCTTTTATAATAGCTGGAAGTAAAACTGTTTCTCCTTTTAAAACAGGTGTTTCAGTACCGTTGCATACAATCTTATAATTACCTTCAACACACATCAAAACGACAAAGGAATCAATGCCAAAATAGCCTATCTTTGTGGATTTGGAAATATTTAGTATATTGGTGGTAAAGAAATTACAGTCTGCTAACTTCCTTCTTAATTCTTTGCTGGAATCGGGGAAATGTTGTTTTTTAAAACTATCCAGATTAATACATTCTAATGCATCTTCGACATGTAATTCTCTTGTTTTTCCATTTTTTTCTTTTCGGTTATAATCATATACGCGATATGTAATATCCGATGATTGTTGAATTTCGGCAACCATTGCACCTTTACCTAAGGCATGTATAACGCCCGCATTAACAAAGAAAACATCACCTTTTTCAGCTTCGTGAAAATTGAGAATCTCTTCAATTGTCTGATTGTGAATGTGATTTAGTAAATCTTTTTTAGTAATTTTTTTGTTAAATCCGGCAACAATTTTTGTGTCTGGTTTAGCATCTATAACATACCACATTTCGGTTTTTCCCAAACTTTCATGTTTTCTTTTTGCCGTTTCATCATTAGGGTGTACTTGGATTGAAAGGTTTTCTGATGCGTCTAAAAACTTGAATAGCAAAGGAAACTCATTTCCAAATTCTTTGTAGATTTTATTGCCGACAATATTTTCCTTGTATTGTGAGATGATCTCAGTAATATTTTTTCCGGCAAAACTGCCATTGCTAACTATGGATTTATTGTCCTCTAAGCTACTCAGTTCCCAACTTTCTCCAATCTTCTCAGAAAATGATGGTTTGTTGAGAACAGATGTTAGCCTTGTTCCTCCCCAAATACGTTGCTTGAAAATAGGATTGAATTTTAACGGATAAAAAACCATAGATACTTTTTATTTACACACTGGCAAATGTAATTTATTTTTCTAATTCAGCAATGGTAGAGAGTAAGTTTTCTATATTCGGTGCCTCTCTTTTGAAACCATTATATTCAATTATCCATGTATTTTTTTCGGTAGTAGTGATTTTTATGGTCGCATTTTCTGAAATATCATACCCTTCACGATTAAGGGCTCTTTTTGTCCAGTATTTATAGTGTCCATTGCCAATTAATTGAACACTTTTTGTAGTTTGATAATTCATGCAAAAGTTACCTGTGTTTTCATCAAAGTGAAAACGGTCTGTTCCAAATGTTGTTTCAATTTTTTTTGTCAGAACCAAATCTTCAGGCAGACCTTTTTCAATTTTTTTGTCATTCAAAAGCCATATTTTATCCGTCGTTTGCAGGGCTAAATCTAATTCATGCGTAGATAAGAAAATAGATTTTTTTGTTTCTCTTGCTAATTTTCTTAGCAAGAGCATAATATCAATTTTGTTTGGCAAATCTAAATGGGCTGTCGGTTCGTCCAAAAAGACAATAGAAGTGTCTTGAGCCAACGCTTTGGCAATCATAGCACGTTGCTTTTCTCCGTCGGAGAGTTCCATATATATTCTGTCTTTTTTTTCTGCTAGATGTACTAAACCTATCGAATTTGCAATAATTTCTTCATCTAAGGAAGATAACTTTCCAAGCCAGTTGGTGTAAGGATATCTACCCAATGAAACTATTTGTTGTACAGAAAGGGAGCTGGCATTCATCCTTTCGGTCAGTACAATACTTATAAGTTTTGCTCGTTTATGATAATTTAAACTTTTAATATTCTCATCTTTTATAAATATACTTCCTGAAAAACCTTCCTGTAATCCCGATAAAGTTCTTATTAGAGTTGACTTTCCACAACCATTTGGACCAATCAAACATACTAACTCTCCAGCAAAAAGAGCCAAATTAAGATTTTCAAGCAGAATATTGTTTTTATATCCGATACTTAATTCTTTGCTTGATAAAATTATATTGTCATTTGCAAAAATCATGATTCTACGAATATAAATTTTTATTTTTAAAAATAATCCAAATAATAATGGGTGCACCGACAAGTGCACTTACGGAGTTAACCGGTAAAGTATATTCACTTCCGGGCAATTGAGATACGATGTCGCAAAGAAGTAGGAGGGTGGCTCCACCAATAATGCTTCCAGGCAATATAATTTTATGGTCAGATGTTTTAAAAATACCTCTAACAATGTGAGGAACGGCTACTCCGACAAAAGCAATAGGTCCCGTAAAAGCTGTGGCGGCTCCTGCTAATAAACATGTTATGATGATAATAAATGTTCGCAGTGTAAAAACAGAAACACCTAAACTTTTTGCGTAGTTTTCTCCTAACAATAAAGCATTTAATTTTTTTTGTAGAAACAATGATAATATTAATCCCACTAACAGAACACTAGCCATTATTTTCATGTATTCCCATGTGACAGAACTTAAACTGCCCATTGTCCAAATAATATATATTTTCAGAGCATCTGGATTAGTTAGACTTTGCAGTACATTTACCGCCGAACCGGTAATGCTTCCAAGCATTATGCCTATGATCAAAAGAGAAATAGTGTCGTGTACTCGTGTGGAGAAAATGAGAACCAAGATGAGAACGAAGACAGAACCTAAAATAGCCGCAATAACTTGCCCCCATCCACTGGTCATTAAAAAGGAAGGCACCCAAGAAGCACCGGAAGCCATTATTAGAAAGGCAACACCCAAACTTGCTCCAGAGCTGATGCCTAGCACATATGGGTCGGCCAAAGGATTTTTAAACAGTGTTTGCATTAATAAGCCGGCAATTGCCAATGAAGATCCGGCTAACATAGCTGTAAGTGCTTTAGGTAATCGAAATTGTAATATAATATCTGAATATTCGTTTGCTTTCTGAAAAAATAATGTGTCTACAATTTTTTGAATAGGGATATCAAGACTTCCCCATACCAAATCTGCAATAAAAGCACAAAAGCAGAGTAATAATAAGACAATAAATAAAATTATTGTTTTGTGTGAACGCATTATTTGTTTATTTTAATTGGTCAATATAAAATGTTTCGTAGTTTGGAAATAATTCGGGATGAAGCACTTTTATAACATCCTTTAAAAGTATGTCTGGTCTGGCTACTGCTGTTTCCCAAAAATCGTTACCGCCGGAAGGTGTTGTTCGTTTATTGTAATTATACACCCGATGGCTCTTTGCCGCTTCGAAAAGTAACAATCGAGAATCTAAAACTTCCAACTCTTTCATTGTTTTTACGTTTGTGCCCAGCCAAATTTCACAATAACGGAGTTTTTTTAATGCTATTTCAAAACTAATAGGCAGACTTTCTGATGTTGTATCATTGGCAAAATAATAGGCACCTCCAGCATCTGCGTATAGTTTTCCCATAAAGCTCCTGCCACCAGGTAAATACCAAGTTCCTTTAAAACTCATTCCTGATAAAATAGCAGGTTTTTTTGTTATATGTGCTACGGAGTCTTTCAATTTTTCATAGTGTGTTGCAACATTATGAAAAATGCTGTCTGCAAGTTGCTCCCTATTATAAAAAGCAGCTACAAATTTTATCCATTCAGCACGACCCAAAATATTTGTCTCTGTCCATTCATTATTTGTAATTACTGAAATATCAGAAGCTTTTAAGCGATTTGTGCTTTCATCTGTTTGATTGTATCCACTTATCATAATAGCAGAAGGCTTTAATATCATTATTTTTTCAATATTCATGGAAAAAGCATCGCCTATATTGACAATTTTGCCAGCTTTGTATTTGTCTAATAAGTATTCATTGTAAACTCGTTCAGGAGAACTGATGCCGACAACTCTGTCTAATTCACCAATTAGATTTAAAAATTCAAAATGACTACACGAATTAACAGCGATAGTTTTTAGTGGAATTATAATTTTACGTCCGTTATTAGGAGTTTCTATATTTTTATTTGAAACTAAATAATATCTTTCTAAAATTTCACCCTTTCTCCAAGGATTGTACACTGAAACACATTTATAATTTTTATAATAGTTTATGGCAAATCCTTTTGCATACGAAAGATTTACAGAAGAAACAATTTGGTTATAGTTTGTTTTCTTCTTTTCTTGCTGGTCATTGCAACTTATCAGAAAAAAGATCAGAAAGCCGAAAAAGAAAAGCTTAATAAATATTTTCATGTTTTTATGTTGAGGTGCAAAGTTAATGTTTTTCTGTTATACCAAGATGCCTTCTATTTTGATTTTTACTTGTTAATAAAATGGTTGAGATAATTTTGCAAAAGTTTGCTAATTTGCGAAAAAATGGCGAAATTTGCACCCGATTTTGAGTGAAAGAGGACTCTATACCATTAAATTTCGTGAATTCTTTTTTGTAATTTGTTGGTTCTTTTTTTTGTTTTTAGCAAAAAAAGTCTTTTCTTTGCACTCTATTTTGAAAAATAAATACATTTAAAGATACAGCGATGTCAAAAATTTGTCAGATTACGGGAAAACAAGCCATGGTTGGCAATAATGTTTCTCACTCAAAGAGAAGAACAAAAAGAAGATTCAATATCAACCTTTTTACTAAGAAATTTTATTGGGTAGAGCAAGATTGTTGGGTTAGTCTTAATATTTCTGCTAATGGTCTTCGTGTGATTAACAAAATGGGTTTGGATGCAGCTATAAAAAGAGCAGCAGAAAAGGGATACTTATAATTAACGGTTAACAGGGGAGATAAAAAAATGGCAAAAAAAGCAAAAGGAAATAGAATTCAAGTAATTCTTGAATGTACCGAACATAAAACAAGTGGTATGCCTGGAACTTCTCGTTATATTACGACGAAGAATAGAAAAAATACGACGGAGAGATTGGAGCTTAAAAAATATAATCCAATTCTTAAGAAAGTAACAGTTCATAAAGAAATTAAATAGAATAAGTCATGGCAAAAAAAGTAGTTGCGTCTTTACAAAAAGGAGAAGGTCGTGCTTTTGCGAAGGTTATCAAAATGGTAAAATCGCCTAAGACAGGGGCATATATGTTTCAAGAAGAAATAGTATTAAATGAAAAAGTAAAAGATTTTTTAGCAAAATAGTCGTATAAAGAATTTTCACGATATATAAAGCCTCTTAAGTAACTACTTAAGAGGCTTTATTTGTGTCAAACTCTAGTTATTTGATGTATAAGATTACTATTTTTTGTACCTTTGTAGGCTTGCTGTTGTTTAGCAACAAATTATATCTCATTACTTAATTTGCTATTATGGGAATTTTTAATTTTTTTTCCAAAGAAAAGAAAGAAACATTAGATCAAGGTCTTGCAAAAACGAAGAACAGTGTTTTTACTAAAATAACACGTGCTGTAGTTGGTAAGTCCAAGGTTGATGATGAGGTCTTGGATAATCTCGAAGAAGCTCTTATTTCTTCGGATGTTGGTGTAGAGACGACCTTGCGTATCATTGAACGTATAGAAAGGCGTGCATCAGCTGATAAGTATGTTAATACAGATGAGTTAAATACCATATTGAAAGAAGAAATTGTAGGATTACTTACGGAAAATAATGGTGATACTTTGGCTAATTTTGATGACGAATATTCTTCTAAACCGTATGTAATTATGGTGGTTGGCGTAAATGGTGTTGGTAAAACGACCACTATCGGAAAGTTGGCGTATCAGTTTAAACAAGCAGGTAAAAAAGTCTATTTAGGTGCTGCCGACACATTTCGTGCAGCAGCAGTAGATCAGCTCGTTATTTGGGGAGAAAGGGTAGGAGTTCCCGTTATCAAACAAAAAATGGGGTCGGATCCGGCATCTGTAGCTTATGATACCTTGGCTTCGGCTAAAGCAAATGATGCTGATATAGTTATAATAGATACGGCGGGACGTTTGCATAATAAAGTGAATTTGATGAATGAACTTACTAAGATCAAGAATGTGATGCAAAAGATTATTCCTAATTCACCACACGAAGTTCTTCTTGTTCTTGATGGTTCTACTGGACAAAATGCATTTGAGCAGGCCAAACAATTTACAAAGGCAACTCAAATTACATCATTAGCAATAACCAAATTAGATGGAACGGCTAAAGGTGGAGTTGTTATAGGTATTTCTGATCAATTTAAAATTCCGGTTAAATATATTGGACTGGGTGAAAAAATGGAAGATTTGCAATTGTTTGATAAGAAGGAATTTGTAGAATCATTATTGGGATAATCTTTTCATGATAAAAAATCAAATAGATTTAATTACGTTAGGATGTTCTAAAAATTTAGTTGATACGGAACATCTTATGCGTCAGTTGCAAGCTGTTGGATATGCAGTGAAACATGATGCTGAAAATGCCAATGGAGAAATAGTCGTTATCAATACTTGTGGCTTTATTGGTGATGCCAAAGAAGAAAGTATTGATATGATATTGCAGTTTGCTCAAAAAAAGTACAAAAAAAAAATCAAGAAGCTTTTTGTAATGGGCTGCCTCTCACAACGCTATTTAAAAGAATTAGCTATTGAAATACCGGAAGTAGATAAATTTTACGGAAAGTTTAATTACAACGAATTAATAAAGGATTTAGGAAAAGAGTTTCACTCTGATTTAAGTCTTCAAAGAAATATAACAACACCATCACATTATTCCTATGTTAAAATAGCTGAAGGTTGCAATCGTACTTGTTCCTATTGTGCTATTCCATTAATTACAGGGAAATATCAAAGTCGTCCAATCGAAGATATAGAGGAAGAGGTAAAATGGCTAGTCTCTCAAGGTGTAAAAGAATTTCAGCTTATAGCACAAGATTTGTCTTATTACGGATTTGATCGATATAAAGGACTTAAACTGGCAGAACTGACGAATCGTTTGGCTGACATTAAAGGTGTTGAATGGTTGAGATTGCACTATCTTTATCCTGCAGGTTTTCCTACTGACCTTTTTAGAGTAATGCGTGAGCGAGAAAATGTGTGCAATTATTTGGATATTGCATTGCAACATATCTCTGATAATATGTTGAAGAAGATGAGACGGGGCGTAAGTTCTCAACAAACCTATGAATTGGTGAAAATGCTAAGATGCGAGGTGCCTGATATACATATTCGCACGACATTATTGCTGGGGCATCCGGGGGAAACGGAAGATGATGTTGAGCAACTAAAGACCTTTATTCGTGAGATGCGTTTTGAACGTCTGGGAGCGTTTGCTTATTCCGATGAAGAAGGTACATTTTCGAATTTACATTACGATGACAATATTCCGTATGAAATTAAACAACAGAGAGTTAGCGAGATTATGAAAATTCAACAGCAAATCTCTTTGGAAATCAATCAGCAAAAAATAGGAAAGAGCTTTAAAATTGTTGTAGATAGTTTGGATGGTGATTATTATATAGCTCGTTCTGAATATGATTCGCCGGAGGTTGATACTGAAATTCTTATTAACAGAGCGGACGGAGAATTGTTGATAGGAGAGTTTTATACAGCTAAAATTATCGGGGCTGAAGAATTTGATTTGTATGCACAAATTCAAAAATAATTTATATATTTGCGTATGTCTTAAAATGGTGATATTGTGAATAATAAAGAATTATTGGCAGAAATTGCCAAACGCCTTAAAATAACACAGAAGGATGTATCTGCTGTTTTGGAAAAAACCGTTGAGGCTCTCTCTGATTCCCTGTCTCAAGGTAACGATGTCTCTATACAAGGTTTTGGATCGTTTGAAGTAAGAAAAAAAAATGAACGAGTTGTCGTGAACCCTTCCACAAAGAAAAAAATGATAGTTCCGCCCAAGCTAGTTCTTGGTTTTAGAACAAGTAATACCTACAAAGAAAAAATAAAAAACGTATTACCACATGGAAAATAAAAGGACATCCATTCAAGAATTGGTAGATGTAGTATCTCGTCAGACCGATTTTACAAAAAAATTTACGGAGGAATTTCTTCATGAATTAATTCAAGTAATTCAAGAATATTTGGAAAAGGATGGCTTTGTGAAAATTAAAGGGTTGGGTACCTTTAAGATTATGTGGAATGAAGAACGTAAGAGTGTAAATGTAAAAACGCAAGAGGAATTTGTTATTCCCGGGCATAATAAGGTTGTTTTTATTCCTGAAAATGATTTAAAAGATGCCGTAAATAAACCTTATTCACACCTGAGTACAGTCGAAATTGACACAGAGGAGCAGGAACAAACGCAAACTGAAAAAAACGAAATTGTTGCCAATTCTTTCTCAGAAACTTATATTCCGATTTCAGAGAAAGAGGTCTCTATTTCCGAAGAAAAAGTTGAAACAAAAGAATCCGGAGAATTTCTGAAACCTAAATGTACAGATAACGAGCCCCCAAAGAAAAAATCTAAGAAGAGAATCGTTTTTTTTTATTTTAATCATTTTTGTTTTGCTATTGGTCGCGGGAGCTTATTTTTATAGAAATAGTATATCTCAGTTTGTAAATAAATATGTTCCTTTGGAAAAAGAACAAATTGTTCCGATAGATACCGTTAAACCTGAAACAATAATTCCTATTACCGAATTCCCTGAAGATACATTAACGTATGATTCCTTGCAATATTTGGTATCTGAACCAGTTAATCCGCCTATTCAGGAACTTCAATATTCTAGAGAACTTGCAAAAAGGGCGTCGATTAAGGAAACGGTTATTGTAAAAGATGGTAGTCGGTTGACTACAATTTCTAAAAGGGTTTATGGTCATAAAGCCTTTTGGGTGTACATCTATGACGCAAATAGAGGTTCAATGAAATCTCCGAACGATATACATGATGGAATGATGATTGTTGTTCCGGATTTGGATTATTCGTTAGTTGATCCTAAAAGTCAGAAAGCCATAGACAAGGCTTTGGAGTTAGCCGAAAAATACAAATAATTTGCTATAACAAAGGTAGTCATACTTGATTTTAGTATGGCTACTTTTTGTTTAACAAATGCTTAAGCCTTTTTAACAGCCTTTTAAAACTATAATTCTTCAATATTATATAATTTCGTGTCGATAATTAAAATTTAAATAAAAATGAGTCAAGTAGTAGACATTAGGGAACTAAATGCACGTATTGAGAAACAAAGTGCTTTTATAGATGTTCTTGCAATGGGCATGGACAAAGTGATTATAGGACAAAAACATTTGGTGGAGTCGTTGTTCATAGGTTTACTTTCCGATGGACATATTTTGCTCGAAGGTGTACCTGGGTTGGCAAAAACGTTAGCTATTAAAACCTTGGCACAACTAATAGATGCAGATTACAGTCGTATTCAGTTTACGCCTGATTTGCTCCCTGCTGATGTTGTAGGAACAATGATTTATAGTCAGAAAAAAGAAGAGTTCTTGGTAAAAAAAGGTCCTATTTTTGCTAATTTCGTTTTAGCAGATGAAATTAACAGGGCTCCGGCAAAAGTCCAGAGTGCCCTTTTGGAAGCGATGCAAGAACGTCAAGTAACACTTGCTGATCACACCTATAAATTGCCGGAACCATTTCTTGTACTAGCTACTCAAAACCCTATTGAGCAGGAAGGTACATATCCTCTTCCTGAAGCTCAAGTTGACCGTTTCATGCTTAAGATAGTTGTTTCTTATCCAAAAAGAGAAGAGGAATGTTTAATCATTCGTCAGAATATTGGAGAAAAAATGCCCGAAATGAAGCCGGTATTGAAGGCTCAAGACATTATTGATGCACGTAATGTTGTTCGGGAAATTTATATGGACGAAAAAATTGAAAAATACATTGTTGATATTGTCTTTGCTACTCGTTTTCCACAGGAATATGGGCTTGAACACTTAAAGGATATGATTTCGTTTGGTGCATCTCCTCGTGCGTCTATTAATTTAGCTTTAGCTGCTCGTTCTTACGCATTTATCAAACATAGGGGTTATGTTATTCCTGAAGATATTCGTGCTATTTGTTATGATGTTTTACGTCATCGTATTGGTTTGAGTTATGAAGCGGAGGCAAACAATCTTACTTCGGAAGAGATTATTAGTGAAATATTGAATAAAGTAGAAGTACCTTGATTTTTATGGTATTCCGAATTTTTTGTGTACTAATTATTTTATTGAATGGAAACGAGTGAAGTTTTAAAACGAGTTCGACAAGTTGAAATAAAAACCAGAGGTCTCTCTCAAAATATATTTGCGGGACAGTACCACACGGCTTTTAAAGGTAGAGGTATGGCTTTTTCGGAAGTCAGGGAATACCAATTTGGAGATGACATCCGTAGTATTGATTGGAATGTAACTGCCCGTTTTAATCATCCTTATGTTAAGATATTTGAAGAGGAACGAGAACTTACCGTGATGCTTTTAATTGATGTTTCGGGAAGTAGAGAGTTTGGAACAGTTGATAAAACGAAAAAAAATATCATTACAGAAGTGGCTGCTACATTGGCTTTTTCCGCAATACAAAACAACGATAAAATTGGAGTTATCTTTTTCTCCGATCAAATAGAGAAGTTTATACCACCGCAAAAAGGGAAAAAACATATTTTGTACATAATTAGAGAGTTGATAGATTTCACTCCGAAGAGTAAAAAAACCGATATCTCCATGGTATTGCAATATTTTACCAATGCTATAAAAAAGCGTTGTACTGCTTTCTTGATTTCAGACTTTGTAGATGATGATTTTGAAAAGGCTTTGACTATTGCCAATAAAAAGCATGATTTGGTGGCTCTTCAGGTGTACGATAGGAGGGAAACTGAGATGCCTAATGTGGGTTTGATGAAAGTGAAAGATGCTGAAACGGGTAACTTTATGTATGTCGATACGTCTGATGTGAAACTTCGGAATTTATATGCCAATGAGTGGCAAGAACACCAAAATATGGTATACAAAACATTCAGTAAGTGTGGTGTCGATGCTGTTTCGATGAATACGGAAGAAGATTATGTGAAGGCTCTTATGAATTTATTCCGAATTAGAAGTTAATTGGAAAATGAATAAAAAAGTTATACTATTTCTCGTTTGTTTTTTAGAAACATTATCTGCCGGAGTTTTTGCTAATGATTTTTCGGTTTCTGCCCGTTTGGATTCATCTCAAATTCAAATAGGAGAGCAGACAAAGTTACATTTTGAGGTTTTGCAGCCTGCAAAAAGTAAAGTTATAATGCCTATTTTTCGTGATACAATTGTTTCAGGAGTGGAAGTTGTAAAAGCATTGAAGCCTGATACAATCCATTTAGAAAATGGTCGAATTAAAATTAGTCAGGATTATTTAATCACTGCTTTTGATAGTGGTTATTATACTATTCCGTCCATCCGTTTTGCTTTAGGTCAACAGATTGCAGAAACCAACCCAATTGCACTTTCAGTAAATACTGTTAAGGTAGATGTAAAAAAAGATGACATCAAGGATATAAAATCGGTAATGGATGCTCCATTTAGTTGGAAAGAACTTTTTAAGTGGATTGGACTAGTTTTAGGAGCATTGCTTATAGTTGCTTTAATAGTCTATTTATTAATGAAATATGTTTTCAAAAAAGATATTACTATTATTCCTGCGAAAGAAGAAATAAAATTGCCTCCTCATGTTGTCGCTATTGGAAAGTTGGAAAAAATAAAAACTGAAAAGCTTTGGCAAACAGGTCATATAAAAGAGTTTTACATTCAACTTACTGACGTTATAAGGGAATATATGCAAAATCGATTTGGTATTTCGGCATTAGAAATGACCTCTGATGAAATACTAAGGGCGATTAATTCTGTACCGGAAGCTAAACTTGTAAGAGATAATTTATATCAGGTACTAAAACTATCTGATTTAGTTAAATTTGCAAAATTCGTTCCCTTACAAAATGAAAATGATTTAAGTCTTGTCAATGCGTATATCTTGGTAGATAAAACAAAACAGGAAGAAGTAGTACCTGAACAACCAGAAAAAGAAAGAGAAGTATGATTTTTGCACATCCATATTATTTGTTTTTGCTGTTTTTATTGGTTCCAATTATTGCATGGTATATTTGGAAACAACACACGATAACTCCGGAAATACAATTTCCATTTACACGTGTTTTTTTGAAGGCTTCGAAATCGACTAAAATTTATTTTCGTCATTTTTCTTTCGTTTTGAGATGCTTGGCCATTTCTTTGATAATTATAGCATTAGCACGTCCTCAAAAAACCGATAACTGGAGTAGTCAAACTACCGAAGGAATAGATATTGTTATGACATTGGACATTTCTAGCAGTATGTTAGCTGAGGATTTACGTCCAAATCGTTTAGGTGCGGCGAAAGATGTTGCAGTTGAATTTATTTCCGGAAGACCAAATGATAACATTGGTTTGGTCGTTTTTTCAGGAGAAAGTTTTACCCAATGTCCGATTACGATTAATCACAAAGAATTAATTAATCTATTTTCCGGTATACAGAGTGGAATGATAGAGGATGGAACTGCTATTGGAACAGGTTTAGCTACTGCCGTAAATAGAATAAAAGCAAGTCAGGCTAGATCAAAAGTCATCATTTTGTTGACGGATGGATCAAACAATAGAGGAGATATAGATCCAATTACAGCAGCAGAAATTGCAAAGAGTTTTGGTATTCGTGTTTATGCCATTGGAGTGGGAACATATGGTAAAGCTCCATATCCATTTCAGACACCTTACGGTGTTCGTTATCAAGACATAGATGTTGATATTGATGAGCCCTCTTTAAAGCAAATTGCCTCCATGACAGGTGGAGAATATTTTAGGGCGACAGATACTAAAACACTGCGATCCATTTATCACGAAATTGATAAAATGGAAAAGACGAAGATAAATGTCAAGGAATTTAGTGAAAAAGAAGAATTATACCACATTTTTGCCTTGATGGCTTTGTTTTGTATTGTTGGGGAGATTTTGTTACGTAATACGGTATTCAGGTCAATTCCATAATTTTAAATTATTTAAAATAAAATGTTTAGATTCGCTCATCCAGAATATTTATATCTGCTTACTTTAGTTCCGGTTTTTATCTTGTTCTTCATTTATAGTCTTATTATTAAAAATAAGAGATTAAAGAGACTGGGAAATAAAGTTATATTGAAGCAACTTATGCCCGATGTTTCCCATTGGCGTCCTCGTATCAAGTTTTACATATTGCTCTCTGCCATGGCTCTGACTATTTTTATCGTTGCCGGACCTCAGTTCGGTACTAAATTAGAAAAGGAAAAACGCCAAGGAATTGAGTTAATGGTTGCTATGGATGTTTCAAATTCAATGATGGCAGAAGATATTATTCCTAATCGTTTGGCAAAATCAAAGCAGATTTTGAGTAAACTGATAGATGAACTGGAAAATGATAAAGTCGGATTGATTGTTTTCGCAGGTGATTCTTATATACAAATGCCGATTACCACAGACGTTATATCTGCCAAAATGTTTCTTTCCTCTATAAATACAGGGATCGTACCTGTGCAAGGAACTAATATTGGTTCTGCCATTAAGTTAGCAATGAATTCTTTTAGTCCCGCAGAAGGTCTTAAGCGGGCCATTATTGTTATTACAGATGGAGAAAATCATGAAGATGATGCTGTTAAGGTAGCGAAGGAAGCCAAGGAAGCCGGATTTATCGTTCATGTATTGGGTGTGGGTTCTCCTGAAGGAGCACCAATTCCGGTACAAGGTTCAAATAGTTTTAAAAGGGATGCTGCAGGAAATGTGGTAATTTCGAAATTAAATGAAACTATGTGTCAGGAGATTTCAAATGCAGGAGGAGGTATATATGTTAGGGCTGATAATACCAATGCTGCTCTTCGGGTTTTGACAAAAGAACTGGATAAAATGACAAAATCAAAAATAAATAGCAAGGTCTATAAAAATTATAACGAGCAATTTCAGCCTATTGCATGGTTAGTGCTGTTTTTATTACTATTGGATTTTTGTATGTTAGAAAGGAAAAATCCGTTATTAAGAAAAATAAAATTGTTTTAATTGATGAAAGTTATGAAATATAAACTTATTTTATTTCTTCTACTCTTTTCCGCTTATTCGTTTTCGCAAGAGGCGAACCCATATATAAGGGGAGGAAATAAATTGTATAATAAGGAAAAATATACTGATGCAGAAGTAAAGTATAGGGAAGGATTGGCAAAAGATAAAAAGTCTGTGGAGAGTACTTATAATTTGGCGAACACCCTATATAAGCAAAAAAAATATGCTAAAGCCGCTCAAGAATATGAAAAGGCTGCATCACTTGTTAAATTAGATGATTCAAAAAAAGCTTCGACTATCTATCACAATTTGGGAAACTCACATTTTAGGACAGAAGAATATGCAAAAAGCATAGATGCCTATAAAAAGGCTTTAAAGAATAATCCTAAGGACAATGATACGCGTTATAACTTAGCGTTGGCACAAAAAAAGATTATTCAACAACAACAAAACAAAAATAAAAATCAAAAGCAAGACAATAACAAGGACAACAAAGACAATAAAAAACAGGAAAAACAATCCCAAAACAATCAAAATAATCAACAGCCTCCAAAGCAAAAAAAGGATGAATTATCAAAAGAAAATGCACAGCAAATATTAGATGCGTTTCTTCAAGATGAAAAAAATGTTCAGGATAAAGTAAAGAAACAGCAGCATAATTCTGCGAAAAAGAAACTGGAAAAAGATTGGTAAAAGATGAAAAGAATATTGGTTAGTATATATTTTTTATTGGTGGTATGTTTAGGAGTTTTTGCTGATGACCTACAATTTGTGGCATCTGCTCCTCCCACAGTTGTTGCTGGACAACAATTTAGGGTTGCATACACGGTAAATCAAGAAGGAAAAGATTTTCGAGCTCCTGATATGAGTCAATTTGACGTGCTAATGGGACCTTCTACTTCACGCAGTAGTAGTTATCAGTATATGAACGGAAAGGCATCTTCTTCAATGACAATTAGTTACATATACATTCTTGTGGCAAGAAAAGAGGGTACATATACTTTAAGTCCGGGATCTATTAATGTTAAGGGTGATAAGCACACATCAAATTCGTTGACTATTAAGGTGCTTCCCACGGATAGTCAAGGAGGAGGTAACCAAAGTTCATCATCATCTTCTTCAACGAGGATGTCTCATCCATCAGCAGTATCAGATAATAGCTCTTCGATTTCGAATGATCAAATATTTGTTAAACAAACATTCTCTAAAACGAAAGTATACGAACAAGAAGCTATTTTAGTAACATACAAGTTGTATACTCGTTATGATTTACGTGATTTATCCTCTGCCCAATTTCCTGATTTTAAAGGGTTTTTTTCTCAAGAAATAGACTTAAATAAGGATAGACAATTTACAGTTGAAAACTATAATGGAACTAATTATAATACAATAATTCTTAAGCAATATTTACTGTATCCTCAACGTTCCGGAGCCTTAGAGGTTGGGAGGGGAAAATTCGAAGCGATTGTCCGGGTTAAAACAGGTGTTCGTACGCAAAGTATTTTTGATAATTTCTTTGATACTTATCAAGAAGTGAAGAAAACTCTCACAACACCTTCTGCAAGAATAGAAGTAAAAGCTTTACCTCAAGGTAAACCAAAAAGTTTTAATGGTGCTGTGGGTAATTTTACCTTGCAATCGAATATTTCCAATCAAAACATAAAGGTTAATGATGCTCTAACGTTGAAAGTTACCATTTCAGGTAATGGAAATATGAAATTACTGAAAAATCCTGAGGTTAAATTTCCAGCTGACTTTGAAACGTATGATCCGAAGGTTGATAATAAATTTAAGATTAGTACGGGAGGAACAGTTGGTAGTAAGGTGATTGAGTATTTGACTATACCTCGTTTTGGTGGTAATTTCGAAATACCCCCGGTAGAATTTTCTTACTTTGATTTATCAACAAATACATATAAGGTGCTTACTACTCCAGCTTATAAATTTAAAGTAGATGGTAATGGAGTTGCTGCTAATACTGTTGCCACGACTTATAATAATCAGGAAAACGTAAAAATGGTTGGGAAAGATATTCGATTTATCAATAATGATAATTTTGAACTAAACATAAAAGATGACTTTATATTTGGATCAATTACTTTTTGGTTAGGTTTTATTTTACCTTCATTGTTGTTTATTGTTGTGGGATTGGCTTTGCACAAACAAGCTAAAGAAAATGCCAATATTGCTTTAACTAGGACTAAACGGGCTAATAAGTTAGCAAAAAAGAGACTTTCTTTGGCTAATAAGTATTTGAAAAAAGGCGATGAAGTTGCCTTTTATGAAGAAACGATGAAAGCTCTTTGGGGATATTTGGGAGATAAGTTGAATATACCTAATGCAGTATTACTAAAAGAGAATGTTCAAACGGAATTATTACAGCATGGAGCGACAGAAGATTTAATCTCAGAATTTTTGGATCTGCTCACGGCTTGTGAATATGCTCGCTTTTCTCCGGCGAATAATGAAGAGTTAACTATGGATAAAATTTTTAAGAGAGCAATTAATGTTATTAGCATATTGGAAAACAATTTAAAATAAATAAAATTTATGAAAAAAGTTGTTCTTGTTTTTATTGTTCTATTGAGTTATTCGTTATCGTCTTTAGCTCAGAGGCAAGACTTAAAACAAGCAAATAGTCTATATCTCTCTGCTCATTATGTGGAGTCTATAGCGGCGTACGAAAAGCTACTTCAAGGTAGAGTAGAGTCTGCTGCGTTATATTATAATTTAGGTAATGCATATTATAAAACAGGAAAAATAGCTGCTTCCATTCTTAATTATGAAAGAGCCCTTAAACTAGATCCTAATAACAAAGATGCTAAGTATAATTTAGAGTTAGTTAATTCAAAAAAAGTTGATCGGATAAATTCTGTTGATAAGTTGTTTTTTGTTCAATGGATTGATTCTCTGAGAGATATGTCAAATTCAAATTCGTGGGCGATAAAAAGCATTATTTTTTTCATATTTTTCATACTTTTGTCAACGGTATTTTTGTTTGCAAAATATGTTTGGCTTAGAAAAACAGCGTTCTTTTCAGCAATTTTTTTATTTTGTGTTGCTATTATATGTTTTGTTTTTTCATACCAGCAAAAAGAAAGAATTGTTAATGTAAAAGAAGCTATTGTTTTTTCTCAAACTGTATCTTTAAAGAGTTCGCCTGATGATAGTGGGACAGACTTGTTCTTTTTGCATGAAGGAACAAAAGTAATTATCAAAAGTGAATTGGGAAAATGGTTTGAAGTTCAAACAGAAGATGGAACGAATGTTGGCTGGCTACAGACTAATACAATTGTAAAAATCTAAAATAAAAGGATGGATTATATACAGATTGGAAATAATGTTCTCGAAAATGTAGTTCAATGGGATAAGAATTTAACGCTACAGTTGAATAATGTTCATGCCCCGTTTTGGGATGCATTCATGTGGTTATCAACTACCACAATTGTTTGGGTTCCTTTTTTTCTTTCAGTGTTTTTTATTATTGTTAAAAATAAAAAACGAGAGTCTTTTTTGATTGTAATGTCATTGGTTTTGGCAATTGTTTTTTCAGACCAAATCGCATCTTCTTTTTTTAAACCTCTCTTTGAGCGTTTTAGACCGACTCATGATCCTTCAATTAGCTATCTTGTTGAAACTGTTAATGATTACAAAGGAGGAAATTATGGTTTTGTTTCATCCCATGCAGCGAACTCTTTTGCGTTTGCCGTGTTTACAATGTTTTTGTTTCGGTCATCTATTTATTCTACGTTAGTTTCTTTATGGGCTATATTTGTTAGTTATACTCGAATTTATTTGGGAGTTCACTTCTTTTTGGATGTGTTTTTTGGTGCTGTCTTAGGCGGACTATTGGGATATGCATTGTATATGTTTTATCTTTTTTTAAAGAAAAAGATGCCTCAGTATGTCTATAATAGGCAGAAAAAAAATAGTAAGTATTTTATAGCTTTTCCCCGACATGATATTATGTGTATTGTATTCTTTTTATTCTTAACATTCTTCTTTATTCTTATTGCTTCCTATAATTTCCGAATGCTCTTTTAAAAAAAACGTTTTTTCTTGAATATATAAAGAAAATAACTTACATTTATGGCAGGTTTCTGTAAAATATACTCTAGTTATTAACTTAATACGGTGAAATTATGGAAAAGATGATGACATTCAATGAGTTACGTAAGATTAAGGATAACTTACCTCATGGAAGTATTTCTAAAATTGCACAAGAATTAAATGTTTCGGAGGAAACAGTACGAAATTATTTTGGTGGTCATAATTTTAAGCAAGGTAGTTCTTGTGGTCTTCACATTGAACCAGGACCTGATGGAGGGACTGTCGTATTGGATGATACAACTATTTTGGATATGGCTCTCAAAGAGTTAGTTTGACATAAAAAAAGCGGAAATGTAAAAGTTTCCGCTTTTTTTATGTCAAAAAACATGAATTATGTATGAGTTAGAACTTACTAGAGGTTATTTCTAAACGCATACTTGATTTTGTGTTTTTACCACTACGTAGCCTAACTCCTTTTGGGCTAAATAACGGTTTAATAGTCGTATTGCTATTCGAGTCTGTGGAAACTTTGACTGGAACAAGTACAAAGTCATTTAATTCGTTTATTGTTGTTTGGTCTTTTTGTAAAACCGATTGTAAATAATTAGCCATTGATGCAAAGCTATATTTATTCTCGTCACTATCGTAGGTTCCTAGAAAAGAATAAATTCCAATGGATGTTGCAGGATATAAACTTTGTGCAAAGAATTTGTTTACATCTTTTTCACGCAGTAACAACAGATAACTAGGAGCTTCATATTCTCCTTCATAATCATCAAAGATAGCTTCTTCGACGATTAATTGAGCGTTGTTTATATTTAGCAGTTGCTCTTTGCTCATTTTGGACAATATTCTATCGAATGGTATTGTGATTTTAGGGAAAAGACCTGCAGGGGAACTAACGTATTCTACGCTATCATTTAAGCTTATTTCTGTGTGTAGATCATTGGGGTGAGAAATACAATTTACTCCTGTTACCTCTTTATTAGAAGGATAAATCACGGTTTTTCGTATTGTTGAATCATTATCATAAGTCACAGTATCAGTATAATGGTACGTTAATTCTATGTTTGCCGAATCTATCAACAACACAGTACCATTTCCATATTGGTTCGTAGCATACATGCCCTTAAAAAAGTTAACAAAGCTGCTCTGACTAGTGTAAATATCTTTTCTGGTGAAAAATTCATCGCGCAATTCATTCGATAATAACACTTTTACTCGCGGAACATAATCACTATCATATCTTATTGAATCAGGAATTGTTTGGTCTGCTGCTGTGTATACTTTGCTTCCAAGTATAGTTTGTTTATCACAAAATTTGGAAACATCAATATTCGAATAATAATTTTTTTCGAAGTCAAAAAGTTCATTTAATTTATAAATGGTTACTTCTTGTGTAGAAAGAGAATCTCCCATAAAATTTTTGTAATACAGCACCACAAAAAGAGAATCTGCTGCAATATCTTTAGCCGTGGAATCGTTAGCAGTAGGAAAGGTGTAATTCTTTACATATTTAAATTGGGACATAAAGTCTCCTTTTACGGTTCCAAATACTGGATCTGTATATGTTCCTAAAACGAATTTGGTACTTCTAGCATACGTGGAATCTACAAATAGAGTAGAAGTATGAACAAGAAAAGAGTCTACAGTAACTGCTACTTTATCCTTAGACGGTTGAACGAGCATTTCTAAATCATTTGCAGGATCCTCACAAGAGAAAAGAATACAACAAACAACCACAATAAGAGGCAAAAGCTTTAATTTCATGTGTTCAGTAAATTAAAATAACATGCGACATCTCGAAAAATAATAATTTTTTGAAATCAAAAAGTTCAAGAATTACCATGTACAGTTTCATTTGGAGAGGTCTCATAAACCCAAAATTTCGTCGTAAAATTTATCGTACGAATTTACATAATTTTCTGGAGTTTGATAGGGAAGGAACATCTTTTTCGATTTTTTAGCATATTCTATCAATTCAGCATTTGTTTTTTCACTTCCTTGTATAATACCATCTGAAAAATCGATTGCTAATTTTGAAAGAGAATTGAAACTTCCATCATTGGCAATGGAAGCTAAATCATTTTTTTTAACACCTTCTATAAGAACTTTCTCAGAGAAATCACTATCGAAAGGTACCTTGTAATCATTATCATACAAAGAATAAATCACTTTTGAGTTGGCGAAGAAAGGATCTTCGTTGTATGCTTTTTTGATATAAAGGGGCATTAATGCCGTCATCCAACCATGGCAGTGTATAATGTCGGGAGTCCAACGCAGTTTTTTAACTGTTTCAATGACCCCCCTGGTAAAAAAGATTGACCGGTCATCATTATCCGGATATTCTTCTCCATTTTCGTCGCATAAAGTAGTTTTTCTCTGGAAATAATCCTCATTATCAATAAAATACACCTGCATGCGAGCTGCTTGAATGGAGGCAACCTTAATGATAAGCTGATGATCTGTATCGTCTATAATAAGGTTCATGCCAGATAACCGAATAACCTCGTGCAGTTGGTTCCTACGTTCGTTTATGCAACCGAATCGAGGCATAAAAGTCCTTATTTCTTTGCCTTGTTCTTGTATAGCTTGAGGTAATTTTCTGCATAAATCAGCTATTTCGGATTCTGGGAGGTAAGGACAAATTTCCTGTGTAACGTATAAAACCTTTACTATTTCCATTCAAAAAAAATATTAGGGACAAATAAAGAAAACAATTCTATATGCAAAGATATAGAAAAAAAACTGTTAATAAACAAAAAAAATGGATGAATTATGCTTTTGGATGCTAAAAAAGAATTATAACATTTTAAAGAGTTACTAAAAAAGAGACGCAGTTGCTCTATTTTTAATTAAACTTTGTCAATCTTTTTTTATGTTTTTTTTATATTTTGCAGAATATTTTTCTTTAAAATGGTATTTTGGGAACTTGGTACTCCTTTTTCTTTTTCTTTTCGATTTTTATTTGTTTTTTTGCAACGCTAAAAAGGTAGAAATGAAAATAATTAAAAAAGTAGCTGAATTACAGAATGAAATTGCCAAATATGACAATACTAGAGTAGGTTTTGTTCCTACGATGGGAGCTTTGCATCAAGGACATTTATCACTGGTAGAAAAATGCGTACAAGAAAATGATGTTTGTGTTGTGAGCGTGTTCGTTAACCCAACGCAGTTTAATGATAAAACTGATTTGGAAAAATATCCTCGTGATTTGGAGAAGGATGCAAAATTGCTTCAAACTGTAAATTGTACCATTATTTTTGCACCTTCTGTTGAAGAAATGTATCCGACTATCGATGAGCGAAAGTTTGGTTTTGGTACTTTGGAAACGGTTATGGAGGGTGAATTTCGTCCTGGACATTTTAATGGAGTAGCCCAAATTGTGAGTAAATTTTTTGCTATTGTCAAACCGGATGTCGCTTATTTTGGTGAAAAAGATTTCCAGCAATTGGCAATCATCAGGGCAATGGTTAAACAGCTTGGGCTTCAGGTGAAAATTCAGTCATGCCCGATAATAAGAGAAAAAAGTGGTTTGGCTATGAGTAGTCGTAATGCCTTGTTGACGGAATTGCAGCGTGAAAAAGCATCTTTAATACATAAAGTTTTGTCAGAAAGTTGTACCTTTGTCCCGCAAATGAGGGTGACAGTTTTGGTTGATTGGGTTATTTCTCAATTTTCAGGCGATTCCGAATTTAAAATTGAATATTTTGATGTCGTTGACGGGTACACTTTGCAATCAATTGGAGAATGGTCGGATGCTGATTATGTAGTGGGTTGTATTGCTATTTTTTGTGGAAAAGTTCGACTGATAGATAACATACAATATAAAAAGTAAGATGTTTATACAGGTATTAAAATCAAAAATTCACAGGGTTACGGTAACAGAAGCCAATTTAAATTACATTGGAAGTATTACTATTGATGAAGATTTAATGGACGCTGCTAATCTCATTGAATTTGAAAAGGTTCATATTGTTGATAATAATAATGGGGAGCGATTGCAAACTTATGTTATAAAAGGCAAAAGAGGAACTGGTACGATTTGTTTAAATGGTGCTGCAGCACGTAAGGTACAACCTGGTGACACCGTAATTATTATGGCATACGCTTATATGGACTTTGAAGAGGCAAAACAGTTTAAACCTAAGGTTGTCCATCCGGATACTCAAACAAATAAATTAGTATAAGATAATAGAAACCACTTTTAATAAAAGGTGGTTTTTATTTTGTTTTTAATCTCTAAATTCCGAATTTAGCACGAATTTTAGCACCCAAAAAGTAATGGCAAAAGTAAAGACTGTATACGTCTGTCGAAATTGTGGCAATGACTCTCCAAAGTGGTTTGGAAAGTGTTCTTCTTGTGGAGAATGGAACACTTGTGTTGAAGAAGTTGAGCGCAAAGATACATTTTCTAAACAACTTCCGTTTGGTATGGAAGTTACTAAACAAAAGCCAATGTTGTTGCGTGATATTGAAGGCATAAATGAAGAACGCATCGATATGAAAAATGAGGAGCTCAATCGGGTGTTAGGTGGAGGGTTGGTACCGGGATCATTAGTTCTTATAGGAGGTGAGCCAGGGATTGGAAAATCAACTTTAGTGTTACAAGTAGCTCTTAATTTGCCTAATTTACGTGTTTTGTATGTGTCCGGGGAAGAGAGTGCCAGACAGCTCAAATTGCGTGCAGAACGCATCTCTGATAAGCAAACGGAGTGTTACATTGTTAGTGAAACGTCACTTGAACAAATTTATGTGCACATACAAAACATTAAGCCTGATTTACTTATCATAGATTCTATACAAACCATATTTAGTGAATCGGTAGAGTCTTCTCCGGGTAGTATTACTCAAGTAAGAGAATGTGCCGCTTCTATTTTGAAGTTTGCAAAAGAATCTGTCACTCCCGTGTTTATTGTCGGTCATATTACGAAGGATGGAATGATAGCAGGTCCGAAAATTTTGGAACATATCGTTGATACGGTGTTGCAATTTGAAGGTGATCAGCATTATATGTATCGAATTTTGCGTTCTATTAAGAATCGTTTTGGAAGTACTTCTGAATTGGGTATATTTGAAATGCGTCAAAATGGTTTACGTGAAGTTAGTAATCCATCCGAATTATTGCTTTCGCAAAATCATGAAGGTTTAAGTGGAGTTGCCATTGCGTCTGCTATTGAGGGTATAAGACCGTTTTTGATAGAAGTTCAGGCTTTGACTAGTACGGCTGCCTATGGTACTCCTCAACGTTCTGCAACAGGATTTGATGTGCGAAGAATGAATATGCTGTTGGCTGTTTTAGAGAAAAGAGCCGGATTTAAAATTGCACAGAAAGATGTTTTTTTGAATATTGCAGGTGGGCTTAAAGTGAAAGACCCTGCTATTGATTTGGCCGTTATTAGTGCTGTTTTATCCTCAAGTTTGGATTTTGCTATTGATAAAAATTTGTCGCTGACCGGTGAAGTTGGTCTTTCAGGGGAAATACGTCCTGTGAATAGGATTGAACAACGTATTGCCGAGGCGGAGAGATTGGGTTTTAATAAGATAGTGGTACCAGGTTTTAATTTGAAAGGCGTAAATATCAAAAATAAAGATATTGAAATTATTTCTGTGAAAAAGGTCGAAGATGCTTTTAAAGTCCTTTTTTCATCGAAAGTTAAAAAAGCGTAAGTGACTTTACTTCAAAAATTATTATTTTTGAAGTAAAAAGACGGATATTTTTCTACAAATCTCCAGCTTTTTAGAGAAAAAATTATTATTTTTGTGCTGCTGTTTAGAAAAATAACAAATCTATTAATCAATAAAATAAATAACAACATGGTTTCTTACAAAGAACTTGGTTTAGTGAACACCACAGAGATGTTCAAAAAAGCTATCAAAGGAGGTTATGCAATACCTGCTTTCAATTTTAACAACATGGAGCAAATGCAAGCTATTGTAGCTGCGTGTGCTGAAACAAAATCTCCGGTTATTTTACAAGTGTCCAGCGGTGCTCGTAAATATGCTAACCAAACATTGTTGCGTTATATGGCTCAAGGAGCTGTTGAATATGCAAAAGAATTAGGGTGGGAACAACCTCAAATTTGTTTGCACCTTGACCATGGTGATACTTTTGAACTTTGCAAAAGTTGTGTGGATATGGGATTTTCATCAGTCATGATTGATGGTTCTCATCATTCTTACGAAGATAATATTGCATTAACCAAGCAAGTTGTTGAATATGCTCACAAATATGGTGTATCTGTAGAAGGTGAATTAGGCGTTTTAGCAGGTGTTGAAGATGATGTTGCTGCGGAAGTCAGTCATTATACTCATCCTGCAGAAGTAATTGATTTCGTTTCTCGTACTGGCGTTGATTCTTTGGCTATTTCAATAGGAACTTCTCATGGAGCAAACAAATTTACTCCTGCTCAATGTACTCGTGATGAAAATGGAACTCTTGTTCCTCCTCCATTGCGTTTTGATATTTTGGAAGAAATAGAAAAGAAAATACCTGGATTTCCTATTGTTCTTCACGGATCTTCTTCAGTTCCACAAGAATATGTTAAAACTATCAATGAAAACGGTGGTAAATTGAAAGATACCATTGGTATTCCTGAAGATCAATTGCGTAGAGCTGCTGCTTCTGCAGTTTGTAAAATTAATATTGACTCAGATGGACGTTTAGCAATGACTGCTGCTGTTCGTCAATTTTTTAACGAAAGCCCTGAAAAATTTGACCCTCGTCAATATCTTGGACCAGCTCGTGAAGAATTAAAAAAATTGTACACTCACAAAGTAGAAAAAGTGTTGGGTAGTGCTGGAAAAGCATAATTAATCCTTGTTATACAAATAAGAAAGGCAACCTTTTAAAGGTTGCCTTTCTTATTTGGAAATATTTGATTCTTTATTTTGCTAATTCTTGAATAATGGCAATTATTTCTGCTCCCAAAGTTTCTGCTTCCTCCATTGTTTGTGCTTCTGCATAAATGCGTATGATAGGTTCTGTGTTTGATTTACGTAGATGAACCCATTTTTCTGGGAAGTCTATTTTTACACCATCTATATCGGTAATAGGGTAGCTGGTAAATTTTTCTTTCACTTTGAGAAGAATAGCGTCTACATTTATTTTTGGCGTAAGTTGTACTTTTTGTTTTGAAATAAAGTATGGAGGATAAGTTGCTCGAAGTTCCGTAACCTTCAATTTTTTGTGAGCCAAATGACTTAAAAATAAAGCAATGCCGACCAAAGCATCCCTTCCATAATGACTTTCAGGGTAAATAACGCCACCATTACCTTCGCCGCCTATAATGGCATTTGTTTCTTTCATTTTAGTTACCACATTGACTTCTCCTACCGCAGCAGCAGTGTAAGAACCTCCATGCTTTTGAGTAATATCACGTAATGCACGGGTTGAGCTAAGGTTGGAAACTGAATTTCCGGAAGTGTTTTCCAAGATGTAATCAGCTACAGAAACCAATGTATATTCTTCACCAAACATCTCTCCATTTTCACAAATAATAGCCAATCTATCGACGTCAGGATCTACTACAAAACCTACATCAACTTTTCCATTCTTTATAACATTAGCTATTTCGGTTAGGTTTTCAGGAATTGGTTCCGGATTATGAGAAAAATGACCGTTAGCCTCGCAATTCAATTTTGTTATTTTTTTTACTCCTAAAGCCTGCAATAGTTGTGGAATAATAATTCCACCAACGGAATTCACGCAATCAATAGCAACGCTAAAATTCGCTTTCTTGATAGCTTTTATATCTACCAACCTAAGGGCTAACACATTTTCTATATGTTTCTTGTTGTAAGTATCTTTACTAAATACTTTTCCTAAGGAAAGTACTTCTGCAAATGAAAAATTTTCCGATGCAGCTAGAGCTAATACTTCTTTTCCTGCTTTATCATCTAAGAATTCTCCATTTTCATTGAGAAGTTTCAATGCATTCCATTGTATCGGATTGTGGCTTGCGGTGAGAATAATTCCTCCAATAGCTTTTTCCATTGTTACAGCAATTTCTGTAGTTGGAGTAGAGGCAAGTCCAATGTTTACAACATCAATTCCCATACCCATAAGAGTGCCTGTTACGATGTCGTTTACCATTTCCCCGGAAATGCGAGCATCCCTTCCGACAACCACCTTATTTGTATGTAAACTATTGTTTTTTGATATCCATGTGGCATAAGCTGCCGTGAATTTAACAATATCAAGAGGGCTTAATCCTTCTCCGGATTTTCCTCCAATAGTTCCTCTAATACCTGAAATAGATTTTATTAAAGTCATATATTGTATAATTAATTTGTTATAGTCAAAGATACAGTAGAAATAACAGTGGTAACAGATGATTGGTATGTACTAAATCCTATTTTAGAAGTTGCAATGATTTTAGCTTCAGCATCATTGTGTAGGTAAGGCATAACATCATTCCATGCAATGCAAGGAGTGCTACTATCAGCCGTATATATAAATTCATAGCCATTTCTACTGTCAGCAGTTGAAGTATTATCCGCAATGACTGTTCCTTCAATATTAGTAGCTATATAACGCACAATAACTGAGCATCCTTCTGTTGCTGCCCTTTTTGTTGTATCATTGCTGATAATGTTAATGTATGCACCTCGAGGAGTTTTAAAATAAAGATTTTCCGGCCATGGAATTGTATGACTGAAACAATAAGCCGAATCGCTTGATATTTCCAGATTATTTGCCTGTATATAATCATTTAATTTTGTCTTTTCTTTCTTTAGCTTTTCCGCATATGTTTCATCATTACTGCAGCTTGAGAAAAAAGGGAGAATCAGCAAGAATAGTAGAAAAAATTTCAGTGTTACTTTCATTCGAAAATAGTTTAAGTAATTGTTTACAGTACAAATAATTGATTTATGAATTTTCAATGCTTAATATTTTTATCCTGTATAAAATAGATGTTCGAGGAGTAATACATTGCCTGTCACCAGCCACACCATGAGCTAAATAGGAAGGAATGATAATAACTGCCTCTGTACCTGTATTAAACAATTTGATAACTTCTTCCAAACCCCTTTCAACTTGGCACTTACCAACGATAAACTTTTTAACTCCTTGTTTATCTGAAGAATAACAAACAGAACCATCTAATAATTCGAGAGAGTAGGCGAGTGCAACTTTTTGATTTTTTTCTGCTTTATGACCTTTTCCCTCTTTTTCAATACAATACCAAACTCCGATGTCTGTTTTTTGCATAGGAAGCTTGTTCTTTTGTATATATTTCAGAATTTCTTTTGTTTCGTCTTCTATATATGCTTGGTTTAGTACCAATAATTTTTCGGCAACCGTATCTACCTGACTAACCTTATTTGCCGGATTTTGAGGCGATTGTTTGTTACAACCAATTAAACAAGATAGGCATATAAAAGTAGCAAATAAAAAGTAGCCTTTCTTCATAAAAATTTTCTATCGGATGTTTACAATGCTTATAATATCACCAAACACACCCGCAGCTGTTACACTTGCTCCGGCACCATATCCTTTAATAATCATCGGATCGTTAAAATAACGTTCAGTTTGTATTGTTATTATATTGTTGCTTCCTTCCAAATCATAAAATGGATGACGATTGTCAACTTCTTGCAAACCAACCTCACAAGCACCATTTTCCATCTTAGCCACAAAGCGGAATTTCTTTTGTGCTGCTTCTAAGCGTTTTCTTTGTGACTCAAATTCAGCATCCATTGCCGGAATATTTTTCCAAAAATCATCTAACGAACCTTCAAAATACTTGGCGGGAACAAATAGATTTGTTTTAACATCTTCTTGTTCGATCTTATATCCTGATTCACGAGCCAAAATAACTAATTTTCGAATAACGTCTTTTCCACTCAAGTCAATACGAGGGTCGGGTTCAGCAAATCGTGCTTCCTGAGCCATTTTTATGGATTGAGAAAAAGAAATGTCTTGACTTATCGTGTTGAAAATAAAGTTCAATGTACCTGACAATACAGCTTCAATTTTTAAAATGCGGTCTCCGCTATTGATCAAATTGTTGATTGTGTTGATAATTGGCAATCCTGCACCTACATTTGTTTCGAAAAGATATTTAACCCCTTTTTTGCGAGCAATTTCTTTCAGTTTGATGTAGTTGTCGTATTTTGATGAAGCCGCTATTTTATTAGCCGCCACCACAGAAACATTATTTTCCAATAAATTCTCATATAAATCAGCTATTGGAGCACTTGCTGTACAATCAACAAATACAGAATTGAATAGGTTCATTTCTAATATTTTCTTGCTAATTTCTGCAGGAGCAGTAGGCTTTCCTTTTTCTCGAACCTCTGCTTGGTAATTATTTAAATCAATACCTTCTGCGTTAAAGTACGATCCATTCAAATCAGTAATACCGACCACATTAATTTTAACACTATTCTGATTTAGTATTTTATCTTGTTGCTGTTTGATTTGTTCGAGCAAACTTCCACCCACTGTACCCGTTCCTACTAAAAATATATTAAGAGCTTGATAATCAGCTAGAAAGAAAGAGTCATGTATGACGTTTAATGCTTTGGGCAAATTACTCATCTTGACAACAAATGAAATATTTGTTTCGGAGGCTCCTTGTGCACAAGCAATTACGTTAATACCACTTCTGCCCAATGTGTTAAATAATTTTCCGGCAATACCTGTGTTATTTCTCATATTTTCGCCCACAATAGCAACAGTTGCCAAATCTTTTTCTTGAGTAATTTTGTCTATATCTCCGCGTTCAATTTCTTTTTTGAATTCAGTAGTTAATGCTTCAAGCGTTGCTTCTGCATCCGAATTTTTTACAGCAAAAGTGGTCGAATTTTCGGAAGATGCCTGAGAAATTAAAAAAACATTAATACCTGCATCCGATAATGCTTTAAATGTTCTGAAACTAATACCCAAGACACCAACCATGCCCATTCCTTGAAGAGTAACCAAACAGGTATCGTGTATAGATGAAATACCCTTAATTGTTTTTCCTTCAGGGTTTTCTTTATTAGTGATTTTTGTTCCTTTTACAGCTGGATTGTTCGTGTTTTTGATGAAAACAGGAATGTTTTTAGCATAGACAGGATAAATTGTTGGAGGATATACGACTTTAGCTCCAAAATTCGATAATTCCATTGCTTCAACATAACTCAACTCTTCAATTGTATAGGCATTCGGAACTAGTCGAGGGTCTGCTGTTAAGAATCCATCAACATCAGTCCAAATTTCCAATTGTTCTGCATTTAAAGCCGCAGCAACAAGAGCTGCAGTGTAGTCTGAACCGCCTCTTCCTAGATTAGTAATTTCATTTGTTTTTGAGGAGGTTGCAATAAATCCACCCATAATACTTGTTTTGGGTAGATTTTTAAATGTTTCTTGTATTTTGGAAACAGTTGTTTTTAGGTCAATATTTCGTTTTCCTAAAACGGTTTCTGTCTTAATGATTTCTAAAGCATTAAGCAATTTTGCATCAATGGCATAGCTTATGAAAAAAGAAGAAATGCGTTCTCCGTAACTTTCAATTACGTCTAATGTTTTTTCAGAAAGGTCTTTAATCAGAAAAACTCCGTTGTAGATGTTTGCCAACTCTTCAAAATAAAGGTTTATTGTTGCATAAACCTCTTTTTTATCTTTTTCAGCAATAACCCCATCAATGATGTTTTGATGAATATTAACAATTTCTTTGAGGTCTTTTTCGTATTCTTTATTGCCCAAAGATGCTTTCTTTGCGGTATTTATTAGCTTATCTGTAATTCCTCCAACAGCAGAAACAACTACGATTGTTGGTTCGGAAATAGAATTAACAATATTTTTTACCTGAAAAATGTTTTTAATTGAACCCACAGAAGTTCCGCCGAATTTTAAAACTTTCATTATATGATCTTTTTTTGAAGTAAATCCATGTGAAATAGCGTGCAATATTACTATATTTTTAGGTTATACTGAAATTTAGAAAGCTAATTTTCCAAAAAACACTATTAATTAAAAGAAAAATAATTCACTAAAAAAAAAACACGTATATTTGCACTTCCACAATATTTTTTGTGAGAATTTTTCCAATAATTTAAAAGGATTTTGAAATGGAAACACTTGAAAACAAAGAAACTCTATTGCCAGAAGAAAATAAACCGGCAAAAGAAGAAATTGTAAAGAAGCAATCAAAGAAAAAAAAGGAAGTAGTTGTTGAGTTACCAGTTGAATCTTTGAATGTAGAAGAAAGTGTGCAGCCAGCGAAATCAGAGTCTGAAAAGGAAGTTGCAGCAGAGGAGTTGTTGTCATTTTCTGAAGTACTTGAAAAAATCAGAGAATCAATTCAGTTGGATAAACCAAAAATGGAAATAGCGAGGTTGAAATCTTTATTTTATAGAAAGTATCAAAATTTTCAGGAACAAGGAAAGCAAGAATTTATGGTAACAGGAGGAAAGGAAGAAGATTATGCTCCTATTGTCGTAGAAGAAGAAACGGAATTGAAAAACTTGTTAGTTCAGTACAAGGAGAAAAGGGGTCAGGAATTGGCTAAGGCTGAAAAGGAAAAGTCAGATAAGTTGCAGATAAAAGAAGGATTATTGGAAAGGCTAAAGTTATTGGTGGAAAGCACAGAAGATGTTAACAAAACATTTCCAATAATTAAAGAATTACAGCAAGAATGGAATAATATAGGTTCCGTTCCGTCTGAAAAATATAAAGAATTGGTTAGAAAATATCAGTTGTATTTAGAACAATTCTACGATTTTGTTAAAATTAGTAATGAGCTACGTGATTATGATTTCAAGAAAAATTACGATGCCAAAGTTGAATTATGCAAAGATGCTGAAAATTTACTTGAAGAAAAAGATATAAATCAGGCATTTAAAAAATTGCAGATTCTTCATTCTGAATGGAGAGAATTGGGTCCAGTGGCTCGTGAGTACAGAGAAACTTTGTGGCAACGGTTTAAGTTAGCTTCTGAAACTATCAATAAAAATCATGCTGTTTTTTATGAAGGGAAAAAGGGTGAAGAAGAACAAAATTTGGCGAAGAAGGAGGAGTTATGCCAGTTGGTCGAAAATGTGCGTTTAGATGAAATAAAAACGTATAAGGGTTGGGAAGAAAAGACACAAGAAATTCTTAAATTGCAAGAAGCGTGGAAAAATGTTGGTTTTGCTCCCAAAAAGAATAATACTAAAATTTACGATAGGTTTAGAAAGGCTTGTGATACATTTTTTATTCAAAAAAGTCTTTTTTATAAGGAATCCAAAGCCTTATTAAATACCAATTTAGATAAAAAAAGGTTGTTGTGCGAAAAAGCCGAAGCTCTTAAAGATAGTAAGGACTGGAAAGTAACAACAGATGAGCTCATTAGACTTCAACAAGAATGGAAAACGATAGGTCCTGTTAGTAAGAAAGTTTCCGATTACATTTGGAAACGTTTTATCGTGGCTTGTGATTTTTTCTTTGCTGAAAAGGAAAAAGAATTTAAGGGAAAAAATTCGGAGCAAACGGAAAATTTGGCAAAAAAGAAAGAAATAATTGCCGAAATTATTGCGTATCAAGGGTCTGCTGTAGAAGGGTTGAAAGAACTTACCGCTCGTTATGCTGAAATTGGGCATGTTCCTTTTAAAGAAAAAGATAAAATATATAATGAATATCGTAAAGCCATTGATGATCAGTTTAATAGATTGAAAATAAATGACACAGACAGAAAATTAAGTCACTTCAAAACATCTATTGCAGGGGCTGGTGAAAAATCTACAAATGGGTTATACCGTGAAAGGGAAAAATTAGTACGTGCCTACGAACAAATAAAATCAGATATTGCGACACGGGAGAATAATTTCGGATTTTTAAATGCAAAATCCAAAAAATCAGGAACATTGATAGAGGAAATGGAGCACAATCTTGAAAAATTAAAAGAAGAGCGTGACTTGATATTGAAAAAAATACAACTATTAGATGAAACTATTTAGTAATAAGAGAAAAACAAAAAATGAGAAAGAATTTTAGCAACGATAGTTCATCAAAAAATTATATCAGAAAAAACGATAGAAAAGCCGACAGGAATGCTGAACGCAAACCAAGTCGTTTTGCTCCTCAAGAAAAAACGTATAGAAAAGTTTACGAAGATTCTACCACCGAAGGGAGTGACTCTTTTTCTAAAAAAAGAGTTGGAAAGTCTTTGACTAAGTCAACTGAAAGTTATTCTAGACCAACTAAAAAATTTGCTTCGTCAACCAGAGATAAAAAATTGTATAATTCAGTACCCAGAAAGCCTGTTTTAATTAAGCGTAAAATAGAAGCTATAAGTGATGGTAAAATACGTTTGAATCGTTATTTGGCTAATTCGGGTATTTGTTCACGTCGGGAAGCCGACGAATATATTGCGGCAGGTGTTGTAAAGGTAAATGATGTTATCGTTACGGAAATGGGGATGAAAGTTGGGTATGATGATAAAGTACATTTTCATAGTCAATTGGTAAGACCCGAAAAGAAAGTATACGTTTTGCTTAATAAGCCCAAAAACTGTGTTACTACATCCGATGACCCGCAAGATAGACTTACTGTGCTTGATTTAGTGAAAGGTGCTACAAACGAACGTATTTATCCTGTAGGGAGACTAGACCGTAATACTACCGGCGTTTTGCTTTTAACCAACGACGGTGATATGGCAGCTAAATTGACGCATCCAAAATATAATAAGAAGAAAATTTACCATGTAAGTCTTGATTCTCAGTTGACAAATGATGATTTGACAAAAATTACTAATGGTATTGAGTTGGAAGACGGTCTTATTGTTGTAGACGAAGTCAGTTTCGTTGATGATACACACAAAGAAATAGGTGTGGAAATTCATTCCGGAAAAAATAGAATTGTACGTCGTATATTCGAATCGTTGGGATACAAAATCATTAAGTTAGATAGGGTATATTTCGCGGGGTTGACCAAGAAAAACTTATCACGTGGCAAGTGGAGACACCTTAGCCAAATGGAAATCAATATGTTAAAGATGGGATCTTTCGAATAATCCATATTCCATTTTTACATAATTTCTCTAAGCCTAATTTTGTTTCTTTCCCGAATAGTGGAGAAAAGCCTCTGTTACTTCGTTGTTGTATGTTTTAGAGACAGGAATATCTCCTAAACGGTCGACATCTAATTCGAGACTAATACCTTCTTTATCTGTTCGAATAGCTGTAACGTGTTCAAAATTAACCATATAAGAACGATGACATCGTTTGATAGCAGTCGATTCAAGTTCTTCTGATAGTTGCTTTAATGTATTTCGAAGCATAAACTCGGAAATTTTCGCTTTGTTTTGATATTTTATAATTACGTAATTATCAGCAGATTCTAAATAGATAATATTGTCAAAGGTAACAGAGAATTTTAATTCTCCCTTATCATTTTTGAATGCAATGACAGAAGGTTCCAGTTTAGTATTGATTGTGTATTCCTCTTTTTCCAAATCTTTCAGTTTATGCTTTTTATCTTCCAAAGAAAAATATAACCAAGAGACACAGTAGGGTAATAGGATGATTAAAAAGGTATTAATGTTTGACTCTCTAAAAACGTTAGCAACAATATCTATAGACAATGGAGTTGGAAATTCGCGTACAGACAAGGTGTATACTGTATATAAAGATGCTAATACAACAATCTCTGTTAGTATCCATAAAAAATATTCGAGATAATACAATTTATGCCTTCTTACGAATAGGTACATTAAATATCTGCTGAGAGAAATGACAAGAATTCCTGTTAAAACTAAAATACAGGAAAATAAAAAATATTTTATAGGAGAAACCTCATACCAAGTAGCAGAGCTAAATGGTTTGTATAAATTAACAAAACACAGAGCGAATATAGCCGTGAATATAATTAACTTAATAAGATTTCCTTTATTAGTTAAATGTTCTGCCACGTGTCTTTTTCTTCCGATGCTCATACTTACTCTTTAAAATTCTTACAAATTTAGCTTATTTTTCGAGTATAAATAAATAAGTTTGACATTATCTTCCAACAGAATGAATCAAATTTTATTTCTCCATTGACCACATATATCCATTTTTCACCCCTATTTTTAGGGGTTTAACCCAATGTGTGGTTGATAAACCCTTTTATTTCATTTTTTTAATAAAGAAACTTTCCTTTGTTCCGGTTTTTAATACAAAAATCATGAAAGTTTTAGAAAGATTTAATGTGCTTAAGGCAATTTTTGATCCCAATAAAAATTGTGCAATAGAAAATTCTCCTTTGGAAATTGTTTCTTCTTCTTTTACAGTAGAAGAAAAGAACAAAGATTTGGCAATTCTTCAAAAGTCATTTGAAAATTCTTTTGGTTGTCATCTATCAGATTATAGTGTTTCTGAAAATAATTCTTTTAATTATCCTATTTTTCGTTATAAAGGGTCTCCAAAAAACAATTCTGTGATTATTTTGCTCCATGGATTGAATGAGAGAAGTTGGGAAAAATATTTGTGTTGGGCTGAGTTTTTAGCTTTGCATACGGGAAAACCCGTTTTGCTTTTTCCAATAGCCTTTCATGTTAACAGGACTCCATCCAATTGGTATTTACCCAGAGCTGTGAGTAATTATGTCTCTGAACGCAGGAATATATTGCATAGCCCCGAAAACCTTAGCGTTGCAAATATTGCCCTTAGTGATAGATTGACTGATAATCCGTTACGATTTTATACTTCAGGAAAAGAAACCATCGACAATATATGTCAGCTTCTTTCACAGATTAAACAAGGAAGACATCCCTATTGTACTGAAGATGCTAAAGTAGACTTTTTTACATATTCTATAGGCTCTTTACTCGGACAAGTGATGTTATTATCAAATCCAGAATCATTATTTAGCGATTCTAAATTGTTTATGTTTTGCGGAGGTTCTGTCTTTAATAAAATGAATGGGAATTCCCGTTTCATTATGGATAAGGTCGCCTTCTCTACATTGTTCGACTATTATCAGTATACTTTTTTGAGTAACTTGGATAAACAAGATACTTGTGATCAGGCTTTTAAGTCAATGATAGATGCCAATGTAATGAAAGAATACAGGGAAAAATCTTTTTTACAAGCTTCTTCAAGGATAAAAGCTATATCACTTAAAAAAGATACTGTAATTCCAACGCAAGGTATTCAGAAAGCTTTGGGAGATGTTTGTGCTGAGAAATGCTTAACCGAATATGATTTTTCTTTTGAATATTGCCACGAAATGCCATTTCCAATGCAAGAAAAATATGCTGAAGAGGTAGATGTTATGTTTGACAAGGTTTTTTCTATTGCCGGAGATTTTTTATGCTAGAAATATTCAGTTTATTTCTTATAAAGTCGTATAAAAACACCCAATTGTCTGAATTCTTTTACTAAGGTAAAATTCTTTTTCAACCTGTCTATTTCGTTATCTTCGAATTCATTATAAACATTTGAATATAAAACGTATTTATCTGTATCTAAATTCTTGTAAGGATGTTTGTCCATATTGTTTGATAGGTCAAGAAATTTTTGTTCCGTTATATTTGGGAAAGTACAACCTACATCTTGAATTTTTATTCCTTCCTTTTTCATGTACACCATCATTTCATTTCTTAACTTATAATAGTTAAGATGTGCCAATGAGGCATCCCATCCTTGCGATATTTTTTCGGGATACACCCAGAAATTTCCACTTAAGGAACCAATGAGTACAAAAGTAAAAAGAATATATTTTACTTTTTCCATTTTTATTTTTTCAAAAATAAGATATACCGTTATTAATGAAAAAATAAGGTATAGGGGTAAAATGTAACGATGTCCACTCAAATATCTGTACATCAAGAAACTATAAGATAAGGTTAAGGTTAGAATTGCAAAAATAAAAAACATTCGGAGAAATTTTTTATCGTGCTTTATTGCTTTAAAATACCTTATCCCAATAAAGAGAGTAGTGACCCAAAGAAAAATACGTCCGAAGTCAATCATTCGCCAACCAAGTAGTCCAATATTAAACAAAAACCCTTTAAAATTAACCGGTTGAAAACTTATTGCCCATGGAGAATCTTCATGATAACCAATCCACCCTTTTTTTGTAAAATGAATATAGTTGTAGAAGATGAAAATCAATAGAGCCGGTAAATAAATGAAAGATTTGCGTAATAACTGATCAAAAATTGATTTTATACCACCTTGTTTAGTGTTCAAAACAATGTCAATGATTAGTATAGCAAACGCAACCATCATTCCTCGCATACTTACAAGAAAAAGTCCTGTAATTGAACAACAAAGTAAAACTTTCTTTTCACCCAAAACTCCATTTAAACCGAGCAAAAAGAAAAAGACCAAAGCAATATCAGGAGAAATTAATGTGCTTTGACTAAGTAAAGTAGCATCGGACAAAAAAATGAGCAGAGCATAATAAATATATTTTTGGGTAATGAATTTTTTGAGTAGAAGAAATGCTTGAATGACTATTCCGAATAGAAACGGAAACATAGCTAGATGACTAACAAACAAATTTTTGCCAAATATTTTCCAAGCAAGAGCAAGGTACATTCCAAAAGTAGGAATGTGTCCACTATCTATATCGTTCGGCAACAATAGTTTGGAAAAATTAGTTTCGTAAAAAAAATGAGCATGTTTTGAACCCAATTGAACAGTGTCCCAAAAAAATATGTTATCAGAAACTAAAAGAGTTAGCGTGAGGTAAAAAAGAAAGAATGGAGTAAGTCGTATATATGTTTTAGTATCCATTATTTTAGAAAATACATTTTATTCCACAAAAATAGAATTAAATATACAATAATCAATATTTCTGATTGGTAGAGAATGGCTTTGTATTTTCCTTAAAAACCGCCGGGAGGTAATTATTAAGACTGCAATTAATGGTTTGGAGTTGTAAATTTTGAGATGTCGACATTTTTTTTTACAATAGTTTTTTAACTACTGCAAAAAAAGTGTTGCAAATCCGTTGCATTTACTAAGCGTCCCCCTTTTTACGTTTTGTTAAACGATTGATAAGAAACGACTTATAAGGTTTTGAGCCTTTTGGGGGACTCGAACCCCCGACCTACGCATTACGAATGCGTTGCTCTACCAACTGAGCTAAAGAGGCATAATCCGAGTGCAAAATTAGTAAATAATTTCATGTTTCTGAATCTAAACGGAATAATATTTATTAAAATGTAATGAAGAAAATTTCAAATGTATTTTTTGTATCTCTATTGTTAACTTTTTGTTAAATGTAATGGTTTTAATTTTATTTTACATAAAATCATATTATTTTTGTAATACTCCTTTGGGGCGATTTATTATAATGTTCAATTAAAAAAAAAGAAGAAATGCAAGACAAAGTAGGAATAAATGCAGGTTTAGTGTGGAATGCACTATATGCAGCAGATGGAAGATTAGAATTCAAAGCTTTGAAGAAAGCTACAAAGTTAACAGACAAAGAACTTTACACAGCTTTTGGCTGGTTGCTTAGGGAGGGTAAATTAGATGTGAAAGAAGAAGAAAAAGATATTTTTATTTCTTTACTTTAATTAATTTCTGGAAACTGCTTGATAAAATAGAGAGAGGCGTTGTTTTACAACGCCTCTCTCTATTTTATATTTTTCAGAATATTCATTATCTACACCTTTTTTTGCTATGATGTTTTTTATTTCTATGGTATCCCCAAAAGAAAACATGTAAAGCAGATCTAGTTAGAAATAGTAAAATAAGAGGGATAAAAGCTAGATTAAAGTACTGGGGAATAGCCCACATAGATACTAAGAATATTGTTAGAACAATACTTTCTATAAAATAAAATATAAGACAACATTCTGATTTTTTTTTCTTGCCAAATATCCAAATTAAAATGGGTGCAAACATAAACGGATTTAGCCAAATTATATTGAAATTAGCGTCAGTAAAAGGATGCTTAGAGAAGAAAAATAAAAACGTAATAAGTGTACCTACAATTCCACCAACAGTAAACAAAACAATGTCAATCCAATGATATTTTGTTTTCTTTATGTATCCAGAAACAGACACGAGAAACACAATCAAAAATAGGAGAGAAAAAACCACAATAGGAGAGAAAAAATTCTTTTTTTCTTTTTCTATTTTAGTATCTTTTGGAAATATCTCTTGGAGGGGTTGTGTTAACTTTGTTTTATTACCGTCTTTTACAATATAGCTTTGCGATAATGATTCAGAGAGAAGTTGCGGTAAAAATAGTAAATCACGCTCACTGGCCACTTCATCTGTGTGACTTCCTAGACACAAATCGAAAGCAAATTTAGCCCATGGAGCATTTTCTGTGTAGATTTCAATAGCTTCTCTGTATGTTATCGGCTGTATGCTAAGTGGGTAGGAGATGTTTCCTTCGACATTTCTTTCAAAAACATCTCTTGGACGTGTAGCACAATTATTGAAAATAAAATTATATCGGTAAACTTTATTTTCAGGTAAAATATCCCAATTTAGTTTTTCCCAAATAGCTTGTTTTTCTTTTTGATTTAAATTGAGTTGTAGCTCAGTTAGACTGGAATTGCGCAAAATATATGAAAGAGCAAAATCCTGGTAACCGCACACCCCAACTTGGTAGTCTGTTTTTCCACGAAGAAAATTAAAAATAAAATTGGAATCATTGAAATCAAATAGTCCATAATTGAAAACACAATCAATATGCTGGCTTTTATCTACAATATGAATACCTGTGTGACCAAATAATTCATAAATTTTTTCGCCAGGAGAGCAGGTAAGTAGCGATACAGAAGCATTTTCGCTAAGTTTGGTTATAGCTTGTGCAGAAATAGACACAAATAAAGCTAATAAAAAAACGAGACGTTTTAACATAAAAATAAGATTTCAATTCGTAAGCTGTAAAATTAATATTTTAAATTTAGAACACAAATCGGTTCTAACTATTTTATGTTTTTTTTAAGCAAAACAAGCGATTAAAAAATCATAAAGCCTCAGCAACTACAAAAGTACTTCCTCCTATAAAAATGACATCTAAGGTGTCTGCATTTCTTTTTGCTTCTTTCAAAGCCTCTTCAACAGACAAGAAAGCATTGCCTGATAGACCATAGTACTTAGCTTTGTTTTGTAAAATATTGGGATCAAGAGCTCGTGGAATATTTGCTTTTGTGAAGTAATATTGAGCATTTTTAGGTAATAACTTAAGAACAGCGTCATGATTTTTATCATTAACCATTCCAATTACCATATGTAAATTTTTCTTTGGTAAATTTTCCAATTGTTCCACAACATATCTTATACCAGCCTCATTGTGTGCTGTATCCGCAATAATCAGAGGCTTTTTTTGCAATATTTGCCAACGACCACGCAATCCTGTTATGCCAGTGACATTTTTAAATCCCTTATAAACAGCTTCTTTGGGAATTTTGAAAGTTTCTTTTTTTTGCAAAATAGTCACTGCGGTTAAAATAGTAGCGGTGTTTTTAATTTGACAAAGACCTCCTAAGTCCGCTGTTAGATTTTCATAACCACTCGCTTGGTAAACAGTTTTACCTGTTTTCGACAAAGACTCTCGTTGAACAGAAAGCAATTTTTCCGAAAAATAGATTTCTGAATGCTTTATTAATGCCGTTGATGCGAAAATTTCTTGGGTTTCTTGGGTTGTTTCTCCTATTACGACAGGAATGTTCTCTTTGATTATGCCGGCTTTCTCTATTGCAATTTTTTCTAAAGTGTCTCCTAGTAAGTTCGTGTGGTCAAAGCTAATATTAGTAATGATGCTCAATTCCGGAGAAATAATATTGGTGCTGTCAAGTCGTCCTCCTAATCCAACTTCAATAATTGCCACATCAACTTTTTTTTGTTTAAAATAACAAAAAGCCATCATGGTTGAAAATTCAAAGAAAGAAGGAGAAGCCTTTTCAATTAGCTCTTTACCTTGTTCAACAAAGTTTATAACAAAATTCCGGCTAATCGGTTTGCCATTTACACGTATTCTTTCTGAGAAATCTTTTAAATGCGGAGATGTATAAAGACCTACTTTGTAACCTGAACATTGCAGAATAGCTGCCAAAGTATGAGAAACGGATCCTTTTCCGTTGGTTCCACCCACGTGAATAGTTTTGAAACTTTGGTGTGGATGGTTGTATTTTTCGTCCAAAAAGAACATATTGCTTAATCCTTCTTTATAAGCATTTGTTCCAATCTGTTGAAAAAGAGGAGTTTTATTGTATAAATAAGAAAGCGTTTCTGAGTAGGTCATTTTAGTCAAATAAAATGTATAATTTCGATTAACAAAACACTGTAAAAATACGCATTATATATTTTTTTTTGCTAAATTTACACATCATTTTTCGTTGTTCTTTTAACCGATTAAAATAAACTACTATGGGAGAAAAAAAGAATTTCGTGTTAGATACCAATGTGATTCTACACGATTATAAGTGCATTTATAAATTTCAAGAAAATGATATTTATTTGCCAATCATTGTCTTGGAAGAGTTGGACAAATTTAAAAAGGGTAATGAAGAATTAAATTATAATGCCCGAGAGTTTGCCCGCCAATTAGATCTGGTTACAGATAACGATTTGTTTACTAAGGGAGCCTCATTGGGAGAGGGAATGGGGAAAATGTTTGTTTTATTGGGTGAGCCGTTTCCAGAGGCTATGCAGCTTTCTTTTATGGAAAAAACTCCAGACCATAGAATTTTAGCTATTACACAAGCTCTTCAAGCAAAAAATAAGAAAACAAAAACCATACTCGTTAGTAAGGATATAAATCTTCGTATTAAGGCTCGTTCTTTGGGAATTCTTGCCGAAGACTACTTTAATGATAAAATTACAAGTAAAGATATATTTGAGAAAGAGCAAGAAACGTACGAAGGTATTGATGGGGATTTGATTGATAGAATGTATAGTACTGCCGCTGGTATCCCTATTGATAATTTTAGTTTTAAAAATGACATAGACCCCAATGAATACTTGGTCTTAAAAAGTGATAGAAATTCTATTTTGGCTCGTTATGATCCTAATATAGAGTCTGTTGTAAAGGTAAAAAAAGAAAAATCATTTGGAATTGAACCAAGAAATGCGGAACAAACTTTTGTAATGAATGCTCTTTTGGATGATCAAATAAAACTTGTCTGTATTACAGGGAAAGCAGGAACCGGAAAAACGCTTCTTGCATTGGCTGCTGCTTTGGAGAAAAACACCGAATACAAGCAAATCCTTTTGGCACGTCCTATTGTGGCTTTAGCCAACAAAGATTTGGGCTTTTTGCCTGGTACTGAAAAAGAAAAAATTGCTCCCTATATGCAGCCTTTATTTGATAACTTAAATGTGATAAAGCATCAATTCCCAAGTGAAAGTAGGGAAGTAAATTTAATTACGGATATGCTTCATTCAGAGCAATTAGTGATAGAAGCTTTGGCTTTTATTAGAGGAAGAAGTTTATCTAATTCGTATATCATTGTCGATGAAGCACAAAATTTGACTCCCCATGAAGTTAAAACGATTATTACGCGTGCCGGAGAAAATACTAAGATTGTATTTACAGGAGATGTTCAACAAATTGATACTCCCTATTTGGATATGTTTTCTAATGGATTGGTTTATACCATTGACAAAATGAGAGGACAAAATATCTTTGCTCATGTCAATTTGGTGAAAGGAGAAAGAAGTTATTTGTCTGAATTAGCAAGTAACCTATTGTAGCTTTTTATATAAGCCCTCGAATTAAGGACTATGATGAAACAGTATAATTTTGATGAACAAATTGATCGCAGTGGTACTTCTGCATATAAGTTAGAGTTGCTTGATAAAATATTCGGAAGTACCAATGTTATACCACTTTGGGTTGCTGATATGGACTTTAAATCACCAGATTTCATTCTTCAAGATATAAAAAACAGGTGTGATTCAGGCGTGTTAGGGTACACTGTGCAAACGTGTAGTTACGCAAATGCCATTGTGAAATGGTTGCAAAATAAGCATGACTGGGCTGTCCATCCAAGCCATATAGGATTTGTTCCCGGGGTAGTAACCGGTCTGGCCATTGCAATTAATACTTTTACACAAAAAGGAGATAAGGTATTAGTACAGACTCCTGTCTATGGTCCCTTTCTCTCTTTGCCGGTTGGTAATGATAGAGAGTTGGTTATCAATCCGTTGAAAATCATTCATGATAAAATGGAAATTGATTTTGTCGATTTTGAACAAAAATTGGCATCAGGTGTGCGATTGTTTATCCTTTGCAATCCTCACAATCCCGGAGGAAGAATGTGGAGTCGAAAAGATTTAATCAAAATAGCTGAACTTTGCTTGCGGTACAATGTGTTGGTTATTTCGGACGAAATTCATGCCGATATGGCTTTATGGGGAGGAACGCATATTCCTTTTGCAATGGTTTCACCGCAGGCTGCAGATAATGTGATAACGTTGATGGCTCCCAGTAAAACGTTTAATATTCCCGGTTTAGCAAGTTCTTTTTATGTAGCAAACAATCCGTCGTTAAAAGCGAAATTTCAAAATTCGTTGGATAAGTTGCATTTGAATAGTGGTAATGTTTTTGCCTATTTTTCCACTGAAATTGCTTATCATAATGGGAAAAACTGGTTGGAGCAAATGTTACACTATGTTGAGCAAAATATTTTATTTGTCGATGATTTTATTAAACAAAATATTCCTCAGATTAAGGTAATGATTCCGGAAGCATCTTTTTTAGTTTTTTTGGATTGCCGAGATCTCGGTCTTCCTCTAGAGGATATAAAAGATTTTATGGTAACAAAGGCTCATTTGGCAATGAATGATGGTGCTTCTTTTGGAAAAGGAGGAGACGGTTTTCAACGCCTAAATGTGGGATGTTCTCGGGTCGTTCTAGAAAAAGCTATGAATCAATTAAAGGAGGCCATTGATGAACTCAAAAATAAATCTAAATCAATATGAAAAAAATTATTTCAACAACTAAAGCACCTGCTGCTATAGGTCCTTATAGTCAGGCAGTAGAGATAAATGGAACTTTGTATATATCAGGACAAATACCTGTCAATCCTGAAAATGGTAAAGTTGATTCTTTGGTAATAGAAGGACAAACAAAACAAGTTTTTGAGAATATTTCGGCTATTTTATCTGCTGCCGGATATAGTTTTTCAGATGTTGTGAAAACCACTATTTTTATTACCGATATGAGGAATTTTGCAGCTGTAAATGAAATATATAAAAAATATTATACTGAAAATTTCCCCGCTCGTTCAACTGTTGGCGTGAAGGAACTACCTCTAGGTGTTTTGGTCGAAATGGAAACAATAGCTGTGAAATAGCCTATTTTTTAATCAGCTTAAAAATAGCATTTTTAGCTCCTGAAACTCGAATAATATACAAGCCTGAAGATAAAAATTCGGAAGAGATAATTTGGTAATCGGATTCAGCAGTCGTTTTGAAAATCAATTGCCCAGTTAAAGCTATAATTTCTATTTGGCAACTGTTTGCGTTGGTTATTGTTGTGTATTCGTTCGCCGGATTAGGAAAAAGTTTGGGATTATCCGTTATAGGTTCGTATTTGGGTTGAGTTACCGGAGAAAGTCCTATTATCAATGGGTCGTGGTCTGAGTACCGGTACAAATCAGGTTGGTAATAGCTACTACTGTACTCAAGAGATGATGGTTCGTCTGTGTTTACGTGCCAGGCCGTAACTCCTGTAATTTGATTATCCATGCTTTGTGAAGCTAAAGCGTAATCCAAGTATCCGGATGCTCCCTGGTAAACATAGGAGTAAGCTGAATCGGCATGAAAACGTGCTTGTTGGTCTGTTAGTCCACCATTAATCAATGTTATTATCGGATCTTCTTTTCTGTAAGAATTTAAATCTCCCACAAAGAGAACGTCATTGTCTTCCACGTAGTTTTTCATATACGTGATAAATTCTAACGAGGATTTTGCTTCGCTTGTGCGCATTGCATTGTAGCACCCTTGACCATCGTTTTGATCTGCGTCGTCTCCATCAGCGGGACAACCACTTTTTGCTTTGTAGTGATTTACGCATACAATAAATTTTTGATTGGAAGATTTTTCTATGAATCCTTGTGCTTTTTTTCTGTTCCAAGTACTTGAAAAATTGTTATTTGTTATTAGGTTAAGATAGGACTTTACGGTTGTGTTTTTGTAAATGAAGGCACTTTTTACATAGCTTGTCGTTTTATCTCCTTCGTTAATAAAAGAATATATATTTTCACCACGTAGAGCATTCAATCCGTTAACCAAATTTTGCAGAGCCACTGATCCCTGCTGAATTTCACAAAGGGCATAAATATCAGCATCAATAGCATTAAGTGCAGCAAGAACTTTTGTTCGTTGTTTATTAAACTCCGTTTCATTATTGGCTCCATAGCCATCTCCCCAATAAGATGTTTTGAACATCTCAAGATTGGTGAAACAAACTTTTATAGAATAATTACCTATATTCTCGTGTGTGGTAGTTCGTTCATTTCCGTAAAATTTGACAGTATCAGGTGAATAAATATAATAATCAGAGCCTATTTGGTCAATTATTCCATGTAAATTATTAATATGACTGCCAATCCGTCTAGTGCCATTTTTGTCCAAAAAAATGTTATTGCTTGGATAGGTTTCCGAAGATGCATCATCCAGTGTTATTCTATCGGTATAATTATTTGTTATAACCTCATTATATTCGTTGCTAAGGGGTAAAGCTACATGGGTAGGAGTATAAAGTCTTGCTGAAGAAAGCGTCAATTCACCATATTTAAAAAGATTATAATTATTTGTGACGGTAAGGGTTTGGTCAAATTCCAATAACATTCCTTCGTATTGTTCGTACGAATTAAAATCAGTTGGAAAAACAACTTTTGTAATCGAGACTTTATTATTGGAACTTACTATATGTAAGGAGCTAATATTGCTTATTTGAGTTCTATTGTTAGAATTTTGTAATGTTCCTATTACATTTATACTATCCCCAATATTAACGGAAAGGGAACTGTTTTTAATGAAAATGCCTTTTTTGTCTTGAATAAAAAAACCTCCAATTTGGTTTTCTCCTTGAAATATTCCGGTCACAATTCCATGTGTTTGGATTGATTGATTCAAGTAGGTAGATGTTTGGTCTCTAATTTCACTAATAGTCAGGGATACTTGTGCAAAACAAACAAGGACAAGCCCGAAAAAGAATGTGGTGATAATTATACGTTTCACTAGCCGATTAGTATTATATACAAAAGTACGTTTTTTATTTTTTTTCACAATTATTTTATTATATTTGTAATAGGTAAAAATGTTTTGTCGTATGAAACATCTAATATTGACTTTTTCCCTTTTTCTTTTTCTTGTGTTGCCTATGACGCCACAAGTACATAAATTAATGGGAGAATGGATACGAATCTCACCCAAAGGAGAACCTGATGCAATTGTAGAACTTTTTAAGAATGATAAAGGACTTTATGCTTGCAAAATACTTGCTGTTTTTGATTATCCGCAAGATGTTCTATGTACCCCCTGTAAAGGAAACTTATATAATCAAAAGATAGTTGGGATGATCTTTATCAATGATTTGAAAGAGAGAAAAGGAGAATTGGTAAATGGTACAGTCGTTGATGTAAAAACAGGAAAAATATATCATTGCAAAATATCATATAGAAAAGTTGACAATTCTCTTGTCATGAGGGCTTCTGTAGATCAATCGGGTCGCGTTGGGCAAACGCAGGTTTGGGTAAGATCTTCTGATAAGAAATACAAAAAAACTATTCAAAACGAATAGATTTTGCGGGACTTATTTTGGCAATCATGTGCGATGGTCCGAGCAAAATAAGTAAAGAAAATATTCCGGTAAGCAAGTTTAATGCTATCAATGAAAGAATACTCAAATTGATGGGTACTGTATTCACATAGTAAGTGACAGGGTCCAAGTGAATAATGTGTAAATACTTTTGCAACAGACAGATACTAATTCCTAGAACGTTCCCCCAGAACATCCCTTTTCCCACTAAAAAGCAAGCCTGATACAAGAAAATTTTACGTATAGACCAATTTTTAGCTCCCATTGCTTTTAATATTCCAATCATATTCGTTCGTTCCAAAATGAGAATAAGCAAGCCTGAAATAATACTGAATCCGGCAACTGTAAGCATTAAAATAAGAATAACCCAAACATTCATGTTAAGCAACTCAAGCCAACTAAATATTTGCGGTTGTAGTTGTTTGATACTCCTTGTATAGTAAGTGTTTCCGTTTTCTTCAAATCTGTTGGCCGTTTTTGAAAAAACAGCATCCGTAACTTCATCTAATTTATTGTAGTCATTTACCAAAATTTCGATACCTGTAATCTCATTTTCTTTCCATCCATTAAGTTTTTGTATATGCTTCATATCTGCAATTACAAACAACTTGTCAAATTCGCTAAAGTTCGAGTTATAGATACCTTTTATATTGAATTTTCGTACCCGTATATCGTCTTCAATAAAATAGGTTAAGAATTTATCATTCACCTTTAAATGAAGTAAATCAGCAATTTCTTTTGATATGATTACATCGTTAGTGGTAGTGCTATCATTTACTTGAAAAACCCCTCCTGCTACTAAATTTTGGGAAAAGAATTTCCAATCAAAATCTTTATCGATACCTTTTATGATAATTCCTTGAAAATCATTTTCCGTTTTTATAATTCCCGGTTTTGTGCAAAAACGTTGTGTGTGTTTAACTCCATTCGTTTTCTGTATTTCTTTGATTAGAGAAGGGGAAAATATGATTGGAGGAGTTTCGTAGGTGGTGTTATTGTTTAGGCTCGTTACCTGGATATGAGAACCAAAACCAATGACTTTTTTTTGAACTTCACTCTTGAAACCAATCACAATAGCCACGGCAACTATCATAACAGCCAGACCCAACGCAATCCCAATTACAGCTATGCGAACAGATGTATCAGACTTCTTTCTGTCATTCTTCGCATTTTTTGTGAAGTGTATTTTTTTTGCTATGAATAATTCGAAGTTCATGCTGTTAAAGGAGATAAAATAATTGTCTCCTATGTAGTCTTTTAAGGTGATTTTACCTTGTTATTCAGTTCTTCCCGGATATACTTCCAAGGCTTTTTTTAGCACGATAAGTGCTTTTTTCAGTTCTTCTTTTTTGATAACATATGCCAAACGAACCTCATTTTTCCCTACATTAGGAGTGGTGTAGAAACCCGAAGCAGGAGCCATCATAATAGTTTGTCCTTCGTATTCGAATTCTTCCAGCAACCATGCACAGAATTTATCAGAATCATCAATTGGTAAACGAGCAACGGTGTAAAAAGCACCCATAGGAATAGGGGAATATACTCCCGGAATTCTGTTTAATCCATCTATTAAATATTTCCGACGTTCCAAATATTCGTTGTACATTTCCAACATATAGCTCTGGGGGGTATCAATAGATGCTTCAGCAATTAATTGTCCAATAAGGGGTGGACTCAGTCTTGCTTGGCAAAATTTCATAACGCTTTCTTTTACCGCTTTATTTTTGCAAACCAATGCTCCAACACGTATGCCGCATTCACTGTAACGTTTTGAGAAAGAATCAAATAGAACGACATTTTGTTCAATCCCTTCCAAATGGAAAGCTGAAATGTAGGGTGCTCCGGTATAACAAAATTCACGATAAACTTCATCAGAAAAAAGATATAGATCGTATTTTTTAACTAAATCACGAATCTTGTTCATTTCTTCTTGCGTATACAAATATCCCGTCGGATTGTTTGGGTTGCAAATAAGAATTCCTTTCGTTTTAGGGGTGATTAGTTCTTCAAATTTTTCAATACTTGGCAAGGCAAAACCTTCTTCTATTGAAGAAATGACGGGCTTAATGATAGCACCGGCACTAATGGCAAATGCCGTATAGTTAGCATAAGCGGGTTCCGGCACAATGATTTCATCACCCGGTTCTAGACAAGACATAAAAGCAAAATTTACGGCCTCCGAACCCCCGGTAGTAATTATTATATCCGAAACATCTACATTAATATTGAAACGTTTATAATATTCAACCAACTTTAGTCGCAAAGACTTTATACCATCACTTGGACTGTATTCCAAAATTTTTCTATCCACATTTAGTAGGCTGTCCAACGCAATTTCGGGAGTTTGTAAATCCGGTTGTCCGATATTTAAATGATAAACTTTAATTCCCCTTTCTTTAGCTTGGTCAGAAAGAGGCACTAATTTTCGAATAGGCGATGCTGGCATTAATTGCCCACGTTGTGATGTCTGAGGCATATCGTTTTGTCTTTAAATAGAGCCCACAAAGTTAGGATAAAAATGTAATATCAAAAACTTTGCAACAAAAATAATCTCCGATAAAATAAATGCTACAAAAAGCCTTTTCTATGATGGTTTACGTGAAAAAATTAACTGCCTTGAAAAAATATTGAAAAATATTTGTCAAATTAAAAAAAAAATATGACTTTTGCTCCATAATTGTAGCACGAGAAGAAAAACATGACAAATTTATCATTGAATAATTATTGGTGGTGGCACTTGCAAAACTTTAGTTTGTGAGTCGCACGCTTATTATTTAATGAAATGAAGAATAATATTATAATAAAGCTAAACCCGAAAGGCCTGTCGATCTCACGACAGGCTTTTTTGTTTTTTGTCTTAAACGAAATAAATATTAAAAATATGAAATACGAAGTTGATACAAAAGGTTATTATGGAACATTTGGAGGTGCTTATGTTCCTGAAATTTTGCAAAAAAGCGTTGCTGATTTGCAAAAGAAATATTTAGAAATTATGGAGGACGGCGATTTTAAGAAAGAATATAACCAACTTTTAAAAGATTATGTTGGTCGTCCTACTCCATTGTATTTTGCCAATAGGTTATCGGAAGCCATAGGTGCAAAAGTTTATTTGAAAAGAGAAGATTTGTGCCATACAGGAGCACATAAACTTAACAATGCTTTGGGGCAAATTTTGTTGGCCAGAAGAATGGGTAAAACACGTATTGTAGCCGAAACCGGAGCCGGACAACATGGAGTGGCAACTGCTACTGTTTGTGCATTAATGAATATGGAATGTATTGTTTACATGGGGGAAACCGATGTTAAAAGACAATTTTTGAATGTGCAACGTATGCAAATGTTAGGAGCAACTGTAGTTCCTGTTACTTCTGGAAATAAAACGTTGAAAGATGCTACCAATGAGGCTATTAGAGACTGGACTTGCAATCCGCGTGATACTTTTTACATCATAGGGTCGGTGGTAGGTCCGCATCCATATCCTGACATGGTTGCTCGTTTCCAATCCGTCATTAGTGAAGAAATAAAAAAACAATTGTTAGAACATGAAGGCAAAGATACGCCTGATTATTTGATTGCTTGTGTTGGTGGAGGTAGCAATGCTGCGGGAACATTTTATCATTATTTGCAAGATGAAAAAGTAAAACTTTTTGCCGCAGAAGCTGCCGGTCTTGGTGTTGATACGGAAGAAACAGCTGCAACTATACATTGTGGACGAGAAGGAATTTTGCATGGGAGTAGAACATTGATTATGCAAACTGAAGACGGGCAGGTAATTGAGCCCTATTCTATTTCTGCCGGACTTGATTACCCAGGTATCGGTCCAATGCATGCTTTTTTGGCAAAAGAAGGTCGTTCGAAAGTTTTTGCCGTAACAGACCAAGAAGCTTTAAATGCTGCGTTCCAACTGACTCGTTTGGAAGGTATTATTCCCGCATTAGAAAGTTCCCATGCCTTGGCTGTATTGTCGAAATTCACCTTTAAGACGACAGACTTGGTTGTTCTTACAGTATCGGGCAGGGGTGATAAGGATATGGATACCTATTGCCAACGTATCAAATTTTAGTCACGAAATACTAATTAAAAACCAAATAATTATGTTTACCGTATATACAAAAAGAATGTTAGGAGATATTCAAACTCCTGTTAGCATCTATTTGAAAATAAGAGATTTATATCCGCAATCAGCTTTATTGGAAAGCTCGGATTATCATGGAGGCGATAATAGTTACTCTTTTATTGCATTTTGTCCTCTGGCTTCTTTTTCTGTCAGAGAAAATATGATTGAAATGGAATTTCCCATTAAGAAAAAGAAAACAGCTTTAGTAAAAGATAAAACTTCTGTTTCTAAGGAATTTAATGATTTTATTCATTCTTTTACGTTTGAAGAAAAAGGCGAGAAACCTTTTGTAAATGGTTTTTTTGGTTACACAACTTTTGAATCGGTTCGTTATTTTGATGACATAAAAATGGAAAATCATGCCGTTGAGGGATATGATTATCCTGAAATGTATTATTTATTTTATCGCTATACGATTGCCGTAAATCATTTTAAGAACGAATTGACTTTGATTGAAAATGTTCCTGAGGGTGAGACATGTACATTGGAGGATATAGAGTCAATCTTAAATAATATGAATTTTGCTACCTATTATTTTCGTGGCTTAGGTAAGGAAGAATCCGATATCACCGATGAGGAATATAAACATATGGTAGCTGTTGGTAAACAAGCTTGTTTTCGTGGTGATGTTTTTCAAATAGTTCTTTCTCGTCGTTTTTATCAAAAATATGAAGGAGATGATTTTACTTTATATCGTCATCTGCGTTCTATTAACCCGTCGCCGTATCTTTTTTATTTTGACTATGGTGCTTTTCGTGTTTTTGGTTCTTCACCGGAAGCTCATCTTGTCGTAAAAAAGAATAAAGCATATATTAATCCTATTGCAGGTACTTTTCGCAGAACAGGTGATGATGCCAAAGATTTGTTGTTGGCAGAACAATTGCGCAATGACCCTAAGGAAAATGCCGAACATGTCATGCTTGTTGATTTAGCTAGAAATGACTTAAGTAGAAATGCTCACAATGTTCAGGTTGAAATTTTCCGCGAAGTACAATATTTTTCGCACGTGTTGCATTTGGTTTCACAAGTGAGTGGAGAGGTAGAAAAGGGGACGAATGTTATTCGCTTGTTTTCGGAAACTTTTCCTGCCGGAACCCTTTCCGGAGCACCGAAAGTTCGTGCTATTGAAATTATTAATCGAGTGGAAAATCGCAATCGAGGAATTTATGGTGGATGTATTGGTTATATCGGATTTGACGGTACATTTAACCAAGCAATAACTATACGGTCATTTTTAAGTAAGGACAACACTTTATACTATCAAGCCGGTGCTGGAATTGTGGCAAAATCGTCCGAAGAAGGCGAATTACAAGAAGTTAATAATAAGTTGGCAGCATTGACGGCAGCCATTAAGAAAGCATCTGAAAAATACAAGGAGGATTCATTATGAAAAAAGATAAAAAAGATATGCGTATTTTGGTTTTTGATAATTACGATTCGTTTACGTATAATTTGGTTCATTTGGTAAAACAACTTGGATATATGAATGTTGAAGTTCATCGAAATGATAAGATTTCCATAGAGTCAATTGATCAATATGATAAAATTTTGCTTTCTCCGGGTCCTGGTATTCCAAGTGAATCTGGCATTTTGGTGGATTTAATAAAAGTTTATGCCCCAACCAAAAGTATTTTGGGCGTTTGCCTTGGTTTACAGGCTATAGGGGAAGCTTTCGGTGGAAACCTTGTTAATTTGTCTAATGTGTATCATGGAGTTGCTCTTGAAGCTGAGATTATGGAAAATGATGTTTTATTTCAGAGTCTTCCAAAGAAAATACAAGTAGGGCGTTATCATTCTTGGGCACTTTCAAGAGACAATTTTCCCGATTGCTTAACAATAACGGCTATCGACGAAGAAGGAACGATTATGGCTTTGTCTCATAAAGAATACGATGTGCGTGCTGTGCAATTTCACCCCGAGTCCGTATTAACACCTTGTGGTGAAACAATTATTAAAAACTGGTTGGAAAATTAAAAAAATAAGAATATGAAACAGATATTAACTGAATTATTCGAACAGAAAAGTCTTTCGAGAGAAGAAGCTGCAGGTGTACTTACTAAGATAGGACAGGGTTTATGCAATGAATCGCAAATAGCAGCTTTTATTTCAGTTTTCTTGATGAGAAATATCACGTTAGAAGAATTGATAGGGTTTAGAGAAGCCTTGTTAACTATGGCTTTGCCTTCTGATTTGTCAGAATATAAGCCGATAGATATCGTTGGTACGGGTGGTGATGGCAAAAACACTTTCAATATTTCAACCTTGAGCTGTTTTGTCTTGGCAGGAGCCGGGTACAAAGTAGCCAAACATGGAAATTACGGTTCAACCTCTATTAGTGGAGCTTCTAATGTTTTGGAATTCTACGGAGCTAAATTTACGACCGATATGGATATTATTCGTAAATCAATAGAAACGTCAGGCTTTGCTTTTTTACATGCTCCTTTGTTTAATCCGGCAATGAAAAATGTGGCACCAATCCGTAAGGCACTCGGTGTTCGTACTTTTTTCAATGTGCTTGGTCCTCTCATTAGCCCCGCCAGACCAACTTATCAACTGCTAGGCGTTTACAATTTGAAAATGATGCGGCTGTACAATTATATCAATCAAAAATTGGATGGTCAATATGCCCTAGTACATTCTTTAGATGGTTATGATGAGGTGTCTCTTACTGCTCAAACCAAGATTATTACCAAATATGGTGAAGAATTGTACACTCCTGAGCAAATGGGGTTTAAATCATTGCAACAAAAGGATTTATTTGCAGGAAACTCCATTCAAGAAGCTGCGGATATTTTCAAAGCGGTTCTTTCAAATAAGGCAACACAAGCACAAACAGATGTTGTAATAGCCAATTCAGCTTTAGCAATACGTGTTATTTGTCCGACTAAAGATATTGAAACTTGTAAACAAGAGGCTATCAAATCTCTTGAGAGCGGAAAAGCTGCATCGGCATTTGCGATGTTTTTGTCATGTTATAAAGTATAGGTGTATGAATATTTTAGATGAAATTATTGCTACAAAACGCAAGGAAATAGCTTTAAGCAAGGCACAAAAATCTATTTCTGACTTAGAAAAAGAAAGAGGCTTTTATCGTCAAACTTTTTCTCTCAAAAACAGTTTAAAACATTCTTCATCAGGTATTATTTCTGAATTTAAGCGTAAATCTCCCTCTAAAGGATGGATACACCAAAATGCAAGTGCAGTTGAGGTGACCAAAGGCTATTCAAACAATGGGGCATCGGGCGTTTCTATTCTTACTGATTTCTCTTTTTTCGGAGGAACAAAAGAGGATTTAATGGTGGCTCGTTTCGGCGTTTCTGTGCCGATTTTGCGTAAAGATTTTATTGTAGATGAATACCAATTGTTTGAAGCTCGTGCCATGGGAGCAGACGTTATTTTGCTTATAGCGGCAGTGCTTACACCCCAACAAGTAAAGCAGTTGGCAATAAAAGCTCACGATTTGTCGTTGGAAGTTTTGTTGGAAGTTCATAATGAACAAGAACTTGCCTGTGTGTGCGAAAATATTGATATCGTCGGTGTTAATAATCGAAACTTAAAGAATTTTGTGGTAGATATGCAAATGTCTTTTCTATTGGCAGATAAAATATCTACTGACTTTGTGAAAATCAGTGAAAGTGGTATTTCTAATCCACAATTGGTAAAAGATTTACAGGCAGTTGGTTACCAAGGTTTTTTAATGGGAGAAAACTTTATGAAAGAAGAAAATCCGGCAAAAGCATTACAGCAATTTATTTCTTTGGTAGAGAATAAATAAAAACAATATGAAAGTCAAAATTTGTGGAATGAAATATCCCGACAATATAGCTGAAATTCTGGCCTTATCGCCCGATTTTATAGGAATGATATTTTACGAAAAATCACCCCGTTTTGTGGGGAAGGACGTACTGATTCCATTGACTAAAAATTCAGGTAGTATAGGAAAAGTAGGGGTATTTGTCAACGAAGAAGAAAATACAATTAAAAAAATAGTTTCGGTTTATGACCTAAATTTTGTGCAATTGCATGGAAATGAATCTCCTGATTTTTGCAGAAAAATCCGGAAAATGGGGGTAAAAGTAATCAAAGCTTTTAGTATTCAATTTCCTTCTGATTTTACACAAACAGAACCTTACGAAGGTGTCTGCGATTATTTTTTATTTGACACAAAAACGGAACATTACGGAGGTTCAGGGGAAAAATTTGATTGGGATATATTATCTGATTATAAAGGAGTTACATGTTTTATTTTGAGTGGAGGAATAACCAAAGATGATGCTCAATCCATCAAAAAAATACAACATAATAAGTTATTTGCCATAGATATAAATAGTCGTTTTGAAACAGCTCCCGGGCAAAAAGATGTCAATTTATTGCGGCAGTTTTTACAAGAACTAAGAAGTTAAACATTAAAAAAACACGAAAATGGACAGAATAGAACAGTTATTTTCAAATAAAAAGAAAGATATTTTTTCGGTATATTTTACCGCTGGTTTTCCAAAATTAAACGATTCGGTCGAAATTATTAAAACTCTCCAGGAAGAGGGTGTTGATATGATAGAAATAGGGATACCGTATTCAGATCCTATGGCTGATGGACCTGTTATTCAGAATAGTAGCCAAATGGCGTTAAACAATGGCATTTCACAGAAAATATTATTTGAGCAACTCAAAGATATACGTAAAGATGTCCATATTCCTTTAATTTTGATGGGGTATTTAAATACAGCCATGCAGTATGGATTTGAAAACCTATGTCGTAAAGCTGTTGAAATTGGTATTGATGGATTTATTATTCCTGATATTCCGTTAGATGTGTATGTGGCAGAATTTAAGCCGATGATAGAAAAATACGGTTTGAGATTTATCTTGTTAATTACACCCGAAACGTCTGAAGAACGTGTTCGTCAAATAGATGCAGTTAGCTCCGGGTTTGTTTATATGGTTTCCTCTGCGGCTACAACAGGAAGTCAATCATCATTTAACAATGAAAAACAAATATACTTCAAAAGAATGGCTGACATGAAATTGAAAAATCCTTTGATGGTAGGTTTTGGTGTTTCAAATAAGGAAACGTTTCAAGCTGCTTGTGCATATGCTAATGGAGCCATAGTGGGTAGCGAATTTATTAAGAGTTTGCAAGAGCACAAAACGATAAAAGAAGCTGTCAAAATGTTGTTGAAAAAAATAAAAGGATAGTTTGTGTCATTCGGCAATGTATAATTTACCCTGAAAAGTGTCGCGTTCTTTTAGCCGTTTGTCGATTTTCGCTGTAAATTCATGATTTTTCACTCCCCAATTGGGGGCTATTTTGAATTCTGCGGGTGTTTGCGAAACAAATCTCTCTATGGCCATTGTAGGGGGTAACAATTCCATGAAATCAATGCACAAATCAATGTATTCATCCAACGAAAAAAGTTGAATAATGCTACTATCTTGTGCGTATTGTTTTGCCAATTGGGTGCCTTTTATGACTTGTAGCTGATGCAATTTCAGTAAAGATAAGGGTAGTTTAGCTATTTTCTTAGCATGACCCAAAATTAGGTCTCTGTTTTCGTTTGGTAACCCCATAATGACGTGTCCGGCTACTAAAATTCCTCTTTTGTGAGTGGCTAAAATGGCTGCAATACTATCTTCATAGGTATGTCCTCTATTGATAGAGCGTAATGTGTCGTTATTCGTGCTTTCTATGCCGTATTCTACCAAAATAAAATACTTTTTGCTTAATTCAGACAAATAGTCTAATATTTCTTCTGATATGCAATCTGGTCGTGTACCTATTGCTAATCCAATCATATTAGGATATTTTAGGGCTTCCTCATACTTTTCTTTGATACGATTGAAGTCACCATACGTGTTTGTATATGATTGAAAATAAGCAATGTATTTTTGAGCTTGATGCTTTTTGCCAAAAAATTGGATGCCTTCTTTTATTTGCTGAGTGATACTTTTTTCGCTTTGACAATATTTCGGACTAAAAGATTCATTATTGCAAAATGTACAACCTCCGGTTCCTTTTGTTCCATCTCTATTTGGGCAAGTAAGGCCCGCATGAACCGATATTTTTTGTACTCGTTCATCAAAAAAAGATTTCATAAAAAGAGGATAATCAAAATACCTTTTTGTTGTCATTTTGGCACAAATTTCTTGCTGGTTTTCTTTTTGCAAAAATACGACAAACTCTTTATTTACCACAATAAATGGGTAAAAGTTAATAACTTTATTTTTGAACTATGAGTAATATTATGTAACTTTGCTCTTCGTTAAACTAAAAGATGTGAGATGTATAGTCCGGATGATTTGGCCTCGTTTGAAGAAAAAGAAATTTCTGTAGATTTTATAAAAAAGCAACTTTCTATTTTACAAAAAGGAGTTTCTGTTATTGATATTCAACGAATTGCTACTCTTGATGATGGTATTTCTGTGCTTGAAGAAAAGGAAGAAGAGTCGTATGTTTCTTTGTGGAGTTCTTGTTTAGAAAAAGGAAAGCAAGTAGTTCATTTCATTCCTGCTTCCGGAACGGCGAGTCGTTTGTTCCGGAGTTTATATAATTTTTTGGATGCCGATTACTCGGAACCTCAAACAAATTGTGAAAAAAATTTTTTTAAACATCTTTCCAGTTTTGCTTTTTATGGCGAACTGAATCTTATTTGTGTAGAAAAGGAAAAAAAGGATATTCAAGATCTTATAGAGGACAAGCAATATAAGCTTATATTAGAATATATGCTTACCAATAAAGGAGCAAATTATAGTAGTCTTCCCAATGCTCTGTTCAAATTTCATACCGATAAATCGAAGAAATTTGCAGCTATTCGTAAGTACTTACCTAAGAAATTAGCAAGGTACTATAATTCATTTGAAAATACGCGAACTCCCGTACAAGAAAATTTAGTAGAAAGTGCTATGGTTTCGGGACTGAAAAAAGGTGCTGTTAATATTCATTTTACTGTTAATCAAGAGCATAAAGAAATTATCGAAGATTATATCCGAGAATTTAAAGAGCCGATTGAGAAAAAATTAGGTGTTGCTTTTGAAGTAGTTCTTTCTAATCAAAAAACTTCTACCGATACCGTAATGCTTACAGAAAATAATGAGTTATATCGTGATGAGAATGGTAAAGTTGTTTTTCGTACTGCCGGTCATGGTGCTTTGATAGATAATTTGAATAGCATACAAGCAGATATTGTATTTATCAAAAATATAGACAATGTTGTTCCTGATGCCATGAAGAAAATGACATCACATTACAAAAAAATGCTTGGAGGAATTTTAATTGATACACAAAAGAAAATTACTAAATATATCAAATTGATTGATAAGGGCGATTTGGCAAGTGATAAACTGATTGAAATAGTCAATTTTGTCGAAAATGACCTCAATGTAAAACACCCCAATATCCTGAAATTAGAACGAGAAGAACAACTTGTTTATCTAAAACAAAAATTAAATCGTCCATTGCGTGTCTGTGGAATGGTAAAAAAGGAAGAAGAACACGGAGGTGAGCCTTTTTGGGTAAAAAACGAAGATGGTACGGTTTCTCTTCAAATTGTAGAGTTTTATCAAGTAAATAATAGTACTGAAAATTTAGCTTTATTTGATAAAGCCACACACTTCAATCCTGTAGATATTGTTTGTTCCTTGGTTGATTATAAGGGCAAAAAATTTGATTTGACAAAATATGTAGATAAAAAAGCCTGCATGTTGTCTAAAAAGACAATTAATGGAGTAGAGGTTCGTAGACTTGATTTTCCCGGATTGTGGAATGGTGGAATGGCTAATTGGAATACGATTTTCATAGAAGTTCCGGTAAAAACATTCAATCCGGTAAAAACAATCAATGATTTGTTGCGGTATGAACATCAAAATCAATAATTATTTAGAAGCGTCTATTTGGGACGCTTTTTTATTTGAAGCCAATTAGAGATATAATACTAGAGTGCTGCTAAACCACAATCGAAAGGGGCAGCTGTAATTTTTAAGAACGTAATGCATTAAGAAATGGTAAAAAAAATGTTTTACTTGTTGCTGTTCTAGTTAAATCAGCTATCTTTGTTAGGATATTTTTACCGAGAAAGACAAAAACTATAACTTTTCATGGGAAAATTAAAAATTGTACAAAATGATCCATGGCTACAGCCCTACGAAAATGCCATCGAAGGAAGATACGAATATGCTTTATACAAAGAGCAAGTAATTACTCAAGGAACACAAACATTGTCTGATTTTGCTTCGGGCTATTTGTATTTCGGGTTGCATAAAATTCCTGAAGGTTGGGTAATTAGAGAATGGGCTCCAAATGCTACAGAAGTTTTCTTAATAGGTGATTTTAACAATTGGCAACCCAAGGAAGAATATAGATTGAAGTCATTGCCCAATGGTATTTGGGAGGGCGTTTTTCCAGAAGATGCTATTAAACATGAACAACTTTACAAGTTGTTTGTTTGCTGGAATGGCGGGTGTGGAGAACGTATTCCTGCTTGGGTGCGTAGAGTTGTCCAAGATGAGTATACCAAGATTTTTAGTGCACAGGTTTGGAATCCAGTAAAAAAGTATAAATTCGAAATAGAACATTTTGTTCCCAGTGTTGACCCCTTGTTAATTTACGAATGCCATATAGGAATGGCAACTGAAGAAGAAAAGGTTGGTTCTTATGCTGAGTTCAGAATGAATGTTTTGCCTCGTATAAAGAAAGCCGGTTATAATTGCATTCAGATTATGGCGATACAAGAGCATCCTTACTACGGATCGTTCGGTTATCATGTTTCCAGCTTTTTTTCAGCTTCTTCTCGTTTCGGAACTCCCGAAGAACTTAAAGAATTAATTGATGCTGCACATAAAATGGGAATAGCCGTTATTATGGATATTGTTCATTCTCATGCAGTAAAAAATGAAGTAGAAGGTTTGGGCCGTTTTGATGGCACTGGCTATCAATATTTTCATGACGGACCTCGTCGTGAGCATCCGGCTTGGGATTCTTTATGTTTTAACTATGGTAAAAATGAAGTATTACACTTTTTATTGTCCAACTGTAAGTTTTGGATGGAAGAGTATAAATTTGACGGATTCCGCTTTGATGGTGTAACATCTATGTTGTATCTTAGTCATGGATTGGGTGAATCTTTTAGTGGATATGCCGATTATTACAATATGAATCAGGATGGCGATGCTATTTGTTATTTAACTTTGGCAAACAAACTTATTCATGAAATCAATCCCAATGCAATTTCTATAGCTGAAGAAGTGAGTGGAATGCCCGGCTTAGCTAACAGATTTGAGGATGGAGGTATCGGGTTTGATTATCGTATGGCAATGGGAATTCCTGATTTGTGGATTAAATATATAAAGGAATATACCGATGAAAATTGGAAACCTGGTCATTTGTTTTGGGAACTAACCAACCGCAGGTTCAGCGAAAAAACCATTAATTACGCAGAGAGTCATGATCAGGCTTTAGTTGGAGATAAAACAATTATATTCAGATTGATAGATGCCGATATGTATTGGCATATGCAGAAGGGTGATACTACATATATTGTTGATAGGGGAATTGCGTTACATAAAATGATTCGTTTATTTACGGCAAGTACTATAAACGGGGGCTATTTAAATTTTATGGGAAATGAATTCGGACATCCTGAATGGATTGATTTTCCAAGACAAGGAAATGGTTGGTCTTATAAATATGCACGTCGCCAATGGAGTTTAGTCGATAACCCCAATTATTTGTACCAAGGATTAGCTCTTTTTGATAAAAACATGGTTGAAATAATTTCTTCAAAGAAGAAATTCCAGGAGTCTAGTATATATAAATATTGGGACAATTCCGGAGACCAAGTAGTTTCTTATGGCAGAGGTGATGATTTGTTGTTTGTTTTTAATTTTCATCCGTACAATTCCTTTACTGATTATGGAATGTTGGTTGAAAAAGGGGAATATCAGGTTATTTTAAATACTGATGCTAAAGAGTTTGGAGGTTTTGGTTTGTCGGATGACAGTATTCATCATTTTACTATGCCTACCAATGTAAAGGGAGAAGAAAAAGAATGGATTAAATTATATCTTCCTTCTCGTACAGCAATGGTGTTAAGACGTATCAAAAAATAATAAGCTGTGTTTTACGAAACGGTTATTGAAAATAAAACTGCTGAAAGAAAACAACTTGCAATACTTATTGACCCTGATAAACAATCGCAAGAGAGTTTGTCAGGGTTTATTGATTTGTTGCAACAATACACACCCGATTATATTTTTGTTGGGGGGAGTTTTGTTTATAAATCGTTGGATGATTGCATCAAGCCGTTAAAAGCTTCGTTAAATGTTCCCGTTGTTTTGTTTCCCGGTAATGCTGCCCAATTTTCTCCTCAGGCAGACGCCTTGCTGTTTCTTTCTTTATTATCCGGTCGTAATGCCGATTATTTGATTGGTCAGCATGTAAAAGCTGCCTTACACATAAAAAAATCCGCTATTGAGGTTGTTCCTACTGCTTATTTGCTTATTGAAAGTGGAGAAATAACTGCGGTAGAACGTGCAAGTCATACGCAACCGATTTCCCGTAAAGACATAGAGATTGCCGTATCAACAGCTCTAGCTGGTCAATATATGGGTAATAAGCTAATTTATTTGGAGGGGGGAAGTGGTGCTAAAAAACCTGTACCAATGGATATGATACAGGCTGTAAAAAATAACATTTCCATTCCATTGATAGTGGGAGGCGGTTTGAAGACCAAAAAAGATGTTGAAAATGCTTTTTCTGCCGGAGCAGATATGGTTGTTGTGGGCAATGCCCTTGAGAGTAACCTAAATTTTATAAAAGAGTTGATAGAGGTTTGTAAATAACTATAAAGCCTGCGTTTCTTGTAATTTTTTGTAAACGCCATTTAATTTCAACAATTCCTTGTGATTTCCCCTTTCAATTATTTGACCTTCCATCAGAACACAAATTTCGTCGGCATTTTTTATAGTAGAAAGACGGTGAGCAATAACGATGGTTGTCCTGTTCTTCATTAAGTTCTCTAAGGCTTCCTGAACCAGTTTTTCTGATTCCGTATCAAGGGCAGATGTGGCTTCATCCAAAATCAATATAGGAGGGTTTTTCAATATGGCTCTAGCAATACTTACACGTTGCCTTTGTCCGCCGGAAAGTTTACTTCCTCTATCTCCGATATTTGTTTCATAACCGTTTTCTGTTGCAGAAATAAAGTCATGAGCGTTTGCAATTTTTGCGGCGGCAATCACATCTTCCAATGTCGTGTTTTCGACTCCAAAAGCAATATTGTTATAGAATGTGTCATTAAACAAAATAGCTTCCTGATTTACATTACCCATTAGTCCGCGTAAACTGTGCATACTAATATTGCGGATATCTTTGTTATCAATTAATATTTCACCTTTTACTACGTCCCAATAGCGTGGCAATAAATCCACCAGAGTTGATTTCCCTGAACCCGATTGACCGACCAATGCGATGGTTTTACCTTTTTTTACAGTCAGGTTGATATCTTTCAGAACCCAATTATTTTTGTATTTGAAACTAACGTTTTTATATTCTATTTTATCATTAAAAGAGTTGATAACTTCTGCATCTTTTTTTGAGGTAAGTGGATTTTCTGTTTTTAATATTTTGTCAATTCTGTCTAAAGAAGCCATACCTTTTTGCACCCCATAGGCTGCTTTTGATAGTTCTTTGACTGGATTGATTATGCTATAAAAAATAACGATATAATAGATAAATACCGAAGCATTGAGGGCATTAGCATTATCCGTTAAAATAAGATTACCTCCATAACATAACACGATGGCTATGATTGCGGTACCCATGAGCTCGCTCATGGGATGAGCCATAAGATATCGGCTATTAATTTTATTTAATGTTTTTCTGATTTTTTCGTTTAGTATTTCAAAACGAGATATGATTTTTTTCTCTGCATTGAAGGCTTTTATGACACGTAATCCACCTAGAGATTCTTCTATTTGAGAAGTCAATTCACCCGTTAGTATGGAACCTTCGAATGATTTTTTCTTTAATGATTTTCCAACTTGTCCGATAAAAAAGCCGCTTATTGGTAAAAGTACAAGCACAAAGGTTGTTAATTCCCAACTTATAGTAAACATTACGATAAGGTAAATCAAGATCATTAATGGATTCTTGAATATTAGGTCTAAAGAACTCATGATGGAAACTTCAACCTCATTTACGTCCATCGTCATACGAGACATGATGTCACCCTTTCTTTCTTCATTAAAAAAACCAATAGGCAAATTGATTATTTTCTTGAAAATCATATTGCGTAAATCTCTTAACACACCCATGCGAATATGTATCATAAAGTAGCTGCTAAGATAAGCCGTCGCAACTTTTAAAAAGGTCATTAAGATAAGAAAAGCAGACAAAATCAGTAATATGGTAAGTGATCCATTTTGTTGAATGAAATCCGAAATGTAATAGTACATATTATTCTTCCAAACGTTTAACAATCCGTTAAGAGGTACGCCTGCTGTGCTTTTAAGCACATACACTTCAGGGTTCGTTTTGAACAAAATTTCCAAGATAGGAATGATAAGTGCAAATGAAAACAAACTGAAAGCTGTGGTCAGTAAGTTAAATAAAAGATTCAGAACCACATATTTTTTGTAAGGAGGAATGAAACGTTTTAATAAGACGAAAAATTTTTTCATATTACTTTGTGCAAAAATGGATTTAATAGTGATTGGTTTATAAAAAGAATTAAATTCCGGTATAATTTTGAGGCGTAATGGCTCTTAATTCTTTTTTTACCGTTTCGCTTACATGTAAAGTTTCAATAAATTCATGAATAGAATGTTCATTGACAATATTGTTTGTTCTTGTAAGTTCTTTCAATGTTTCATAAGGCTTTGGATAATTTTCACGACGTAGAATTGTTTGTATACCTTCGGCAACAACATTCCAACAATTTTCCAAATCTCTATTTATAGCTTGCTCATTTAAAATCAATTTACCGATTCCTTTCAGAGAACTTTGAATGGCTATTAGGCTGTGAGCAAAGGGTACTCCCACATTACGAATGACAGTTGAGTCCGTTAAATCTCGTTGTAAACGGGAAACCGGTAATTTTGTTGCCAAGTGTTCAAAAATAGCATTTGCAATACCTAAATTACCCTCTGCATTTTCAAAATCAATAGGATTTACCTTATGAGGCATGGCAGAAGAACCTACTTCGCCTGCCTTGATACGTTGTTTGAAATATTCCATAGAAATGTATGTCCAGAAATCTCTGTTCATATCAATCATAATAGTATTGATACGTTTCATACTATCCATAAGAGCGGCCAAATTATCGTAGTTCGAAATTTGAGTTGTCCATTGTTCTCTTTGCAACCCAAGGTGTTTGACAACAAAATTGTTGCCGAAATTTTTCCAGTCTATTAGAGGGTAAGCTACATGGTGGGCATTAAAATTACCGGTTGCACCTCCTAACTTGGCTGAAATGGGTACCGCTTTAAGTAGATTAAGTTGCTGTTCCAATCTGCTTACAAATACCATAATTTCTTTTCCCAATCGGGTAGGAGAAGCAGGTTGTCCGTGTGTTTTTGCTAACATTGGAATATTTTCCCAATCTTTCGCCAACTTACTTATTTCAGCTATTAATTTTCCTAATTCGGGATAATATACTTCATCCAAGCATTTCTTAATAGAAAGAGGAATAGCTGTATTGTTTATATCTTGAGAGGTAAGTCCAAAATGAATAAATTCCTTGTAGTTATTTAATCCGAGTTCGTCAAATTTATCTTTAATAAAATACTCAACAGCTTTTACGTCATGGTTAGTTACACGTTCTGTGTCTTTTACCTTTTGAGCATCTTCCAAAGAGAAGTTTTCGTATACGTTACGAAGTTTAGGAAAAATGCCCTTGTCAATTGGTTTTAGTTGTTCCAAAGGTATTTCGCAAAGAGCAATAAAATATTCTATTTCCACCAAAACGCGGTAACGTATTAGGGCATATTCCGAAAAATAATTAGCTAAAGAGTCCACTTTAGTACGATATCTTCCATCGATAGGAGAAATAGCTGTAAGTAAATTGAGTTCTATCATAATGTTGTTATTGAATGAGTTTCGAAAAAATGTGTTTTTAACAAATAGCAATACAATAAAAGTTTCTGCTATTTTTTTTGGTTATGTCAAACAAATAATATTTGTGTTAGAATGAAAATTGGCAGTAGGACAATTAGTGAAAATTTGGTCATATAACCGAAGAAACTAGGCATTTTAATTTTATTTTCTTCGGCAATTGATTTTACCATAAAATTGGGTCCATTACCAATATAAGTCATAGAACCGAAAAATACTGCACCTGTACAAATGGCTTTTAATAAAATTTCGGGAACTCCCCCAATCATAGGGCTATTGGCAAGAAATCCCGGTAAACCGCTTTGTACCAACCCCAGTGCCAAATTATAAAAAGCAACAGCAGTAGGGGTATTATCCAAAAATGAACTAAGCATTCCCGTAGAATAATAAAATTGCCATGGAGCTTTTATCCCAAGATTAGCAGCATTTTCTGTAAGATAAATCAGTGTCGGAGTCATTGTTATAAAGATACCAAGAAAAAGATATCCAACTTCGATAATTGGTCCCCAGGTAAAAACATTTTTTTTACGTACTTCTTTTTTCGTGAGAAAAAGAGACAAGGCTACGAGAACAATCAGTACATATTCTCGTAAAAATTTCAGCCAAATGGGAGCATTTTCATTGCCCATTGGAGTAATCGTTCCCGGGTTGATATAGGCAACAGAAAGTACTACACCGATTAGAAGGAGTAGGTTAATCTTTCCGGTTATTCGAATAGGTTCATTCTCAGTTGAATCGGCAGCAAGGGATACCCAATCTTCTTTTTTATAAAAATGCTTATCAACAATATAATAAATTGAAAGTAGCAATGCTCCTGTAAATGACCATTCCGGAAGTAGCTTTAAAAACCATGTAAATTCAACTCCACGTAGGTAAAGCATGAAAAGAGGAGGGTCACCAAGGGGAGTTAATAGTCCTCCGCAATTGGCTACTGCAGCAATAAAGAAAAGAATGGTATGTGTCACATATTTACGTTCCGAATTTGTACGAATAATTGGGCGAATGAGCAACATGGCAGCCCCTGTTGTTCCCATGATTGATGCCAATACATAACCAATTCCTAAAAATGCCGTGTTTATGGAAGGTTTTGCTTTAATATCTCCGGAAATATGAATACCTCCTGTAATTACAAATAATGTCAACAACAAAATGATAAAAGGTATGTAATCAAACAGAAGAGTATGTGTTACGTGTTCACCCATTCCGTTTATTATTAGATAGATGGCAGTTGGTATTCCTAACACAAGTGAAACAATAAGTTTGTTTTTATTTTTCTCCCACCAATGTTCAGCCACCAGGGGACCGATTGCGATAGCTAATAGCATAATCACAAAAGGAATTGATGCCCATAAGGGTATATTGAATATCGTTTCTTTCATAATTGTCGTATTAATCCAATTTCAGCACTTCCATAAAAGCTTTCTGAGGAACTTCTACAGAGCCTATTTGTTTCATTCTTTTTTTACCTTTTTTCTGCTTTTCCAGCAATTTTCGTTTTCGAGAAATATCACCTCCATAACATTTGGCTGTTACGTCTTTTCTTACTGCTTTGATGGTTTCTCTGGCAATAATTTTTGATCCGATAGCTGCCTGTATAGCAATGTCAAATTGTTGTCTTGGTATCAGTTCTCTTAGTTTTTCACACATTTTCCGGCCTATAGTAACCGCATTGTCAAAATGTGTCAGAGAAGAAAGGGCATCTACCGATTCACCATTAAGTAAAATGTCCAATTTTACCAATTTGGAAGGGTGGAAACCATTCATGTGATAGTCAAATGAAGCGTAACCTTTCGAAATAGATTTCAATTTATCATAAAAATCGAAAACGATTTCTCCCATTGGCATATCGTAGATAAGTTCTATCCTGTTCGATGAAATGTATTCCTGTTTAATTAGTTCGCCTCGTTTATCTAAGCAAAGCTTCATGATTGGACCTATAAAATCTGTTTTGGTAATTATTGATGCCCGAATATAAGGCTCTTCAATTCTGTCAATAAGAGTGATATCGGGCATTCCTGAAGGATTGTGTACTTCTAACATATCATTTTTACGCGTATAAATATGATATTGAACATTGGGTATTGTTGTTATCACATCCATATCAAATTCACGGTCGAGGCGTTCTTGTACGATTTCCATATGAAGCATACCCAAAAATCCACAACGAAATCCAAATCCCAAAGCAGCTGACGATTCAGGCTCAAACGTTAATGATGCATCGTTCAGTTGTAACTTCTCCAAAGAAGAACGTAAATCTTCAAAATCTTCCGAATCAATAGGGTAAACACCTGCAAATACCATTGGCTTTACTTCTTCAAAGCCTTCAATAGCTTTTTCGCATGGTGCTTTTACGTGTGTAATTGTGTCTCCGACTTTTACTTCCTTAGAAACTTTAATTCCTGAAATAATGTAACCTACGTCTCCACAAGATAATTCGTTGCGAGGTTCCATATCTAAACGTAGAACTCCTATTTCGTCAGCATAGTATTCTTTTTCGGTATTTACAAATTTCACAAAATCACCTTTTTTGATGCTTCCATTCACAATTTTCATGTAAGTAATAATTCCTCTGAAAGAATTAAATACTGAGTCGAAAATGAGACATTGTAATGGTGCTTCAGGATTTCCTTTTGGAGGTTTTATTCGTTTTACAATAGCTTCTAAAATTTCAGGTACGCCAAGTCCTGTCTTTCCACTAGCTTTGATTATTTCTTCGTGTTTGCAACCCAAAAGTTCAACTATTTGGTCTTCCACTTCGTCTGGCATAGCACTGTCCATATCCATTTTATTCATGACAGGAATAATTTCCAAATCATTTTCAATGGCCATGTATAGATTCGAAATAGTTTGAGCTTGAATACCTTGTGTAGCATCTACAATGAGCAAAGCCCCTTCGCAGGCGGCAATGGAACGAGATACCTCATAAGAGAAATCGACGTGTCCGGGGGTGTCTATAAGGTTGAGCGTATATTTTTGACCGTCGTGCAAATAATCCATTTGGATGGCATGACTTTTTATGGTGATGCCACGTTCTCTTTCCAAATCCATGTTGTCAAGCACTTGTGCTTGCATATCTTTACCAATTACTGTTCTTGTTTCTTCCAGCAATCTGTCGGCTAGCGTGCTTTTACCATGGTCAATATGGGCAATAATACAAAAATTGCGAATATTCTTCATCCAATACTAATTTTAGAAGTTGCAAATATAGTCAAATATTGGAAATAAACAGGCTAAAACGGTTCCTATTTGTGGCTTTGGATTTGCACTAAATTTGTGTAAACACAAAAAGATCTCAATAACGGGACTTTCTCAAAAATTCCTCTTAAATGCATGTTTCATTTTTTCAGGTTGATATTTTTGATTATTTTTGCCCTCTAAAACAGAAAAATACACCTTCTATATAAACGATACGATATGTTTGAAAATTTAAGTGAACGCCTCGAAAGATCTTTTAAAATCTTAAAAGGGCAGGGTAAAATTACAGAAATTAATGTAGCTGAAACCCTCAAAGATGTTCGTAAGGCACTTCTTGATGCCGATGTCAACTATAAAACAGCCAAAAATTTTACGGAACAAGTAAAAGAAAAGGCGATGGGAATGAATGTGTTGACTGCTATTAAGCCAAATGAATTGATAGTGAAGGTAGTTAGAGACGAGTTGGCTCTTTTAATGGGTGGAACCTCTGTCGATATAGACACCAAAGGTTCGCCTGCTGTTATTTTGATGTCGGGTTTACAGGGTTCAGGTAAGACAACTTTCTCGGCAAAATTGGCTAAGATGCTGAAATCCAAAAAAGGTAAAAATCCTCTTTTGGCAGCTTGTGATGTATATCGTCCTGCGGCTATTGAACAATTGAAAGTACTTGGAGAACAAATAGGAGTAGCTGTTTATAGCGAAATTGAAAATAAAAATCCAATACAAATAGCACAAAATGCTATCAAGTTTGCCAAAGCTAATGGACATGATTTGTTAATTATAGATACTGCGGGTCGTTTAGCCGTAGATGAACAAATGATGAACGAAATAGCTGCCATTAAATCGGCTATTAATCCCCAAGAAATTTTGTTTGTAGTTGATTCCATGACTGGTCAGGATGCTGTAAATACGGCTAAAGAATTTAATGACCGTTTGGATTTCACGGGTGTTGTACTTACTAAATTGGATGGTGATACGCGTGGTGGTGCTGCTCTCTCTATTCGTTCGGTAGTCAATAAACCGGTTAAATTTGTTGGTACGGGTGAAAAAATGGATGCCATTGATTATTTTCATCCTGAACGTATGGCTGACCGTATTTTGGGAATGGGAGATATTGTTTCGCTGGTTGAACGTGCACAAGAACAATATGATGAGGAGGAAGCAAGAAGGGTTGCCAAAAAAATTGCTAAAAATCAGTTTGATTTTAATGATTTTATGGGTCAGATAAAACAAATCAAGAAGATGGGTAATTTGAAAGATTTGGCGGCTATGATTCCGGGTGTTGGAAAAGCAATGAAAGATGTTGATATTAAAGAGGATGCCTTTAAAAGTATTGAAGCCATTATTCAATCAATGACTCCCTACGAAAGAGAAAATCCGCAAGCATTGAACGGTTCTAGAAAACAACGTTTGGCAAGTGGTAGTGGAACTTCTATTCAGGAAGTTAACAAGTTGCTGAAACAGTTTGAGGGTATCCGAAAAATGATGCGTATGGTTCAAGCTAATGGAAATAAGTTGCCAAGAAGATAATATAAAAAAGAAAACAGATGCAATTAATAGATGGAAAGGCCATTGCCGATCAAATTAAACAAGAGATAGCACAAGAAGTAATTCAAATAAAAAGTAAGGGCGGAAAAACGCCTCATTTGGCAGCCATTTTGGTCGGTCATGATGGCGGAAGCGAAACCTATGTGGCGAACAAAGTAAAAGCTTGTGAACAATGTGGATTTACTTCAACGCTTGTTCGTTATGAAAGTGATGTAACAGAGGCTGAGTTGTTGGAAAAAATCAAAGAAATGAACCAAGATGCTGATATTGACGGTCTTATCGTTCAATTGCCTTTGCCAAAACATATTTCAGAACAAAAAATTATTGAAGCTATTGACTATAAAAAGGATGTCGATGGATTTCATCCAATCAATGTTGGTCGAACCTCTATCGGTTTGCCATCTTTTGTTTCTGCCACTCCTGCAGGTATTCTAGAATTGCTAAAACGCTATTCCATTGAAACCTCAGGTAAACATTGTGTAGTGTTGGGAAGAAGTAATATTGTAGGAAAACCGGTTGCCGGTTTGATGATGCAAAAGGCTTATCCCGGTAATGCTACGGTGACTGTTTGTCATAGTTATTCAAAAGATTTGCAAGAACAATGCTTGAAAGCTGATATTATTATTGCTGCTTTGGGACAACCTGAATTTCTTAAAGGTAATATGATAAAAGATGGTGCTGTCGTAATTGATGTTGGAACAACAAGAGTGCCATCGGATAAAACAAAATCCGGATTTAAATTAACAGGCGATGTCCTTTTTGCAGAAGTTGCTCCGAAGTGTTCTTTTATTACACCTGTTCCCGGAGGAGTAGGACCAATGACAATAGTTTCTTTGATGAGAAATACGCTATTGTCAGCCAAAAAAGAAATTTTTGCTTAATTTGAAAATATCGTAAAATAAAAAATCCGAAAAACAAGTCTAATGAATATTTTTCGGATTTTTTTATCTTTGAACTTTTTATTTTATTATTTGAATACCTTCTTCAGTGCTAACCTTGGTTATAAAGAAAGAGTTGTTTGTTTCAGGTAAAACCAGTGTGTTGTTAGTTGCTTTTCCCTTGAAAATAATTTGACCGCTTATCGTGTAAACTTCAATAGATGCTCCAATAGGAAGGTTGTAAAGTGTATTTTTTATACGATATACTCCCAATTCAGTGGTTTCAGTAATATGTGTTTCTGTTTCATTGACGGTTAATTTGTCCATGCAAAAATACATGGCCGCATTTGGACCGTACGTGCCTGTATCTGTTGTTTCGACGGTAAAGTAAATGCTGGCAACGGTACCTAAAGAACTCAGATCCATCCATTGCCATGTGTTATTTTGGGTGAGTGCACCCTCTTTATATTCTGCCAAGACAAAATCAACACTTCCTGTTTCTGAGGCATTTGCATCAAGACCGTGAGCTATTACTTTAAAATAGTCGCCTTCTTGATTAAGGGCACGAGCGTATCCATCACCATATAAATTACCGAAGTAAGGCCAAGGATGGCTGCATATATAAGCTCCAACAACTTTGTAGTTTTTGTCTCCAACAAATTTAATAATATTACAATGTTGACTACCTTCTGTATAATATCCCCAATTGGCTATCAAGTAAGGTGTATTTGATGCAGTAATGATATTTCCGTTGATATCCTTCTGAATTTCACCATTTTCGTCAGTGGCAATTCCACCACCGGCCATACATCCCCATTGGTTCACTATCCAATTGGAAGCATTTCCGTAATTGGTAATATCTCCATTTGTACCAACAGTGAATCCATCCCAATAACTTCCACTATATGATGAGCCAGCACCCCCAATAAGGTGTGAAATTTTGAATACTTGCGATTCAATCCATGTATAGTCTGCATCATTGTAAGTTTCTGTCCAGTAACCTTTTGTTGCATTGTAGCTAAAAGATGCAGGGGTAGTAGGTTGTGTTAAATCCAATACAATGTTCCCTGCGTTTGTACTAATAGCTAAGGTAGCTATCATTCCTAAAGTAAGTAAAAGTTTTTTCATGGTTTTATTTTATTTATAATGAATTGATTAATAAGCTTTTATGATTTTTTGAACAGATATAGCTGTTTTTGAACTGATTTTTGCAATGTAAATGCCTTTCAAAAGGTCATTTAATGGCAGTCGGGTATTGCCGGTTGCTATTTGCACTGTTTTTATTTGTTTCCCGGATAGGTTATAAAAGGTAATTTCGAGGTTTTCCGGTGTTGATATAGAAAGAGTTTCTTGGAAAGGATTTTGAATATATAAGCCGTTTATTTTTGTCGATTCAATGCCTGAAAAAGTTGCATTCGGATGTAAATCCATTACTGTTCCAACTTCTGTTGAACATTCGCCTAACCATCCGTCGTTTTGTAATACACCGGTATAAATCTTGATAAAATCAATTCCGGGTAGAGAAACGGAATTGCCATCTTTGTCAACAGCCCATTCTATTTTAAAGTTAGATAAGTCACTTGTATTAGGATGGTTATCTGCGTAACCCCAATTATACGCATAGAGAAAATAACTGTTACCAGTGCTACTTTCATTGACTCCATTATCAGCTAAAAGGGTTCCTTTAAAAACTAGAGAATCTGACTTAATCCATTGCGGATAATAACTTTGCTGATGAAAAGCGTTTTTAGAGACATAACCATCAGAGCCCATATTGTCTTTCCAATAAATGTAATCGGCAAGTGCACCTGTTTGGCTTTCTGTTTCATCATTCGGTTTATAATACGTTATTTCATAATTTTTGATAGTGGTTTCTTTGGTATATTCGCTCCCGGCTAATTCGTACCATTCATCATCGGGCAAATTGTTTTTATTAGAATCGCAAGAAACCATTACAATACCGGGTTCACTGTTTCCTCCAACTTTGGTTGCAGTATTTGATGAATAAAAAGCATTTCCGTATACCTTAAAGTCATATTCCCCCGAAACGTTGACAATAGTGTGATCGAATCCAACCACAACATATCCTCCATAGCTTCCTAGTGAAACTAAACCGTTTTGTCCACCAACAATGTAGGTCTCTACTTTTTTTATTATTGCAGCAGAATCGTCATTTGTCTCATATGCAGGTAATTGGTTTATAAATTGTCCTGGTGCAGGAACAAAATCAAAAACTTTAGATACGTAGGCAGAATTTTCAGCATTTCCATTTGTTGAAACCCGCAAAAGCAGATTTAATAATAGAAAAAGTGGTATTCGTTTTTTCATGATTCGTTTATTACACTGTTTATTTCCATAAGAAAGCAAATTGAGCAGGTGCATCACCCGTAGTCACAGACCATTTTAGTGTGCCATTAGAATTAAAACAAAATAGAGTTCCCGGAATGACATAACTTTTTGCATCTGTTACGAAAATTTCCTTGGTGATAGGATTAACTGCTATTCCGTATGGAACTTCTATTTCTGCATCAGTCCCATCGCTAATGAAATTTCGATTAATAATTTCTTCTGTTTTCACATTTATAATTCCAAATGAAACAACATTTTTATTTGATATAGAACTCCATGCTGTACTATAAATATAGGCGGAGTCTCCTGCTATAGCTATATTACTGGCTGCTATATTAAGATTCTTTTTTACACAGTCATTTTCTGTATCAATTACGTACAAGTTCGATGGTACATCATAATAATCACCTCGGCTTGTTACATACAAATCTCCGTATTTATCAGCCTTCAATCGATGCAAATTGATAGCAACATTAATTTTCTTAATTTCGGTAAAAGTACTTAGGTCAACAACAGAGATGGTACTGTCGTAATTAGGTACACGGTATCCTCCTGAATTGGCAACATACAATTTTTTATTTACGACTGCCATCTCTTCCGGTTGGTAACCGACGGTTACGGTGCGGGTTATTTGCAATGTAACTGTATCTATCTCAGCAACATATCCTATTTGGTCGTTATTTGATCCTACTTGTACTGGTCCTGCATATGAACTAACATATGCTTTCCCATTATAAAAAGTTATGTAACGACAATTCGAAATTTCGATAGAGCCTATATGCTTGGCTGTTTTGGCATCCATAACTTCAACAAAATTGGAACAATTGATAACTGCATATAATTTGTTTCCGTATATGGCTAAATCATTGCCTACATCTCCTAACTCGGATACAACATTCGGATTAGTTGCTGCATAGATATTTTTTGTATATATACCTGTTGTGTAATCAAAATAGTCAAGTGTAGCTTTATTACTTCCCATATTTCCCTGATTAAGTAAATAGAAACCCTGAATTGATCCTTCTTGATTTTCAGTTGTAACGACAGTTTTTGTCGGCTGTAAAACGGGGTCATCGTCTCGACATCCAAATAAGCCAATTATGCAACATATTTCAATGAAAATATATGGTTTGAACATTGTCAAATAACTGTTTTTCATAATTTATTTTCTTTTATAGGAAGATTTATTTTCAATATCAATTTAAAATTTCTTCCCGGCATTGGGTAATTAAGTACTACATCATATTGCTGATTCAGTAAGTTGTTTACTTCTGTTGAGACAGTACATTTTATTTTTTGCCATACAAAATCTTTCGACAAGGATACATCATGTGTGTACCATGGTTGAACGTAATTTTCTAGAATATTGGCACTGGCATTATAGCGTTCCCCTGTATAAATAAAACTGTAATTAAAGTTCCACGTCTTATATGAAGCATTAGCAATAGCAGATCCGCTGTGTACAGGAATATAGGGTATTTGGTCACCATAATAATCTTCCGAAGGGTCTGTAAAATCTTGTGCTTTTTGAAAAGTATAACAAAGTCTCAAAGATGCTTGCCAGGTTTTACTCAAAACAAATGCACTTTTTACCGAAACATCAGTTCCAATAATTTGGACAATACCTAAATTTGTCATCTGCCAACGGAAAGGGTTAGCGGTTGGAACAGCTATAATTTTATCTTTTACTTTGTTAAAATAGGTATTGATTTGTACATCGAGCGATCTCAATTTTTTTTTCGGTCTATAACACAAGTGAGAAACTCCGATATTGTATTGGGTAACGTATTCGGGTTTTAGCAATGAATTCCCAATTACCGTATAATATAAATCGTTAAAGGTGGGCATTCGGAATATTTTTTTGTAAAAAGCCTGAATGTCAAATGGATAATTCAGCCAAGGTCGCACAGAAATAATAACTGCAGGAGTTATAATATTTGTTGGATTGGAAGCTGGTTCTTGTTGAGTTTCTTCTTGGATGAAACTGCCCAAAGTACTCGATTGTATTTTTAAATGCGGAAATTTGAAATTGGAAGCCAGAGCAACTAACTCTGTATAACGTGATGGATAAGCAAAATCATTTAAATCAGCGTCAAGGGTATTCCATTGAAAATCTCCTGAAAGAGCCATTTCCCACCAACTGAAAATAGAGTATGCATTGGCAGCTGAAACGTAAATTTCCTGTTGGTGGTAATGGTTATTAACGTATTGCAGGGTAGTGTCGGCATTTAAATAGTGGGTATAATCATTGGCATATTTACCATTCGCTAGAAACGAATAACGACCGATTTCCTTTTTTACCGATGTCTGCAAGAAAAAATTGTTATCCCATTGGCGTTGTTCATGTTCGTATAAATTACGTGCCACATAGCCAGGTAAACCTCTTTCTGAGGCATAATTATACAACATAGCTTTCCATTCACCATTCCGGATGTTTCCGAATATCGCAGCTTCTGTTCTTAACGCTTCAATATCTGCATTTTCCCGAATTGCAACTGTGTCATAAGCTGTTGTTCCATCAGCGTTTACCTTGCGGTGTCTAAATTTATATTTTCCATCTGCATTAGTGTATTCAGTACTTAATGATGTGTTTATATTCTTGTTCAGCTGGTGCTGAAATAAAAAAGATGGGTTTATTAATCCGAAAGAACCTGTTTTAAATGCTACAGACAGATTATATTTTTCCTTATCGAGAAAATCGGGCTTTTTTGTCTCCAAGTAAATACTTCCGGCAGAGCCATAATCTTTTGCCGATTGTAATATAGAACTTTTTTGGCCGTTATAAAGATTGATAGATTCCATATTATCAAGCGAAAACCGACCTAAATCTACTTGCCCGTTTTGGGCATTGCCCAGTTGAATTCCATCATAAAATACACCCATTTGGTTCGTTCCCATACTGCGTATATCAATGGTTTTCAGTCCACCAATGCCACCAAAATCTTTAATTTGTACTCCCGAAAAGTATCGAATGGCATCAGCTACCGATTGACAACTTAATTTTTCAATTTCATTTCCGGCTAATTTCTGTGCAGCAATAACTTCTTTAGTAGGTTTTTGACGGACAATTTCAACTTCGTTGAGGTAGTGAATTTTAGATGTGTCAGTAGGGGCTTGTTCTGTTGAATAAGCCGCCCGTATCGTTGCTGCAAAAAACAGCAATAAAATAATGATACGTACAAGAGTCTGTTTTATGAATGTGTACTGATGCATTATCCACCAAGTTCTTTCCTCGAGAACTGTGTTTTTTAGTTTTTAATGCAAAGGCAGGTCTTCTGACTTGCTCCCGTATTGAACGCCTTCCCGAAAAATTTGTTAGTAGCAATCTGTATTTTGCAGATTTTACCCAACATCTCAGTGGCAAAAGTGTTGTCCAACACGTTGAAAAGAGCTTACAGCAGCGGGACTGTTCAGGGTTTACACCTGATTCCCTTTTAATCACAGCCTCTTGAATGAGGCAACGTGAACCAATGCAGATGCAAATGTATGGAAATTTTGTACACAATAAAATAAAAAGTGGAGATACTTATGAACGAAGAAATGAAAAATATTGAAAATCAAATTTTATATAAAATAAAAAATCCCAATACGTATGAGGTGTTGGGATTCAAATACTTTTAAGAATAGACTATTCATCCATATTGTGATAAACATTTTGAACGTCTTCGTCTTCTTCTATTTTGTCGATTAATTTGTCTACTTGAGCTTTTTGTTCTTCTGTCAAGGTTTTCAAATCATTTGGGATTCTTTCGAACTCAGCACTTTGAATTTCAAATCCGTTTTCTTCGAGATATTTTTGGATGGCAGAGTAGGATTGAAATTCACCATAAAGAACAACGTTATTTTCTTCGTCTTCCAATACTTCATCTACTCCAAAGTCAATCAATTCGAGTTCCAAATCATCTAAAGAAACGCCTTCTTTGGGTGCAATTCTAAAAACACATTTATGGTCGAATAAAAATTGCAAAGAACCTGTCGTTCCAAGCGAACCTCCATTTCTTGTGAAGTAACTACGTATGTTCGCAACGGTTCTTGTCGGGTTATCAGTGGCGGTTTCTACGACAATAGCAATACCGTTAGGTCCGTATCCTTCGTATATCATTTCTTTGTAATCGCCTTCATCTTTCGAACTGGCTTTTTTGATAGCTCTATCCACATTTTCTTTAGGCATATTTTCTTTTTTTGCCTGTTGAATAAGAACACGTAAACGAGCGTTTGAATCCGGATCAGGTCCGCCTTCTTTTACTGCAATAGTAATTTGTTTTCCTAATTTTGTGAAAACGCGAGCCATATTGCCCCAGCGTTTCAATTTCGTTGCTTTTCTGTATTCAAATGCTCTTCCCATAAAGATATAGTGTTATTAAAATGTTATTGTCTTATTTTCGCTCCTAATTTTTCTTCGAAAGTATGGATTAGCTTCTGCATAATATTCTCTATTTGAGACTCTTCCAGTGTTTTATTTTCATCCTGAATAACAAAACTAACGGCATAGGATTTTTTTCCTTGTTCTATGTTTTTTCCTTCGTAAAAGTCGAATAAAGACACTTCTTTTAGCAATTTTTTTTCGGTTGCAAAAGCCAAACGTTCTATTTCATCAAAACGAGTTCCCTTATCCAAAAGCAACGCCAAGTCTCTTTTTACTCCTTGGAATTTAGATATTTCTTTGTAGCTAACTTTTTGTTTGTTAAGAAGTTTCAATATTGTTTCCCATTTGAAATCGGCAAAAAATACCTCTGTGTCAATATCAAATTGTTTACGTTGTTTTTGTGAAACAAGCCCTAATATAACAACCGTTTCCTTCGATCTTGTTTGTATTTCAAGAGCACTATCAAATAATTCATCTTCGAGGTCAATGGTTTCCAAATTATAATTTGGTACTCCTAACCGAGTCAGAACATTCTCTACATATGCTTTTAAGTCGAAAAAAGAAGTTTTTCTTTCGCCTTCAATCCAACTTTGTTTGCTTTTGTTGCCTGTAATCCAAAGTCCTAAATGAAATTCTTCCGAATAGGCACCTAGTATTTTTTCCGGGTTTTTGTTGGCACTATTGAAGTGATAGCAATTACCGAATTCGTAAAATTTAAGATTGGCATTTTTTCTATTCCGATTGTAAGCAATACTTTCCAATCCGCCAAAAAGCAACGTTTGTCTCATTACTCCTAAATCCGAACTTAATGGATTCATCAATTTTACTCCTTTATCCAAAGAATATTTTGTTAATGGTGTGTAATAAGATATCTTGGTGAGTGAATTGTTGATTATTTCATAAAATCCGCTGCCAGTAAGCTGCTCAGCTATAAGGTTTTGCAACTTGTTGCTGTTTGGTTGTTTTGAGTAGGTAATAGCAGATTTTAAGCTATTGATCGGTATAATATTGTTATAACCGTATACACGAAGAATATCCTCAATAACGTCTACATCTCTTTGAACGTCAACACGATAAGCAGGAACAGAAAGGCATAAGACATTGTTTTCTTCTTTTTCAATGGCTATTTCCAATCCTTTTAAAATAGCTTTAATTGTTTCTTTTTCAATCTCTTTACCAACTAGGGTATAAATTTTTTCATAGGAAACAGTTACCTTGAAATTCTCTATTTTGTTGGGATAAATATCAATAATGTTTGACGATATTTCGCCTCCGGCTACTTCTTTAATGAGTAAAGCTGCTCTTTTTAATGCATAAATAGTGTTGTTAGGATCAATACCTCTTTCAAATCGAAAAGAAGAATCGGTATTTAATCCATGACGGCGAGCTGTTTTCCGTATACTAACAGGATTAAAATAAGCACTTTCTATAAATACTTTGGTCGTTTTTTCCGTTACACCGGAGTCCAAACCTCCAAAAACACCAGCCATACACATACCTTCACGGGCATTGCAAATCATCAAATCTTCAGCAGAAATAGTCCTTTCTATACCATCCAATGTTGTAAACTTGGTTTTTTCAGGAAGTGTTTTTACATGTATTTGATTCCCTTCTATTTTATCACCATCAAAAGCATGCAAAGGTTGTCCCATTTCATGCAAAATGAAATTCGTCACATCAACTACATTGTTGATAGGGCGTAAGCCGATGCTTGTAAGGTGTTTTTTTAACCATTCCGGAGATTCTTTTACTGTGATATTGTTCAGGGTAATACCACAATAACGTGGGCATTTTTCTGTATTCTCTACCGTTACGTTAACAACATAGTCGGTATTGTCCACTTTAAAGTTTTCAACTGAGGGTTTGGTTAATTGAATGTTTTTGTCTGTCAAAGAAAGTACCGCGGCTAAGTCGCGTGCTACACCAAAATGAGAAGCGGCATCTATTCTGTTCGGAGTAATATCAACTTCGAAAACCGTCTCATTTTCAATGTGATATATATCTTTGATTAAAGTTCCTGTTTTTGTTTCAAGGGGGAGTTCAATGATTCCGTCATGGCTGTTTCCAATACCAATTTCGTCTTCAGCACACAGCATCCCCATGGATTCCACTCCTCGAATTTTTGAGCGTTTAATGGTAAAAACTTCATCTCCCGAATAGAGTTTTGTGCCAATCGTGGCTAATACCACTTTTAAGCCTTTACGACAATTAGGTGCACCGCACACAATTTGCAAAGGACTTTCTCCGTTACCTATATCCACCTTTGTAATGTGTAAACGGTCGGCATCGGGATGCTTCTCACATTCCAACACCTCTGCTACCACCAAACCTTCTAGGTTACCCTTTATAGTTTCCACAGTTTCTACCGATCCAACTTCCAAGCCAAGAGAAGTTAACTTTTTTGAAACTTCTTCAGGTGCAATATCAATATTGATGTATTGTTTTAGCCAATTGTACGAAATATTCATCGCTCTTCCTTTTAAATTAGGACGCAAATTTAGCAAACATACTTTATTACTGAAAGGAATTCGATTAAAAAATGAAAATCAGTTCTTTCGTTTTTTGGTACAAAATTCTTTTCTATTTTTGTTTGTCTTTGCAGAAAGCTACGGAAATATTCCTTTTTTGAAAGTAAAAGTTTGTACCTTTGTCAGAGACTTTTGCAGTTTCCCCATTTTATTGAGTAACTAATTTACAAACAGTTGAATACGTTGGATTCTTTTATTTCTTGTGCGGGACAATTTGATTCTTTGACGATTCCTTACGGCGTCATTATTTCTGTTGTCATACTAGTGATTTTATTTTTATTTTCGGCTTTTATTTCGGCTTCAGAGGTTTCCTTTTTTGGTTTTACGGTCAGAGAAGTTGATGAGTTGAACAATAGTGATTCAAAAAGGGATGGACTTGTTCAGCAGCTTAAATCGTCACCCGATACATTGCTGGCAACTTTTCTTATAGCTGAAAATATAGTGAATATTGCTATTGTCATTCTTTCTACCTATCTCGTTTTTTCTCTGTTCGATTTTTCAAAACAAGTTTGGTTTGGTCTTTTTGTAGCAATGGCTTCGGTAACTTTTCTTTTATTACTTTTCGGACAATATATACCCAAAATGTATGCTGCAAAAAATCCATTAAAAGTGGCTCGTAAAACAGCTCCTTTGATTAATAGCTTGAGAAAATTGTTTTACCCGTTTACTTGGCTTTTTGTCAAACCTACCAACAAAGCCAAACTTTTTGAAAAAAAGCATTCATCTCATAACATATCCAAAAATGACTTGTCTCAGGTATTTAATCTGACTTCATCCGAAATAAAAGAGGACAAGGATATTTTGGAGGGAATCATCAAATTCAGTGATATTGATGCAGAAAAAATCATTGTTCCCCGTGTCGATGTTGTCGGCATAGATATTACCACGAGCTTTTTTGATGTCATTGATTTAATCAACGAAACGGAATATTCTCGTTTACCTGTATATTCTGAAACGATAGATAACGTTAAAGGAATTTTGTTTATTAAGGATTTATTACCACACCTGAAGAAAGGTAATAATTTTCGTTGGCAAACGTTGGTGCGTGCGGCTTATTTTGTTCCTAAAAATAAACGTATTAATGTTTTATTGGAAGAATTTCAAAAGAACAAAAACCACTTAGCCATTGTAGTGGATGAATTTGGCGGAACGGCAGGAATTGTAACGCTTGAAGATATTTTGGAAGAAATAGTGGGGGATATTAGTGATGAGTACGATGACGACCCTGAAAGAATGTGTATTCAAATAGAAGAAAGTGTATTTCTTTTTGAAGCTAAGATTTTGTTGCACGATTTCTTTAAAATTGAGGCTATCGAAGAGAAAGATTTTGAAAAAATAATAGGAGAGGCTGATACCTTGGCGGGATTAATTTTGGAAATAAAAGGAGAAATACCACAAAATGGAGAAGTTCTTACCTATAATCGTTATGTATTTGAAATTATTTCGGCAGATAAGCGTCGAATAAAAACCATAAAACTTACCATTAAAAAAGAAGACGCTCAAGATGAATAAAAATCAAATTACTTTACTTTTTGTATTGCTTGTTTTTTTGGAAGGATGTACTAATTATACACCTCGTCCGAGGGGTTATTTTAGAATTGAATTAAAGAAAAAAGAATATGCCCTAAGTCAAATTCAGGCTCCTTATCAATTTGAGTATCCCGAAAATATAGCTAGGATTGTTCCTCACAAAGGCGGAGATTATTGGATAGACATTGTGTATCCGGAGTATAATGCCAAAATTTATTGCAGTTATAAGGCTATACACGACAATTTTTACGAAATTTCGGAGGATTCCCGTGCTTTTGTATATAAGCATGCCATCAAGGCGGATGCAATAACTCAGCAACCATTTGAAAATAAAGACCTTAATATGTACGGAATTTTGTATGAAATAAAGGGAAATACCGCATCTTCTGTGCAATTTATACTTACTGATAGCACCAAACATTTTTTCAGAGGAGCTTTGTATTTTAATAACCGACCAAATAAAGATTCTATTGCCCCTGTGGTTTCGTACATCAAAGAAGACATTGTACGTATTATGGAAACAATGAAGTGGAAATAAACACAAAAAAACTTGCCTTTATTCTATCAAAAAAATATAAATACCACTACTTCTTTTGCCGTTTGGCAAATAGATGAAACGGTGCCTGAATTACTTTCTTTGCTTGAAAATAAAGAAGAGTATGCTCATGTGTATTCATTAGGCAAAGAGCACAGGCAAAAAGAGTGGTTGGCAGTTAGGGTATTACTGTACAATATTTTTAGGGAGCACAAGAAAGTGGATTATGCTCTATCCGGAAAACCTTTTTTGGCAGATAACTCATTTTTTATCAGTTTCTCGCATACCAAGAATTTTGCCGCTGTCTGTATCAGTACCGAGGGAGAAATAGGCGTAGACGTAGAATATAGAAGCGACAGGGTTAATCGCGTGGTGGAACGTTTTCTGAGTCCAACGGAAATAGAATATGCCGGTAATAGCAATTTGTATTTTCTTGTTGCGTGGTGTGCCAAAGAAACCGCTTATAAGAAGTTAGGCGAGGAGGGTTTAGATTTTGCCAAACACTTTTTTATGGAGAAAATAGAGGTACAACAGTGCGGTCAGTTTTATTTGCAAGAATTTTTTACTTCGTTGAAAAACAAATATTTATTGCATTATTTTGTGGAAGACGATTTTGTAGTCGTTGTAGGATAAAGAAAAAATGCTCCTTTTCGAGTAAAAAAACGTCAGAAGCTATTGTAAATTATAAAAAATCGCATACCTTTGCAGAGCATTTGGGAAACCAAAAGCGACACGATGGTGTGGTAGTTCAGCTGGTTAGAATACCTGCCTGTCACGCAGGGGGTCGCGGGTTCGAGTCCCGTCCATACCGCAGAGTTAAAACGCAACTTATTGTTTATCAATAAGTTGCGTTTTTGTTTTTAGTACTTGTGTTGCAAATTAATTTGTTTTTTCCGAGAGAACACTTTTTGTTCCTTGGTTTTTTATTGAAAATTATTGGAAAATACAAAAAATCAACTTCTCTTTTTCTTGTTTGATATTGCTTTTAGATGAGTTTGGTTAATCCCCTTGTTGAGAGAGATGAACTGTATGTAGGGATATTTGAACAGGCATAGAATTTCAAAAAATATAGTTAAATAAAAATGCCAAAAAACCACTAGATTTGAATTGGAATGAATGATAAATTGTTCCGCTGATTTTTATTTTTGCAGAATCCTCATTACTCTATCATATCCCTCCTATGTGTTGATCAAAATGTATATTTATTGTTAATAAATATTAATATTTATTGGATTGATAGTCACAATCAATTAAATCTTTTACTATTTTTACTTATGAAAATATATTTATATTACTCATAAGATGATTGCACTGTTGTTTATGTGCCATTTTAACGGGGTTTAATTGTACAATAAAAATAATTTACCGTATACTATGGAGGAAGTATTGCGGTTTTTATATCCCTCCTAATTCAGTCAACAACTTTTATTATGGCAAAAAAGTATTTCGATTTAATTCAAAAAGCAGATTGTTTAATTGATGGCATGAAAGCCAATTTAGAACGTTTACAAGGTAAGGGTATTGATCAAGAGTTTATCAAAAAACTTGAGGCTGATAATTCGTTGCATAAACAGTATAACAATGAATATGATAAGCTGAAAATTGATTTTAAATCTAAAACTTACCAAATTAATCGTCATCACGATGAAGTTAACAAGCAAGTGAAATTAGCCAAGAAAACCATTAAATCAAACTTTCCCAAAGAACAATGGCTTAATTTCGGAATAATGGACAAAAAATAAGAAAATGATTAGATATTGATAGCTGTTTTTATTTATTCGTATATTTGAGCCTATTCATTATTACAAAAAAGTCTGTAACTATTTGCAGACTTTTTTGTAAATTAGCTGCTGGTTTTATAGTACAATAAACTGCTAAATAGTTACTGATTTCCTTTTGTAAGAAGGGCGAATCAATTTATGGAAATTTATTATTTTTGGTATTCTTACAATAATTGATAGTAAATATGTCTAAAATACTTGTATCCGGACTTATAAATATTGAAACGACTCTCAAAGTAAACTCTTTTCCCATAGAGTACAATCCTGTAAATTATCCGTATTTTGGAATAGAATCAACTGTTTCGGGTGTTGGTTATAACGTTGCGAAGGCATTAAAATCATTGGGTGATAATGTTAACTTCGTTTCGATTGTAGGAGAAGATATCAATGGAAGGAGCTCTATTCAAACGATAAATAATTGTGGCATCGGTACGGATTACATTGAGACCAAAATAAAAGAAACTGCACAGTCCGTTATTTTGTATGATGATAAGGGTGTAAGGCAGATAAATGCGGACTTGAAAGATTTACAGCATACGGATTATTCAAAAGAAAAATTTGACCGAGCTCTTGATGAAGTAACAGTAGTCGTTTTATGTAATATCAATTTTTCCAGACCGTTTTTAAAACAAACCAAAGAAATGGGAAAGATTGTGGCAACGGACGTTCATGTTTTATCCGATGTACACGATGAATATAACAAGGATTTTCTTCAATACAGTGACATCGTTTTTTTAAGTAATGAAAATATACTTGGAAGAGAAAATGCATTCATCGAAGAAATTTATTCAATCTATAAGAATAAGATCATCATTTGCGGTCTTGGCAGAGCGGGAGCCCTTATGCACCTTCAACATGAAGGATTTTTTCACTACGATGCTGTGGATACCAGACCGATTGTCAATACGATAGGTGCCGGAGATGCTCTTTTTTCTGCTTTTATTCACTGTTATGCGGAAGGCGAAAATCCTCACCAAGCCTTGAAAAAGGCTATTGTTTTTGCTTCTTGGAAGATTGGCGAAAAAGGGGCTGCCAGTGGTTTCTTGACCGAAGCAGCCCTTGAATCTTTATGCCATAAGGTTTATAGTAACGATTAGAATTTGAGGTCTTCTACTTTTAAGTCTATGTTTCCTTTCAAATTAGCTTGAATACGCACAGCACCGGGAACAAGATCCAAGCTCGTGACACTGACGTCATTAAGTAGTCCATGAAGTGAAATGCCGTCCACTATTGTATAGTTGTTTAGCATTTGGTTAGCTTGTGCTTTCATATCATCAATATCTTTTTGCACAGGGTAAGTTAGATAGGGCATTAGTGTTTTCAGAATCATTCCGTGTAACAGCCAATTAGCGGATTTTACCAATGCATTGGATGTTTTTACGTCAAACTCAGGTTCCAAAATTTCTAGGGCAACTTTTTCATGATTGTACGCCATTTTTCCGCTAAAATAGATACGACCTTTGAGTGAACCGGTAACATCAGCTACAAAAACGGCTTTTCCTTCACTTCCGAAAACAGATAAATCAGTAATGGTAATTGATTTTTTCCCTTGCGTAAATTTCTTTCCAACCAATTGTTTCTTAGCCAGTTCCGCAATCTTGTCGAATGTAACATCAACACCGACATTTAGATTAAATTGTTTTCCTGAACGGTTGACATATCTAAATGCAGGTAATGCAACGGCTTTGTTAGCAGTGGGTTTTGCACCCATGAAAGATTCTATTTGTGCATACATTGCCACTAACATATTTAGTTTATTGTTTGAAGAGGAGAGAGGTGACATATAAATATCTTTTGGAGTAATACGCAACCACATATCATTTTCTTTGTTTACTTGAATTGGCTTTTGGGCTTCTGTCCAAGCCATATTGACGTATTTTTTCAAATTAACGGACTGAGCAAGAGATTTATCAATTTCATCGGAGATGAGTTTTTCACACTGTGACAAGGCAAGGTTGGCAATAGGTTTAACGGGTATATTTACTCCAACAATGTTCAAGTGAGGGGCTTCAATCCATTCGTATCCTGAAGCGGTAGTACTGGAAACAATTTTCCAATTTTTATCTATACCAATGGTCGTTTTGTATTTTAGGGCGATACTTCCGGTTGCTTCGTACTTGTCGCCGACAGCTAAACCGAATTTTTGTACTTTCCATGCAAAGCGACTCCAAACTTTAACGGGAACACGATATTCTATTACGTTATTTTGAATGTCAAAAGTGAAATTTTGAGCTTTCCATACTTTAATCGACAAATCATTATCTGAAATATTTGAACCTTCGTAAAGAAGTCCGGTCATTTTTTTGTTTACTGCAGCTTCCAGCTTTTTTACGTCAAGTTCTACCTGCAAGGGAATTTCGGAAACTGCCGGAGCTATGTTCGAAGGTAAATACGATTCTTTTGGCTTTTCTATTTGCATAGCCGTTTTACACGAAGAAAACAATAGCGATATAAGCGTTATTGTTACGAAAAATAATTGTTTTTTCATGTTCTATATTTTAACGAAAATTCGGGTACAAAATTAATCTTTTTATAAAGACGATGTCCTTTAGGAAGCTAAAACATTTGTTTATATATATAAAATTTAACAATGCGGTTTTTTAATATCTGTTAATTATTTGTTTGTTGCGAAACCAAAATTGCTATTTTTTATCAAAAAGAGTACCTTTGAATTCCATAAATAAATAATTACCTTTTAGGTTGAAAGACCTTTGAGTTTAAATAAAATAGAATGAAAATATTAATTACGGGAGCCAGTGGCTTTTTAGGAGGTCATTTAGTGAGAAAAGCCGTTGAAAGTAATTTCGAAACTTTTGCAGGAGTAAGAGCTACTAGTAATGTGAGTCAATTTAAAGATTTATCATCAGTTACTTTTGTTGATTTACCCTACATTAACAAGGAAAAATTAAAATCGTATTTACTGGAGTGTAAAAATCAATGGGGTACATTTGATTATATTATTCATAATGCCGGAATAACCAAGTGCAAACATGAATCCGATTTTGATAGTGTAAATTTTGAAAATACGCGAAATTTTGTAGAGGCTTTGATAGAAACCGACACAATACCTCGTAAGTTTATTTATATCAGCAGTTTAGGAGCTGTTGGTCCGGGAAATGATAAAACATTGGAGCCTCTTACGTTGACTGATACTCCGAAACCAAATACGTTGTATGGTATCAGTAAACTTAAATCGGAAGAATTTCTTCAATCTACAACAGATTTTCCCTATCTTATTGTTCGCCCGACGGGAATTTATGGTCCGGAAGACAAAGAATATAATATTTATGTATCGACTATAAATAAAGGCATTGAGCCATATTTAGGTTTTAAACCGCAATATCTTTCATTCATTTATGTTACCGATTTGGTAAATGTTATTTTTTCTATGTTAGAAGGCAATATTACAAGAAAAGCTTATTTTGTTTCGGATGGGCAAACTTACACACAACAAGAATATGCTCAATTGATTAAAAGATACTTGCATCGAAAAACACTCAAAATAACTCTTCCGTTGTCAATAATTAAAGCTCTTTTTTATGGATTTGATGTGATTGGCGGGTGCATAGGAAAGGTACCAACGCTAAATGCCGATAAATACAAGATTATGAGTGCTCGTAATTGGGTGTGCGATATATCGGAATTGAAAAAAGACTTCAATTATACTCCTCACTATTTGTTGGAAGATGGTGTAAGAGAAACTGTGGATTGGTTTCTAAAACAGAAAAAATCCTCAAAGAAAAAATGACTTAATTCTTCTTTGAGGATCCTCAAACTTATATTATAAACTCTTGGATTATTTGATTTAGTTTTTTATCATTTTTGAAGTAATAAGTTTGTTTTCGTTTTCCAGTTTGATTAAATGTACCCTTTTTTGTGGGGTTTTATTTATTGTGAATCGTCAGCGAAAAGTTATATATCAGATCATTGTGAAAGGTTTGGAATTATTACTTTTGACACATATTTACCAGCCTCTACAAGTAATCATTATATCATTAGGATAAATTTTAACATATAATTACTGCTCATTACAAATGAATCAATTAGTTTACCGTTAACAGTATACACATGAATGTTTGTTCCTTTTGCAAATACTCCGATTCTTAGTAAATTCAAGAGAACTAACTATAAAATTAAATATTGCAAATAGAGTAATATTTTAGCTTAGAATAATTTAAAATGAATTCGTACATATAGACTGCAAATAATTTATCTTTTCTTTTTTGAAAACTTTCAAATTTGTGTTATAATTTTTAATAATTGTATTTTTTGTGCGTTTGAATTGAAGCAATTTTATCTGCCGACATAAATCTTCGAATGCAGATAATTCTATGAATAATCTATTACTATTATCTTTCATAATTCTTTATAATTTCCTCCAACTTGCTATATTCAATACCTGCTTTTTTACAAGTTTTTTTCAACATTTCGACTGAAATGTTGTGTTGTCCACATATTCTATTGATTGCTTCTTCTCTGCTTATCTGGTTATCTCTAATTAGACAACTTAAATGATCATCTTTATCATTATAGCCGAGTAATTTAAAATATAAAAATTGTCTAATTATGCCAATTTCACAATCTCCTCTGTACGATGTTGTTAATCCAGGATACCTTTCCCAATTTAGTTTTTCTTTTAACGTATTTTCTATCAGTTTTTCTTCCCATCTTATATATTGATAAAAAAAGTTAATTATGTGAATACCATGTTGTTTTATTTTTTTTCTTTGAAATTTAACCGTACCGTATTCTTTTAATTGAATGATCAAACAATACGGATTTAAAACTAAAGAAGGATTTTGTATAACTTGTCTCAAATAACCCATAATGAAAGATATGTCTTTTTTACCAGTCGGATCAGTTTTGAGTATATTAATTTTATAATGTTTTCCTTCGAAAGGGGTACCTCCGTAAAACAATATAGGGATGTTTTGTTTTATAGCTTCTTCATCTACGAATTTGTGAATGCCTAATCTACAACCTACGCAAAATGTTATAAGAGTTTCAGGAACAGGATTCTTTAGCCAAGACTTAAAATGATAAGGAAATGTATTTTTCAAGTAGGAGTGACGTACTATTTTTAAATCTACATTTAATATGTTAACTGTTTCTTTTATATTTTGGATCGTTTGTTCAGGAATCAATCCAGAATCAATAAAAACTGCCAATGGCTTAATATTTAATTGTGTTACAATATACCATAGCATGAAAGTACTGTCTCTTCCACCGCTAAAACCTACAACACAATCATATTTGCGGTTAGGGTGGTGTTTTAAAATGTTGTTAATGTCTTCTTTTAAAACATCTTTTCCTTGATATTCGGGAAAATTATTTTTTATTCTTTCTTTACAGAAATTACAAGTGTTATCATCATCAAATGATATTCCCACATAATTATCAGGTAAAATGCATTTTGAACATAACTTTTTATTCATGATTTTTTTTTACTAAGTAAATTTATATAATAATTCGTTGTTCTACCAATAAAAAACAATGTGCACAGCACAATTATTAAGTAGCAGATTATATTGCTCACTTTTTCATCAAATAGCTCGTCTGAGAGCCAATAGATAAAGTTTTTTCATAATTTTATTTTTAGGTTGTTCCACCCCTACGAGCACTATTGCCATTGTGCGTACTAGTGATAATAATTATGGAATATATATACCAAAATTGGACATAAAACATCCGAGGATAGATAATTCATTCTATTTCTAGTTTTTTATCATTTTTGAAGTAATAAGTTTGTTTTCGTTTTCCAGTTCAACTAAATATGTCCCTTTCGGAATATTGTTTAGACTGATTTCGGTACTTGTTTCCTTTATTTCTTTTTGCAGAAGAGGAGTTCCCGCATAATTATAAATAGTAAGTTTGCCATTTATTTCTGAAGTAATGTTTAAAATGTCTTTTGCTGGATTTGGGTATAAAACGAAAGATTTTGAGTTAATCTCTTTGATGCCTGATGAGATGATAAGGCTTTTTAATGGTTTTAATTCGACGATTCCATCATTTGTTTTAATCCAAACAGACGTATCTGTTGATGGATTATAGTAACTCGAATCTCCTGTTTTTACAACGTTGGCAACTGCAGTCAGGTAATGAGCAACCTCCCATGCCTTGGCATACCAAATATCACTTCTTTTGCCTATCTTTTGGCAGAATGCAGTTAGAGATGTCCAGCTGCTGGCATGTTCCCAACTGTGTCCCCAGATATATAAAAGAGCCATCTCTTCTTTATCCCAGTTAATTAATTGTGTTCCGTAATAATCTGCCGAAGAGTCATGGCAAGTGGGATTCCACCTTAATAAATCGCTTGGAAGATCATTCGGAATTGCTAAAGCAAATGTATTGATGGTTGTTCGTGAATAAATGATGCCAAGATCTTCTAAATTTTGTAAAACTCGTTTGTCGTATGTTCCGAAAGGGTAGGCCATTCCTGTAACTTTATATCCTACCAAATTTGAAATAGTTGTTTGACAATCGGCAATTTGGTGATATTGATCGTTGTCGGATAAGCTTTCCAAATATGGATGACTCACCGTGTGAAGTGCTACTTCATGGTTTCCGTTCGAATATAAAGTAGCTACTTCGGAAGCTGATATTTTATCAGAATTTCCCAATGAACCTGAAATGATATTGAATGAACCGACTATTCCGTAGGTATTAAATATATTCACTAAGTTTCTATCCTGAGTTCCGCTATCATCATAGCTCATTATTAGAGCTTTCCATTTACCGTTTGGAAATGTAAATTTTGTTAAATCAATTTTATTTAGGGGATTGGAATCTTCTTTTATACCATTTACAGTAACACATTTAGATTGATTTACAATAGGCATTGATTCGCCTAATGCGTCAATAATAACAGTGTTGGAAATATCAGGAGTCAGTGCAAGTCTGAAATTACAATCATTTGTTTGAAAATATGCCCTGATTCTTTCTTCCCATGACCCTGATTTGACAAATCTAAATCCTGCATTTGCACCTGTCGGTTTATCTATCCATTCGGAAGTTAATTCTGTGAGAGTGACATCATTTAATGTATAATTTAAAATACCATTTGTAACAGTAGCAATGGTATTGCTAGTATTCCAACTGTTTAAATTACCTGCAAAAGCAATTTGTTGCCCTTCGAAAGTTGTCGGTAGATTAATAATTTGAATTTGGACGTTCGTGGTTGGTCTCGCTTGCACCATGCATAGAAATAGCATTAATGCAGAAAAAATTGTTTTTTTCATAGTTATAATTCTGTCTTTTAGTATGTTAGGTTTTCAAATATGTAACAATTATTTGTTTCTGTATTTAATTTATGGAACCTTTATACACATTTGTTTATGCAAACGATTGCGTTAAATTGTTGAAATAGAATTTGTTATATACAAAAGACGCCCGAATAAATTCTATTATTCGGGCGTCTTTTGTGTTAGTGGAACTTAGTTACAAAATAATCTTTGCAAAATCTTCAATGTGATTGTCAACGTAACTTGCAATAGCACTCGTTTGTTGTTCTTCTATAGCAAAATAGATTTCTTCCAAATCGTCAAATACCTCAAAATCAACGTACAATGCGTGGAACTCTTCGTCAGTTGTTTCACGTTCTAAGGCGGCCTTGTTGGGTACGTAAATTTCTTTGGCTTTGTAAATGAGTTTTGATAATTCGATAGCTCCAAATTGTTTAATAGCCCGTGCAAACGGATTTTCAAAGATATAAGAACCATAACCATTTTGAACGAGTTGTACAAATCCACCTTCACGCATTTCCGAAGAGAAAAAATGCCACGCCAGCAATGTATGTTGATTTGCATTGAGTAGGGGCATGGTTTTTTCCGTTAAGTTTCCTCCAATAGCCTCCAAATAAGCATCAATAAAAACTTGCAAAAATTCATCCATTCCTTTTTCAGAAGCAGAAGCTAAAATACTATCTTTTATTTGAATCATATTTCGGACAATCTTAAAGTAAAACATCGGCTCCGTATGCCGGCAATTGAATACTAATCTTATGATTTGATATCACAAATTTATTGTTAAAGGATGACTTTAGATTTTTTATATTCAAAATAGCAGGTAATTCTACTTCTATTTTTTTTGGCTGTGCAGAGTTGTTTATACAAACAATGGCTTCTTTATCAAAGTATTTACGAGCAAATACCCAAGTATCTTTTGTAGTTATAACATTCATAAAGTCACCATAAATTAAGACCGGATTTTCACTACGCAGATGAGCTAATTTGGCTACTTTGTCGCGAAGGGTAATTTCGCGATTATTTAATCCTTCGAATTTCATCATTCGTCTGCAATCGGGGTCGTTTCCTCCTGTGATTCCAATTTCATCACCATAGTAAATAATTGGAATACCGGGAATAGTGAGATTGAATGCATGCATTAAAAATAATTTATTATAAGCTGTCGAATCGGTGATGCCAATTTCACGTGACCAGCCTGCGGCTTTCGAATCTTCGCCAAATTTCAAATCTCCGGAAGCTAATGACATAAATCTTGGTTTATCTTGATTTCCGGATATATTACCCATAAGATTGTGATTACCATATGTATACAAACTTGACGTTAAAACAGATTCGACCTTTTGCAGGTCTCCTCCGCCAACTCCGGCAAAGGTAACATTAGCAATATCATATACATTAAAGTCAAATTGTCCGTCAAGCATCCCCGTGTTTACATAACTACTTATTAGTTGCGGACTTCCGTATGATTCACCAATTTGGTATAATACCTTTCCTTGATTTTGTTTCTTTATTTTCAGTGTTAATTTGCGCCAAAATTGTTCGGGAATATGTTTACAGGCATCGTGACGGAAGCCGTCCAATTTAAATTCATTGAGCCAATACATGGCTGAGTCGGTAAAAATTTCGGCTACTTTTGGGTTCATTAAATCAAGAGTCGGCATAAAGGTATCGAACCATGTTGTCAGTCTTTGGTCGTCCCAACGTTCTGTATTCAACGTTCCATCAGGTAAATACAGTGGAGTTGCCAGTTCGGGGTGTTGCTTATAAAAAGGGTGTTCTTTGTGTACATGATGAGCTACATAATCGAGCAAAATGTTCATGTCTTTTGTATGAGCATCGGCAACTAAATTTTTTAATTCTTGATTTGTTCCGAAACGAAAGTCCACTTTTGAAGAAGAAATAGGCCAATAGCCATGATAGCCTGAAAATTTCGTGTTTTTTGGAGCGTAAAATCCGTAAGGTTCCGTTGGATTTTGATTTAGTGGAGAAATCCACAGGGTATTCACGCCTAATCTTTTAAAATAACCATCGTCAATTGTTTGCTTTAATCCTGACAAATCACCACCCCAATAATCTACTTTATGGTTTACATCGGGACGATTCAAGGGATGATCGTTCGATTTGTCGCCATTTTTGAAACGGTCGACCAGCATGAAATACATGATTTGAGCTTGTTTGTCTGTACGTGTAATTTGTTTGGCATTAGTCAATACTTTTCCCTTTTCGAGAGGAATTAACAAATCGTTGCTTATACCAAATTCATTACTTGCCCAAACACGAATAAATGATCTATCCAATTTTTTTGCTTCTGTAGGAATATTAATTCTGATTTTTCCATGGTTATTTTTAACAAATTTTTTCGATAAACAATAATTTTGCCAGTAAACAAAAACTTCTTTGATTTCATTTTGAGTAGTCAAAGTGATGGTTGAGTTTGAAAATTTGTCTGTGTATATTTTGGGAAACTTATCACTTTCACTAGGAACTTGTAGTATAGAATTAAATTTTCCGTATCCGTTATCCACCTTATTGGGGTTATTGGGGTCATCATTTTGATCACCATCCAGGTTCATCTGATACAAATAACTTTGTGGGCTTAGTAATAGTTTTACTTCATATAAACCTTTACTATTCAGTTTCAATTCAGGCGTTTTTGACGGAGTCCAATCGTTCATTTGACCTGCAATCATTACTTTTTTATACGTTTTTCCCTGTGGATTAAAGGTAAAGGTATATTCAATTTTGTCGGTTTTGCGACAAGGAATTATATAAGGAACACCTTTCATCCAAAGGTTAGCATTTATGAAATGTTCCATATCCTTAGATGCATTAAAAGTTGCCGTCATTTTGTTACTATCAATTTGACAAACCAATTTTTTTGAAGAGGTGGTAATGGAATCAATGTCGGCAGGGTTCATGACAAAATCTTGTAAATAAATTGTGTTTTTGCCTGGTGTTAAGGTTGTCAACGAGTTCAGGTTCTTGTTGTTCTCAGAGTCATTAGGCAGATTTAAGGTCGGTTGGCAAGCTGATAACGCTAAAAGACCAACAAATAATAAGTGATTTTTGTTCATATAAAAGTTTATTTTAGGAATAAGTTTGCATCAATATTATTTAATGAAATACTGTCATTTTCAGGAAAATAACGTCCAGATATATTAGATATTATAAGTTTATAATTTTCACCATTTAAGGACATTTCTTCGGCTGTGTAGGAATCTTTTTTTTCTTTAATAAGCCTGTCATATTCTTTTTTTAACGAAATAATAATGGGCTTTTTTTCAGCTTTTGGGGTTACTATTATCGCATATTTATTAATGATAATTTTAATTTTATCTGATGTGAAAACGGTTTTCGTTTCCCCGTTGTATTCCAATGGTAGCAATGTTTTATAGGCTTCAATATCAATTGATTGATTATTTTCCATAGTTGCATAGAAATATTCTTCATTGCCTACGGAGGATTCTAAACCAAGAAAGTCATTTATTTCTAAGTTTGTTTTATTTTGAATAGAATTGGTAAAGTATTTTTGAAGACTTTCATTACCAAAATTATCACATACATATGATATTTTCTCAGTTAATGCATTTGAAGTCTTAACATCCAGTTTTTTTGCTTCTTTGGAAGAACCAATCACCTTTCCGTTTTCGAGTAGTTTTGCTTCGTTAAGCATTTGTCCGATTTCTTTTACCAATGCTTTTTTTGTAACATTAAATATGCTTAAAGGTCCAACAGAGGTCAACAGGGCTACTGTCGCAAATGAAATAACAATCCATTTTATATGTTTTGCCTTGGATAAGAACAGATAAATACTTATACCATAAAGCCACACATTGAAAATTAAAATATAACAACGATCTATAGTTATTCCGTAATCGCTGATACGACGATAAATGCCTATTGACATTAATACAAGCAAAGGCAATAACAGGAGGTTAAAGTATTTTGAGAAGAATTTAGTTATCCTATTTTGATTTTCCATATGTAACGGATATAAAATCATCAGACAAATTAGTCCGCCAATACTTAAAATTGATACAAGCATCGATACCCAGCCGTTTGGTAATTCCCAACGTACAATTATTTGGGCTAAATAGACATAGAGAATTAAGCAATACAAAACTAAAATTGGTAGTAAAATGTATAACCCAAGTATTTTAAAAAATTTGTTGAAGGTGTATTCTTGCGTCTGTTTCTCATTTTTATTGGGAATATTTGACAAGAAATAAACCGGGGCAAATATGGCATAACAAATTACTGCCAAATTTGCATATACGTCAGGGTTGATTTTAATCTTAAAAAGCTCATCGAGTGAAAGTACCGCTAAGCTGAGTCCGGCCATAAGTATTTGGGAGAAAAGTGTTGCTATAATTAGTTGTATAACAACTGTTTTGCTAAATTCCCAAAATGGAATATCCTTGTTTTTTGCCAAATAAGAGATTATAAAGGATGATAATGTAAAGACCATGCCTAAAATGCTTATTTGATAAAATTGATAAGGATGTAATTTTTCGGGTAAGAAATAGCAATAGCTAAATAACAAGGTAATAGCTACAAGGTTTAAAGCTATTTTCAGAAACCTGTTTTTAAGGTCTTCGGTAAACAAGGCTGCTGATAAACTTAGAGGAATGCCCAAACCTAAAAGAGTCCAATAGCTTTCTTGTATTTTAACAATGTGCCCATTAATTTCCAGAAAAAAACAAATAGCTAAACCGAATACGAAAACTAATGTCAATGGGAAACGCATGGCACCCAGGTACATTCTTTCAATTCCTGATTTCAATGATATTTTTTTCATGTTTAGGTGTCTAATGAATATTAAAGAAATATTAATCACTTGAATATTTGTTGTCTACCAAATTGACAAGACAGGACAACATTCGTGCAAAGAACGAGAAAATTCTTGATACATTAAAACAAATTGAAATAAAAAGTATTTTTTACGATTTCTCTCATAATACTGATTTTATTGTTTGATAATCAATGTAATATATAATTTTTAAAGAAATGCTATTTAATTGAGGATGTGCAAATACATTTTTCAAATTATCCAAATAATTGCTTGAAACGTCATTATTGTAGAAATAAAAGTATCTTTTCCATACCAATGATAGTTCACTTCCCGGCAAAAATCGCCACGTGTAAGATAAATCCCCATTTAATGTACTTACATTGGTATTATAATTCTTATTTACTGTCGCATCTTGGAAATTGCCACTTCGCTGCAAAAGATAGTATGATTGATAATTAACATTAGACCAATAGTGGCGTATTCTTAGATTTAGTAAACTTTTATTTGAAAGGGAAAACTTAATGTTTCCTATGTTTTCAATATTTGAAATGTTTCTTCTGCCAAAAAAGATAGAATCGTTGGCACTGTTTTTATCTACGTAACCAATTGCATTTTGTAAAAAACTGGTAATTAGTTGGTAATTGAATGAAAGTTTGTCGTTTATACGATAAGTGGGAGAGAATGTAAAATATTCGGAACTTTTACCATATTTTGAGGTTTTCCAGTAGCCAATGTTTGTAAAAAATGCAAGTCTTTTACGAAAATCTGACGAATAATCTATGCCTGTATATCCGGCAGTGGGTTCTTTCGCTTTCCAACCTTTCACTCGAGGCTCAAAGTAGTCATATTTTTCTATCGGAGTTGCACTTACATAAAATTTAATATAATTCAGAGATTTGAAAAGCAACTTTAAGTTCCATGCCAATTCTAATCTACTGTACAATAATGGTTTATACAAGTTGTCATAGTAAATATTCAATTCACTGGTTACCTCATTCAGGTACTTGTTTGGTGTATAATTTAGATATTGTAATTTCAACGTGTTTGAGATGATATTGTTGTTTTCCAGATAGCCCAAATCGGTCGGGTTATATGCGTCACTTAATAGGGTAGAATATAATTCGTATCGAAATAGTCCTTTTAATTTTTCAAAATTGGCATTTAACCTATAACCATATTCATTGGCACTGATTGAAGTGTTTTTATCCTGAATGTAACTCAGAAAAGCATCTCCTGATATTGCATGTTCGTCAAAATTATACTTAAAATCAAGTCCCGATACATTGGATAAGTGATTTTCCTCAGGAATAAGAACATTTGTATTTACCCAACTGACGTATGATTCTTTGCCAATAACCTTATCTACCACCAATAAATTGTAATTAGAAATTCCTTGAGTAGTAATATTTCGAGAAATTCCTGTGATTGTATCTTGAAATTCAGCTGTTGCCTTTTTTGTAATGGCATTTAAAAGACCTATTCCCCAGCCGGATGACGTATGTCCTGAAATTTTTGTTGCATTGTACAAATTACTTTCCGTTTGGCTGTTTTTAACTACTTCATTATCAGTTTTTTGAGAATATATCTTGTAATAATTACGAGGTTGCCCCCCAATACGGCGGGAATAGAAAATATCTCCTTTGCTGAAAAGTTCTGTTCCTTCTGTAAAAAATTGGCGTTTTTCATCGTATTTTGTTTCTACAGATGTTAGATTTAGGTAGGTATCATCAGCACGTGTTTGTCCAAAGTCGGGAATTAACATCATATCTAACGTAAAGCTTTCATTTAGTCCATATTTTAAATCAAGACCGCCCTTAATCGAAAAATTATTTTGAGAGTAGTACGTAGCTAAATATGGCATAAAAGAAAGACGTAGGGGAGGACTCACTCCTTTCATTCCATGCATTTCACCAGCTTGGTTTAACCAACCATTTTTGTTCTTATTTACAAAATTCCATGTTATTCCTTCTCCATTACGTTTTATCAAACGAAAGAAATTAATTTCCCAAACTTGTATATCCGTTTTCGGAAAACGGATAGCCGAAAAAGGTATTTTCATTTCTGCTATCCAGCCAATGTCTGTTTTTTTTACTTCACTTTTCCATACGGCATCCCAGCTTTTATACATGGAATTTAAATCGTTTTTAGAGTCCATTTGTACGCCCGCGGCTGATACCATAAATTCGCTCGAATTTAGTCCATCATTATAAGGATTTATTTCTACTGAAAAAAGGTCGGAATTAGCTTCATCACCCGAGTCCCTATCTCCCATTTCCGAAAAAATGGAATCCGGTTTGGTGTCATATAGTATTGCCAGTACATAAATAGCTTCATTATCATACATCATTCTAACTTCCGTTCGTTGAGATGGAACGCCGCCATTAACAGGACTTTGTTGAATAAAATCGGTAATGATAGTAGCTTGCTCCCATACTTTATCGTTAGAGATAGCGTCAATTTTAGGAGGAACATCTGTTTTAATAATTGTAAACTTCTTTCTATTTTCTGCCGAAACAAAAGCTGAAAAAAGCAGCAAACATAAAACTAAAAATAGTTGTTTTTTCATAGAATCAAAAAGTTTTTTTCTTTCTAATTAGTCCAAAGAAAATAGAAAGATTTTGTTACTCAAAACTAATTATACCAATGCTCTAATTTTTATGTGAAGGTAGATTGCCCACATAAAAAAGATGAATTTGGTATAAAAACAGATATTAAAAGAATGAATAACAGCAGCATCCTCAGGAAAAGTTTTATATTTGTTTCAGAAAAACGGTTAACAGATATGGTACAATTATTGAAAAGTAAAAATCGTGTTTTTGTGCACATTGCCTACTGGGTAGTTATGGTGCTACTTTTCACTTTCTTTTGGGGTACCCGATATGGAAATTATTGGGTTTGTTTTTATAATGAACTTTATTTTTTACCGATCAAGTTGGTTGCTACTTATTTTGGTCTTTATTATTTGATTCCTCAGTTGTTTAAAGGAAATTATTTGCGTGTAATTTTACTTGCCATAGTTACTATAATTGGTAGTGGCATTTTACAGCGTGTTTTGGGTTATTATGCCTTTAGTCCACTTTTAGGATTTTATAATCCGGATGTTCCTCTTTTTGATACCACAGACATATTACACCAAATCATCAATATCAATGCTGTAATGATTTTGCCTTTTTCCATCAGATTTTACAGTTATTCAATGGAAAAGGAAAATAGAATTCTTATTCTTTCGCGAGAAAAATCGCAAGCTGAATTACAATTTCTGCGTAGTCAAATACAACCTCATTTTCTGTTTAATGTGTTAAACGATATTTATGCTATGTCGCTCATGCAATCGGAGAAAACTCCTGAATCAATCTTAAAACTTTCCGACTTGATGCGTTATGTCTTACAAGAATCTGCGGCAGATGTTGTTCCTATAGAAAAAGAAATAAATTACATTCGTAATTATATTGATTTGGAAAAATTACGCTACAGCGATCGCTTTACCGTTGATTTACAGGTAACGGGGGATATTAACAATTCTTATATAGCTCCCTTGTTGTTACTCCCATTTGTTGAAAATGCTTTTAAACATTCTTCTACGAATGAGGTAGGAGGGGCTTGTATAAAAATTAATTTGGTAGTTAATAATCAACAAATGTCCTTGATAATTTCGAACAGTTTTGATCCTGAAATGCCTAAACAACAACATGTCTCATCAGGTATCGGCATAAAGAACGTTTGTAAAAGATTAGATATTTTATACCCGGGTCGTTATACGTTCGAAACAGAAATTTCCGGTCTATCTTATAAAACAGTATTAAACATTAATTTAGTATCATGAAAACCATTCATTGTTTATTAGTAGATGATGAGAAGTTGGCCCTTGATGTATTGGAACTTTACACCCAAAAATTGGATTATTTAGAGATTGTGGGGCGTTGTAGTAGTGCAGAAGAGGCTTCTTTATTTCTTGAACAGCATCATGTCGACTTGATATTCTTGGACATACAAATGCCAAAATGTAATGGCATGGAATGGATGAAATCTTTGGAAAATAAACCGAAGGTAATATTTTGTACGGCATTTGATCGTTTTGCAGTAGAAAGTTACGATGTAGATGCTGTTGATTATTTACTAAAACCGATTTCTTTTGATCGTTTTCAAAAAGCTGTTCAAAAAGCAAAAGATATCATACAAAAAGATCAAATAAATGATAAACCCGAAGAATTTATAAATGTTCGCTCCGATAGAAAAGTATACAAGATTGCTATAAATGATATCTTGTATATTCATAGCATTGGTAATTATTATCAGATAATTATGGCAGATAGAACCATTATAGCTTATGGTTCCCTTTCTTCCCTCGAAAATCAATTGATGGCTTCAAAATTTCTTCGTATACAGCGTTCTTACATCGTAGCAATAGATAAAATAGAGGCAGCTTCAGGAACTTCGGTTATTGTAAATAAACAAATATTACCTGTTGGAAAAAACTATCGAGAAATCGTTGAAAATCTTTTTCGCAGAACTGTCTAAAATGAAAAGAGGATATTTCACTTCGGTAGAAACCCGATGGAAATATCCTCTTTGTGAATTATCGTAAGAGTTACATACCGAAACCCACCGTATTCAAATATTCATAAATTCCGCTTGCCAACCCTACAGTCATAAGCCCGATAAAGCATACAATCAATGAAATTTTCATGTAATTATCACTCTTAACGGTTTCAATAGGATTTTCATTTGTATTAATAAACATTGCTTTTACCACCAATAAATAATAATACAATGAAATTATAGTATTTAACAAGGCAAATAATACTAAAAGATATTCACCTTTTGCAGCTGCAGCGGTAAATACAAAGAATTTACTGAAAAATCCGGCTAAAGGAGGTATGCCGCCCAAAGAAAACAATGCAATCATCATAATCAATGCCAATTTTGGGTTGGTTTTATACAAACCGTTGTAATCAGTCATGTCCACTTTACCTGTTTTTGTTTCAATGGCACTGATTACTCCAAAGGCTGCCATATTAGAAAATATATAAACAAGAATGTAGTACATAGTAGATGCCATACCTTGAGCCGTACCTGCTAATATAGCCAATGCAATATAACCCGCTTGTGAAACCGAAGAAAAGGCTAAGAAACGCTTTAAATTCGTTTGTCTCATCGCAAATAAGTTACCGACTGTAATAGTGATTAGAACTACCCACCAAAGTATAGTGTGCCATTCGAAAGCCATACCACCAAATACCTTATACAATATAGTCATCAAAGCAAATACTGCAGCACCTTTCGATATAGTAGAAAGGTATGCTGTCACACTTGTTGGAGCTCCTTGATAAACGTCTGCTGTCCAGAAGTGGAAAGGAACCAAGGATATTTTGAAAAATAATCCAACAGCTACAAATACCAAAGACATTATTAGCAATGGTGTAGACTCTATGCTAAATGCCAAATCTTCAAAGTAGAAAGAACCACAAGCTCCGTACAAAAATGAAAGTCCAAATAGTAAGCATGCTGATGAAAATACGGCATTGAAAATATATTTGGCTCCGGCTTCAGCGGAGTTGTTCTTGTACTTGTCAAAGGCAGCAAGAGAAGCCATAGGCAAAGATGCTGTTTCCAATCCAATGTAGAATAAAATAAAGTTGCCAGCTGAAATCATTAAGTACATTCCAAACAAGGTTAGGAGTGTCAGCATAAAGAACTCACCTCTTTTGAAGCTAGTATCTTCTTTCGACAACCAACCGTTTGACTGGAGCATAACCAATAAAACACCCACGTTCAATATATTTTTCATGGCAATTTCAGCCTCATTACACACATACATTCCGGCAAAAGAAGTTCCTGTTGCTTGAGGTAAAAAGCCATAGATTGTATGAGCCAAAAAAAGCAGACATGCCATCGGTTGGAAATGTTCCTTTAATTTTTCCGATGCAAACAAGTCATAAACAATCAGAATGAGAAATACCACCATCAGCGACATTTCCTGTTTCATCAACAAATAATTGCTTAAATCCATTGTATATAGTATAGTTTTTAATTAATCTCTACAAATTATAATTACCAATTAGTCATAGCTGTTAAGCTGCTTCTAATCAAATCTGAAAAGAAGCTAGGGAAAAATCCGATGCTAGTGATGCAAAGAATGAGTGTAACCACAGCAATCTTTTCATACCACACGGCATCTGTCAATGTTTTATGGTGTTCATCTTGAACAGGTCCGAACAGAATTTTGCCAACTACACGTAAAATATATACCGCTGTAATTACAATAGAAGAGCAAGCAACAATCGTGAATACTCGATGGAACATATCTGTATGTTGGAAAGATCCAACAAAAATCATCATTTCAGAAACAAATCCGCTGAATCCAGGCAAACCTAAGGATGCTAAACCGGCAAGTACATAACATACAGAAAGAAAAGGCATGATACGCATTAAACCACCCATTTCGCGAATATCACGAGTATGTGTTCTTCCATAAATCATACCAATTAAAGCAAAGAATAGAGCAGTCATTAAACCGTGAGAAAGCATTTGCATTATTGCACCTGTCATTGCTGTTTCATTTAACATCAAAATAGCAAAAAGAACCAGTCCGCAGTGACTTACTGAGGAATAAGCATTGATGTATTTCAGGTCTTTTTGAACAACAGCTCCGAAGGCACCATATACTACACTTATACCGGTAAGAATTAAAAATATCCATGCTTGTTCATGAGCAGCTTGAGGCATTAAGGAAATAGCGATGCGGAAACAACCGTAACCCCCCAATTTCATCAATACACCTGCGTGTAACATAGAAACTGCTGTCGGTGCTGAAGCGTGACCATCAGGAGACCATGTGTGGAAAGGGAACATAGCACCTAATACTCCAAAACCTATAAATGTTAAAGGAAAGAAAATACGTTGAGCTTCGACTGGTATGCCATTTTTTGCAATTTCTAGCAGATTGAAAGTGAAATCATTCGTTGCACTAGAGTGAAAATAGATGCCGAAAATACCAACCATCATTAGGGCTGATCCACCCATTAACATCAATGTTAATTTCATGGCAGAATATTCTTTTTTACCTGTACCCCAAACACCAATCAACAAGTACATTGGAATTAAAGCTACTTCATAAAAAAGTAACATTGTGAATAGGTCAATAGAAATGAAAAATCCGAAAACTCCAAGAGATAATAAAGTCAACCACATGAAAAATTCTTTCGGTAGTGGATTCATGTTCCAAGAAGCAAAAACTCCTGTAAAAACGATTACGGAAGACAATAGTAACATAACTACTGAAATACCATCTACACCTACCGAGTAGTGAATATTTAACGCTGGGAACCAAAGCCGATCAAAAGTGAACAACATTTCTGCTGTATTACCTGCTGCTCTTTGTCTTAAGAACATACAAGCCAAAGCAATAGACAAAGCCAAAAGTATTGAAGCTCCGATTACAGCGACAGTCCTAATTTGGCGGATATTCTTGCAAGGTAGGAAGCCTACTAGCATCAGTATGGGAACAAGTACAAATAATGAAAGAAAGTCCATATTCTGTATATTTAGCAATTATAAGTCTTATTAAATAAAAATTAGCAGTGATATAATGACCATAGTACCCATGAAAAATGCCCATACATAATCCTGAATTTCTCCTGATTGTGTAAACTTAATCTTTCTAGAAACAAAGTTGGTAATTGTTGACTGCAAGTTCATAAAGCCATCTACACAATGACGGTCAAACCAAGCAATAGGTTTCGAAATGCAATTAAATACCACTCTTTTTGTAAAGAAAAGCCATATTTCATCAAAGTAGAACTTGTGGTAAGCTGTCTTGTAAAGCCCTTTGAAAGTATTCGTAAATTTGTCTGATGACGTATTTTTTTTGGCATACATCAGGGTCGCAATAACTATTCCAATTACAGCAACTAAAATGCTTAATAGGGCAACAGACCACTCAATGTGTGTTTCAAAAGGTATACCATCGGAAGAAATAAATTTGGAAAATGGAATAAATCCTGTTACACAAGTTAAGGTTGCCAAGAAAATCAATGGAATGGTCATTGATACAGGAGATTCGTGTGGTGTATGTTCATACACTTTTTTGTTGTCACCCCAGAAAATGCGATAATACAATCTGAACATATAGAATGCAGTTAAACCGGCACAAATATATAAGCAAACAAAAATGAACATATTGCGATCAAAAGCAGCAACTAAAATTTCATCTTTACTAAAAAATCCTGAGAAAGGAGGTATGCCTGCTATTGATAAACAAGCAATTAAAAAGGTTATGTGAGTGATAGGCAGGTATTTTCTTAAACCACCCATCGAATCCATTTCATTGCTGTGAACAGCATGAATAACAGCTCCTGCACCTAAAAATAGTAAAGCTTTAAAGAACGCATGTGTAAATAAGTGGAACATAGAAGCCATATAGCCCAAGCCTGCATGTTCACCGTATCCGGAAACACCTAAGGCCGTAATCATATACGCAATTTGAGATATAGTTGAAAATGCCAATACCCGCTTGATATCAGTCTGGGTACAAGCAACAATTGCTGCGAATAAGGCTGTAATAGCACCAACATAAGTTATGATGACCAATACGTCCGGAGCTCCAAAAAAGTATAACGGAAACATTCTAGCTACTAAAAATACACCGGCAACGACCATTGTTGCTGCGTGTATCAAAGCCGAAACAGGAGTTGGACCTTCCATAGCATCAGGTAACCAAATATGAAAAGGAAGCATAGCTGATTTACCGGCACCACCCATAAATATTAGCAACATTGCCCACGAAACGACTGACCATCCCATAAAAGTATCAGTAATATTTTGACCCAAAACACTTCCCGCAGGATTTGTTAAATCTTTGAAACTAAAAGTTCCAGAATAGAAAGACAATACCAATATGCCGATTAAGAAAAATAAGTCGGCAAAACGAGTAACTATGAAAGCTTTTTTAGAAGCTGCAACTGCAGAGGGTTTTGTGTAATAAAAACCAATAAGAGAGTAGGAGGAAACGCCAACCAATTCCCAAAAAATATACATTTGAAAGATATTAGGAGCAATTACTAATCCCAACATGGAGAAAGAGAACAAAGAAAGTAGTGCATAATAGCGTTGAAATCCCCTTTCGCCTTTCATATATCCTAAACTGTAAATATGAACCATTAAAGATACAGTGGTAATTACAACCAACATCATCACGGATATAGGATCAAGTAGGATACCTAAATCGATGTGAAGTTTATCCGTAAAACGGAGCCATTCAAAATTTAATGGTACAATTGCTTGAAAAGCATTTCCAACTTTTCCAACATTAAAAAAATAGTTTGCAGCAGTAACATAAGAAAGTGCAGCCGCAACAGAAAGACCCAACGTACCAATTATACCGGCAATTACCGGCTTCATTTTGCCGCCACAAAGTCCCAAAAACAGGAACATAAGGAACGGTAGGACAACTATGATTAATGTGTAGCTCATCATCAATATTTCATTTTATTTACTTCATCAACATTAATATTCTTAAGATTGCGATAAATGTTTATAATAATCGCAATTGCTATAGCAGTTTCGGCTGCAGAAACACCAATGGCAAATAGGGTGAAAAAAACGCCATCCATTTGTCCCGGATACAAAAATTTATTGAAAGCTGCAAAGTTTATATCAGCTGCATTTAACATCAGCTCAAGTGACATTAATATGGTCAGCATATTTCTGCGGGCAAGAAAACCATATATTCCCGCAAAAAACATTATCGTACTTATTACCAAGTAGCCTACTAATGGAATGTTACTCATAATATTAGTTATTGTTTAATTTTTATAAATGACTCAGATTAGCGTTTTCTTGCTATCATAATACCTCCAATTATACAGGCTAGCAACAAAATACTGATAGCTTCGAACGGAAGTAAATATTGATTCTTATCTGTTCCCATCATAGCTTTACCAATTTCTTGCATTGTAGGTTCAGTTGCAACTGTTTTGGCTACCTTGTAGACATTCTTGAAAATAATGAAACCACAAAGAGATAAACCTACCAACGAAGCGAATATCGCAGGAACAAATCTTTTCCAAGAAACCTTTTTAACCTTATCACCAGCATGGCTGGTAAGCAAAATTGAAAAGATGTAAAGAACCATTATGCCTCCGGCATATACTGATATTTGTACCCCAAATAGAAACTGATACCCCATCATTAAATACAAACCTGCAGTTGCCAGCAAAACAAAAAGCAAATAAGTTGCAGCACGTAAAATCCTTCTCGAAGTAACCGATAAAATTGAAAATACGACAATCACTATCGCTAAAACGTAAAATATAATTTGTTCAGCCATATCTTTATTTCTTTATTTTTTTTCTCTCATTTTTGAACCTTCATGATTCAGAGTCATTTTCAATTTATCTCTCGTAAATACGGAATTTTCGAAAGTATTTCTAAACACAATGGCTTTTGACGGACAGTTTATGACACACAAGTTGCAAAAGGAGCATTGACCAAGGTCATATTCATATTTATCCAGTGCACGTTTAGGTTTTCCTCCATCTTCCGTTTCAATCATTTTAGTAATTACTTTGATTGTCCCGTTAGGACAATTCATTTGGCAAATGCCACAACCGGAGCAGGAATGTTCGTTGTTTTCATCATGCAACATTATCAATTCTCCACGTACACGTTCGTAAACATTAAGGGTCGTTTTACGATTTTCGGGATATTGTTCCGTCACCTTTTTAGTAAAAAATTCTTTCATTGTAACCATCATCCCTGAACCCAAAGAATAGATTGCTTTGAAAATGGTTGCAATATAATTTATAATAGACTTCATACGTTCTTATTTATTTTCTTAGATATTAAAAATGTAATCCGTAAATAACAAGGATTACCATCACCAATAAGTTAACCATATTGATGGGTAATAAATACTTCCATTCTAAATTAAGTAGTTGGTCTATTCTTAAACGGGGAAATGTCCATCTAACCCATAAACTCAGGAACATCAGTACAAATGCTTTTCCGAAAAACCAAATTACGGAAGGAATATAATCCATTATCTGGTTAAAACCATCCAACCCTGTAACATGAAAAGGCATCCATCCACCCAAAAATACCGTCGTTGCAATAGATGCAATAATAAACATATTCAAATATTCAGCCAAATAGAAAAAACCAAATTGAAGTCCTGAATATTCCGTATGATAACCAGCAGTCAATTCAGATTCTGCTTCAGGTAAGTCAAATGGTCCACGGTTAGTTTCAGCATGTCCGGCGATTAAGTAAATGATGAAAGCAATGATAGCAGGAATATGTCCTTGAAATAAGTACCAGCAATCTTTTTGTCCTTCAATTATGCTAGATAGCTGCATATTTCCACTTAGTACAACTATTGTCATAAGAGCTAAACCTGCAGATAACTCATAACTGATAAGTTGAGCACCGCTTCGCATAGCTCCAATCATGGAGTATTTATTGTTACTAGACCATCCTGCCAACAAAATACCTATGACGCCAAGGGAAGATACCGCCATCAAATAAAATACGCCAATATTAAAATCAATTGCTTGAAGTCCATTGCCGAAAGGAATAGCTCCAAAAGTAAGGAATGAAGCTGCCACAACGAAGAATGGAGCTAAATAAAACAAGATTTTATCCGTGTGGTTAATAGGGATGATTTCCTTAATTAACATTTTCAACATATCTGCCACACTTTGAATACTACCGTATGGTCCCACTCGATTAGGTCCAAGACGACACTGAAATGCGGCACAAATTTTTCTTTCGAAATAAATCAGTATCAGTGCAATAATACAATATAATGCCAACAATACGACCCCAACCACAACAAATTCAATGGTTAGTACCCAAAATTCTGGCAAGTAATTCCGGAGAAATTCGTCAATCCAGGTTGTTACTATCGAAAAATCAAACATATTTCTTAGTTATTTTTATATTTAACCTTATCTGTCAATATCAGGAATCACGTAATCCATAGATCCGCCGATGGTAATTAAGTCAGCAATTTTAGCTCCTTGACAAATGGTGTCCATTACAGAAACCAAAGCCATGGAAGGCGAACGGAATTTTAAACGGTATGGCGTTTTTTCTCCTTTACTCATAATATATACACCGAATTCACCTCTTGCAGCTTCAATTCTTTGGAAATATTCACCCTCAGGCAATTTGATAATAGCTTTTGTTTTGGCACAGAAGTCACCCTCTGGAATTTTGTTAATCAATTGTTCTATGATATGAAGAGACTCTTCAATTTCATCTAAACGATTCATATAACGTGCCATACAATCGCCTTCAGTACGTACGATTTCTTTGAATTCGACATCATTATAGGCTGCGTAAGGAGCAATCTTACGTAAGTCGCAATGAAAACCCGAAGCACGACCAACAGGACCACTTACAGCATAAGAAACAGCTGTCTCTTCGGAAAGGTGTCCAACGCCAATCATACGTTGTCTGGCAATGACATTACCCGTATATATTTGGTGATATTCTTTTAAATTTTTACGCATGTAAGGAATAAATTCCTTTACATGATTTACAAAATTAGGGTGAATATCAGCCATAACACCACCAATAACATTGTAGTTCTGAATTAAACGACCACCGCAAGTTTCTTCAAAAATATCAAGGACTTTTTCACGATCACGCATGCCGTAAATAAAAGCAGTCAAAGCTCCCATGTCCATACACATACAGCCCCAAGATAAAAGGTGAGACGTGATACGGGAAAGTTCATCCATAATGGTGCGGATGTATTCGGCACGTCTCGGAACTTCAATTTCAGCAGCTTTTTCAATACACATACATAATGCATGGCGGTTAATATGAGCTGAAAGATAATCCAGACGATCTGTGAAATGTAATATTTGAGGGTAGGTTAGACTTTCGCTTAATTTTTCCATGCCACGGTGGATATAACCGCAATTTACATCTATTTTTCGAATGATTTCGCCCTCAAGAACGGTACGAAAATGCAACACACCGTGTGTTGCTGGGTGTTGTGGTCCGATATTCAACACATAGTCATCGTCTTTAAAAAGTTGGATTTTTTCTTCCTTGATAGCCCCTTCACCCGATACCCAACGGGTAGTAGTTTCAGGCATAGGATAACTTGTCAAATCCATTGGATTTTGTGCTTCGCCAGCATCGTAATCTTTACGTAGCGGAAAACCTTTCCATCTTTCTGTCAAGAAGAGATGACGCATATCCGGATGGTCAATGAAACGAATTCCAAAGAAACCAAATACTTCTCTTTCATTAAGGTTGGCTGTTCCCCATATATCAGATACGGTAGGAATCATTGGATTTTCACGTTCTGTTGTTGTCTTAATGACAATACAACAATTTAAATCTTTTGAAGTACTTAGCAAATAAACGACACCAAGTGAATCTCCGTAATCAACCCCTATTAGTTGAATCAAATAATCGAAACAAGCAGATTCATCATATCTAAGCGTTTGAGCCAATATCCGAAGCTCTTCAGGCTTAACGGTAACAGTCAGAAATTCTTTTTCTTCCATTGTGGCATTGGGAACCTTTGCCTGAATGAGTTGTTTTATTTTTTCCATCTATTCGTTTTCCTTTTTTTTACCTTTGAACATAAAACGTTCTACTTTCACTTTTCGTTGCAATTGCATCATGCCATAAAGCAATGCCTCAGGTTTAGGTGGGCAACCGGGCACATATACATCCACAGGAATGATTTTTTCCACACCATTTACCACACAATAGGAGTTGCAGAATGGTCCTCCAGAAATAGCACAACTACCCATAGCAATTACATATTTTGGCTCAGCCATTTGGTCATAAAGACGTTTTAGGATAGGAGCCATTTTATTTACAATGGTACCGGCGACAATGATAACGTCAGCCTGGCGAGGACTATTACGCGTTACTTCAAAACCAAAACGTGCAAAATCATATCTCGCAGCACCGACACTCATAAACTCAATGCCACAACAACTAGTGGCAAAAGTTAAAGGCCATAAGGAATTCGAACGTCCCCAATTGATAATGTCGTCCAACACTCCGGTAACAACACCAACTCCATTAGCACGCAATTCTTCGACATATTTTTCGAGATATTCGTTGTCTTTGAATTCGTCGTGGTTTATTCCTTTTATTTTTATATTTTTTACTTCCATTCAAGAGCTCCTTTCTTCCAGGCGTAAGATAAGCCAAGGACTAAAATCAAGAAGAAGAACAAAATACTTACTAATCCCGAAGTGCCGAGGTTACGTACGACAACTGCCCAAGGAAACAAAAAAACTGTTTCGACATCGAACATCAGATAAATAATGGCATATAAATAGTAGCCTACATTGAATTGCATCCAAGATGTTCCTCTTGTGGGAATTCCGGATTCATACGCTTCCCTCTTTTGAGGGTTATTTGATCGGGGAGAAATAAGAAGGGCAACCCCGAGTCCACCTACAACCAAAATGATTCCGGTAATTAGGGTCACCAAAAAAAAGGCGTAATCCATATTATAAAATATTAGTCATTAAAGGTTTATCTAACACAGCGTTTTTAGCATTTTATCATAATAATGCTATTTAAGCGGGCATAATTCAAATTTGACGACGCGAAGGTAAATATTTTGAATGAAAAAACACACATTTTAATGTCTTTAAAAATAAAAAAGAGGTTGATTTTTTTTGTACAATAGATAGGATCGACCTTTGGAAGGGTTTTCTATTTATAATTTAGTTTGAAATAATTTTTTGTGAAATATGTACACCTTACTGATTGTTGTTAGGTATAATTTTCACTTTAATGTACGAGAATGGTGTTGATTTCTCTGTCAATTGTTAAAAAAGCGGCTGTAAATTGCCTTCGTAACAACATATTTTTCAACAAATACAATCCCGAAGTTTCTAAACAGCCGCCGTTTCGCAAAGTTATATAAATAAATGGATTTTATATAAATCTATGTTGTACCAATATCTACCTCAAAAAATGTACAGTATTGAAAATATGATATTTTTTGGTTAAATTACTTAAAATTTAAGTACATTGCTTAAATTGTTTAAACATTGTGCAAATTTTTTTTTTTAAAGATATTAATTTAATAAAAAATATCAGACCTTTGCCCAATAAAATTTTCAATATGCAGAAACAGGTATTTCAGACTAATTCGGCTACGCGCTGGAAAAGTTTTGTGTGGTTTATTCGTATCTTATTTGTTTTTCTTGTGGTGATAGTAAGTTCAGTTGTAATTTCTTTGTCTGATAAAAGGGATTATGATTTAAAAGTATTGACCTACGAGGCAAAAAAGTTGCCTAACATTAATGTTGATGGTGCAAAATCTCATGTTTCCAATCGTGAACTTAAGGACTTTGCACGACGTGTAAAGTTATTTAGGAAGAAACATTCCAGTTCTTTTTATAAGGCTAATAAGATGGCAGAAATACCAGTGCATGTTAAAAAATACCTTCCTCTTAGGGCTGGATTTTTTGTAAACTGGGATATGAATTCCGCTTATTCTTTGCAGAAAAATGTAAGTAAAATGAATATGGTTCTTCCCGAATGGTCGTTTTTGAATAATGCTAAGGGAAACGTTACAACAAAGGTTGATATAAGGGCACTAAATTTGCTTCGGAGGAATAAAGTTGCTATTGTGCCCATGTTGAGTAACTACTTTAATAACAAATGGAATGGAGATAGTGCTTCAATTGTCATAAAGAGTCCTAAATCCAGGCGTATTCTTATTTCCCAAATTGTAAACTTTTTAGAGAAATATTCATTTCAGGGAATAAATATTGACTTGGAAAATTTACCCACTGGTTCTGAAGATGATTTGTTGCTGTTTTCTCGAGAATTGAAGGAGATGCTTGAGCCAAAAGGTTATTTGGCTACTATTGATCTTTCTGTCAATATGCGTCAGGATATGTATAAGAAACTTTCAAAGTATTACGATTTTCTATTTTTAATGGCTTATAATGAACATTCGCCTGAAGGTTTACCTGGAAGTGTTTCTTCCTTGCCATTTGTGGAAAAGTCGCTTGATGTTGCACTTAAGAATGTACCTTCCGGTAAAGTCATATTGGGTCTTGGAGCTTATGGGTTTGATTGGGCAAAAGGAATGCCCGGACAAAAAATTTCATATCAGAACATGGTATCTTTGGCTAAAGAACATGACGGGCACTTAAGTTTTAATTTTCTTCAGTCAGACCTTACCTTACATTACTATGATAACAAAGGTATTGAGCATGAAGTTCATTGTAATGATGCGATAGGAATTTTTAACTTGATGCGTACAGCAGAAGATTACGGAACAGGTGGGGTTGCTTTATGGTACCTCGGATCGGAAGATAACCGTATTTGGAATTATTATAACCGTTCGTTAAATATAGATTCTTTGGAGAAAAAACCGTACAATTATGAGAACATTAAAGCAATTAATGCCATTTCATCTGTAAACTATGATGGAAAAGGCGAAATATTGGAAATTTTGAGTGCACCTAAATCCGGCAAAACAAATTTTGATTGTGATACCGTCGATTATCTCATTACGAATGAAAAATATCTTAGTTTACCAAGTTCGTATTTGCTTAAAAGATATGGGGCAGATAATGCAAAAAAAATAGCTATCACCTTTGATGATGGTCCAAATGAAGATTATACCCCTAAAATTTTAGATATTTTGAAAAAGAAGCATGTCCCTGCTACATTTTTTGTCATTGGAATGAATATTGAGGATAATATTCCCCTTATCAGGAGAATGTATCATGAAGGTCATGAAATAGGTAATCATACTTTTACTCACCCAAATTTAGAAATAACATCGGATGACCGAGAACGCATAGAATTACGGTCAACACGATTGTTGCTGGAGAGTATACTGGGAAAATCCACAGTTCTTTTTCGACCTCCCTATAATACAGATGCCGAACCGAAAAACTTGTATCAAATGCGTTCATTGGCTGTCGCCAATGATGAAAAATTCATTGCTGTAACTTCGTTTATAGATCCGAATGACTGGGAGGAAGATGTTACAGCAGATACGATTGTGGCAAGGGCAATTCAGCACCAAAAGGCAGGGAATATTATTTTACTTCATGATGCGGGAGGAAACCGAAAGGCAACCATTAGGGCATTACCAAGAATTATAGATTATTATAGGAGTCAAGGGTATACGTTTGTTACGGTATCTTCCTTGATGGGAAAAACCCGTGATCAGGTGATGCCTGTTGTGAATTCGAGATTTAAGTTTTCTGAAAAGTTGGATTATACCTTTTTCTTAATTACTTTTTTTTGGGAGCACTTTTTGCATGGATTTTTCTTGGTAGCCATTATCCTTGTTACTTTGCGATTGCTATTTATTGCATTATTGGCTATCTTGCAACATCGTCGTGAGAAGAGGCACCCGATTCAAATATCAACTGATTTTCTTCCCAAAGTAAGTATTATTGTACCGGCCTATAACGAAGAACTTAATGCCGTTCGTACGGTTGAAAATTTGCTCAAGACAGAATATGCCAATTTTGAAGTCATATTTGTGGACGATGGTTCTAAGGATGGTACTTACGAGAAAGTCCTAAATGTATTTGCCGGAAACGATAAGGTTCATGTATTTACGAAGCCCAATGGAGGTAAAGCTGCTGCTTTGAACTTTGGAATTCAGCAAGCTTTTGGCGAAATAATGGTTTGTATTGATGCTGATACTGTTTTGCCTCCTAATGCTATTCCTTTACTCATTCCTTATTTTGCAGATGAAAAAGTAGGTTCCGTTGCAGGAAATGTGAGGGTTGGAAATAAGGTTAATGTGCTGACTAACTGGCAATCTATTGAATATACCACCAGTCAGAATTTTGATAGACGGGCGTTTGATTATGTAAATTCTATTTTAGTAGTTCCGGGTGCTATCGGTGCATTTCGTAAAGAAGCTCTCAAGGCTATTGATGGTTTTACAACGGATACATTAGCCGAAGATTGCGACCTTACATTGCGTCTTTTGCGTTGTGGATATACCATTCGTACTTGCAATGAAGCAATTGCTCTCACAGAAGCTCCTGAAACATTAAAAATGTTCATCAAGCAGCGTTTTCGCTGGTCTTTCGGGATGATGCAAAGTTTTTGGAAGCATAGGGATTTGCTGTTTAGTTTTCGTAAACCGAATATTGGTTGGGTAGCTTTGCCAAATCTGTTGATATTTAATTTTATTATACCGTTCTTTTCTCCGTTGGTCGATATATTGTTTGTTGCAGGATTGTTTACTCGTCACGCTTTGGAATATACATTGTTTTATTTGCTGTACTATTTGATAGATTGCATTATTTCATCGCTAGCCTATAAATATGATCATCAAAAATTTGGTTTAAAACGGATTGGATCTTTGTTTATACAACGATTTATTTACCGTCAATTATTGTTTGTCGTTTTGTTGAAAGCATACTTAAAAGCTATAAAAGGAGAAATAGCAAATTGGGGAGTACTAAAACGTACAGGTAATGTACAAAGTTAATTTAACATAAGAGTAGTAAGATTATTCAATAACGTTTTGTTTTCATAAAAAAATGATAAATTTGTAAACGTAGTAAGTTGTTGTAAATAGAATTGATTATGGGGAATATATTTGTGTATTTTGGAATTTTGGGGTTTATTATGGTGATTTTCTCATTCCTTACCGGGATGCGAGTTGTTAAAATGAAAGCACAATATCGTATACACAAAAAAATAGGAATCGTAGGGTTTGGTATAATCACAATACATGCAATTGCTATGTTATATTACTATTTTTTTACTTAAAAATTTTCATTAAAAATAAACAGTATGAAAAAATCGATTTTAACTTTAATTTTTTTGTCATTTGCAGGATTGTTGATGGCACATCCTCCTAAAAGTGTAAATTTGACTTATAACAAAGAAAATAAGATAAAAATAGTTGTAGTACATAATGTGAAAGATGTAGCTACCCATTATATCAAACAAATAATCATATTTGTTGATGGCAAGGAGGTGAAAACGTTAGATTTTAAAACACAAACTAATGTAAAAGAGGACGACGTAGAGGTTGTTGTGCCGGAAGTTAAATCCGGTAGTGAAGTTAAAGTAAAGGCCACTTGTAATATTTTTGGTTCTAAAACTGGAAAAATAAAAATACAGTAAATTCTTATTTGTACAAGAATGTGAGGAGAGGGTAAAACAAATAAATTGTTTTTACTCTCTCTTCTTGTTAGTAATTATTTCGTTGTAAATTATTCTTAAAAGTTATACCTTTGGCTTAAAATAAAGAAATGGCGATAAAGATAAAGAGGTATTATATGACTGTTTGGCGAAAATAAGGCCATTTATTTATAGATATCTTTTCCCCCTGATGTTAGAAAATAGTAAATTTGAATTACCTAGGATGCAATCCGGCAATTATACAAAACAGATTAAAATCTTATCAGACTGCCTACAACGAGCGATTCCCTTTGTTGCATATCGTTTGCCCGGTAGCGGTAAGATACGTTTATTAGTAGCGGAGAAGGTGGATTCGTTTTTCTTTCAAAGACAAGACTTATTTTCTCATCGAGGGTTTGTTTTAGTGCCGTTTGACAATGAAAATACCCCAGCGTATTTTCTTAAAACTCAATTTGATGTAGAGCTGGATTCTCTTTCTATTGAACAAATTCAATGGATAGAAGAACAACCAAAAATTCCATTGAATTTAGGAATTTATCATGATTTTTCTTGCTTACTGGATTATCAGCAATCCTTTAACAAGCTATTTCAGGCTATTCAACAAGGGAAAATTGAAAAAGCAATTCTTTCACGTTGTCATTTTGTGGAGCATGTTGAAGCTCTAAAAGCCGCTTCTTTCTTTCTCGATTTGTGCGTGTTACAATCTTCCACCTACAATTATTTATCGTATGTTCCCGATTGTGGTTTATGGATGGGAGCAAGCCCAGAATTGTTTCTGGGCAGGAATGAATGCTTTTTTGAAACCGTTTCTCTTGCAGGAACCATGAAGCATAGCAAACAAATGGATTGGAGCAAAAAAGATTTGAAAGAGCAAGATATTGTAAGCAATTATATTTCCGAACAATTACGAGATTTTAATGTTGACGGTGTTGATAAGATTGGACCCAAGACGGTTTTGGTAGGACAAGTTGCTCATCTGAAAACTGTTTTTTATTTTTCAAAGGACAGTTTGCCGAAAAATGTCAGTAAATTTGTGGAGGCTTTTCATCCGACTCCTGCGGTGTGCGGTTACCCGAAAAATTTGGCAAAACAACTTATTTTGCAAACGGAAACACATCAACGAAGTCTTTATGGCGGTTTCTTGGGCAAAATTGATGCTGATGGACAGTTTTCTTTTTATGTCAACATTCGTTGTATGCAGTTTTTTGAAAATGGAGTAGGTCTGTATGTAGGTGGTGGAATTACAGCCATGTCAAATGTTGAGGAGGAGTATAACGAAACTCTTTTAAAAGCAGATGGTTTGATGCGAGTACTTTTAAAGTGATAATCTTCTTTTCTCGAGATTGGAATAATTGATAATTTAATATATGACTAAACAATTTTCGGATAAAAAAACAGCCAAAGCCTTAGTCGATTTATGTGTGGAAGGAGGTATACGTGAAGTCGTACTATCCCCGGGTTCTCGCAATGCTCCTTTAATTTTTTCTTTTTCTGCTTGCGATGAGATTAAAAAATTTACCATAGTAGACGAACGTAGTGCTGCTTTTTTTGCTTTGGGAATGGCTCAACAACTGGGTCGTCCTGTCGGTTTAGTCTGTACCAGTGGTACCGCTGCCTTGAACTATGCACCTGCCATTGCCGAAGCTTACTATCAGCAAATTCCATTGGTCGTGATTACAGCTGATCGTCCACAAGAATGGATAGACCAGGCTGATGGACAAACTATCCGTCAGGATAAAGTTTATGCAAACTACATTAAGTATTCATGCACATTACCCGCGGAAATACATTCTCATGAGGATGAATGGCAATTGAATCGTTTTGTGAGTGAGGCATTGTTTTTTTGTATGTACCAAAGCAAGGGACCTGTGCATATTAATGTTCCATTGACTGAACCGTTATACGGTAGAACTGTATGTAATACCCCTAAATTAAAGCTTTATACTAGGTGTAAGGCTGAATCACACGTAATAACCAATCAATTGCAAGAAATCATTAAAAAATATGATTCTTCAAAGTCTGTAATGATTTTAGTCGGTTTACAAAAGCCTAATGTGCAACTGAATGAGTTATTAAATGTTTTGGCAGAAGAAAAGAATGTGCTCGTATTATCCGAAACAACTTCCAATCTTAACAATAAAAATTTTATTGTATGCATTGACCGTGTCTTGGCATCCATTGATTCGGAAAACCAACATGCTTTAGCTCCGGATTTATTAATTACTTTTGATGGGCAGGTAACATCCAAAAATATCAAGGTATTATTGCGAAAAAATAAACCTCAAGAACATTGGCATATCAGTTTGTCGCCCAATGTTCCAGATACTTATAGAGCTTTAACTGCTTCAATTGAAATGACACCTGTCTCTTTTTTAGAAGCCATTAGCAAAGCAGGAAAACCTAAGCGAAAAGACTACATAAATTCCTGGCTGATGCAAAATAAATTGGCGTGGCAAAAACACAATTGTTTTGTAGACCAATTGGCTTGGAGTGATTTGAGGTTTTTTTCCTTGTTGAAGAATTCTATGCCACAGGGTTATATGTTGCAAATCGCCAATAGCACACCGATACGTTATGTACAATTATTTGAAGAATACAGTAAATTTTTCTGTTTTTCAAACCGAGGAACCAATGGCATAGATGGTTGTACCAGTACTGCTGTTGGTGCGGCTTTTGTTTCTGATAAACCAACCTTGTTCATTACCGGCGATTTGAGTTTCTTTTATGATAGCAATGGTTTGTGGAACAATTACTTGCGACCCGATTTTAAAATTATTGTCATTAATAACGGCGGTGGAGGTATATTCCGCCATATTTCAGGACCAATGGACAATGAAGAAATGGAATCCTATTTTGAGGTAAAACAAAATATTTCTTGTGAGTTGTTGGTTAAATGTTTTGGTCTCGATTATCATTGTTGTGAGAATGAGGCTGAAGTTTTAACTAAGCTTCCTGACTTTTTTTCTAAAAATGATAAAGCTCAGGTATTGGAAATTAAAACACCTCGTTTGGAAAATGCAAAAATTCTGAAAGAATATTTTAATCACCTGAAATAAATAATTTGTTAATTAATATACAGATATGACACAAAGAAATTGGATTTCCATAAAGGAATACAAAGACATTAAATTTGAGTTTTGGGAAGGAATAGCCAAGCTGACCATTAACCGTCCACAAGTGCGTAACGCTTTTCGTCCGCAAACCATTAACGAATTGTTGGAGGCTTTCGATATTTGTCGTGAGCGTATGGATATCGGTGTGGTGGTACTTACAGGAGCTGGAGATAAGGCTTTTTGTTCTGGTGGCGACCAAAAAGTGAAAGGTTTGGGTGGCTATATTGATGATAATGGAGTACCTCGTCTTAATGTACTTGATTTACACAAGAAGATTCGTTCTTTGCCTAAACCGGTCGTGGCTATGGTGAATGGTTTTGCCATAGGTGGTGGACATGTGTTGCATGTGGTGTGCGATCTTTCCATTGCTTCTGAAAATGCTATTTTCGGACAAACCGGACCTAAAGTAGGAAGTTTTGATGCCGGCTTTGGGTCATCTTATTTAGCCAGTGTGGTAGGACAAAAGAAAGCTCGTGAGATTTGGTTTCTTTGCCAACAATATTCGGCTCAAGAAGCTTTAGATATGGGATTGGTAAACAAAGTTGTACCGTTGGATCAGTTGGAAGATACTACCGTAGAATGGTGTCAAATTATGCTCTCTCGTAGTCATACTGCTTTACGCATGATTAAACGCGGTTTGAATGCCGAACTCGATGGTCAGGCTGGTTTGATGGAGTTTGCGGGAGATGCTACGTTAATGTATTACCTCATGGAAGAAGCCCAAGAAGGCAAAAATGCTTTTTTGGAAAAACGTACTCCTAATTTTAAGAAATTTCCTAAATTTCCTTGAAAGATTAATTTGAGGTTACTTCTATGACTATGCAGGCAAAATTTCGAAAACATACCCTTCAATTTATTATACCAGGAGGTACTTCACGTGGGGTTTTGCAGAAAAAAGACAGTTGGTTTATTCAACTTTGGGAAGATGCAAATCCTTTGGTGTGTGGAGTAGGAGAGTGTTCTATTATTCCAAAGCTTAGTGTAGATGACGTACCCGAATTGGAAGCCAAGATTGTGGAAAGTGTGTCGAATATAAACCAGCTTATGGATAATGCATTTCATGCTGATTTACAGGTGTATCCTGCTTTGCGTTTTGCACTAGAAACTGCTTTGCTTGATTTGCAAACAGGGGGAAAAAAACAGCTTTTTTTATCTGAATTTACCCAAGGGAAAGCCTCTATTCCAATCAACGGGTTAATTTGGATGGGTAATTTTGATTTTATGTGGCATCAGGCTGAAAAGAAATTCAAACAAGGTTTTTCTGTCTTAAAAATGAAAGTCGGGGCACTGGATTTTGATGAAGAAATCTATTTCATTTCACAACTTCGTAAATGTTTTCCTGGAATTGAACTACGTTTGGATGCCAATGGAGGTTTCCCTTTGGATGAGGCTTTGGAACGGTTATGTGCTCTGAATCAGTTCCATATTCATTCTATAGAACAGCCCATTAAAGCTCAAAATACAGGTAAAATGGCGGAACTTTGTAAAAAATCTCCTATTCCAATTGCTCTTGACGAAGAGTTGATCGGCATATATGAGAAAAAATCTAAAGAGCAATTGTTGAAAGACATCAAACCTCAATATATTATTTTAAAGCCTTCCTTATTAGGAGGATTTCAGGCATCTGATGAATGGATCTTTTTGTCTGAAAAAATGAACATTGGATGGTGGGCTACTTCGGCTTTAGAGTCCAATATAGGTTTGAATGCTATTGCTCAATGGGCTTTTACCAAAAATAATCCATTGCCTCAAGGTTTAGGAACGGGAAGTTTGTATGAAAACAACATTGCCTCACCACTCGTCGTAGAAAATGGATGTCTGCATTTTAAACCCAATATGCCCTGGGCTGATTCGGTTGAGTGAATGTAAAAAAATAAAACATGTTATCCCTTATTTTCTCCGAACATACATCTCAAGAATGGGTTACAATTTCTAACGAGAAGCTTTTCCAAACTGGTTTGGCAGATTGGGAAAAATCCTTGTGGCGTTTTATTGCGGATTGGTATTCGGATAGTCCTTTTGTTACAGTTCAAACCTCAGGTTCTACAGGTACGCCTAAGTCGATAGAAGTGAGCAAAAAAATGATGTGTGTATCTGCCCGAAAAACCCTACAATTTCTTAATATTAAACCCAATAATACAGCCTTACTTTGTCTTTCGGCTGATTATATTGCCGGCAAGATGATGATTGTTCGTTCCATTTTAGGAGACTTAAGATTGTTTGCTGTGGCACCTTCCGGTAAGCCTTTGATGGATTTTTCGCATTTTGTGGATTTTTCGGCAATGGTTCCCATGCAGGTCTTTCAACAATTGAAAGAGGTCGATTCTCTAAATCGTATAGGAAAATTATTAGTGGGAGGGGGTGCTGTTTCGTCGCAGTTGTCGGAGAGCTTGCAAGTCTGTTCATGTATGGCTTATGAAAGTTATGGAATGACAGAGACGGTTTCGCACATTGCCTTGAGACGTATCAATGGTAATGAGAGGCAAGAAGGATTTGTGCCGATGAAGAATGTATCTGTTTCATTAGATGAGCGAGGCTGTTTACTTATTGATGCTCCGGATTTACTGACAAAATCGCTGCAAACAAATGATAGTGCAGAGATTTTTCCGTCAGGTGAGTTTCGTATTCTAGGTAGGATAGATAATGTAATTAATTCGGGAGGTATCAAAATTCAACCTGAGGAAATAGAACGGAAAATAACGCCATTTTTTATGAGAAATTTCGTTATTAGCTGTGCGGCTGATGATAAATTGGGCGAAAAGCTGGTGTTGGTTTCCGAAGAATCATTGAATCCGGAGCAAATACAGCTTATTAATAGCAATTTGCATCCATATGAACGCATACGTTCGTATATACAACTTTCACCCTTTCCTCAAACAACTACTCATAAAATCGACAGACCTGCTGTTAAGCGTTTTGTTTCTGAGCATTTTGGAAATTCCTTAAATGATATTTTTCATTGATATTGATAGCCTTCAATTAATTAAATAAATGAAAGCAAGAAAACGAAACCTGAAATTGAATTCAGAGACATTAAAAGCAATTGAAGATGCAAAGAATGGAAAAATTATTCGGTGTGAAAATGCAAAAGATATGATTAAAAAACTTAATCCTAAATCTTCTATTCGGGGAAATGTTGTGTGATTTGCTTTCAAAAAATTGTATCTTTGACTTTATAAACAACAATTATACATTTGTAGCATTATTAATTCTTAAAAATTATATGATTATGAAAAAAATTATTTTACTACTGGCTATTATGTCAATGGCGTTCTCTTTTTCGATGAATGCTCAGGAACAATTGCCTAAAAAGGAATATGTCTATTGTGAAATCGTTGGGTTTCAAAAACTGGGATCTTATGATAAATGTAAGATTTATATTTGTTACGGAGATACCGAAAATGAAGATTTAGAGACTAAATCAATGATATTAGCTCTAAATCAGATGGTTTCTCGTGGATGGGAGCTTGTTGAACCGTATATGCAAACATCGGCAACAAATGTCTATATTTTTCGTTATTTGATGAAGAAGGAAGTAGATCCAAAGAAGTAAACGTAATATTTGAAATAAAAAAAAGAGGCTTTAGCCTCTTTTTTTTATTTCAAATTCTGTTCTGCAATTGGGACATCGGAATTCATTTCTTATTGTCCGCTGAAATAAATCCACAACGTCTACTTCCAATATATTCGCTATTTCTTCTAATCTTTTTATAGGAGGATTTCCTTTATCTCCTAATGCTATTGCTAATCCTGTTTCTGTCATTCCTATTTTTGCTGCCAATTCTTTTGAAGTAATTCCTTTGCTTTTAAGAATCTCTTTAACTCTCAGTTTCATTTTAATGTTTTTTTTGATTAAATGTTCTTCGCAAAATTACTGCTATTTGATTATTTTTTAACACTATATATTTTTCTTGTATGTAAATGATATTTACATTTTTCGAAAATGATTTAATTTGAATTTATATTCTAGTAAAACATGAAAAAAATGAATGTTATTAAAAAAAGAGGACGTTTTTCGTCTAAACAATTGTTAGAGGTTATTAACGATATAGCAAAAGTTGCTAAAGTTCAGGAAAAGTATACCGGTCTACTTAGTTGTGATTTGCTTTCAAAAAATTGTATCTTTGACTTTATAAACAACTAATTGATAGTGCAAAATAATTGGCGTTGGTTGTGAAAACATCTAAAGTGGCCTTGTAGTAATACAGGGTCGTTTTTTTTATGGATGATTGTTCTAATTATTTGTACAGCAACAAAATAAATGTATTTTTACCATCGCGTTTATTTTGAATATTTACAAAACAAAAATTATGAAGAAGATAACCATTGGAACGAGCGATTTGCAAGCATCTCCCATTATTTTGGGATGCATGAGAATAGGAGAGATGTCTGTAAATGAGTTGGAACGATTCGTCTTTACTACCATTGAAAATGGGGTTAACTATTTCGATCATGCCGATATTTATTGGGAGGGTAGGTCGGAAGAGCTTTTTGGTCAGGTGGTAAGTCAGCATCCTAATTTACGACAAAAAATAGTAATACAAACCAAATGCGGCATTAGAAACGCTTTTTATGATTTTTCCAAAGAACATATTTTGTCTTCTGTAGACGCTAGTTTGAAAAGGTTACGTACCGATTTTTTGGATGTTCTGTTACTACATCGCCCTGATACACTCATGGAACCTGATGAAGTCAATGAGGCTTTTGAAATTCTTTATAAAAGCGGAAAGGTGCGTCATTTTGGAGTTAGTAATCAAAATCCGATGCAAGTTGAATTATTGGGAAGTAAAGTTCAACAGCCGCTTATAATCAATCAATTGCAGTTTAGTATCATGTTTGCAGGATTGGTTGATAGTGGCATGAATGTCAATATGACCAATCCTTCATCAGTAATGCATGATGGAAGCACGTTGGAATATTGTCGATTAAAAAATATGACCATTCAGGCATGGTCTCCCTTTCAATTTGGTCATTTTGAAGGGGTTTTTCTTGATAATAGTCGTTTTCCAGATCTCAATAACAAAATCAATGAATTGGCCTGGATAAAAAAAGTATCCAATACCGCAATAGCTGCTGCATGGATTTTGAGACATCCTGCTCATATGCAAGTAATTACGGGTACTACTAATGCACAACGTTTATCCGATATATGCAAAGCTACAGAAGTAGAACTTACACGGGAAGAATGGTATGCTATTTATCGTGCAGGAGGGCATCCTTTGCCATAACTTTTCAGAATAAATGGCATAAAAAAAGCATACTCCAGTATCGGAATATGCTTTTTTTTGTTACTAAGAATTTCGTTATTTCTTGATAATTTTGAATGCAGATTGACTCTTTTCAAAAGTTACTACCATTAAATATAGTCCTTCTTGCAAGTTAGAAACGTTGATTTCGTTTGTGTTTTTTGCTGACAACACAATTCCTCCATTAAGGTCCATGAGTTGAACATTTTGTGGAGTTTCTTCACTTTTGATCCAAACATTATCTTCAGCAAAAGTTGGGTAAACCGTGCAGCTTACAGCATTGTCATTACTTTCATTGATTGAAGAGGTAAAACCTGTAAAGCTACTTGGAATTGTTGGAGCTGTAACAGCAGTACTTATATAAATTTTTAATTCTCCCGGTTGTAGCGTAATAGATGCTCCGCCTGCTTGTGTAGCATTATTATTCAGGTAATCATACCAAGTACCTGATGGCATTGTAACACTTTGTGCACCTGTATACGAGGTTCCACCTGATACGGTAAAGTTACCTACTACGTATATTTTTGTAGATCCCTGTGTCCATGTAGCAGAACGAACAAAATAACCTGTTCCCATACTAGTAGAAATAGAGCCATTTGTAAATACATCGGGCAAAAGTTTTGTTCGTAGACTGATAGTTTTAGCCACTTTTTGGTATGCACCCATACGGTTTGCATCTTGATACCAACCTAAACTTTCGGGTACTGGTTTTGGGTCTACACGATCACCTGTACCTCCTGTTGAGTTACTTAAGATACTATAATCGTAACCTAATTCTTCAAATTGCCAAAGCATTTTAGGTCCTTGCAACATGACATTAAATGCAACATTTAAAGGAACACGTGCTAAACGATCCGTTTCACTGGTTTTTACGGTTCCGTTTCCGTAAGCTTTTGCTTTATAAAAACAGCGTTCTTCATCATGACTTTCGCAATAAGAAACCCAACCTTTTGTATTGGCACCACTAAAATCGTCTCCGTCTTTTAACCAACCCATAGCGGTTTGTTCGTATGCAGCACAATAATTGCTCCAACACATCATTCCGTTGTTAACATAATTGGCTTCTTCGCTTGATGTCCAATGTTCAAGAATGAAATAAGCATTTGCATTTGCTGCTTTTACAGCATTATAATAGTTAAAAATAATACCTACACGGTTATCACAAGTTGGTCCGCAGAATCCCTTAGATAAGTCCATACGGTAACCATCCACTTTGTATTCTTGAATCCAGTAGGCTAATACACGTTTGAAATAATCTTGTGTGCCCGAAAAGTCGTGGTTCCAATCTTGGTTTACACTGTCAGTATGGGGAGCTGTTACATTAAACCAAGGGTTGTTGCTAGAAACATTATCTGTTCCGTTCCAATATAATTTGGCAAACGGATTAACACCTGTAGCGTGATTAAATACCATATCTAAAATAACGGCGATACCTCGTTTGTGGCACTCATCAATGAATCTCTTATAGTCATATTCAGTTCCGTATGCTTTGTCAGGAGCCATATAGTGGTTAGGATTATATCCCCAACTGATATTTCCATCAAATTCGGTGATTGGCATTAATTCTACGGCATTTACCCCTAAAGATTCCAAATAATCTAAACGAGCCGTTACAGCTTCCATAGAACTGAAGGAACTAAAGTCATGAATCCACAATTCATAAATTACCAAATTATTTTTGTCCGGTTTAGTAAAGTTTAATGTCTGAGAGCTCCAATCATATTCCGGCTTGTTTGTTTGTAAAACAGAAACTAATCCGTCACCACCGGTTGGGTATGTTAATCCGGGATAAATATCAGTACTAATATATTTGTCATTCCAAGGATCAAGAACTTTCTCGGTATAAGCATCACTTATTTGGGTAATTGTTGAACCTATCTTTACACCGTATTGGAAAGCATATTCCTTACCGGGAGTTAGACCATCAATCGTAATCCACCAATAGCCTGAGTTGCTGGCATCTTGGTGCATTTGATAGGAATTAAGGAATGACCAGTTATTAAAGTCACCAAGAACAAAAACATTGCTTGGCAAAACGTTTGCATTATCTTTTGCATACATTACCAAGGTCACTTTTGTTGCATCCGCAGTATAATAGTTTATTCCGGGGACGGCAGTGGCTGGTCTTGCAACGGAAGTAGGTGTTGAAGGTACGCATATATATATCGTATCATATACTGTTTGAGAGTTCGCTGTAGCACTAACGATACAGGCATAATCGCCCGCCGTAGAAAATGTTTTTGAATAAGAAAGAGAGGTTCCCGTTGATGTCGATTCTTGTGTTCCATTTATTTTGAGAACCATATCAGCCGATATAGAAGAAGCAGCAGTGAAAGAAACGGCCGTTCCTGAAGTAATAAGTTGATTACCACTGGGAGCATCAAATTTTACATTTAATCCGGCAGCATAAATCGGAATAACAATATCACTACCGTCTGTAGCTTTACCTTCTTTCGTCCCGCTAGGTCCATCATTAAAAACAAAATCTAATGAGCTGAAAGTTTTTCCGGATGCGGCGGCACAATTGTAATAGTTATACATATTGTCTATTACCAATTGCCATTTTGTGCCAACTTTTGTCATTTTGTATTTGGCTAGACCGTCTCGCCAAGTTCCTGCACAAAGCCATGAATCTCCGGCTGTAGTATTGACACCTGTGTGGGCATAACAAGAGGTTGCACTTGCCATTCCGGCATTACCCAACGATGGGTCGAATGTGATAGTAATTGTTCCGGTATAATCCTGCGTAATAAACGTGGGATCCGTCGTTACCACTTGAGCAGACAGAAAAAAGCTGCTCAAAAGGAAAAGGAGAGAAAAGAGCAAGGTTTGTTTTTTCATTTTAGTTAGGTTTTTTGGTTAAAAAAAATACAGTGAAATACGAGCAAAGATAGAATAAAAATTAAAAAAATCAAATAGAACTATTTTTTGTCAAAAAAAATAGGAAAATGGAGAATTTTTTATAAGGCTTTTGTTTATCGACAAAATAAAAAATGTTTTTTTACACCGTCCGATTCGGCTTGATTTTTGTCAACAATTTATATTTGAAGTATTTATGTTTTTTGTATCATTGTAGGTCAATATCTTTTTTGTTTCTGAAATTGTAATTAAAAAAAATGATTTTAGAACAACATGGCAATTTTTTTACCGTTTGAACTAAAAATATTCTTTCTATCTTTAGGGTTTATTGAGATTTTAAATATCTTTGCTTGAATATTGCATCCGAAAGTAGGTGCAAAAATAAAAATAAAAAACATATGTGTGGAATTGTAGGTTATATTGGAAAAAAAGAGGCTTATCCTATCCTTATAAAAGGACTTCATCGTCTGGAATATAGAGGGTATGATAGTGCCGGAGTAGCCTTGATCAATGCAAAAGGCGAGTTGAGTGTTTATAAATCGAAAGGAAAAGTGTCTGATTTAGAGCAATTTGTTGCTTCGAAAGATGTTTCCGGAACTATTGGTATTGCTCATACTCGTTGGGCCACTCATGGTGAGCCAAACAATGAAAATGCTCATCCTCATTATTCGCAATCCGAAACGTTGGCTCTTATACACAATGGCATTATAGAAAATTATATGGTCATTAAAAAAGAGTTAATTCGTAATGGATATGACTTTAAAAGTACTACAGATACTGAGGTTTTGGTGCAATTTATAGAACACGTAAAAAAAACTAATAAAGTAAATTTATGTCATGCTGTACAAATAGCTTTGAGAGAAGTTGTTGGTGCGTATGCCATTGCTGTGATAGATAAAAATAATCCGAGACAGATAATTGCTGCTCGAAAAAGTAGTCCGTTAGTGGTTGGCATAGGCGAAGATGAATTTTTCTTGGCTTCTGATGCTACGCCCATTGTGGAATATACAGATAAGGTTGTTTACATCAATGATAAAGAAGTTGCGGTTATTGATATCGATAATGGATTGAAAGTCTTGAATTTAGCGGATGTTGAGCAAACAACTGACGTTAAAACATTGGAAATGAATCTTTGTCAGTTGGAAAAAGGTGGTTATGATCATTTTATGCGTAAAGAAATCAACGAGCAACCTCAAACGCTGTTAGATTGTATTCGTGGAAGAATCAATGTAGAAGGTACAGATGTGAAACTTTCAGGTGTAATTGATAACAGTGAGAAATTTTTGAATGCTCGCCGTATCATTATTTTAGGATGTGGAACTTCTTGGCACGCTGCTCTCATTGGTGAATATCTTATCGAAGATTTGTGCCGTATTCCTGTTGAAGTTGAATATGCTTCTGAATTTAGGTATCGCCATCCTCTTATCTATTCCGATGATATTGTTATCGCTATATCACAATCGGGCGAAACAGCCGACACATTGGCAGCTGTAGAAATAGCCAAAGCTCAAGGTGCATTCATTTACGGTATTTGTAACGTGGTTGGTTCTTCTATTCCAAGAGCAACACATTCCGGCTCTTACATACATGTAGGTCCTGAAATAGGTGTAGCATCTACGAAGGCTTTTACCGGACAAGTGACCGTTCTGTCTATGTTGGCTCTCACTATTGCTAAACTTCGTGGCACCATTGATGACAAAAAATATGTGACTCTTATCAAGGAACTTCAAACGATGCCTGCTAAAATGGAGCAAGTGTTGAAGTTGGATGAACAAATAAAAGATTTGTCCAAAATATTTACGTATGCTCATAATTTTATATATTTGGGAAGAGGATATAATTATCCTGCAGCTATGGAAGGAGCACTGAAATTGAAAGAGATTTCTTATATTCATGCGGAAGGTTATCCTGCTGCTGAAATGAAACATGGACCAATTGCTCTTATTGATGCAGAAATGCCTGTTGTTGCCATCGCTACCAATGATAGAATTTATGAAAAGACGGTTAGTAATATCCAGGAAATTAAGGCAAGAAAGGGTAGGATCATTGCAGTTGTAACGGAAGGTGATGAGGAGGTGAGAAACATAGCTGACCATTGCATTGAAGTTCCATATACGTTAGAATATTTTGCTCCTATAGTTTCTGCAATACCTTTGCAGTTATTTGCTTACTATATTGCGGTAAACAAAGGTCGTAATGTTGACCAGCCAAGAAACTTGGCCAAATCGGTGACCGTAGAATAACTTGTATTAAAATAGAAAAGCTCTCTTAATAACTTAGGAGAGCTTTTTTGTTTATATGTACTTGTAAAACTACAACATTATTTTATTGGCAATTTCTTGGGCTTTATCCATTCCTTTTGATTTTTCTACAATTTTCAGAGCAAATGGTATGGTTACTCCAGCTCCTTTTGCCGTGACGATGTTTCCTGCATCCACAATCTTTTCATGACTAAGTAAGGCACCTTTTAAATGTGATTCGTAACCAGGGTAGCATGTTGCACTTTTTCCTTGTAGTAAATTCATGTCGCCTAAAATAAGGGGGGCAGCACATATAGCTGCTATATATCCGCCTTTCTCATAATGTTCTTTTATGATTTCCTTGAGTTTTTCATGCTTATTCAAATTGGTTGTACCCGGCATTCCTCCAGGTAGAATGAGCCATTCTATATTTTCAAAAATGACATTTTCAAAAATGACATCAGTTTTGATGGTAACATGATGCGAACCTGTTACTTCTAATTGTTTTTCAATTGAAACAATTGTTATTTCCATGTTGGCTCGACGCAAAATGTCAATAACAGCGATACTCTCAATTTCTTCAAATCCGGAGGCAAGAAACAGGTAATTCATATTAAGTTTATATTTTATTGTCTAAATGAGTCTGAAAAGTTTCATGAAAATATTGGATTATTAAAAAATACATTACTTTTGCATTACAAAAGGGGGTTTAGCTCATCTGGCTAGAGTGCGACACTGGCAGTGTCGAGGTGACCGGTTCGAGTCCGGTAATCTCCACAACTTTTTTTCTTTATTGTTCGTAGTGAACAAACCATTCTATGTGATACTTCATTATATTTTTGTTTTTACCCTATAGTACGCTAGATAAAGAATTTACGGTTAGACAGGCTATACCTATTATAACAACGTATAGGCATAACACAACAATAGTAAATATTCCCATAAAACGATAAAATCTTTTTAAAAATTCCAGAGATCTGTTCAATAGAGAGGTATCCATATTTTGAAGGGCAAGCTTAGAATAACGAGAAAACTGAAATAAAAAATAGATCGGAAAAAAATAAATAATACAACCTAATAGTAAAGGTATAAATTGAAAAGCGGTAAATCCCATCATGTTAGCATTCATATACATAGGAGATGCCATACCAAAACCGGTGCTACCTAACACTAATATAACCAGTCCTATTACAAGCATTAATCCGCAAAGGATAAATCCTATAACAGACAAAAACATAGTCCATTTTCTAGTTTCTGCTAGATGTTTTAGACCAATACTATCCAATTCAATAGTATTTTTTTCAGTAACTGAGTCGGTAAAGTTTTCCATGTACTATTTTTTTATATTTATATTTAAGAAGCCTTTTTTTGCTTCATTGTTTGCAAATTTATATAAAAATGGCGTAACTGATAACTCTGTTACGCCATTTTTAATTTTAAATATTTATTTATTGTTTTGTATAAACGACAGTCTCATCTTCGTCGGTATAGTCTCCATCGTTGTTTCCATCAATGCTTAATGTTAGTAAATTTCCAGATATACTATATTTAATTTCAAAAGAAGTCTGTATATTATTGTTTGCTATCAAAGAGTCAAATTCGGAGGAACCTTTTTTATACACAACAACTCCACTTGTTATGTCTTCTTCAGAAGCCATTCCGAATCCTGTAATAGTTGCATTAACTTTGTCCCCTGATACTGTCATGGTACCTTCCACCTTTCCTAAATCACAGTAAGTTCCTAGAAGGGATAATTGAGATACATATGAAAAGCTATTAGTAGTAAGAACAATAGTGTTTTTCGTTGGTACTGATAATCCATCTTCAGAAGATGTTCCAACATTGACCCAAGTTCCTACATAGTTAGCTTGTGGTTCTTCTTTATCATTGTCATTTCCACATGATGTGAATAAAAGACCACACAAAGAAAATAGTAAAACTGATTTACAAAACCATTTTTTTGAATTGTTCATTTTCATTTTTTTTATTAGTTAAAGGTTATTTAAAATTGTTCATTTTTATTTTTTTTGAGACCGCAAAGGTAGTGCTATTTTTGAAAATACCCAAATAAAAATCAATGGATAAGGATTTTTGAAATATTTTTCTCATTTTTCCAATAAATTTATTTTAACATATGTTTAATTATTAGTGTTGGATATATGAATAATAGTCTTGGTCCTGAATATCTCATTACTTTTTTGATTTTCTTTTTCATTTCGGGCTTATAACAGTGGGTAGGGCACTTTTTACAGGTAGGTTTCTTTTCTTTCCATTTACAGTAATCCAGTTTTCTATTGGCATAATCCAATAATTCTTTACAATCATCGCACAAGGAAATTGTTTGATGTTTTGATTTACAATACATTTGAATCATTCCGTAATTGTCTTTTTTCTCTTTCGATGCTCATTATAAATGGCAGTTTCAAAATAGTGAGCAAATATACCCATTATATTGTTATCGTATTCTTTTATTTCGATATCCCGAATAACCTGCTCCTTTTTATTATTATTTTTATAAATTTGCCTCGTTCACTAAAAAACTAAGAAAATATGTTTCAGTTCATCAAAGTTGGAGTAGCTGTTCCTAACGTCGAGGTAGGTAATTGCTCATTTAATCAAACCGAGATTCTTGAAAAAATACAGATAGCTGAGGAAAAAGGTGTTCATGTGTTAGCTTTTCCAGAGTTGTCTATTACTGGTTATACCTGTGCTGATTTGTTTTTTCAGAAGACATTGCAACAAGCGAGCGAGACGGCTTTGAGCGAAATTGTAAAAGCAAGTGCCTCCAATCATATTCTTATTGCTATAGGAATGCCTATTTTACTTGAAAACCAGTTGTTTAGTGCGGCAGTTATTCTTTTACAGGGAAAAATATTGGGTGTAGTGCCCAAAACATATCTTCCTAATTATGGTGAGTTTTACGAAAAGAGGTGGTTTTCCTCGGGTTTAGATTTAAAAGCCAAAAGTTTTACATTATTGAATCAGGAGGTTCCCATTGGTTTGGATTTGCTTTTTGAGATAGAAGACTATGTAAAAGTTGGTGTCGAAATTTGTGAAGATTTGTGGTCTCCCATACCTCCAAGTTCCGCTTTATGTTTGGCAGGTGCAGATATTATTATTAACCTTTCAGCTAGCAATGAAACGGTTGCTAAAAGAGACTATCGCAGAAGTTTGGTCTTGCAGCAGTCTGCCCGTTCCATTTGTGCCTATGTTTATAGCAGTGCCGGAGGAACTGAATCTACCACCGATTTAGTGTTTAGTGGTCATGGCTTGATAGCCGAAAATGGAGTGCTTTTAAAAGAAAATACAAAATTAATAGACACTGATTACTTGGTTACTTCGCATATTGACGTAGAACGGTTACGTGCCGAACGAATTAAATGTAAGAGTTATGCAGATGCGAATAGGTCATATTTTATGGAAACTCGTTGCATAAAGGAAAATGTCAAACTAAAAGATAAAGGCAATTTGGAATATCCTCTTGTAAGGAAACCTTTTGTTCCTCAAGATTTGTTGATTAGAGATAGTCGTTGCAAAGAAATAATGGCTCTGCAAGTAGCAGGACTTAGTAAACGTTTGAAGCATACGAATGCAAAAAGTGTTGTTGTTGGTATTTCGGGGGGACTTGATTCTACTTTAGCGTTATTAGTATCTGCACAAGCTTTTGATGTACTCGAATTAGATAGAAAGGGAATTTTGGGTATAACAATGCCGGGTTTTGGTACCACCGATAGAACCTTTGATAATTCAATGACTTTGATGAAGTCATTGGGCGTTTCAACGAAGGTAATTTCCATAAAAGATGCTTGTATGCAGCATTTTAAAGATATAGAACACGATATTACTCAATACGATGTAACTTATGAAAATACCCAGGCTAGGGAGCGTACGCAAATGCTTATGGATATTGCCAATAAGCATTGTGGGTTTGTTGTTGGAACAGGTGATCTGAGTGAATTGGCGTTAGGTTGGTGTACTTATAATGCCGACCACATGAGTATGTATGGTGTGAATTCCAGTATTCCTAAAACATTGGTTAAAAGCTTAGTTTTAAGTTTTGCCAATGATCAGGATGAAATAACAAAAAACGTTTTGTTGGATATTTTAGATACACCGGTTAGCCCTGAATTATTACCGACCGGAAAAAACGGCGAAATGCTTCAAAAAACAGAAGATATGGTTGGTCCGTACGAATTGCATGATTTCTTTTTGTATTATGTTTTGCGTTATGGATTTTCACCTGATAAAATATTATATCTGGCTATCCAGGTTTTTGAAATAAAAGAATTGCCTGAGGATGTCGTGTATGATGAAGCCACAATATTGAAATGGTTGAAAGTTTTTTACAAACGATTTTTTAGTCAACAATTTAAAAGAAATTGTATGCCTGATGGTCCAAAAGTAGGTAGTATTTGTCTTTCTCCGAGAGGAGATTGGCGTATGCCGAGTGATGCATCGGTAAATGAGTGGTTGAAACGTTTAGATTGATTAAAGAATAGCGAAGTGATGTTATTGGTGGAGTAATGAATATGCTTCGCAAATGTTTTCTATTATATCTCTCGCAAGTAAACTTTCTTGTGAATTATTTTTTAAAGCCATATCTCCGGCAAGTCCATGTAGGTATACTCCCAATATTGCAGCCTCTGACGGACTGTATTTTTGAGCTACTAAACCAGTGATTATTCCTGTCAAAACATCTCCACTTCCTGCTGTTGCCATACCGGAATTTCCTGTGCTATTGAAAAACACCTTTCCGGTCGGTAAAATAATAGCAGTATTTGCTCCTTTCAAAATAACTATAATTTCTAATTTTCTAGCGAATTCTATAGCTTTTTCAAGCCTTTCCAACGAGGAAGATACTTTGCCAGTTAAACGTTCAAATTCTTTGGGGTGAGGGGTAATAATACTATTTTTAGGAATCAGTTTTTGCCATTCGTTTTCGGCGATAATATTGAGAGCGTCGGCATCCAAAATTAATGGTTTGTTGGTGTATATAAGCAAACGTTTAATTGCTTTTGCCGTCCTTTTTTGTTTGCCAATGCCACAACCGCAACCAATAACGGTGTATTCATCGGTTTCTTTTGGAATCCGAGTGATGATTTTCCCGTTTTTATCCGAAATAAACATGGCTTCGGGTATTGATGTTTGCAGGATATTGTTGCCTCCACGTGCGGAATAAACGCTTACTAATCCTGTACCGGAACGTAAACATGCTTTGGCGGATAGGATAGCAGCTCCCATTTTGCCGTAACTGCCTGTAATTAGCAGGGCATGACCAAAATTACCTTTGTGAGCAAAATGAACACGTTTTTTGAGCAGTTTTTTGGACTCTTCAATCGTTACATAATTAAAAGGACTCTTTTTTTGTTCGATGTAGTCTTTGTCTAAACCTATATCAGTAAGTATAAATTTCCCCACAAAAGGTTCACTTTCGGGTAACATGAAAATTAATTTCGGGAACTGAAAACTAATCGTATAAGTTGCTTTGATGGCAACGTTATTTTCTGTATTCAGGTAATCAGAATATAGCCCCGAAGGTATATCAATAGCTACTATTTCTACTTTTGCCTCATTTATTTTTTCTACCACGAAAGCATAAATACCGGATAGTGGTCGGTTAAGACCAGAACCCAAAAGTCCGTCTACGATAATTGCATTTTCTTCTATTTTTGGAAAATCTAAATCACTGTTTAATAATATTATAGGATAATTTATATTAAGTAATTGTTCATAATTTTTTTTGCAATCCGGAGACAAATTATTACTTGGAAAAACAGCAAAAATATGTACTTTATAATTTACTAACAGCAACATTCTTGCTAGTGCAAAAGCATCTCCTCCGTTGTTCCCTTCTCCTGCAAAAACATAAAATTCTGTTTCTTTTGGATAATGGTTTATAATAAACTCAAATATTGTACGTGCCGCTTTTTCCATCAAATCAATGGAAGAGATAGGAGTATTTTCGATGGTGTAGGCATCAATTTCGCGAATCGTTTTTGCATCAAATATTTTCATTTTCGCTTTGATTTATAAAAACGGGTTGTTTTCTTTCTCAAACTTAATGCTGGTGTGTGGTCCATGACCACAAAGAACATCTGTTTCGTTGGGCAAAATAAGCAATTTTTTTGTTATGCTGCGTATTAAATCTTCGTAGTTGCCTCCCGCTAGGTCTGTTCTGCCGATGGAACCGTAAAATAGTGTATCACCGGAGAAAAGCACATTTTCATTTTCGCAATAAAAAGCTAAACTTCCTTGTGAATGACCTGGTACATGGATGACTTTAAGTGAAATATTGCCAACTGTGATAATATCGTTTTCTTTTATGTACTTGATAGTTGGTTGTTTCTCATTGTAATCAATGCCAAACATTTGAGCTTGAACAGCTATCCGATTGCACAGAGGCTCATCGTTGCTATGAGCTTCTATATCGCAATTGAAAGTCGCATGAACAAAAGGGTTGCCAAAACAGTGGTCTAGGTGTAGGTGAGTATTGATTATTCTTTCAACTTTCAAATCATTATTTTTGATGTAATTGTATAGTTCTTCTTTCTCATAGGGAAAGAGACACCCGGCGTCAATGATAATACATTTTTTGCTTTCATCATTAATTACATATGTATTTTCTTGAAAAGGATTGAAAACAAAATTTTTAATAACCATCTTATTATTAGTTAATTAGTTCCGTGTATCATGGGTACAAATGCACACGAATTGACTTTTTCTTCTTTGTAGGTATCGTTGTCTAATCGAGTAATCTTATACATCGTTGTGCTAATTGGAATAACTAAAATTCCTCCGATAGCCAACTGTTCGCGTAGGGCTTGGGGCATAATATCAGCACTTGCTGTAACAATAATTTTGTCAAATGGTGCATAATTAGGCAACCCTTTATAGCCGTCACCAAAAAATTGAGCTATGTGATAACCAATTTCCGGCAATCGTGAAAATGTACGATGAAAAAGAGCCTCTTGCCTTTCAATGCTGTACACATTAGCCCCTAATTCCACCAAAACTGCCGATTGGTAACCCGAACCCGTACCTATTTCAAGAACCTTTTCTCCTTCTTTTACATCCAATAATTCACTTTGGTAGGCAACCGTATAAGGTTGAGAAATAGTTTGGTCGGAGCCGATGGGGAAAGCTTTGTCCTCGTAGGCAAAATCGATAAGTGTTTTATCAAAAAAACGGTGTCGAGGAATTTTCCCGATAGCTTGCAATACTTTTTCGGAAGTAATTCCTTTTTCGATCAGTTCTTGTACTAAATTTCTGCGGCGTGCAATGTATTTTAAATCGTCCATCTTCATTTATAAAGGAATGTAAATAGCTCTTTTTAGTTTGAAAAAATCTTCATCAAAAAACTCCGTTAATTCATACAAAGAAGCCATTTTTTTGAATGGTCTGATTTCCTGTTCCAATTCACCGCCTTTTAAACAAATTAATCCGTTTGGCAGTGCATTTTGTTGTGTTTTTTTTATATTTTTTTTACACAATTGTACCAAATCTTGCAGAGGCATCACTGCTCTGCTAATAACAAAATCAAACTGTTTTTTTTCGTTTTCTATTCTGTCATGTAAAAAGGAGGTATTTTTTAACTCAATAGCAGTTGATACCTCCTGAGCTACTTTTATCTTTTTACCTATAGAATCGACCAAATGAAACGATGTTTCGGGAAACAAAATTGCTAAAGGAATACCCGGAAATCCTCCGCCAGTTCCGACGTCTATAACGGAAGAACCATTTGTGAAAGGCAAAATTTTAGCAATAGACAAGGAATGCAGTACATGGTGCAAATAAAGGTTTTCGATATCCTTTCGGGATATTACATTAATTTTCGAATTCCATTCCGTATACAGCCCATAAAGAGCCTCAAATTGTCGCTTCTGCTGTTCTGTAATGTTGGGAAAATATTTAAGAATCAGCTCCATTGTATAAAATTTAGTTTTTTGTGTTTTATTTGTCAAAGATAAACTTTTTTTTATTCCTATCTTTGCCGATGGAAACAGTTTGTTGAGAATTTATATGAAAACTTTAGTGTTACAACTTTTAGCCGTGTTGGTTTTTGTTGCAGGAATGGGTGTCAACTGTGTGCATTATTGTTGTGATGCATGTAGAGATACGGATTTCGAAATGCTTTTAACGTCGTGTTCCGATGTGCACGAAACAATATATCATCAAAATCTTTCTGATAGCTGTAATCATGTAAATGAAGATGAATGTCATTCACACCGTTTATCAATGGATATGGATGATTTTTCTTCCAAAATTAATTTGACAAAAGTTTCTTTTAAGTTGCCATATCTTTTTGTTTCATACAATTATTTCGAATCCATCCATATTGATACCCCCGATTTTGGAGAATCTTATTTGACCACTTCAACCAAATATTTTACGCATAGGGAATATTTGTCTAAAATTTCCGTCCTAATTATTTGATTTTCAATCTTTTAATTTTATAGGAGCTTTCGGCTATTCTATATCTTTTGGCAATTGTTGCTAAAGATTGCATGGCTCGTCTTGTTATAACATGACGTTATCCTCTCCTGTAATTTTTTTTATTTTAATAGTAACTTTTAATATAATTATTATGATAGAACGTATCATTCATTTTTCAATAAAAAATAAGTTTATTATAGGCTTATTCGTTATTGCACTAATAGGCTGGGGAACTTATTCACTTACCCAATTGCCTATTGATGCGACCCCTGATATAACGAATAACCAAGTACAGGTTATTGCACTTGCTCCATCATTGGCGGTACAGGAAGTAGAAAGCTCCATTACTGCACCTATTGAGGTAGCTGTTGCCAATATACCAAACATTGTTGAACTTCGCTCTATATCTCGGTTGGGGTTATCAGTAATCACTGTTGTTTTTAAAGATAATGTCGATGTTTATTGGGCAAGACAACAAATGAGCGAAAGGCTTAAAGAAGCTGAAGATATAATTCCTGCCGGACTTGCTAAAATTGAATTAGCTCCCATTTCTACAGGTTTGGGTGAAATATATCAGTATCGGTTAGCTGTAGATAAAGGTTTTGAGAATAAATATAATCCTATGGAATTGCGTACTATTCAGGATTGGGTGGTACGCCGTGAAATGTTGGGAACTGCCGGTGTAGCCGATATTAATAGCTATGGAGGTTTTGTAAAACAATATGAAATTGCGGTGAACCCCGAAAAACTTAGGGGGATGAACCTGACCCTTACTGACATTTTCAACGCACTCGAAAAAAACAATGAGAATACCGGAAGTGCCTATATTGATAAAAAACCAACTGCCTATTTTATCCGTGGCATTGGGTTGGTAAAATCATTAGAGGATATTGAAAAAATTGTAGTAAAAAGCAACCCTTCGGGTATGCCTATTTTAATTAGAGATGTAGCAACTGTTCAATATGGTAATGCCATTCGTTATGGTGCATTCGTCGTGGATACTACTGAAGCTGTTGGTGGTGTGGTTATGATGCTTAAAGGAGCAAATGCCAATGAGGTTACAAAAAATGTTGAAACTCGTATTGAATCCATTCAAAAATCATTGCCAGAGGGAGTGAAGATTGAACCTTTTCTTAATCGTTCAGATTTAGTGGGACGTGCTATTGGTACAGTTTCACGAAATCTGATTGAAGGGGCATTGATTGTCATCTTTATTTTAATTTTATTTCTCGGTAATTTTAGAGCAGGGTTGATTGTGGCTTCAGTAATTCCTCTTTCCATGCTTTTTGCCATATCCATGATGAACTTTTTGGGAGTATCTGGTAACTTGATGAGTTTGGGGGCAATTGATTTTGGACTGATTGTGGACGGTGCCGTAATTATTGTCGAGAGCGTGGTGCATCGAATAACAATGAGCAAAACTCACCATCAAGGAATATCCAAACTTTCGCAGTCACAAATGGATGAAACAGTCTTCGAGTCGGCAAAAAGAATGATGAGTTCGGCAACATTCGGACAGGTTATTATTCTGATTGTTTATGTACCGATTATGGCTTTGGTGGGAATCGAAGGTAAAATGTTTCGTCCCATGGCACAAGTTGTGTCATTTGCACTGATTGGAGCAACAATTCTTTCATTGACATATGTGCCCATGGTTTCGTCTTTGTTTTTGAGCAAAAATACAACACACAAACCTAATTTTTCAGATAAAATGATGAATTGGTTTCACAAAATATTTAATCCTGCTATTTGTTTTGCCTTAAAACACAAAGTGTATGTATCTTTTTCAGCAATACTTATCTTTATATTAAGTTTATTGGTGTTTAACCATTTAGGCGGTGAGTTTATTCCTCAGCTGGAAGAAGGAGACCTTGCCGCAGGTGTAATAACTTTGCAAGGCGGATCACTTTCGAATACGGTTGAGCAAGTTCAAAAAGCAAATAAAATATTGCTCGACAAATTTCCGGAAATAAAACATACAGTTTGTAAAATTGGTGCAGGTGAAATTCCAACTGATCCAACTCCAATGGAAACAGGTGATTACATTATAACTCTTAAAGATAAGAGTGAATGGACTTCGGCTAAAACCCGAGAAGAATTGGTTGAAAAAATGGAAGAAGCATTGATTCCACTGGCGGGTGTGAAATTTGAATTTCAACAGCCGATTCAAATGCGTACCAATGAACTACTTTCCGGCTCAAAACAAGATATTGCGGTGAAAATTTTTGGCGATGATCTCAATACATTGGCTGAAAAGGCTTCTCAAGTTGAAAAAATCATTCAGAAGATTCAGGGCGTTGAAGATATAAACGTGGAAAAAGTGACCGGACTGGCTCAAATTCAGGTTGAATATAATCGTGATCGTTTGGCACAGTATGGACTTTCGATTGAAGAAGTAAATCGTGTATTACGTACTGCTTTTGCCGGAAGTGAAGCCAGTACAGTGTTTGATGAAGAAAAACGTTTTGCCATGGTAGTTCGATTAGACAAAGATTATCGTCAAAGTTTGGATGATGTCAAAAATCTTTCGGTTGCTTTACCTAATGGTGAACAAATACCTTTCGACCAAATAGCTTGTGTTTCAATAAAATCAGGACCTGCACAAGTTTCACGTGAAAATACAAAGCGTCGTATCACAGTTGGGTTCAATGTTCGCAATCGTGATATTCAAAGTGTTATTAGTGAAGTGACAAAGCAAATAGATGCAAAAGTTCAATTTCCAACGGGCTACTATGTGAATTATGGCGGTCAATTTGAAAATCTTCAAGCGGCTAAAGCTCGCTTGGCTATTGCTGTTCCGGTAGCTCTGTTGCTTATATTTGTGTTGTTGTTTTTCACGTTTCACTCTGTTAAGCAAGCTTTACTAATATACACAGCTGTACCTATGTCGCTCATTGGTGGTATTTTGGCACTCTGGCTGCGTGGTATGAATTTTTCCATTTCAGCAGGAGTTGGTTTTATCGCTTTATTTGGTATTGCCGTGCTTAATGGTATTGTGCTTATCGCCGAGTTCAATCGGCTAGAAAAAGAAGGAATTGCGGATATTACTGAACGTGTAATTAAAGGGTTGAATACTCGTTTACGTCCTGTAATTATGACGGCTTCTGTTGCTTCTTTGGGCTTCCTACCTATGGCATTGTCCACATCGGCAGGAGCAGAAGTTCAAAAACCGCTCGCTACGGTTGTAATTGGAGGGCTAATAACTGCTACTATTTTGACATTAATTGTCTTACCTATTTTCTACATCGGTTTTTCAAATAAAAAATTTAAAAAACCATTCAAACGAAAATTGATAAAAAGCTTGCCTGTTTTGTCTTTGCTTTGTATTGGGTTATTTTGCTTTGATTCTGTAAAAGCGGAGCAACCACAAAAAATCAATTTGAAAGAGGCTCTTCAAATGGCGTTAGATAGTAACTCATACATACGTTCTTCCGTCTATGATATGAATGTTCAAAAAGCCCTAAAAGGAGCTTCTTGGGATATTCCAAAAACTGAAATTTCGGGAGAATATGGGCAAATTAATTCGTATACAAACGATAATAGCTTTAGTGTTTCACAGTCATTGGCTTTTCCTGGTGTTTACATCAGTCAACATAATTTAGCAAAAGCGAACATTGATATTAGTGAATATAATTTAAGGTGTTCGCAATTAGAAATTACGAATCAGGTAAAGCAATTATATTGGCAATTGGTATATTTATATTCCAAACAAAAATTATTTGTTCAGCAAGATAGTCTCTATTCAGGTTTTCAGCGTGCAGCTGAATTAAGGGTAAAAACAGGAGAAACAAAACGTCTCGAAATGATTTCTGCAAAATCGCAAAGCTTGGAAATTAAAAATCAGTTGCAACAGATTAAATCCGATTTGAATATTTGTAGCCAAAAATTACAGTTGCTTTTGAATTCAGATATGGCTATTCATCCCATAGATACAGTATTAAAACGTATTGAATTGTTCCCAATAGCTGATAGTTCCGCATTAATTGAAAATCCATTGATTGCATCCAGTAAACGACAGATTGAGGTTAGATATTGGGAAAAGCAGTTGGAACGTAGCCTTCTTTTACCGGATTTGAGTATTGGGTATTTCAGCCAAACCATTCGCGGATCTCAGGATGTAAACGGAGTACCACAGACTTTTGGTGCTAGCGACCGTTTTACAGGCATTCAGGCGGGTATTTCCATTCCTTTGTGGTTTGTGCCTCACACAGCTAAAATAAAGGCTGCAAAGATTAAAGAACAGGCGGCTATTATAAATGCTGATTATCAGGCAAAATCACAGTTGAATAAGTATCATTCGTTGTTGCTCGAATATGCTAAAAATAACAATAGCCTTGATTATTATGAAAAACAGGCAATTTCCGAAGCCGATTTGATTATCGAACAGGCAACACTCAGCTATAAATCAGGAGAAATGGATTATCTTGATTACATTCAGAATCTGAATAGGGCATTAGGGATAAAACAAAACTACCTTGATGCATTAAATAATTACAATCAAACGGTCATTTCAATAGACTTTATTACCGGAAAAATCTTTTAAAACATAAACATTATGACAAAATATAAATTTAAATCACCAATCATTCTTTTAGCTTTCCTTGTTGCGTTTACTTCATGCAACGGAGGTAAAAAACAGAACGTTGAAACCAAGGAAACGGAAGTTATTCCCGAAAATATTGTTGAATTACGCGAAGATCAGATAAAGCTTGCCAACATAGAAATGGGAGCAATTGAATTACGCTCAATGAGTGGAACATTAAAAGTAAACGGTATAGTTTCAGTTGCACCACAAAATCTGGCGACCGTTAGTATGCCAATGGGAGGGTTTGTAAAAAGCACAAACCTAATGCCTGGCAATGCTGTTCGGAAAGGACAAACACTGGCAATTATCGAAAATCAGGAGTTTATCGACATTCAACAAAATTACTTGGAAGCAAAAAACAGATGTGAACTTGCCAAAACTGAATATGATCGTCAAAAAGAACTTTTCAAAAGCGATGTGTCTTCTCAAAAAAATATGCAACAAGTTACTTCCAATTACAACAGCCTCAAAGTTCAGGTAAAAGCCTTGGAACAAAAACTGTCACTTATCGGGATTAATCCTTTCAAACTGAACGAAGATAATATCAGTCGGTCAGTGGCATTAGTTTCTCCTATTACGGGATACGTCAAGGCAGTAAATGTGAGTATTGGCAAATCTGTTTCGGCTTCCGATGTATTGTTCGAAATTGTAAATAGCGACAAACTGTTTCTTGAACTTACCTTGTTCGAAAAAGATGCTGACAAGGTGGCAAACGGTGAGAAAATTCGCTTTTATATCAACAATGAAACAGAACAACATGAAGCAGTTGTCTATCAAACCGGAAAGTCTATAAATAACGATAAGACTTACAAAGTTTACGCAAATGTAGTAGGTCGTTGTAAAAATATGCTTCCCGGAATGTACGTTAATGCTGCCATTCTGAACAAAAGTAATCAGGTAACTTCAGTTCCTTCTGCATCTATTGTAAGTTTCGACGACAAAGATTATATTTTTGTATTCGAGAGAAACAAGGTAGAAAGCGGAAAACCTTTTACTGAATACCGTATGATGCAAATACAGAAAGGCGTTGCCGATGACGGATTTACAGAAATCGTTTTGCCTGAAGGTTTCAACTTTGAAGAAGTGAAGGTAGTTGTTAAGGGAGCTTATAATTTATTATCTGCCAAAAAAAATGCAGGAGAAATGAGTTGCTAAATTGTATTACTATTGTTTGTTTAATAATTGTTCAAAATACGCATATTTTATGCTGATAACATGAACCATTCTCTGTGCAGTAACAAATAAATGAGGTGTAGAAAATATTTTTAAATATTGCCCAAAACATGTGTATTTTGAACAATTTAACTAATTTTACGCGGCGTTATCAACTAGTGTTGTAACGAAATTAGGTATAACCTTATTATTCTGTGTTTTATGAAGAAAGCAAGTTTATTATTGATTGGTTTGTTTTCATTTTTTCTTTTTTCTTTTGATAGTATGGCTGAGAAACCTCAGAAAATAACTACTACTTTTTTTGTGAATATGATGAGTTCCAAGGATTGTAAAAAGAAAATTATAGAAAATATGAAATTGGAAGATGGTATAAAAAAAACGGAAGTTGACGTTGAGAAACAAACGGTAGTTATAACATTTATGTCAGACAAAAATACCGTTAGTAATCTGCTGCAATCCTTTAAGAAAATGGGATATACGGCTACTGCTATGGAGGTTAGTTGTATTGGAAGTAAAGAAGGTTGCTTGAATGCCATTCATCCGGAATCCACCATGAAATGATAAAATATCGGATCAAAACTATGAAAAATAAAATTCTATTTCTATTACTATTTTTACTGCCTGTCTTAGTTTATGCTCAAAAGGCAGAAGATTATTTTAATTCAGGACTTAGTAAGGCTAAAATTAAAGACTACAAAGGAGCAATCGAGGAATTTGATAAAGCAACTAAATTGGATGCAAATTTTGCAGAGGTTTACAACAATAGGGGTCTTGCCAATGCTGCCATGAAAAATTATAGAGGAGCTATCATTGACTACGACAAAGCTCTTGAAATACACCCTTATTACGCAGAAGCCTATAACAACAGAGGGGTAACCAAACAAGAACAACAGGATTATCAAGGAGCTTTAGCCGATTATAATAGAGCTCTTGAAATAAATTCGATGTATGCAGAGGTTTATAATAACAGGGGAGTTACTAAGTACTATTTACACGATTTTAAGGGTGCAATTGCTGACTATGAGAAAGCGGTAAGTATCAATCCAATATATGCTGAGGCCTATAACAATATGGGTGTAGCTAAATTTTATATAAAAGATTATACGGGAGCTGTAGCCAATTACAATCAGGCACTTGAGATTAAATTATCTTACGCAGAGGTTTATTATAACAGGGGAATTGTTAACCGTATGCTACTCGATTATACAGGAGCAATAGCAGATTACAGTCAAGCTATTGATTATGCACCAATGCTTGCCGAAGCATATAACAACCGAGGTGTTGCAAAATCAAAGTTGAAAGATGATAGGGGTGCATTAGCTGATTACAACCAAGCTATTTCCGTGAATAAAAAATATGCTAAAGCTTATTTTAATAGGGGATTAGCCAAAGTTTGTTTAAATGATTATACAGGGGCTATTGATGACTATAATAAAGCTCTTGAATTTAATTCCAAAGATTTTGAGGCTTATACAAGTAGAGGAATTGCTAAAGCTAAACTGCAAAAATACGAAGAAGCTATAGGAGATTACAGTTACGCCATAAACATTAATCCTGAATATGCAGAAGCATACAATAACAGGGGAGTTGCTTATCGTAATATAAACGATTACACAAAAGCCTTAGCAGATTACGATAAAACTATCGAATTAAATACGAAAGATCCGGAAGCCTACTATAATCGCGGAATCGTAAAATATTATTCAAAAGACTACCAAGGGGCTTTGGCTGATTATGATAAAGCAATTCTGCTAAATCCCAAATTAAGTGATGCTTACGTGTATAGGGGAGTGGTAAAAAGTGTTTTAGAAGATTGCAAGGGAGCTATAAGCGATTATAATTGTGCCATACAAATTCATTCCGATTATGATGAAGCTTACTATAACCGAGGTGTCTGCAAATGTAAAACACAGGATTTTGCAGGAGCGATAACCGATTTCGATAAAGCAATTGAATTTAATGCCAATTATGCAGAGGCTTATTTTAATCGAGGAGTAGCACAAATGCAGTTGGGTCAAAAAGAAAAAGCCTGTTCAGATTTTAATAAAGCCGGTCAATTGGGATTTTACCAGGCTTACGATGTTATAAAACAAGTCTGTCAATAATTCTCGTTTCAGAACCATATAGTTAAGCAAAAATAAAATACAAAGGAATAGCAACGAATCCAACGCTGAAAAAAATGCCGAAGGTTGTTGCTATTTTTTGTGCAGTATTGTTGCTATTTTTACCCGTTTTTTTCATCATAGATATAAATCCATTATGCATGTGTAATCCTAAAAGGATACCTGTTATCATATAAATCAAGCAGTAAATTTTGCTATTAGATAGCGTATTAAACACGACTAAAAACATATTTTCCATTTTTATATTATTGATAATAACCGGGGTTACATCTGTCTTTAATCTGAATTGTAGTAGATGCATGATTAGAAAACAAAAAATTAATAAGCCTAAAATCAGCATTTCTTTAGCTGACGATAAAGTAGCTTCTTTTTTAAGTTTTTGTAGTGCATGAACACTAGCCATGAAAATGTGACATAAAAAACCAATGGCAATAAGACTTTCAAATGTTTTAGCAAATGGGTTGCTGTAGATAAAATGGTTGACTTGGTTATACACAATCCCTCCCGATGCATTGATACTGTCAAAAACAACTAATGAGTTAACGATAAGGTGGATGCTTATAAAAAGCACAGCACAGATTCCTGATAAACCGACTAACATTGGAAACACTTTCTTGTGCATTTGGTAGAACATTATATATTAAAGGAGCAAAGATGTAAAATTTTATTTAATTTACACCTTTGCTCCTCCTGTTTATTTAAAATGAATATTTTAGAGAAACACCCAGCGAAAGAGGTTTTCCCTTTTGTACAAAACTATTTCCTAACGATGAAAAATAAAATGTATTATATTTTTCATCTAGAGCATTTTTGATCCAGAGGTTCATATTTATTGATTTGATTAAGAAAGAAATTTCACCATTTAATAGGCCACAAAATGATTGATTTTGTGTATTTTCTTCATTCCAGTAAATATTTCCAACACCAATGTATTGAGAAGAAATGATAATTTTGTGTAACCATTCAGTTTTAATAGGTAATCCGTATTCAGCTCCTATTGAAAATGTGTTATTTGGTGCGAATGGTATTATTTTATTCTTATAATCAACATTGTTCGCTTCGTATTTTAAGAAAGAAGCATGTGTATACCCATATGTTCCTGTCATCGATAAGTTCTTGGCTATATTGGCTTTTATATTCAATTCTGTTCCATAACTTTCAACTTTTTCTGCATTTGTTATCATCCTACTTCCGTTGGATGTGGTAGTATTTATTTGTTGATTTTGGTTATAAATATAAAACAATGTCATGTTAAAAAATAGTCGGTTTTTAACAGGTTCAGTGTGGGTGCCTATCTCAAAATTCCATGAAGATTCGGGTTTATAATAGATAGCATCTTTAACACTTTTCGTTTCTGTTCCTTCCATTTGCGACTGCAAAATATCCGAAAACATAGCATAATTGTACCCACCGGCTTTATAACCTTTTGCAATAGTTGAATATACGTTATATTTATCATTGATTTTGTACTTTGCTGATAATTTGGGCAAAAACTCCCAAAAATCGTTTGCGTCATAGCCCTTAGCGCTGTAGGTAGAATCAACATAAAAAGCGGGTATAAAAGGAGAGGGTAGTTTTACCGATGTATGTAATGTCGCCTCCGATTCATAATCAATTCCTGTTCTTTCGTAATCGACACGAATGCCTGCTGTAACGGCAAATTTATCCGAAAAGCTGTAGGTTGATTGATGGTATAGTGCAACACCGAAGTTTTCCATTTTAAAGATACCGGAAACGGGCATTTCACTATTCAAAATGGTGATATTAGGCATACTTGGATTTTGAGATTTTGCACTATCCAAAAAGCTTTGCAACATATCGATACCTCCCGAACCGAAAGTCATCGGGGCATCGATGTTGTTATGATTAAAAAATCCAAATAATCCGTTTACCCATTCCCATTGGGTTTTGTTATTTGAACGAAGTGTAAATTCTTGTGTGACAGAGTTCTGATTTTGTTTCTGATTAAGAGAAAAAATAGAATCAGTGGTAAAATCTTGATCCATTTTCATTTGGTCGTTCAAAAACTGATATCCTGTAGCGGAAGTAAACAAGCATTTATCTGTTTTACGTTGTATACATAACCCTCCCGTAAGAAGATGACGTAAGTAGGAACTTTCATCATTGTAATTAATTTCGCCCGATTTTTGCGTCGATTTGTCGTAAATAGCGTATGGATAAGCATTTTGTTTATTGTAATCGTAGGATAAACTCAAGTTTGTACTCCATCTTTCATTTATATTCCAGTTGAGTTTTGCTCTTGCACCTGCTTCATCGGAATTATTCTTTTGGTTATTGAATGAATTAGTAAAATAACCATCGTTATGGTTGATATAACCTGCCAAAGAAACGCCCGTATTTTTGCTTAGTTTAGCATAATGAGATAGTTTTATTAACGTTTCATTATATTTTCCATAAGAAACCAATAACTTGGTTCCTTGATAGTCCAATGGAGATAAGGTATAAATATTAACTAATCCACCAATTGTATTTCTCCCGTATAGAGTACCTTGTGGTCCTTGTAAAAATTCAATTTGCAGTAGATCGTAAAAGTTAAAATCAAAGCTGCTTTTATTTATATATGGAATATTATCTACGTATAATCCGATTGCAGGTTCATTCATACGTGATCCTATACCTCTTACATAAATTGAAGAGGTGATTTTTGAACCGTAATCGGGAATATAAAGGTTAGGTACATATATGGAAATGTCTTTTAATGAATTAATTTGATTCATTTCAATATCCTTTATATTTAAGCAATAAACATTAGATGAAGGATTATTTTCCGATTTCTGTTCTTTGGGCAAATTTTTTATTATTACTTCGTCCAAAAGAATATTGTTTTGTTCATCTTTGGCGGCAAATAAGTTTCCTATAAATGAAAAAAGGATACTTGCCAAAAAAATTCTTTTTGTTAGCATGATATTATATATTTATGTAATTTTTAAATAATCACTCTTAAGAGACTTTTCAGCATCTTAAAAAAAGGCTAATAAACGTGAATTGAATCAACCTGTTCATTAACAATAATATTTTACAGAAAAAAGGGGGGAGGTCGGCAGAAAAGATTATCCAAATAGGGAGAGTAGAGATATAATTGATAACGATAAAAGTATTTTTCCTTTTTACAGAACAAATACGATAAGTCTCTTGGGGAAGTTGTTTCATTGGTAGAGATGGGAAAACTAAAGTGAGCATAAGTCGAAATAAATTTATTTGCTACATTCTCAATGGTTTTTTCGGTGCAACATATTTCTTTACTATTTATAGTTGAAATTTCTTCAGCATTTACATTCCATCCAAATAATACCGATAAATAGTAGATGCTGCAAAACACTGCCATTAATAGGTAAGGAATATTGGATGCAAATAGACCGAAATTGAACATAAGAGTTTTGTGATTGAAAAATAGCTCTATAAGCTTTGGGGTTACAAGTAATGAGGTGCAAATTTAGTGCTTTTATTTCAAAGGAATCAGAATTCTTTTATTTTTTCAAGATATTATCAAGAAAATTGAAACAAAAAGTTACAACGATACATCAAAATGATAAATAAGGTGTGAAAAAGTAGAATTTGTAATTTAAAACATCCCATAAGTTGTTTTTTGTAAATTTTTTCTTTAAAAATCTTATAATTTATTTGTTGATTTATAAAAAAGCATTACATTTGCCCTCGGATAGCAATAAACACTATACACAATTATGATTTTATCAAATTTACATATTATTCTGCTAGACATTATTCTCTGTAACAATAGGACGGAGTGAGTTTGGTATGTTTTGTGAAATAAATGATAAACCTTTCTTACTTCGGTATAGAGAGGTTTTTTTTTGAAGTAAACTTACACTAAAAAACAGAAATATGGACAGATTATTTATTTTTGACACGACATTGAGAGATGGTGAACAAGTGCCTGGATGTCAGTTGAATACAGTTGAAAAGATTCAAGTAGCAAAAGCTTTGGAAGCCCTTGGTGTTGATATTATTGAAGCAGGTTTTCCTGTGTCAAGTCCCGGTGATTTTAATTCGGTAGTTGAAATCTCCAAGGCTGTTACTTGGCCAACTATTTGTGCTTTGACTCGTGCAGTGGAGAAAGATATAGACGTTGCTGCCGATGCCCTGAAATACGCTAAAAATAAACGTATTCATACAGGTTTGGGCACTTCTGAATACCACATTAAATATAAATTTAATTCTACACAAGAGGAGATTCTCGAGCGTTCTATTGCTGCAGTAAAATATGCAAAAAAACAAGTAGAAGATATTGAGTTTTATTGTGAAGATGCCGGTAGAACTGATAACGAATATTTGGCAAAAGTAGTTGAAGCTGTAATTAAAGCCGGAGCAACAGTAGTTAATATTCCGGACACAACTGGTTATTGTTTACCAACAGAGTTTGGTGCAAAAATTAAGTATTTGATGGAAAATGTGAAAAACATTGATAAAGCCATTATTTCTACTCACTGTCATAATGATTTAGGCATGGCAACAGCCAATACAATATCAGGTATTATGAATGGTGCTCGTCAGGCGGAAGTAACTATTAATGGTATTGGTGAACGTGCAGGAAACACTTCTTTGGAAGAAATTGCTATGATTTTAAAATGTCATAAGGGCATTGATGTTGACACACAAATCAACACCTTGAAAATAGCTTCTACAAGCCGTTTGGTTTCCAGTTTAATGAATATGCCCATACAGGCAAACAAGGCTATCGTTGGAAGAAATGCGTTTGCACATTCGTCCGGTATTCACCAAGATGGAGTGTTGAAAAATCGGGAAAGTTATGAAATTATTGACCCGAAAGATGTAGGAATAGATGAAAACTCAATTGTTCTTACTGCTCGTAGCGGTCGTGCAGCATTGAAACATCGTCTTGGTATTTTGGGGGTGCATGTTGACGGTGCAAAATTGGACGGAATATACCAAGAATTTCTTAACTTAGCCGACAGAAAAAAAGATGTCAACGACGATGATATAATGATGTTGGCAGGTATGGAACGTTCAGCTAACAGTCGCATCAAATTAGATTATTTACAAGTAACGTCCGGTAAAGGTGTTAAAGCAGTTGCAAGCGTTGGCTTGGATATTGCAGGAGAAAAATTTGAAGCTGCAGCAAGTGGAAATGGTCCTGTTGATGCTGCAATTAAGGCCATGAAACAAATTATTAAACGCGAAATGGTGTTGCAAGAGTTTACTATTCAAGCTATTAATAAGGGTAGCGATGATGTCGGTAAAGTGCACATGCAAGTAAAATATGACGGTAATATTTATTATGGCTTTGGTGCCAACACGGATATTGTGGCTGCTTCTTTGGAAGCTTACATTGATGCCATTAATAAATTTATCAGATAAATGAGAAAAAATAATTCAACAAAATAAAATTTTGATTAAAAAATGGGAAAAACTCTTTTTGAAAAAATTTGGGATGCACATGTGGTAACACATGTGGAAGATGGTCCCACGCAACTATACATAGATCGTATGTATTGTCATGAGGTTACGAGTCCACAAGCTTTTGAAGGTATGAGAATGAGAGGCTTAAAAGTATTCCGTCCTGAGCAAATTACTTGTATGCCTGACCATAATATTCCTACCTTAAATCAAGATCAACCGATTCAAGATCCGATTTCTAAAAATCAAGTGGATACACTGGATAAAAATGCAAAACAATTTGGTGTAAATTATTATCCGATTGGACATAAAAAAAATGGTATTATCCACGTTGTAGGCCCTGAAAATGGACTTTCATTACCCGGAATGACAATGGTTTGTGGAGACTCTCACACTTCTACTCACGGAGCCATGGGAGCCGTAGCTTTTGGTATTGGTACCAGTGAAGTAGAGATGGTTTTAGCCACACAATGTGTATTTCAGTCGAAACCTAAGACTATGCGTATTAGCGTAAATGGAAACTTGAAAAAAAGTGTAACGGCCAAAGATATAGCTCTTTACATTATTGCTAAAATGACTACTGGTGGAGCTACCGGATATTTTGTTGAATATGCAGGGAATGCTGTAAAATCTTTATCAATGGAAGGGCGTTTAACTTTATGCAATCTTTCCATTGAGATGGGTGCTCGGGGAGGTTTGGTAGCTCCTGATGAAACTACATTTGAATATATCAAAGGTCGTGAGTTCGCTCCGAAGGGTAAAAAATGGGATGAAGCTCTTGCTTATTGGAAAACACTTATAACAGATAAAGATGCTAAATTTGACAGGGAAGTCGTATACGATGCAGCAGATATAGAACCTATGGTAACCTACGGTACTAATCCGGGAATGGGAATGGGCATCAATGATGTAATACCAAGTCTTGAAAGTATTGATGCAGCTAGTCGTATTTCTTATGCCAAATCATTGGAATATATGGGATTTAAGCCGGGAGAAAAGATCGTTGGAAAGACCATCGATTATGTGTTCTTGGGAAGTTGTACAAACGGTAGAATTGAAGACTTTAGAGCTTTTACTGAATTTGTAAAAGGGAGGAAAAAAGCAGATAATGTTGTGGCTTGGTTAGTGCCCGGATCTTGGGCGGTAGATGCACAAATTAAGGCGGAAGGTTTAGATGAAATTTTGATGGAAGCAGGATTTTCTCTTCGTCAACCCGGTTGTTCAGCTTGTTTGGCAATGAACGAAGATAAGGTTCCTGCTGGTAAATATGCTGTTTCTACATCAAACAGAAACTTTGAAGGTCGTCAAGGACCCGGAGCTCGTACTATTCTTGCCGGACCCCTTGTTGCAGCGGCTGCGGCTATTACAGGGCGTATTACAGATCCAAGAACTTTTAAGTAAAAAAATTGACATATCATGGAAAAATTCAAAACAATAATAAGTACAGTTGTTCCACTTCCTATAGAAAATGTGGATACTGATCAAATTATCCCTGCCCGTTTTTTAAAAGCTACGTCAAAAGAAGGTTTTGGCGATAATCTTTTTCGTGATTGGCGGTATGATAAAAATAATCAGCCTATTTCTACTTTTGTCTTAAATAATCCTACTTATCGCGGAACGATTTTAGTGGCAGGAAAAAATTTTGGTAGCGGATCTAGTCGTGAACATGCGGCTTGGGCTATTGCAGGTTATGGTTTTAAAGTCGTTATATCGAGCTTTTTTGCTGATATTTTTAGAAATAATGCCATGAATAATGGGGTATTGCCTGTGGTTATTTCAGAAGCATTCTTGGCAGATATTTTTGCAACTGTTAATGCTGAACCAAAAACAACCATAACAGTTGATCTAGAGAATCAAACAGTTACAAATAATAGCAACAACAAATCGGAAAAATTTGCTATTAATTCATACAAAAAAGAGTGTTTTTTGAAAGGATTTGATGATATAGATTATCTCCTTTCCAAAAAGGAATATATTGAAACTTTTGAACAAAATAACAAAACGAATTTTTACTCCGAAAAGTAAGTCAGACGTATGATAAAAATTATAGATACAACATTGCGAGATGGTGAGCAAACTTCAGGTGTTTCTTTTGCTATAAAGGAAAAGCTAAGTATTGCCCGTTTGCTGTTGGAAGATTTATCAGTCGATAGAATAGAAGTTGCTTCGGCACGTGTTTCTGACGGCGAATTCGGGTCTGTAAAGGAAATTACCAAGTGGGCAAAAAGCAAAAAGATGCTTGATAGAGTGGAAGTTCTTGGCTTTGTGGATGGTCTGACATCATTAAATTGGATTAAAGATGCCGGTTGTCAAGTGATTAACTTATTGTGTAAAGGCTCTTTGAAGCACTGCAAATATCAATTAAAGAAGACTGTTGAACAGCATATTGCCGATATTAAAGAGGTTGTATCAAATGCCGAAAAAATGGGCATTACGGTAAATGTTTATTTAGAAGATTGGTCAAATGGTATACAAGAAAGTCCCGAATATGTTTTTCAATTGATGGATGGACTTAAAGATTTAAAAATCAAGCACTTTATGTTGCCTGATACACTTGGAATTTTAAATCCTGAACAGACCGAACGCTATTGTCGAGAAATGATAGAAAAATATCCAAACTTATTGTTTGATTTTCATGCTCATAACGATTATGATTTGGCGGTTGCTAATGTTTTTTCTGCTGTAAAAGCAGGAATTCAGGGTATACATGTAACAATTAATGGATTGGGAGAAAGGGCTGGAAATGCACCTCTTTCTAGCGTATTGGCGGTTTTACATGACCAACTAAAATTAAAAACCAATGTAAAAGAAAAAGAAATTAACCATGTTAGTAAATTGGTAGAAACATATTCAGGTATTAGAATTCCTACCAACAAACCTGTCGTGGGTGATAATGTATTTACCCAAGTAGCAGGTGTTCATGCTGATGGCGATGCCAAGAAAAACTTGTATTTCAATGAGTTGTTACCGGAAAGATTTGGTCGTGTTCGTGAATATGCTCTTGGTAAGACTTCCGGGAAAGCCAACATTCGTAAAAATTTGGAAGTCCTTGGGATCCAACTTGATGAAAAATCAATGCAGAAAGTAACTAAGCGTATTATTGAGTTGGGAGATAAGAAGCAGGTAGTTACACCTCACGATTTACCTTATATTGTTTCCGATGTGTTGAAGGATGAAAATGTGGAAGAACACGTAAAAGTGCTAAATTATTCATTGTCTCTCGCTCAAGGATTGAAGCCGGTTGCCAATATTTTGGTTGAAATAGAAGGTGTGAAATACCAAGAAACTTCTTCGGGTGACGGACAGTATGATGCGTTTATGAAGGCCTTGTGGAAAATATACGATAAATTGGGCAAACCACATCCTATTTTGGTCGATTATGTGGTTTCTATTCCTCCCGGTGGACGAACGGATGCTCTTGTTCAAACGATGATTACTTGGAACCTGAACGGACATCTTCTTAAAACACATGGGCTTGATGGTGACCAAACAGAAGCCGCCATTAAGGCGACTATTAAAATGTTAAACAGAATTTAATTTAAAATAAAAGTAAAAATGAAAAAAATAACAATTGCTCTTGTTGCCCATGATAGACGTAAAGTAGATATGGTAGAATGGGCTTTACACAATGCCGATACATTGTCTCAACATAAGTTGGTTTGTACCGGAACAACAGGCGGACTAATCCAGAAAGCTTTTGAGGAAAAAAATATTAACGCTGAAATTATCCGTGTAAATTCGGGTCCCTTAGGAGGTGATGCCGAAATTGCTGCCATGGTTGTACGTCGTGAAATTGATTTGGCTATTTTTTTAATCGACGATCTGAATCCTCAACCACATGAAGCTGATATTCAGATGTTGTTGCGTCAATGTCGTGTGCACAATGTGCCTATTGCATGTAATCGATACAGTGCCGATTTAATGATAACAAGTACATTGTGGGATAAAGAAGATTATAAACCTACTGCACCTAAATATGTAGCTTTTGACAGAAGTAATCTTGTGTAACATGAAAAATATAAAATAAATTTAGTAATTATGAAATTGAATATTGCAGTATTACCTGGTGATGGAATAGGTCCCGAGATAATTAAGCAGGGATTGGAAGTTACAAAAGCTGTTTGCAAAAAATTTGATCATCAGTTGATTTATAAATATGGTATAGTAGGGGCTTGTGCTATTGATCAAGTAGGTAATCCGTATCCTGATACAACGCATGAATTATGTATGCAATCGGATGCTGTCCTTTTTGGTGCAGTTGGTGACCCTAAATTTGATAATAATCCATCTGCTAAAGTTCGTCCGGAACAAGGTCTTTTGGCAATGCGTAAGAAATTGGGGTTGTACGGCAATATTCGTCCGGTAACCACTTTTCCATCTTTAATACACAAGTCTCCATTAAGAGCAGATTTGATTGAAGGTGCTGATTTTATGTGCATTAGAGAATTGACAGGAGGCTTGTATTTTGGTCGTCCACAAGGTCGTAGCGAAGATGGAACTGTTGCATACGATACTTGCGTTTACAGCCGATTTGAAATAGAACGTGTGCTTAAGTTGGCATATGAATATGCTATGAAACGTCGTAAAAAATTAACTGTAGTCGATAAGGCTAATGTTTTGGCGACCTCTCGTTTGTGGAGAGAAGTGGCAAAAGAAATGGCTCCAAAATATCCTGAAGTAGAAACCGAATATATGTTTGTTGATAATGCCGCTATGCGTATGATTCAATTTCCAAAAGATTTTGATGTCATGGTAACAGAAAATATGTTTGGTGATATTTTGACAGATGAGGGTTCTGTTATTACTGGTTCAATGGGTATGTTGCCTTCTGCATCGGTTGGCGAACACACATCGGTTTTTGAACCTATTCACGGTTCTTGGCCACAGGCTGCGGGAAAAGATATAGCTAACCCGTTGGCAACGATTCTTTCTTCTGCAATGATGTTTGAATATGCTTTCGGATTGCAAAAAGAAGCAACTTTGATCCGTCAAGCTGTGGATGCTTCAATGGATGCAAATGTTCGTACAGCAGATATTCAAGTAGAAGGGAAAGACGCTTATAAATGTAGTGAAGTAGGTCAATGGATAACCAACTGGATTGTGCAATCCAAGTAAACTATTGTTACTATCAAAAAAGGCTAAGATTTTCATCTTAGCCTTTTTTATTGAAATTTTATATTACCAACGTTGTCTTTTACCAACACGGTCATTGGGTCTACTACTTCCACCTCTGCTCGCACTCGAACTGCCTGAAGAAGAGTTGCGTCTGTCCCCATTGGAAGATGAATTGGAAGAATTAGAAGGTCTTCTTCTTTGTCTGTCTCCACCAAAGCTTCTGTCTCTATCTCCGCCGCCACCATTTCCTCGGCTACTGTTACTTCTGTCCCCTTTGACTTCATTAAGGCTGACACCTTTAGCTTTATTGCTGTTGGCAAAAGCCGTTATTAATTTGGCTATTTGATCTTTATCTACATCGAAGAACGTAAATTTAGGAGTTACTTCAATATCACCGACGTTAATGTCTTTACTGTCAGTAACTTCGTTGATTAGTTTAAGTAGCGTTTTTGGTTCGTATCCGTCATTCTTACCTTGATCAATTTTCATACGAATTCGGTCTGATTTTCCAGATCTTCTTTTTTCTCTTCCATCTCCAAATCCTTCATCTTTTTTAACCTGCGTATTTAAGTCAACAGAATTTTTATAATAATCCAAGAATCTATTGAATTCCAATGATACAAAACGGCTGATAACTTCCTCTTTGCTCATGTCTTTGAGTATTTCGGAAATTTCAGGAATATATTTTCCTGCCAATTTTTCGTTAATCTCTACGTTTTGCATTTTTTGTATCAAGTAGAAAAGTTGTTTTTGGCAAACTTCTATTCCGGTTGGTATCATTTGTTGAACAAATGTTCTATTAATAGATTTTTCAATTGCTTTAAGCATTCCTCTTTCTCTCGGAGAAATGATAGCAACTGAAATACCTGATTTGTTTACACGTCCTGTTCTACCGCTTCTGTGTGTGTACGTTTCTTTATCATCGGGCATATCGTAATTGATAACATGTGTCAAATCATTCACGTCCAATCCCCTGGCAGCCACATCAGTAGCAACTAAAATTTGTAAATTCTTTATTCTGAATTTGTGCATTACCATATCTCTTTGCACTTGAGAAAGGTCTCCATGTAAGGCATCCGCACTATATCCGTCTACGATAAGCTTATCGGCAACATCTTTTGTTTCTTGTCTGGTACGGCAAAATACAATTCCATAAATATCGGGATTGTTATCTAAAATTCTTTTTAATGCAAGGTATTTTTGTTCTCTTTTTACCAAAATAAAAACATGTTCAACGTTTTTTGCAGCTTCATTTTTTTTGCCAACAGAAATTTCTTTTGCATTCGTCATGTATCTACGAGAAATACTTACAATTTCAGAAGGCATTGTCGCTGAGAATAATAGCGTTTGTCTGTCTTCCGGAGTTTCTTCTATGATAGTTGTAATATCATCTAAAAATCCCATTTTAAGCATTTCATCTGCCTCATCGAGAATTAAATAATTGATATTGTTTAATTTTACCTTATTTCTGTGAATCAAGTCAATAAGTCTACCTGGCGTCGCTACTAAAATTTGTGGAGTTTTCTCTAATTGTCTTAATTGTCGAGAAATATCTTCTCCGCCGTAAACGGCAACAATGTTAATAAGGGCTTTACGAGTACTGTACTTGCGTAATTCATTAGCAATTTGAACACATAATTCACGTGTAGGTGCTAATATGAGACCTTGTATGGCTTTTTTTTCTGTACTTACTAATTGCAATAATGGAAGTCCAAAAGCAGCTGTTTTACCTGTACCGGTTTGTGCTAGACCTATAATGTCTGTTTTGTTCGTCAACATATAAGGAATAACCTCTTCTTGTATTGGAGTTGGATTTTCAAATCCTAATTCTGAAATGCCTTGTAGGATATCTGCTTCAAGACCTAAACTTTCAAATGTATTCATGTAAAATGTTAAATGTGGAAAAATTGTAGGTGAAAGAATAAGCCAAATTGTTCAGGATAGATAAAAATGTATTTAATCATACTCGTTATAGGTTCGCTTATTTCACCACTGTGGTTTATTTCGTTATCGAAAATGAGGACAACCTCAAATTGGGTGCGAAGGTAAGATTTTTATTTCGGATTATCTATTTTTGTAGGTTTTTTATTTTAAAATACCCATTGTAACATGGTTTTGAAAAAAAAATAATGTACTTTTGTGCCCTAAATATTATTGATTAAAACTCTAAAAATGGACAAAAAGAAAACACATACGCTGCTGAAATACTTTTGGATTTCATTTGCAAGCGTTATTGTCTTGATTGTGTTGTGCTTTGTACTAATTGTAAAAGGTTATATCGGTTATATACCTGAAATAGAGGAACTTCAAAATCCAAAAAATAGATTTGCAACTGAATTATATACTTCTGATGGAGTAATGTTTGGACGTTACTTTTATGGACAAGATAATCGTGTTGCAGTAAATTATCGCCAAATTTCACCACATGTAGTAAATGCTCTAGTAGCAACCGAAGATGCTCGTTTTTTCAGTCATTCAGGTATTGACACCAAGTCATTGGTTCGATCAATTGTTTTACGAGGATTCTTTGGTAAAAAAAGTGCCGGAGGAGGCAGTACTATTACACAACAGTTGGCTAAACAATTATATTCTCCGGATGCTGATAACATTTTTCAAAGAGCTTTCCAAAAGCCTATAGAGTGGGTTATTGCCGTACAACTTGAACGTTACTACTCTAAGGAAGAAATTATTGCAATGTACCTTAATCAATTCGATTTTCTAAACAATGCCGTTGGAATAAAATCGGCTGCACAAATTTATTTTAATACAGAACCAGATAAATTAACTACCGAACAATCGGCTATGTTGGTCGGAATGTGTAAAAATCCTTCTTATTTTAATCCTAATCGTTTTCCGAAACGTACTATCGAAAGAAGAAATACCGTTCTGTCTCAAATGTGCAAGTATGATTATATAACAAAAGAACAGCGAGATTCTTTACAAAAAATGCCACTGGAACTTGATTTTAAAAAAGTTGACCATAAGTTAGGTTTAGCTCCCTATTTGAGAGAATACTTACGTCAAATAATGTCTGCTAACAAACCCGAAAAAAGTGATTATATGGCTTGGCAGATGCAAAAATATAAAGAAGATTCAGCAGCATGGGTAGACGACCCTTTATATGGTTGGTGCAAAAAGAATACAAAGCCTGATGGTAGTCCATATAATATTTATACAGATGGATTACGTATTTATACGACCATTGATTCTCGTATGCAGCGATATGCTGAAGAAGCTGTAGAAGAGCATATTGGAAACGATCTTCAAAATAAATTTTTTCAAGAAAAAAAAGGAAAATCATATGCTCCATTTTCTCGTTTAGTTTCTAAAGAAGAAATTAATAGCATTATGCTTAAGGCTAAGCGCCAATCTGATAGGTATTTGAAATTGAAAAGAGCCAATGTTTCTTCGGCTCAAATAGATAGAATCTTCAACACTAGATGTCCAATGAAAGTTTTTTCATGGAAAGGTGAAATTGACACGGTAATGACTCCATTAGATTCTATAAGATACCAAAAACATTTTTTACGTTGTGGCTTCATGTCCATGAATCCTTTTAACGGACATGTTAAGGCATATGTAGGTGGGCCTAATTTTTCTCAGTTTCAATATGATATGGTAAGTCAGGGAAAACGTCAAGTTGGATCTACCATTAAACCTTATTTATACACATTGGCAATGGAAGAAGGTTTATCTCCATGCGACAAAGTACCCAATATTCCACAAACATTTTATCTGGGAACAGGCGAAAAATGGACTCCTCGTAATGCCTCTCATGCAAGGGAAGGAGAATTAGTTACTCTACGTTGGGGATTGGCTAATTCAAATAACTGGATATCAGCTTATTTAATGAAGCAATTTACTCCTCAGTCATTAGTCAGATTGATTCACTCTTTTGGAATTCAAAGTTATATAGAACCAGTTGTTGCTTTGTGTTTAGGTCCGGCAGAAGTATCGGTCAAAGAAATGGTCGGTGCATATACAGCTTTTGTAAATAAGGGAATACGTGTAAATCCATTATTCGTAACTCGAATTGAGGATAATAAAGGAAATGTTTTGGCCACCTTTACACCTAAAATGAACGAAATATTTAGTGAAGAAACCTCTTATAAAATGCTTTCCATGCTTGGAGCTGTGGTTAATGAGGGAACTGCAGTCAGATTGAGGTATCGTTATCAATTGAGGGGAGAAATTGCAGCAAAAACAGGGACAACTCAAAATAATTCCGATGGATGGTTTATGGGTGTAACCCCCGAACTGGTTTCCGGAGTTTGGGTTGGGGGAGAAGACAGATCCATTCATTTTGATAATATGGCGGATGGTCAGGGAGCTACTACAGCATTACCTATTTGGGCAATATATATGCAAAAAATATATGCGGATAAAACACTCAATTATTCACAAAATGCAATTTTCAATATTCCACAAGAAGCTAGAAATCAGAATGATTGCAAATCTGCTCCTAATGAAGAAGAAAGTGTCGACCAGATATTTGATTTGGAATAAGATTCAAAATAGTTATTTTTTTCTTTTTATTAAAGGAAAAAAGTATATCTTTGAGTTATAATTTTAGCCTTTTTTTACTCAATTTATATAATCATAAGTATGAAAATTCATTTTAATTTAAACTATTTTACAAAGTGGGGGCAAAATATTGCTATCATGGGCTCTATACCCGAATTAGGTAATAATGATTCTTCTAAAGCCCTTTACATGAATTTCGAATGGAAGGAAGATTGGAGGTTGGATATTGAAGTAAACAGCAAGGTTCCTTTTGAATTTACTTACAGATATGTTCTCAAAGATAGTAATGGTCTTGATATGCCTGAATCTGGTAATGATAGAACCTTGAAAATAGATCCGAGTAAAGAAGATGATGTCTTTTGTTATGACAAATGGAATCCTGAAGGAGCAATAGAAAATATATTTTTGACATCTCCCTTTAAAAATGTTCTTTTCAAACAAAACCAAATACCGGTTCCTGAGCCTGATGTGAAAAAATACACTCATATTTTTAGAGTGAAGGCTCCTCTGTTAAAGAAAGGAGAAGGTCTTTGTTTAGTCGGTAATGCAGATGCATTGGGCGGTTGGCTTACAGAAAAACCTGTGTTAATGCATAATCAGGAAAAAGATTGGTGGACGGCTAAAGTAAACTTAAGCTCCATTAAAAATGAGTATATTAGCTATAAATATGGTGTTTATGATTTAGAAGACAAGCAATTTAAATATTTCGAATCAGGTTCAGATAGAGTAGCTAACATTATTGGTGGAAAAAAAACAACTGTAGTTGTTTCAGATACTTTTGCACGTTTTGAGTCTCATGAATTTCACGGTGCCGGAGTAGGTATTCCTGTATTTAGTATTCGTACAAAATCAAGTTTTGGTGTAGGTGATTTTGCAGATATGAAATTGTTTATAGATTGGGCTAAAAAGGTCGGATTAAAACTTGTTCAAGTATTACCTCTGAATGATACCATTGGAACCCATACCGCTGCTGATGTGTTGCCTTATGCAGCTATCTCGGCTTTTGCTTTGAGTCCTTTGTATTTGAATTTGCCCAAAATGGGTAAACTGTCAGCGACAAACCCTTTGGCAGCAGAATATAAAACCAAACAAGTAAAACTAAACGCCTTACCTCTAGTGGAATTTTTGGAAATTGTCAACTTTAAATTAAAGTATGCAAAGGCTTTATACCTTGAAAATAAAGAAAAACTATTTAAAGACAAAAACTATTTAAAGTTTTATGAAGATAATAAACATTGGTTGGCCTCCTACGCTGCATTTTGCTATTTGAGAGATAAAAATGGCACCTCAGATTATTCTAAATGGGGCGAATATTCATTATGTGATGCTAAAAAGATAGAAAAATTATCATCTCCTAAACAGCCACATTTTGACGAAATAGCTGTTAATTATTTCATTCAATATCATTTACATTTACAACTTTCAGAAGCTGCTGAATATGCTCATCAAAATGGAATTATTTTAAAGGGAGACATTCCTATTGGAGTAAATCGTAATAGTGTGGACACTTGGGTTTCTCCCGAATTATACAATATGGATATGCAAGCTGGAGCTCCACCCGATATGTTTGCCATAAAAGGACAAAATTGGGAGCTTCCTTCCTATAATTGGGAAAAAATGGAAGAAACAGGCTTTGATTGGTGGAAAAAACGTTTCCAACAAATGAGCAACTATTTTGATACTTTCCGAATAGACCATATACTCGGATTTTTCCGTATTTGGCAAATTCCAATAGAACAAGAGGAAGGTATTATGGGGTATTTAAATCCTTCGGTTCCTATACATATTGATGAATTTTATCAAAAAGGAATTTATTTTGATTATAACCGTTTTTGTTTGCCTTACATCACAGATTCTGTAATATGGGAAACGTTTGGAGATGATGCTAGTTGGGTGAAAATAAATTGTATTGATATTATTGATGGTTGGATATTGAGATTGAAACCTATATGTAATACCCAAAAGAAAGTTTTGGAAATGTTTAACAAGGGCTTGATTTCTGAAAAGATCAAGTGGGGCTTATTCGATTTAGTCTCAAATGTATTGTTTTTTGAAGCAAAAAACTCTAATGGAACTATGTTCTATCCTCGTTACGGAATGCAGACATTAAGTACTTTTAGACATTTGGATTTTGATGCACAACATAAAATAGAAGAATTATATGTTGACTATTTCTATCGTCGTCAAGATGGCTTTTGGAAATATTCAGCACTAAAAAAACTTCCTGCAATTAAACGTTCTACCAATATGCTTGTTTGTGGTGAAGACTTGGGTATGATGGCTGATTGTGTTACAAGTGTTATGAATCAACTAGGAATTTTGAGTCTAGAAATACAACGTGCACCAAAAATAAATACTGTCGAGTTTTTCCATCCTGCTGATGCAAAATATCTATCGGTTGTAACTCCTTCTACTCATGATATGAGTACAATACGAGGTTGGTGGGAAGAAGATAAAAATGTTACACAACGATTTTATAATCAACAATTGGGACACTGGGGTACAGCTCCGTATTTTGCAGAATGGTGGGTATGTAGGGATATTTTGATGCAGCATCTTTATTCACCAGCAATGTGGGCAATTTTCCAATGGCAAGATTTGATGAGTATATCGGAAGATTTACGAAGAGAAAATCCTCATGAAGAGCGAATAAATGTTCCTTCTAATTCAAAAAATAGTTGGCGATACAGAATGCACATGACAGTTGAAGACTTATTGGAGCAAGATGCTTTTAACAAAGAATTGAAAAATTATATTGTTCAAGCGAAGAGATAAAACAAAATAAAAATAAAAACAGATAGGCTCTTCACAGCCTATCTGTTTTTATTAAATGTATAGTTAAATTCATTTTTTTTGGGTTAAATAACAAAAAAAGCTTAACTTTGTCGCAGTTTAGAAAAGGGATTCTTAATGAGAAAAGTTTTATACTTCTTTTTTTTTCTTACATTATTGTGTTCTTCTTGTGTAACACCTAGAAAAACTCATTATCTTCAGGAACCTGATTATGCGATTCCTTCGTACCCTGAAAGTTCAGTTCCTGATGATTATTCCGTGCAATTCAATGATGAGTTGTATATTCGGGTAATAACTCTTAACCCGGAATCAAAAAAAATCTTTAATGCCTATCCTTGTAACTCTTCTGGTACTAGCGAAGATGTATCTTCTGTTTCTATAAAGGGGCTTTTTACTTATACCGTCTATGAGGATGGTACTATAGATTTTCCGTATATAGGGAGTATTTATGTCGAAGGAAAAAATACTAGAGAAATTAAGAAAGATATTGAAACAAAGCTTAAAGACTATGTGAAGGATTGTTCTGTTGAAGTAAATTTGGTAAATAGTTATTTCAGTTTATTAACAGAATCAACATCAGGAAGGTATCAAATAAAGAAAGAAAAAATGACTATTTTTGAAGCATTGGCTCTCGGAGGTGACTTGGGACCTTATGCTGATAGGTCAAAGGTAAAGATTTTAAGGCAATTGCCCGATGGAGGAAATGTTATAAAAGAATTTGATTTGAGAAGTAAGGATGTACTTAATTCAGATTTTTATTATATCCGCCCCAATGATATTATTTATGTGAAAGCATTTGATGGCCAGTTCTTTAAATTAAATTCATTTTTAACTGTTTTGTCAACAACGACATCAACTATTTCATTTGGTTTGTTAATTTATAAAATTGTAGATTTGTGTATACCCAAAAAGTAAAAAATATTTTCATGTTTGGTGCACTTATGGTAATCTTTTCTTCTTGTATTACTAATAAGTCGAATACTTATTTGCAAGAAAATAAAAGTTTGCCTCAGTATGAGAAAACTCCATATACTTATTATCAAATTCAAAAAAATGATGAATTGGCAATACGGGTATTGAGTTTAAATGATGAAATAACGGCAATATTTACAGCGGGAGGAACAAACACAGCTACTGCCCCTTCTTATAGGGTATATGAAGATGGAACTATTGATATACCCTTTATTTCAGGTATTCATGTAGAGGGGTTAACAATTAGACAGGCGGCTAAAGTAGTTCAAGAAAAATTGCGAGACTTTGTTCCAGATGCTGTTGTGAAATTAGGGTTAGCGAATGATTGTTTTTATGTTATAGGAGAGGCTGGTCGTGGTCAATTTCCTCTATATAAAGAGAAATTAAATATTTTTCAAGCTCTTTCTCTTTCAGGAAATCTTGCTCAAAATGCAGATAAAAAACATGTAAAAATAATTCGCAAGGTTTCTGATAAGGATCGTCCCATTGTGAAAGAATTTGATTTAAGAACCGCTTCCATTATTGACTCTGAATATTATTACATCCAACCTAATGATGTTATATACGTAAGTACGATAAAAGGGGATTTCTTTAAAATTTCAAATTATAATATGGCTATAGGTAGTATAAGTACTACCTTGTCTTTTTTATTGTTAGTGCTAGGATTCTTTTAAAAAGTCTATATGGATAATAATAACTTAAATCAGGAAAATAATTTTTCAGAAGGCGAAAATAGTTCATTTGATATAAAAATATGGATTATTCGTATATGTAAGGGATGGTATTTTTTTGTTATTTCTCTTATTTTGTTTATGGGTATAGCCTATTTGCAAAACAGAAGTTGGCAACCTGTTTATTGCTCATCTGCATTAGTTATTATAGAAGAGAACAAGGGTTTAGCTGGAGCCCAATCGGTTATGCAAGGGTTTGGGTTACAAAAAGGATATCGCAATGTAAATAATCAGATTGTTATGTTTAGTTCCCAAGATCTGATTGAAAAAGTGGTAAAAAAGATGCCGGAACTTGCGATTGATTACTATGCTAGAGGACGATTTAAAGTAAGTAATCTATATAAAAAATCGCCTATAGTTATTTCATCTTTGTACATAGCCCCGAATGCTTATGAAAGAGAATTCTCTATAAGGGATATTGGAAATAATTTTTACGAAATTTCTTTTGAGGGTGATAAAGAAACTCCCACCTTTTCAGTAAAAGGGGAATATGGTAAGCAATTAGAAACTTCAATGTTTTTTGTTACTATCGACAAAACTTCTTTTTATAGGAATAGGTTTAATATTTGTTTTAATTTCAGAAATTTAGAAACGTTAGCTTCTGATTTACATTCTCGTTTAGTATTTGATTTTAAGATGACAGGTTCTTCTGTAGTGGAAGTTTCTTTAACTGGTAATGTTTATGAGAGAGATTGCGATTTTTTAAATGCTTTATGTGATGAATTTTTGGCAGAAGATTTGGCTCGTAAGAATGATGCTGCTATCAAAACTATTGATTTTATAGATACTCAAATGTCTGAAATATCTGATTCTCTTCGGATATCAGAGAACCGATTGCAAAATTATAAGGCAAATAATTTCATGGTATCAACTGCTTCTGGGTCTGATTTGGCTGCTAAATACAATGAGATAGACTCTAAACAAACTGAATTACGATTGAAAGAATCATATATTAACTATCTAACCCATTATTTGGAACGTAATATGGAAGATGGTTCTGTCATAGCTCCTGCAAGCTTAGGCGTAAATGACGTGAATTTATCAAGTCTCGTAAGTCAGTTTACAGATTTACAGTTAAAGAAAAAAGAAGTTGGAGACAAAAGCCCTTACTATGCAAAATATACAAGAGATATAGAAAATGTTAAAGCACAAATGTTTGAGGCATTAAAAAATATTAGAGCTAGTTTCAACATAGAGAAGGATGATTGGCAAAAAAGAGATAAAGAATTAATGTCTCAAGTAAGAGAATTACCATATAAGGAGCAACAACTTCTTAATTTTGAACGAAAATTTAAGGTAAATGATGATTATTATTCATTTTTAATGGAGAAAAGAGCTGATGCTCAAATTCAACGAGCATCTAATTCTCCCGATAATATTATTTTAGATAAAGCAAGGCTAGCTTCTATTACTAATTCTTCGAGTAAAGGGAGTAATTATACTACATTCTTTTTGATAGGATTGCTTATTCCGTTGCTATTTCTCCTAATAAGAGAATATTTTTACCCTTTTTTAAGAACAGAAAATGAAATTATGAGTCTGTCAAAAGGTGCGTATTCAATATTGGGAATAATCCGTCATACAAATAGCAATTTGCCCGTTATTGTTGATAAATATCCAAGATCAATATCTGCAGAATCTTTTCGAGTTGCTCGTGCCAGAATAGAGTTTATAACTTCTAAAACGACTTCTCTTTGTGTTATGTTTACTTCGACTCATTCGGGTGATGGAAAGACATATATAGCTGCTAATATGGCTGGCATTTTTGCTCTGACTGGAAGAAAAACAATATTGGTTGATCTAGACTTGAGAAAGCCGAGTGTTTCCGCTTCTCTTTTCATTCCTAATAATAAGGGTCTTAGTAATTATTTGGCAGGTCAAATTGATTTAGATGAAGCTATTATAAAAGATTCCAATTATAAATTTGATGTAATGACGGTAGGTGTCATACCTCCAAATCCTGGAGAATTGATTAAGTCTGCTAAGATGGAAGGTCTTATAGAAATATTGAAAGAACGTTATGATTATGTTTTGTTCGATGCTTCTCCTATAGGATTGGTTGCAGATGCCTATTCTATAATAAATCAAGTAGATATAAATATATATGTAGTGCGTGCTGAAAAAACAGATAAAAGTTTCTTTAAAAAAGTTATTACTCAGTTGCGTTCGGATAACATAAAAAATATACATTTCCTTTTTAACGATGTTAATCTTAAAAAATTAGAGTATTCTTCTTATTATAACAATTATGGAAAATATGGAAAATCGTACAATCTGACAAATATATTGTCACGCAATGTTAACAAGGAAAATAATGAAGAATATTTTGATAAAATGGAAGATGAGGTATAATAAATTTAATAATTATATTTTATGAAATTGCAAAATCGAAAAATTGCTGTTGTGGGTTTAGGCTATGTTGGATTACCCTTAGCCATTGAATTTGGAAAGAAATATCGCGTGTTGGGTTTTGATATTAATCCAGAACGTGTTTTGGAATTACAACGTGGTGAGGATAGTACCTTAGAAGCTGATTTAGTAGGCATGAAAGAAGCTACGGAGTTATATAAAAAAGACCTAGGTATTGGATTAAGTTTTGCTTGCTATCCTGAAAAATTAAGAGATTTCAATGTATTTATTGTGACAGTTCCCACTCCAATTGATGAATTTAATAATCCGGATTTAACGCCATTATTAAAAGCATCAGCAATGATTGGACAGGTGTTGAAAGAGGGTGATGTTGTTATTTATGAATCGACAGTATATCCCGGATGTACAGAGGAAGATTGTGTTCCTGTATTGGAGAAGTTTTCAGGGTTAAAATTTAACAAAGATTTCTTTTGTGGTTATTCTCCTGAAAGAATTAATCCGGGAGACAAAGTGAACACCCTTACTACCATAAAGAAAATAACTTCAGGCTCAACTCCTGAGGTGGCTAATTTGGTTGATGAATTATATTCGTCTATTATTAAGGCTGGTACACATAAAGCTCCCAGTATGAAGGTTGCTGAGGCTGGAAAAGCCATTGAAAATGCACAACGTGATATGAATATTTCATTTATGAATGAATTGGCTCTCATTTTTGATCGTATTGGTATTGATACCAATGATGTTATAGATGCTGCCGGTACAAAATGGAATTTTTTGAAATATAGACCTGGTCTTGTGGGTGGACATTGTATTAGTGTTGATCCATATTATTTGGCACACAAAGCAAAAGCCTTAGGGTATGATCCTCAAGTAATTCTTTCTGGGCGTCGTGTAAATAATAGCATAGCACAATTTATTGCAAATAAGACTCTTAAATTGATGATTCAAGCTGGACATACGATTAAAAGCTCTAACGTACTAATTATGGGAATTACGTTTAAAGAAAACTGTCCGGATATGAGGAATACAAAAGTTGTTGATATTTACAAAGAGTTGTTGGAATTTGGAATTAATGTAGATGTATTTGACCCATGGGCAAAACCGGAGAATGTTAAACATGAATATGACATTGATTTATTAAGTACAATAGATGATAAAAAATCTTATCAAGCTGTAATCGTTGCTGTGGCTCATGATGATTTTAAAACTTTCAATTTTAAAAAATACAAAGATTCCGGTGCTGTAATATATGATGTTAAGGCTTTCTTAGACAGAGAGCTTGTGGATGCTCGTTTATAATAAAATAAAGAAAAATGAAAATTGCGGTAGTGGGTACAGGTTATGTCGGTCTTGTTTCTGGTGCCTGTTTTGCTGAAATAGGAACGGATGTGACGTGTGTTGATATAGATGCTTTAAAAATAGAAAATCTGAAAAAAGGCATTAATCCGATTTATGAACCGGGGTTGGAAGATATTGTAGAACGAAATGTAAAGGCTAATCGTTTGCATTTTACAAATCAACTAACCGATGTCTTGGATGATGTTCAGATTGTATTTAGTGCTGTCGGTACTCCTCCAAATGAAGATGGAAGTGCTGATTTGAAATATGTTTTGGAAGTTGCTCGTACTGTTGGTAAACACATGAACAATTATGTTTTGTTAGTAACAAAAAGTACAGTTCCTGTTGGCACTGCAAAAAAAGTACGACAAGTTATTCAAGAAGAATTGAATGAAAGAGGCTTAGATATAGAATTTGATGTAGCTTCTAATCCTGAATTTTTAAAGGAAGGTGCAGCTATAAAGGATTTTATGAGTCCTGATAGGGTTGTAATAGGTGTTGAAACTGAAAAAGCAAAGGAAGTGATGACTAAATTGTATCGTCCTTTTTTGTTAAATAATTTTCGGGTTATTTTTATGGACATACCTTCTGCTGAAATGACAAAATATGCAGCGAATTCTATGCTCGCAACTCGTATTAGTTTTATGAACGATATTGCTAATCTTTGTGAACTGGTAGGGGCAGATGTGAATATGGTACGTAAAGGCATTGGTTCAGATACTCGTATAGGCAGCAAATTTTTATATCCGGGTTGTGGTTATGGAGGATCTTGTTTTCCTAAGGATGTCAAAGCTCTTATTAAAACAGCTAATCAGCAGGGTTATGGTATGCAACTATTAAAAGCTGTAGAAGAAGTTAATGAAAATCAAAAATCCATATTGGTTAAAAAACTCAGCAAACATTTTAAAGGAAATTTAAAAAGCAAAGTAATTGCTATTTGGGGGTTAGCCTTTAAGCCGAATACTGATGATATGAGAGAAGCTCCCTCTTTGGTTATAATTGATGAATTATTGAAAACTGGATGTAAAGTGAGGGTATTTGATCCTATTGTTAAGCATTTACCTCATAATCAATCAAACGATAAAGTTATATTCTGTAATGATATTTATGATACAGTTCTTGATGCCGAAGCATTATTATTAGTTACAGAATGGCAGGAATTTCGTTTGCCTAGCTGGCAAGTTATTTATAAAACAATGAAAAAACCTCTAATTATAGATGGTAGAAATATCTATGATAAGCAAGAATTGAAGGAATTAGGTTTTGAATATGAAGGTATTGGAATTTAAAATAAAATTAGGAAATAGAATAATTAATATTGAAATATGGCAGAAAATTGGACAACCGTCATTAAGCCCAAAGACAAACTTTTAAGCATTGATTTTAGGGAAATTTGGCAATATAGGGATTTGTTTAGTATGTTTGTAAAGCGTGACATTATCACTCAATATAAACAAACGATTCTTGGTCCGGCTTGGTTTTTTATACAGCCCTTGTTTACTACAGTTATGTATATGGTAGTTTTTGGAGGAATTGCTGGTATTAGTACTGATGGGTTACCACAAGCTTTGTTTTATCTTTCGGGGATATTGTGTTGGCAGTATTTTGCAGATTGTTTAAATAAAACATCAAGTACATTTACATCGAATCAGGCAATTTTTGGGAAAGTTTATTTTCCACGGCTTATAGTTCCTTTGTCTATTGTGACGAGCAATCTTGTTCGAATGTTAATTCAATTATTGTTATTTGCAGCTGTTTATGTGTATTATATTATTATTGGAACTCCTATTTGTCCGAATGTATATATACTTTTATTTCCTGTACTTATAATTATGTTGGCGGGATTGGGTTTGGCATTTGGTATTGTAATTTCTTCAATGACTACGAAATATCGTGATTTAACGATCTTGTTCACATTTGTTGTCCAACTTTGGATGTACGCTACACCCATTATTTATCCGCTAAGTACTATTACAAACGAAAAAATAAGGTTAGCCATGACATTAAATCCTATAACATCAATTGTGGAAACATTTAAATATGGAGCTTTAGGCGTTGGTTCCTTTAGTTGGGGAGCTCTTGGCTATAGTTTTAGTTTTATGATGGTTTTGCTCATCATAGGTGTTATTGTATTTAATAAGGTTCAACGGAGTTTTATGGATACAGTGTGATTCATGAATCAGGCATTCGTTAAACCTTCAAATTTTATAAACTCATTATCATTAACATGACAGCAATAGAATTCAATAATATTTCAAAACAATATAGACTTGGTTTAGTTTCAACTAAAACTCTTCAGCATGATTTAAATCGTTGGTGGAAAACGAGTGTTAAAGGTCAAGAAGATCCATATTTAAAGATTGGAGAAGCTAATGACCGTTCTATCAAGGGGGAAAGTGAATATGTTTGGGCATTGAAAGATATAGACTTTAAGGTTGAGCAGGGAGATGTTTTGGGCATTATAGGTAAAAATGGTGCAGGAAAAAGCACACTGCTAAAGATACTTTCAAAAGTCACGACTCCAACAACAGGATCAATTAGGGCTAGAGGACGTATAGCTTCTTTACTTGAGGTTGGTACCGGCTTTCACCCTGAAATGACAGGAAGAGAAAATGTTTTCATGAACGGTGCCATTATGGGTATGACAAAAGCAGAAATTTCCCGCAAATTAGATGAAATAGTTGATTTTTCTGGAGTTGAACGTTATTTGGACACTCCCGTAAAACGTTATAGTAGTGGAATGACTGTGCGCCTTGGCTTTGCTATTGCAGCTCACCTAGATCCTGAAATATTGGTGGTAGATGAAGTGTTGGCAGTTGGAGATGCGGAGTTTCAGAAGAAAGCTATTGGCAAGATGCAAGATGTATCTAAAGGTGAGGGTAGAACTGTGCTTTTTGTTAGCCATAATATGGGAGCAGTACGGAATTTGTGTAAAACAGGAGTTATTTTGAAAAATGGTCAATTAGATTACAGTGGAAATATTCACGATGTAATCGATTATTATTTGGCTGACGGGCAAAATATTAATTCTGAATATTATCCAATTAACAACGTCGTTAAAAGGGTTTCTGTGAACCAAGTAAAAGACAAGATATTTCTTCAACTTGATTATAACTCTGATAGGGTTATTAAGCAGCCAAATTTCGGTTTTGTTGTTTATGATTCATACCATAATCCGATATTTGGTACAAATCCCTTGAAGAGCGGACTTACCGATTTTGGAGAGCCAAAGAAAGAAGGTTCGGTAAAAGTAGAAATTTCTTCCCCGTTTTTGTACAATGGTTCTTATTCTATTAGTATTTGGTTTAGTAATGGAAATGTTGTCGGAGAACACTATTTTGTTGGAGAGCATTGTCTTTCTTTGATTATTCAAGACATGAACCTTTCAACCGTAGCTAAGACTGTTTCTGAGGAAGGTGTGATTGTGCCTATTTGTAATTGGAATTTTTAGAAAATATGGAAAAAGGTTTAAAAGTTTCTATAATAATCCCTATATACAATGTAGCTGAATACATTGAAAGATGTTTGACTTCTATTATTAATCAAAATTACCAAAATATAGAAGCAATTCTTGTGGATGACTGTGGAACTGATAATAGTATGCAAATTGTTGAACATTTTATTCAAAACTATAAGAATAATGGTGGAAAAATCTTATTTAAAATAATAACTCATAGTAGAAATAGGGGATTATCTGCCGCAAGAAATAGTGGCATTGCTGCCGCCGAGGGTGATTATGTATATGCTTTGGATAGTGATGATGAAATAACCCCCGACTGTATTGAAAATTTGGTAGGGCTGGCGGTTAAATATATCGGAGTAGATATTGTTCAGGGAAATATGCAATATATAGTTCCTTTTGTTGATAATTCTTTTTTGGATTGGCGTGATATTGCTCATAAAAATTTACCGGAATTTATAAATAATAAATCAACATTGTTGGATCGTCTATATAATTATACTGATAACAATTTTATTCCAATAAATTTTGCAGGAAAATTTATTAAGAAAGAGTTTATTGTTTGCAATTCATTAGCTCAATTTGAAGGTATTATTCACGAAGATGAACATTGGATGTTTAAAATGTCCGAATGTATTTCAAGCATTGCTTTTTCTAAGGATTTTACTTACATACATTATGCAAATGAAGGTTCAATAATGCTTTCAGGCTCAAATTATAAAAGTATTAATTCATGGGCTATAATTTTGGATGATGTGTATTTTTCTTTGCAAAATCCTTGTTTAAAATTAAAGCGATCTTATTGTATATCCATAGTTAAGGATCAGTACTTTAGAATTAATGTAGACACAGAAGAAAAAAATCTTGTTGTGAAGTATAAATGTTTGATTCATAAGATGCAAATATTTTCTTTCAAAAAATGTGACTTCATTTCAGGATTATTGTTAACAATACTTTATTGTTTGCCGTTTTTTTTACGCAAAAATCGAGTGATCGTAAAAATTTATGGGAAAATTTTTAAACAGAAGACAATATTGTCTTTAATGCATTACAAAACAAAAAAATGAATTCAACAGTTGTTTTAAGTATATTGGTTATTTCCCATAATCAAAAAGAGCAGCTTCAAAGATGCATTGATAGTATTTTGCATCAGTCTATTTTATATTCCTATGAAATAGTGATTAGTGATGATGCTTCAATTGATGGTACTTGGGAGCTAATTCAAGAATATGAAAAACAACATAAGGGTTTGATTATTGGTGTGCAAATTAATTCGAGTAATTATAATCCGGCTAATACATCTCAGAGAAGTGGTTACAATAGATGTAATGCTTACAAAATTGCTCGTGGTAGGTACGTTGCACACGTTGATGCCGATGATTATTTTGTGGGTAATGACGTTTATCAAAGACAAGTCGAAAAACTTGAAGAACATCCAGAATGTAGTTTGTGTATGCAGAATGTTTGGATTTTGAAGGATGGAGATTCATTTGAAAAAGGACAGTCTTGGTTTTTGCAGGGACAGTTTTATGATGGTCAGGTAATTTCTGCGAATGAATTTATTTTAAGCAATTATTTTATTTTAAATCAAGCGTTTGTTGCACGTAAAAATGCTATTTTTAATCCTGTTGAATTATATGGAAAACGTTATGTTGATTCGGTAATTACATATCATCATTTGCAATTTGGAGATGTAATATACTTGGAAAAATGTGATTACGTTTACGTTCAATATTCGACCGCAATTACTAGTTCTCTTTCTTCAAGTGATCAACGTATTTTGTGGTTATTATCTTTATACGTTCCTTTGTTAATACCTAAGTTTACGGGGCTTTTTTTCGTTTCAGGTTTAAAGGAAATGCTCCATGTGGTCAATATGGCACGCAAAGGGGTAAAGTTGTCTGAAAAAAGTTTTAATTCAGTTAAAGATTTGAATGCATATCTTTATTTCGTATTTGGTAAGGTCAATTTGACTTTTCGAGACTCTTTTAGATTAAATTTGCTTCGTATCTTTTTGATTTTTTTAATTAACTCGAAAATAAAGAATGTTTGTATGTTGAAAATATTATATAGGTTAATGATAAATTCTAAAATTCCGAAAAATGCAGAATTTAAATTTAAATAATCCAATAACTGTAACCTCACCGTTATTACCATCTTTGGATGATTTTATACCTTATTTGCAAAAAATATGGGATAGTAAGTGGATTACAAATATGGGGCAATTTCATCAGCAGTTGGAAAACGCTCTTTGTGAATATCTGGGAGTAAAATACATTAGTATTTTTACTAATGGAACGTTACCTTTAATTACAGCTCTCCAGGCTATGAATATTACAGGAGAGGTAATTACTACACCATACAGTTTTGTAGCTACCACTCATTCTTTATGGTGGAACGGTATAAAACCTGTTTTTGTAGATATTGATCCTATTACTTGTAATATTGACCCCGACAAGATAGAAGCTGCCATTACGCCTCAAACAACTGCTATTATGCCTGTTCATGTGTATGGTACACCATGTGAAATGGATAGAATACAAGCTATTGCTAATAAATACGGGCTAAAGATAATTTACGATGCCGCTCATGCTTTTGGAGTAATGAAAGAAGGACAATCTGTTTTAAATGCCGGAGATATGAGTACGCTAAGTTTTCATGCAACCAAGGTCTATAATACCATCGAAGGAGGTGCTTTAGTTTGCCATGATGCTGAGACGAAACAAAGAATAGATTATCTGAAAAATTTTGGTTTTGAAGATGAAATAACCGTAGTTGCACCAGGTATTAATGGTAAAATGGATGAAATCCGTTCGGCATATGGTTTACTAAATCTAAAACAAGTAGATAAAGCCATAGAGATACGTAAAAAGATTGTGCAACAATACAGAAATGGTTTGCAAAGTATTTCCGGTATTTCTTTTATGAATGATATAGAAGGTGTAAGACATAATTATGCCTATTTCCCCATTTTTGTAGATGCCGAAAAATACGGTATGACTCGTGATGAATTGTATTTTAAAATGAAAAAACAAAATGTGTTGGGACGTCGCTATTTTTATCCTTTAATAAGTACGTTTTCAACTTACAAAGATTTACCATCTTCTTGTTCGGGAAATTTACCTGTTTCCATTCGTGTAGCAGATAGTGTTATTTGTTTGCCAATTCATCATGCTTTAGAATCATCTGATGTTCAAAGAATTATTGAATTGATAGAAGAAGTATAAAGTTGTAAATTGTGATTTTGAATAATTAATTTTATAAGATAAATTTTCATTTTTTCGAAAAAAAGACAAAAAAAGTATGAAACTTGCTATTATGCAACCTTATTTTATGCCATATATAGGTTATTTTCAGGCAATTAAAGCCGTCGATAAGTATATTTTATATGGTAATGTTTCTTTTATTAAAAAAGGATGGATAAACAGAAATCAGATTGCTATGAAAAACGGAACGCTTTTGTCTATTTCGGTTCCTTTAAATCATAAAAGTTCAAATAGTTTAATCTTTGATATTCAAATAGATAATCAGCAAAAATGGCAAAATAAAATGTTGAAAGCTATATATATGAATTATAAGGGGGCCAAAGCTTTTGATGAAGTATATCAATTGTTAGAAAATATTTTGTCGGTTTCGTATGATCGTATTTTTGATCTTAATACGTACTCAATTATTTCTATTGCACGTTTTTTAGACATTGAGACGGAAATAATTAGTGATAATACAAAATATGATACTTTAGAAGATAATTTGCTTTTGTGGGAAAAAGGAGATTATATTTTCCCCGATTTTAAAGAATTGTATCCGGTTAAGAAAGTTGCTCGTATTTTACAAATGTGTAAAATAGAAAAAGCAGATACGTATGTTAATCCGATTGGTGGTCAGGAGTTATATAACAAAAATGAGTTTGGTGAATATAATATTGATTTAAAATTTTTAAAAACAAATGATTTGTTTTATAAACAGTTTGGTAATTCTTATCTTCCAAATTTATCGATTATTGATGTGATGATGCACAATGGCAAGGAGAAAACGCTACATTTGTTAAATGAATATACATTGGTGTAATAATGGAAAATTCTTTATTAAGTGTAGTTACAGTTACATATAATCATGAACCTTATATTACAAAAACGATAGAAGGGGTTTTATCTCAGCAAATAAATTTTCCCATGGAGTTTATTATTGCTGAAGATTGCAGTAAAGATGGTACGCGTGCTATATGCAACCGTTATGCATTGCAATATCCTAGTTTGATAAAGTTTATTACATCAGAAGCAAATGTTGGTGCAATTGAAAATGAGCGACGGGCTATGCTTGTTGCAACTGGTAAATACATTGCGTTTTGTGAAGGCGATGATTATTGGACTGATCCATTAAAATTGCAAAAACAAGTTGATTTTTTGGAAGCCAATCCCGACTATAGTGTTTGTTTTCATCGATATAGAAATTATGATGTTGAAAGAGAAATATTCAGAGAAGACTATTGTGGATGGTTATTTCATGATCGAAAGGTTGAAGGAGTAGAGATAACAATAGGACAGTTTTTTCAAACTTGGATAACTCAACCTTTAACCATGGTTTATCGAAGAGAGTCTTTTGATTTGAGTATATCGTCGAGATATAAGAATTATCGTGATATGCATCAAATTTATCATTTGCTTCTTGCCGGGAAGGGTTATATATTTGCCTTTGACGGTGGAGTAAGAAATATGCATGGTGGTGGAATGGCCAGTATGATAGACAAAGAGAAAAGTCTAGATGTTATTTTTGATATTTCCAGAGAATTATATCAAATAAATAAAAATATCTACACAAAAAAATATTATGAAAGTGCATTACAATGGTGTATAAATGATTATCGTTCTCCATCTAAACGATTTATATTATCTATCAGATTATTTTTCTTAGATAAAAAACTTAAAAGGTTATTTGAAAACTTTTTTAAATTAATGCATAAAAACCAAGAAAAATAAAACTGTTTTTCCGTGCAGTTGTAATATTGGAAATCAATCTTAAGAGGTGTTACTTTTACTACTGTTGGGAGCGCTGTAGTGATTTGAATTATATATATTATAATATTTAATTTATGTTTTCTGTTGTCATACCATTATATAACAAACAAGATTCGGTTTATAATACAATTCAGTCTGTATTAATTCAAACTTTTGACCAATTTGAGATAGTAGTGATTGATGATGGTTCTACAGATGACAGTGTACAGGTTGTGAGGCAATTGACCGACAAACGTATTCGCTTAATACAGAAAGAAAATGGAGGGGTTTGTTCGGCAAGAAATAGGGGAATCATGGAATCAAGATATGATTATATTGCCTTTCTTGATGGAGATGATATTTGGGATGAAAGTTACTTGGCAGAACAATATAGATTGATTCAGGATTTTTCGGATGCTGCTATGTGGGGAATAAATTTCGCTCACATAGACAATGGTAATATGGAGTCCTTAGAAACTGGTTTACCAAATGATTTTCGAGGGTATGTGATTAATTATTTCGCCAATAAATGTGTTTCTGATTTGTTTTGTTCATCTTCTGTAGTTGTTAGAAAATCGGCATTTGAAAGAACCGGATTATTTGATGAAAGAATCAAGTATGGTGAAGATTTAGATATGTGGTATCGCATTATTTTAAATTTCCGTGTTGTATTTGATGCTAGATTATTGGTGTTCTATAGGCAAGATGCTGATAATAGGGCATTAGGTCGTTATTGTGCATTAAAGTATTATTTACCCTATTATGTTGATAAATATGACAAATATAAAAAGAATGAAGTTTTTTATCGTTTTATTCAAATGAGGAGTGCTGTGCTGATCAAAAAATATTATTTTGAAGTACCCAAGGAACATGCAGATGCAATTGTGGCAGTTCGTAAATTAGATTATTCTGTGCTTCCGGTTAAGTACAAATATTTATTTAAAACTCCCTATTTTGTGGGTGTATTAATATATAAGATTACAAACTTCAAACAAGCCATTTTTAAAATCGTTGGTAACTAAAATATTTGATAACATGTTAAAAAATAATCCACTCATAACTATCGTATTACCTTGTTATAATGGGGCAGATTTTTTGGCCTCTGCAATTGAAAGTTGCATTGCTCAAACATTTAAAGGTTGGGAACTCATAATTGTAAATGATTGTTCAGTTGATAATTCTATGGAAATTGCACAGTGTTATGCTGAAAAGGATTCTCGGATTCGAGTATTAAACAATGAAAAGAATTTAAAATTGCCAGCATCTTTAAACAAAGGTTTTCGTAGTGCAAACGGAAAATATTATACATGGACATCTCATGATAATGTTATGCTTCCTACTATGTTGGATGATTTCGTCACCTATTTGGATGCAAATCCGAATGTAGGAATGGTGATATCAGATTATCAAATAATTGATGAAAATAACAGTATCGTAAAAACTGCACTTATCATGCAAGATGTGAATCTTCAAATGCCTCTTAACAATTATGTGGGATGTTCATTTATGTACCGTAAAAGTGTTGCAGAAATTATTGGAGAATACAATGAGAACATGTTTTTGATTGAAGATTATGACTACTGGATTCGTATTTGGAGAAAATTTCCAATTGGAAAAATAAATAAAGTATTATATTCGTACAGAATTCATGGTCAATCGTTAACTTCTTTGTACAGACCTAAAGTGGCAGAGAAATTGATAGAATTGAGGTTGTTGTATTTTGATGATTTTAATAAGTCCTTACAACTGCATCCCAAATTATTATGCATTTTCTATACTCGTATAGTAGATGCGTTGCATGGTTCTGAAAAGTGGAAATATTTTAAAAAATTCAGTGTTTTATACCCATTTCGATTTGGTTGCAAGTATCTTTTTGTGCATTTTCCGAAGCAATTAATAATAAAACATTAGCCTGAATAAAAAATATTAGGTAAAACGTAATAGACTATTTAATGAAATTGAAAAGAAAAATATTATTGGTTTTTGGAACTCGTCCAGAGGCGATTAAAATGGCTCCGTTAGTTAAAGAGTTTCAGAAATATCCAGGTGATTTTGAAACTAAAGTATGCGTAACAGCTCAACATAGAGAAATGTTGGATCAGGTTTTGAATTTGTTTCAAATTAAACCTGACTACGATTTAAATATTATGCAACCTAATCAGGACTTGTATGATATTACATCTCGTATTTTGTTGGGAATGAGGGATATTTTAAAACAAAGTCAACCAGACATTGTTTTCGTACATGGAGATACAACAACTTCCACCGCTACGGCGTTAGCTGCATTTTATCAGCAAATTCCGGTAGCTCATGTAGAAGCAGGATTACGTACTGGAAATATTTATAGTCCATGGCCAGAGGAGATGAATAGATTAATCACAAGCCGAATAGCCTTTTATAATTTTGCTCCCACTCTTTTATCAAAAGAAAATTTATTACACGAAAATGTAAAAGAAAGCTCTATATGTATAACAGGAAACACTGTGATAGATGCACTTCATTCTGTTACAGAGAAGATTAATAAGAATGAATCATTATCTGTAGCTTTGAAAAAAGAGATTGAAGAAATGGGATATGATGTGGAGAGGCTAAAAGACGTTAGAAAATTGGTTTTAATAACAGGACACCGTCGAGAAAATTTTGGAGATGGATTTTTGAATATATGTCATGCCATTAAACACTTGTCCGAAAGTTACCCGGATGTTGATTTTGTATATCCTATGCATTTGAATCCTAATGTACGTAAGCCCGTTTTGGAAATATTAGGAAAAAATTTGTCTAATGTTTTTTTGATTAATCCATTACAATATTTACAGTTTGTTTATTTAATGGAAAGGTCCTATCTCATACTTACGGATAGTGGAGGTGTGCAAGAAGAAGCTCCTGGTTTGGGTAAACCAGTTTTAGTAATGCGAGATACAACGGAAAGACCTGAGGCTGTGAATGCAGGAACAGTCTTATTGGTTGGTACTGACCAACAGAAAATTGAACAAGGAGTAAGTTTATTATTAGAAGATGATATAGTTTATAAAAAAATGTCAAAAGCAAAGAATCCCTATGGAGATGGTTTTGCGGCAAAGCGTATAGTAGAATATATTCTTAATGAGAAAAATTAATTTAATGAAATGAAACAAGATGATCTTAAGCGACAAATATTAGAGTTGACTAGAGACTATTACCATGAAGTTCACGCAAATAAGTTTTCTTTTGAAGCTGGGAAATCGCGTGTGAATTATGGAGGACGTTATTTTGACGAAAAAGAAATAGTTAATTTGGTTGATTCTTCTCTTGATTTTTGGCTCACAGCAGGTCCTTGGGCTACTAAATTTGAGAAAAAATTTGCTGAATGGTTAGGCGTTAGGTATTGTTCTTTAACAAATTCAGGATCCTCTGCTAATTTATTGGCTTTCATGGCTTTGACTTCTGTCGAGCTTGGTGAACGTCGTATAAAAAAGGGAGATGAAGTAATAACTGTTGCATGTGGTTTTCCCACAACAGTTACACCAATTATTCAATTTGGGGCAATTCCTGTTTTTGTGGATGTAACTGTTCCTCAATATAATATTGATGTGAGAATGTTGGAACAAGCGTTGTCATCTAAAACCAAGGCTGTTATGATTGCTCATTCATTAGGTAATCCTTTTAATGTTTTAGCTGTGAAAGCTTTTTGCGACAAACATAACCTTTGGTTGGTAGAAGATAATTGTGATGCTCTGGGTTCTGAAGTTTTAATTGACGGTATTTGGAAAAAAACGGGAACTATCGGTCATATCGGAACATCCAGTTTTTATCCACCGCATCACATGACAATGGGCGAAGGTGGTGCTGTTTATACAAATGATGCGTTACTAAATAAAATGGTAAATTCTTTTCGCGATTGGGGTCGTGAATGCTGGTGCATGGGAGGAGTGGATAATACTTGTAAAGTAAGATTTAGCAAACAATTTGGAGAACTACCATTGGGTTATGACCACAAATATGTGTATTCACATTTCGGATATAATCTTAAAGTGACGGATATGCAAGCAGCAATAGGTTGTGCTCAATTGGAAAAATTAGATGACATTGTGGCAGCAAGAAGAAATAATTTTGATACATTGAAAGTAGGTTTAAAAAATGTAAAAGGGTTGATTTTTCCGGAAGCTTTACCCAATTCAAATCCTAGTTGGTTTGGTTTTCTAATCTCAGTAATGGAAAACGCCACGTTTACAAGAAATGAATTGACAGAATTTCTTGAAAATAATAAAATACAAACACGAAATCTTTTTGCTGGAAATTTGCTTCGTCATCCTGCTTTTGCAGAAATGAACGAAACCAAAGAAGGATATCGGATTGTAGATACGCTGAAAAATACAGATTTTGTTATGAATAATACCTTTTGGATCGGCGTTTATCCAGGAATGACTGAAGAGATGCTTCAGTATATGATAGATACAATCAAAAAATTTGTAAAAACAAAATGAAAGCGGTAATCTTAGCAGGTGGTTTCGGTACTCGTTTGAGTGAGGCAACTGATCTTCTTCCAAAACCAATGGTTGAGATAGGGGGAAAGCCTATTTTATGGCATATAATGAAGATTTACAGTCATTATGGAATTAATGAATTTATAATATGCTGTGGATACAAGCAATATGTTATTAAGGAATATTTTGCAAACTATTTTCGTCACAATTGTGATATGACCGTCGATATGTCAAATAATAGTGTTCAAATTCATGATAATCATTCCGAAAATTGGAAAGTTACCATGATTGACACCGGCTTAAATACTATGACAGGAGGTCGCGTAAAGAGAATTCAAAAATATATTGGTAATGAGCGTTTTTTGCTTACTTATGGTGATGGTGTTACGGATTTAGATATTGCAGACACAATAAAGGCTCATCAAGAATCCGGAGCTGTTTTATCTTTAACAGGATATAAACCTGTCGGTAAATTCGGATTACTTGAAATCGACATCAATTCCAATAAAGTTAAATCCTTTTTGGAAAAACCCGATGGCGATGGTAACTGGATTAATGCAGGATTTTTTGTATGTGAGCCAGAAGTTTTTAATTATATTCCAGAGAACGATGATACAGTCGTTTTTGAAAAACAACCGTTGCAGGTAATTGCTCAAGAGGGTAAAATGCATGCGTATAAGCATATGGGATTTTGGAAACCGATGGATACATTGCGAGACAATGTAGAATTAAACGATATGTGGAATAAAAATAAAGCACCTTGGAAAATATGGTAAATAAAGCATTGGATATATTTGATGGGTTTTTTACCGGAAAAAGGGTTTTGGTAACGGGTCATACTGGTTTCAAAGGTTCTTGGTTGTCTATTTGGTTACATGAGCTGGGTGCTGATGTTATAGGTTTCGCGTTGGATACTAATTCACCCAAGGATAATTTTGTTCTTTCCGGTATCGGTTCTAAAATAACAGATGTAAGAGGAGATATCCGTGATGGAAAAATGGTGAAAGATATTTTTAATAAATATCAACCTGAAATTGTTTTTCATTTGGCTGCACAACCATTAGTTCGTTTAAGCTATGATATTCCAGTGGATACCTACGAAACTAACGTGATGGGAACGATCAATATAATGGAAGCTATTCGTGCCAATCGTAACATCAAGGTTGGTGTAATGATAACAACGGATAAATGTTATGAAAACAAAGAACAAATTTGGGGCTATCGTGAGAACGAAGCTATGGGTGGTTATGATCCATACTCCTCAAGTAAAGGTGCTACTGAAATTGCCATAGCATCATGGCGAAGATCTTATAATTTGCCTATTGCTAGTGTGCGTGCAGGTAATGTAATTGGAGGTGGAGATTGGGCAGTTGATAGAATTATTCCTGATTGTATAAATGCTTTGGAAAATGAAAAACCAATAGAAATTCGTAGCCCCAAGTCTATAAGACCATGGCAACATGTACTTGAACCTTTAAGTGGCTATATGTTACTGGCTCAAAAAATGTACGAAGTTCCAAATAAATATGCTGAAGGATGGAATTTTGGTCCTAATATGGAATCTATCAGTACTGTTTGGAATGTAGCCGAGAAGGTTATAAATTTTTATGGAAAAGGTCAACTTAAAGATGTTTCGAACGATAATTTACCTCATGAAGCTAAATTATTAATGTTGGATATTGCTAAAGCCAAATTCAACTTAGGGTGGTCACCTAAAATGAATATAAACCAAACAATTGCTTTGACTGTTGATTGGTACAAACGTTATTCTAATGAAGATGTTTACGATCTTTGCTTAGAAGAATTGAAAAAATATATCGCAAAATGAATTTACATAAAACAAAACTGAAAGGTCTCTTTGTTTTGGAAACTGTCAATTTTAAGGATAGCAGAGGACAATTTCAAAAATTATTTAATTTTGACGAGTTTGAGCAATTAGGTTTAAATGCTGATTTTAGGGAATTTTACTATTCAGTTTCTCATGAAGGTGTTTTGCGAGGAATGCATTTTCAGTTGCCTCCACATGACCATGAAAAGTTAGTTTATGTTAGCAAAGGGAAAATATTAGACGTTGTACTTGATTTGCGAAAAGAGGGAAGTACATTTGGTATATTTGAAAGTTTTCTATTGGATGATTATTCTGCACAATACTTATATATTCCTAAAGGTTGTGCACATGGTTTTCTATCATTAGAGGATGGTACGATAGTTAATTATGCTCAAACAAGTTGCTATAACAGAAATGCAGATTATGGTATTGCTTATAATTCATTTGGATTTGATTGGGGTGTTAAAAACTCAATTATTTCAGACAGAGATTTAAATTTTGAAAAACTTATAAACTTTAATTCTCCATTTTAATGAAAATTCTTATAACTGGATCAACAGGATTTGTTGGAAGGCATTTAGTCCCTAAATTGATAACAGAAAATCATCAAATTTTGGAGTTGACGAGAAACATTAATGTGTCAATCCAACTTTACGGAACTAATACACAAAAGTACGTACTGAATGATGACCAAAAAGCGTTAGTTCAACATGTTGAAGAATTTATGCCTGATGTGGTTATACATCTAGCATCTTTTATTACTGCATTAGATGATTACTCCTCATTAATTAAGGTTTTGAACTCCAATATCACATTTTTTTGTAAAGTACTGGATGCCGTGAAATCGGCCAAAATAAAGCTCTTTATCAATACAGGTACGTTTGCTGAGTACTACAAAGGTGATGATAATTTTGACCCTGCTTATCTTTATGCTGCCTCAAAAACTGCGTCCCGTTCTTTTCTGGATTATTATAGTAAAGTGTGTAATTTCAAACAAACTACGGTTGTTCCCTACACAATTTACGGGGGTGTTGATACCCAAAAAAAAGTGATTGATTATATCTATGACTCAATAGATTCTGAAGTACCTATTGATATGTCACCAGGCGAACAGGTTTTAGATTTTATTCATATAGATGATGTGACAGATTTTTATTTAAAGCTAATTCATAGCATCAATGAATTGCCTGCAAAATCTAACTTTAAATTAGGAACAGGTAAAGGTCATACCTTGAAAGAAGTAGCTAGAATAATTGAAACCATTTTGGGTAAAAAAACAAATATAAATTGGGGAGGAAAAGCATATAGAAATTCTGATGTAATGTATGCTGTGGCTGATAGAATTTTAGCTTTAAGGGTCATTAAATGGAAACCGAACGTAAAATTTGAATATGGTATTGAAAAATATATTAAAAAAAACAGCTAGTTTGCCATTTTATATTCTGAAATTATTGAAATGGAAATATTACTCTTTAAGATTAGGATATTTTGGTGAAAATTCACAGATTAGTAAAAATCATTGGTTTGTGAATCCCCAAAATATTTACATTGGAAAGTATTGCAGCATAGGACCTTACTGCCGAATAGAAACTTATTCAGACTATGGAAATTTAAAAACAACCCCACAATTAACAATAGGTGACTCATGTTCAATTGAACATGCTGTTCATATTTATTGTGTTGAAAGAGTAGAAATTCAAAAAGGCTGTTTAGTAGCTAGTGGTTGTATGATTACAGACAATAATCATGGAACCAATCCAGAAGGTGAAATTTACAGTCACCAGCCATTAAATGCGAAACCAACAATAATAAAAGAAAATGTTTGGTTGGGTGAAAACGTTTGTGTCTTATCTGGTTCAGTGGTTGGTAAACGCTCTATAATCGGAGCAAATAGTGTTGTTAGTGGGGAGATTCCTGACTATAGCATTGCTGTTGGTAGTCCGGCAAAGGTTATAAAAAAGTATAATTTTGAGAGCAAAAAGTGGGAAAAAGTTTGTAATGGTTGATTTTTTATAAGATTGATATGAAAAAAGATATTTTTAGAAAAGTTGACAATTTTAAATTAACGGAATCGGTCTTGTCAACTACTATCTATGAGTCTGGAATTCTAAATCCTTTAATAACGATAGCAATTCCTACTTTTAAGCAACAAAATCAAATTCTTAAGGAAACTATTGATAATGTATTAAATCAGGTTGATTTTAAAGACTTTGATATTATTGTTGTTGATAATTATAAATGTTCAGATAGCGAAACGGCTAAATTAATGCAACAATATGAAGGAACAAAGGTTAGCTATTATCAGAATAACGAAAATATCGGGATGTGTGGCAACTGGAATAGACTATATTGTTTGTCAAAAGGAAAATGGGTTGTCATGTTACATGATGATGATTTGTTAAATAAAAATTATTTGAAAATCATAACGGAGGTAATGGTAAATGATCAAAATAATTTTATAGATGGTATTGCCATAGGACAAATGGATTTTTATGATTCCTCTGAAATTCTAAATTCAATAACATCGTCTATACAAGATATACAATTGTTAAATGTAACCCCAAAAGATTTAGTTTGGGGCAATGGCATCTTAAGAGCACCTGTCGGATTATGTATAAAGAAAACAAGCATGATAGAACTTGGGGGATTTTCAGATAATTATTATCCTAGTCTCGATTATCATTTTTATGCTTTATTTTCACAATATTATAAACTATGTAAAGTCAATGCTGTAGTAGGTTTTCATAGAAATGTTAAAAACACATCTTCTTCAGAAAAAACATTGGCTGGTCATTTGGTCAAAGATATTGCTATCAGGAAACAACTCGCTTCTACATATTATCCAATTATTTGGCCTCTGATTCTTTCTATTTTAAAATATAGACAATTAAGAAGGGTAGGTAATTATAAATTTATCTATGATAAGAATGATGATATAGATCCAAAATCTTTTGTAGAACAAAATGGAATACATATTACTCTATTTGACGAATTGTTTGGTCGTTTTTATGAGTATATAAAACTCCTTTGGAAAAGAAAAAATGACATATAGAATTGAAGCATGAATAAAACTAAGAAAATCAAAATAGCCTTATTAATGCCATATTTTGGAAAATGGCCGGAATGGATTGATTTATTTTTCAATTCGTGTGAAAAAAATGAATTTATAGATTATTATTTTTTTACGGATTGCCCAATACCCGAAAGGTATGCAGATAATCTGAAGTTTAAATCACTCACATTTGCAGATTATTGTCAAATTGTTAGTACCCGTTTAAATATTGATTTTCATCCTAAATCGGCTTATAAACTGTGTGGATTGAGACCTTTTTATGCCCATGTTCATAAAGATTTACTGGAAGAATATGATTTTTGGGGATTTGGCGATTTAGATGTAATTTGGGGAGACATTCATTCATTCTATACCGATAAAATGTTGAAATATTATAATGTTTTTTCAACTCATTCAGATCGTTGTTCCGGACATTTATCAATAATTAGAAATAATGAACATTACAGAGAACTTTGCTTTAAAATAAAAGATTGGAAATCTAAATTATTGGATGATACATTTTATGCCTTGGATGAGCAAGATTTATCCTATTTAGTGTATCCTGAGACATATTTTTTCTATAAAGTTTATCGTAGGTTTTTGCGTAAAATTTTGCATTTGAATTGGAGAAATGAATGGGTTGTGTACTACAAAACGATGCCAATTCTAAATGCATTGACTTTTATGCGATTACGTAAATTATATTTTAAAGAACAACATACTACTCCTTGGTTGTCTGACGATGGTTTGACGTGGAAAGATGACGCAGATACTTGGTATTACAATAAAGGAGAAGTTACAAACAATAAAACCTCTAAAAAATACATATATATTCATTTTATGATTTTTAAGAAAAATCAATTTCGTCAAAATTGGTATTGGAAGGATAATTTTTATAAATTACCTTCGAATTGTAATTTCTCCGATTCTGTGGTTATTTCAAAAGATGGAATATCTATCGCAACGGATATCCAATAAATGAAAAATAGTAAAAAAGCTATATATCTAATTTATAATGAAAATTTTATCAATAATAGTTCCTGTTTATAATGTAGAAAATTATCTTGCCAAATGTTTGGATAGTTTGTTGTGTCAAAATTTATTGGCAGATGACTATGAGATTATTGTGGTGATTGATGGGGCGACCGATGGAAGTTTGAATATAGCAAATGCTTATGCGTCAAAAAATGTACAAATTAAAGTTGTTGAACAACCTAATGGAGGATTGAGCGATGCTCGCAATACAGGTATGCGTTATGCACAAGGCAAATATATTCAATTTGTCGATTCTGATGACTTTTTGGAATCAAATGTTTTAAAACATTTGTTGGACAAAATGGAAAAAGAAAATTTGGATATTCTACGGTATGATTATCAGAATATTAATGACCAAAATCAGGTATTCGAACCCTACAAAACAATGAAGCCTTTTGTCGATTATTCTGATAACGTAACAAATGGAGCCAATTTTTTAATAGAAAGATTAGGCTATGCTTGTTACGCATGGCAATTTATTATTAGAGCCGAATTATTATTAAAACCGGAAAATCAGTTCAAAAAGGGTATTTATTTTGAAGATGTTGAATGGACTCCTAGAATTTTGGTTCAAGCAACAAAGATTACGTCTGTGGACACAGTAGTGTATAATTACCTTATGCGGGTTGGATCTATTACCCAAAGCGTGATAGATCAAAAAAAAAAGAAAGGTGCTAGATGATCTTTTATTGTCTCTTGATAGTATTAATGACTTAGTTTCACAGAGATCTGAACTTTCAAAATGGGGCAAACGTTTTATAGCAAAAACCCATATTAATTACTTGAGATATTTAACGTTCAATTTATTTAGTATGAGAAAATTTTATATCCATGCACTTAATAAAAAGAAATGCCGTCCCTTGTGGTCAGATCAGTGTCAAGCTTCTTTATTAACTATTATAAATATTTCACCTACACTATTTGTTTGGATTGTAAAATTAAAAAATTGGTTTAAATGAATATTCTTAAAAAAGCTGTATCGGCGATAAGGGGAGAACAGTTCCTTGATAAGTTAATTAAAAGGGGACTAACTATTGGTCAAAATCACACGCTGATGAGTGGAAGTATTATAGATCCATCACATTGTTGGCATATTAAAATTGGTAATGATTTTTGGTTGGGACATTATTCTCAAATAATAGCTCATGACGCTAGTACTAAAAAAAAATTAGGATATACAAAAGTATCAAACGTTATAATTGGAAATAGTGTATTTATTGGTGCCAATTGCATTGTTCTACCTGGTGTAACTATTGGCGATGACGTCGTTATAGGGTCAGGAAGCGTTGTAACTAAAGCGATTCCTTCAAATTCTGTTGCGGTAGGAAATCCTGCTAAGGTAATCTGTTCTTTGGATGATTATATTTCAAAAGAAAAACTAAGAATGCAGGACGAAAATGTTTTCGACGCTTCATACACGGTTCGTAACAACATTAATGAAGATCAAAAACAAGTAATGATTAATGCTTGTGAAAAATATGGCAAACTATATGTTGAATAGAAAAAAAATAAAAGTTGCCTATTTGCTGGGATCACTTAATCGGGGAGGAGCAGAGACATTAATACTAGATGTTTTCAAAAATGCTGATAAGGCTGATTACGAAATGATAGGCATTCACCGAAAAGATGGACCATATAAAAATGAACTGTATGCAACAGATCCTCAATGGTTTTGTCTAGCTCCAAGATTTGCAGGTGATTTGTCCTATTTTTTCAAGTTAAGGAAACTACTTCAAAAAGAAAAGGTTGATATTGTGCATGCACAACAAAGTATTGATGTTATATACGCTAAAATAGCATGTTTGGGTACTGGCATAAAGATTATACAGACATTTCATGGGTATGATTCAGATGGTGGTAAGGGAACAAAAGCAATAATGCAAAAAAGTGCAAAATTGACTGATGCTAATATTTATGTGAGTGAGACGCAAAAAAAGTATTATTTGAATTTATACCAACTACAAGACGATGGAACACAATTCGTTGTCTATAATGGCATTAATTTTATAAAATTAGATAAAGCTAATGATTCGTTAGAAACCGAATTACCAAGGCATAATCTCAATTCCATCAAACTAGCCATGGTGGGCAATTTTGTGGCAGTTCGAGATCATCATACGGTTTGTCGTTTTTTAAAATTGTTAAAAGAGAAGGCAATTTTGTTCGATTTTTATTTCGTAGGTCGCCGAGATAATGAGCAAGCAGAATTGTATGATAATTGTGTCAAGTATTGTACAGAGAATGGTTTGTCTGACTGTGTACATTTTTTGGGGTCTCGAAAAGATGTTCCTCAAATCTTACAACAATTAGATGCTTTTATTTATAGTACTGACCATGACACATTTGGTATTGCAATAGTGGAGGCAATAGCAACTGGTGTGCCAACTTTTGTAAATGATTGGGAGGTAATGAAAGAAATAACAAATAATGGTGAGTGGTCCACAATTTATAGAACCAAAGATGAAAATGATTTGATGAATAAATTCATGTTATTTTTACAAAATGAAAGCATTCAAAAGCAGAGAGTATCCGAATATTCAAAATTAATTCGCCAACATTTTAGTATCGAGAAACATATTCAAACATTGTCACAAAAATATCAATTTATACATAATTTATAATAATTAATTCGTGCTCAGATATTTTTCTAAATATTTTGTCAATAAGGCAATATTACTATATTTAATGGCATTATTGTCTGTTACCTTTTTCTTTCATACCTACTCATTACCTTTTATTTGGTTTTGTTGGGGTGTTGTAGAGGTTTTATTATTCTTTTATCTTTCAAATAATTTAACTAAAACATGGACAAACTTGTCTGAAAAAAATTTTAAAAAGAAACTTTTTTGGACATCTTTTTTTATTTCTCTTGTATATGTATTGGTTACTTACTATTTGTATACGTATTTGCGTGGAGAACCATTTGAATATGACCCAACAGATGGTCTTGCTTATCACAATGAGGCTGTTTGGTGTTTAGATATGTTTAAACAAGGGCAACTTTCAAATTATATCAGTTGGTACCAAGAAAATCATGACTTTTCAGATAAAGGTTATCTGGCATATTTGAATACTTTGTATTGCATTTTTGGTCCGAATATTCTTCTGGCACGTGTTTTAAAATGTCTTTATAGAGCTTGGATGTGTATTCTTGTGTATAAATTGGCCACTCGTACTTTTGGAGAAGGAGTGGGACGTATGGCAGCTATATTTTGTATGTTGATGCCCAATTTCAGTTTTTATGCAGCTTCTCATCGTAAGGAAATGGAAATGGTTTTGTTGACTTTATTATTTATGGAAAGGACAGATTTTGTTATTCGTAGTAAACATTATAACTTTATCAATATAATTCTACCTATTATATTGGCTGGAATTTTGTTTTCATTTAGAACAGTGTTAGGAATAGCAGCCGTTTTTGCTTTTCTTTCGGCATTACTCTTTTCAGGAAAATATGTTATAGGAAAAACAAAGAAGTATGTTTTGTTAACTTGGGTTGTGTTGTGTCTATTGACTGCAGGAGGCGGAGCTATTGCAAATGAAATAGAGGAAGTTTTGGTGAAATCTAAGACTGATGATCAGGAGACTTCTATGGAATGGCGTTCGGAAAGGAAAGGAGGAAACCAATTTGCAAAATATGCATCGGGGGCCATATTTGCACCACTAATTGTTGTAATTCCCTTTCCTACAATGATTTATATAGAAACTCAAGAAAATCTTCAACGATTAAATGGCGGCTACTTTATTCGTAATTTTCTAGCATTTTTTATTTTATTTGCACTAGTTATAATTATAAAACAAAAAAAATGGCGTGATTTTGTTTTGATATACACTTTTACATTTAGTTATTTGTTTATTTTGGCATTAAGTCAATTTGCACAATCGGAGAGATTTCATCTACCGGCATTGCCTTTTCTGTTGATTATGGCAGCCTATGGAATAAGTAATAGTACACCTAAAATAAAGAAATATTTGAATTTTTATATGATAATTTTATTTTGTATAATTGTTATTTGGAATTGGTTTAAATTAGCAGGTAGAAGTCTTGCCTAAAAAAGTAATATGAAAGTTTTAATTGTTTGTCGTTATAAAGATAATTTTGCTAAACATATCTTACCATTTGTAACAGAGCAGGGTGAAGCTTTGGTCAGTTTGGGTGTAAATGTTGATTATTTTACAATTAAGGGAAAGGGGTTATTTGCCTATTTCCGTAGTAGTTCTGCCTTGAAAAAAAAGATTCGTGAATTTGCCCCTGATGTAGTCCATGCTCATTATGGGTTAAGTGGAATTACAGCTGTTTTGCAGCGTCGTGTTCCGGTTGTTGTAACTTTTCACAACGGAGAAACTTTGTCAGTTGTTACAAATTTACTTTCATCTTTTTTTTCATTATTTGCTAAGCATACGATTTATGTAGCACAACATATATATGATTTAAGTTATTTTAAGCACAAATCCAATTATACTATTTTGCCTTGTGGAATTAGTTTGGAAGAGTGCGTTGTCACTGATAAATCATATTCTCGTGAAGAAATGAAATTATCAAAAGATAAAAAGTATATTCTTTTTGGTGGAGCTTTTAGTAATTTACGTAAAAATTATCCATTGTTACAGAAGGCCATTCAATTGCTAGATAGAAATGATATAGAAGTATTGGAAATGAATGGCTTATCTCGCAGTGAAATTACCAAATTGATGTGTGCGTGTGATGTTTTTGCTTTGCCATCAAAAAGTGAAGGTTCTCCTCAAGCATTAAAGGAAGCGATGGCTTGTAATTGTCCAATAGTTGCAACAGATATAGCAGATATTAAATATCTGTTGGGTAACATTGATGGACATTATTTGTGTTCTTTTGACGCTATAGATGTTGCAAATAAGTTGCAAAAGGCATTACAATTTGGTGAACGCACAAATGGCAGGAAAAGAATAATTGAACTAGGTTTCGAAAACAAAATGGTCGCACAGAAAATCATGACTATTTATGGACAAATTGTAAAAGTTAATAACCATCAATAAATATAGTAAATTCATATGGAAATATATACCAACATAGATCAAATTGATGTCGAACAATGGACTGATTTGCTCAAAGAGTCTGATACAGCATCGTTTTTTTCAAGTAAAGAATGTTATAATTTTTATAAGTCGCTTTCTTTTTTTGACGAATTTGTATTTGCTGTGTCACATAATGGAAAATTACAAGGTGTTGTTGTTGGCTATATTCAACAAGAGGGAGGCTTTTTGAAACGCTTTTTTACCAAAAGAGCAATTATTCCGGGTGGGGCATTATTGTCTCCAGATATAAGCAAAGAAGCTCTATCTTTGTTATTGTCAACAATGAAAAAGCAATTGAAAAGGAAAGCAATATACATTGAGTTTAGAAATTATAATGATTATAAGCAATTTAAGATTGCATTTGAAAAAGAACAATTCAAATATGAACCTCATTTAAATTTTCATGTCGTATCAAATGATGTTGAATCAGCTTTAATGAATCTAAACTCAACAAAACGAAGAGACGTAAAAATTTCAAAAAAGAAGGGGCTGAGATAATTTTAGCATCGAAAGAGGAAGAAGTTCTCGAATTCTATGAAATACTAGATGATTTGTACAAAACGAAGATAAAAACACCGTTGCTTGCCTACGAATTTTTTCAAAAACTTTTCTATTCCGATTTTGGTAAAATAGTATTAATTCGATACCAAGATAAAATTATTGGTGGTAGTATTTGTGTGGAATTGAAAAATAAAACTTTATACGAATGGTTTGTTTGTGGTCTAGATAGGCAATTTAAAAATGTATATCCTTCGACATTGGCCACATGGGGGGCTATAGAATATGCAGCTTCGCACGGATTAAACCGATTTGATATGATGGGTGCAGGTAAGGAAGGAGATGGTTATGGTGTTCGTGATTTTAAATCAAAATTTGGAGGTCAATTAGTTGAACATGGACGATTTATTTACATAGCAAATAAAATGCTATTTGAAATCGGAAAATTTGGTGTTAAACTACTAAAAGGTAGAAATTAAAATAAAAGTAAACCCAAAACAAAATTTAGTGATATTTTTTCATATCATTAAACTGAAATTTAATTTCTCGTTATAAATTAAATAATAGAATAAAATAAAAATAATATGAATATCTCAATTTTTGGCTTAGGATATGTCGGTTGTGTCGGCATGGGATGTTTGGCCGCTAAAGGTCATAGGGTTATTGGTGTAGATGTAGCTCCTGAAAAAATAGAAAATATTAATGCTGGTCTTCCTACTATTGTAGAGGCAGATATTGATGCATTGATTGAACAGTATGCTAGGGAAGGTAGTATCCGTGCTACAGTCGATTATATTGATGCTGTTCTGAACACTGACATTTCATTTATATGTGTTGGAACACCATCATCAGAAACAGGGCATTTGAATCTGAATTATATTTATCAAACAGCCAAAGAAATCGGTCTAGCCTTGAAACAAAAGCAAGGTTTTCATATTGTTGTTATCCGTTCTACCGTTTTACCCGGTACCAATAAGAAAATTGGAGAAATTATCACGGAAAATTCCGGAAAACAGCGTAATGTGGATTTTGCTGTTGTTTCAAATCCCGAATTTTTAAGAGAAGGCACCGCTGTAAAAGATTATTTTAATCCTCCTTTGACAGTAATTGGGACTGATAGTGAACATGCTAAAGAAACAATGTTGGCACTTTATCAGCACACGGAAGCTCCGGTTGAAATAGTTTCTATAGAAGTTGCTGAAATGATTAAATATGTAAATAATTCGTATCATGCATTAAAAGTGGTTTTTGCCAATGAAGTAGGCAACATTTGTAAAGCTTGTGGGGTAGATTCTCATGAGGTAATGCGTATATTTTGTCTCGATAAGCAATTGAATATTTCACCATACTATTTTAAACCTGGTTTTGCCTATGGAGGTAGCTGTTTACCTAAAGATTTAAAGGCTCTAAAAACAATGGCTCACGATTTATATATTGATACTCCTGTCATTAATTCTATTGATGACAGTAATAAAAAACACATCAATCATGTAATTAGTATGATTGAAAAAGTAGGCAATAAAAATATTGGCGTTTTAGGATTGAGTTTCAAAGCAGGAACTGATGATATGCGTAATAGTCCAATTGTTAACGTTATAGAAACATTGAAGGGAAAAGGATATAATATCCGCATTTATGATAAAAACGTTTCTGTTTCACGTTTGGTAGGCAAAAATAAAAGTGTGATTATGCAAAAACTGCCTCACTTAAATGCCATGTTACATGATGATTTGCAAGAGTTGGTTGCTTGGTCTGATGTATTGGTATTGTCGAATAAAAGTGAAGAATTTAAATTTTTAAAATTAAATAAAAACCAAACTTTGATAGATTTAGTTCGCATCAAAGAATTGGAAAATAGCGATAAATATAACGGATTATGCTGGTAATATGAATATATGGATCGATTTATTACACACGCCTCAATACAATTTTTATCGAAATTTTATTGTTAGGTTATCGCAAAAAAATACCGTCTTTGTTACGGTATTAAACAGGGGAAAATTGCCAGTCATTGTTAAACGTGAATTAGCTGCATATGCTAATGTTCACATTGATATTGTTGGAAATCACCGTTTTTCAAAGGCTTCTGCAATTTTAGATGCCAACTTGAAACGTTTGTGGCATTTATATCGTTGGTCAAAAAATAAAAATATAGATATTGCTTTTTCAAATGCTTTTCATGCAGCATTAATTGGTAAAATACGTCATTTTAAGACTTATACTTTTGATGATGACCCTCAAACTTCCGATTATAAATTAAAAATATTATTCAGCAAACAATCCAGTTACTGTATATATGAGTTGCCCAATGGGTATTCTATATCCAATAAGGTAAAAGTTCTTCCGGTTTTGAAAGAATGGGCATATTTATCACCCGACATTTTTCAACCTGATAAATCGGTCTTAGACCAATATAATTTACAACCCAATGAATATTTCTTTTTTAGAGAAGTATCTGTTGGTACCGTAAATTATAAAGGACAAGCTCCTGATAGTATTTTGAACATAGCACATTTGATTCCTCAAAATATTCCTGTTTTACTTTCGTTGGAGAAAAAAGATAAATATCAAGAATATCCACAAAATTGGATTTTATTGCAAGAACCTATCAAAGATATCCATTCTCTTATTTACTTTAGTAAAGGATTGGTCTCTTCCGGGGATAGTATGGCACGTGAGGCAGCTTTGTTAGGTGTTCCTTCATATTATTTGGGTATTCGTTATAGTATGCCGGCAAATGCTGCTGCAGCAAAAGTTGGAAGTTTGGATAATGAACAAACGATGGATTTTGAAAAGTGGATTTCAGAAAGATTAAGAACAGAAGTGAATATTAACGATAAGGAACAAGTAAGAAAAATTATTAAGGAAAATTTTATTGATATTAATCAGTATATGATTGATTTGGTAACGAAAAACGAATAAAATGGATTTCACTCTCAAAACATATCGTCAACTCTTATTGGCTTTCCAAGATGCCGGGTACAAGTTTCTTACCTTCGAATATTATTGTATATCAAAAGCTAATAATCAAGAATTGCCGGAAAAATTTATACTATTACGACATGACGTTGATCTAAAGGCTGAAAATTCTTTAGCTACAGCACAAATTGAAGCACGACTGGGAATTGTAGCCAGTTACTATTTTAGGGTTGTTCCTCAAAGCAACAAACCCGATATTATAAAGGCAATAGCAGAACTCGGTCATGAGATAGGATATCACTACGAAGACATGGGTTTATATAACGGAAATGAATCATTCGCAATTGAACACTTTGAAAAACAATTAAAATACTTCAGACAATATTATCCTGTTAAAACAATATGCATGCATGGTAATCCTACCTCTAAATGGGATAGCAAAGATTTATGGAAAGCCCATAGATACGAAGATTTTGGTATTATTGGAGAACCATATTTTGATATTGATTTTAGTTCTTTTTTTTATTTGACAGATACAGGTCGTTGTTGGAATGGTTATAAAATGAGCATTAGGGATAAAATACCTGTATATCAAGAGGAATGGATAAAACAAGGATTGATATTTCATTCCAGTTACAATATTTTAGATGCATTGAAAAACGCTGACTTTCAGGCAAAAGAAATTAATCAAATCATGATTACAACACATCCTCAACGTTGGACTGACTCAAAAATGGAGTGGATAGTAGAATTTTTTATGCAAAATCTTAAAAATATTGTAAAATATGCAATCTCATTAGTGAAAAACTAGTATTTTTGTCGCGTAACGTGGACGAAAAAGCTCTTTATTCTAATGAACCGTTTGTTTTATAAACCAAATTACACAATAGTAATAATAGATTTTATTGTACTATTAATTAATTTTTTGTTTCTTGGAACTTGTTTAGATCAAATAAGCACATTCATTTTTATTTGTAATGGGGTTTATTTTCTTTTTGCACTCCTTTGGTTTGTTTTTAATTATTTATTTAAACGATATAGTCCTGTTAGAAATGAGAAAGGTTACTTAGTTCTTTCTTTTAGGCTACTTTATACTACGATAATCAGTTCTTTTCTCTGTGCATTTCTTTTCTACTTTTTTGAATTTTCATTTCCTATCCTTAATTTTTTGAAATTTTCTTTAGGAGTTTTTATCGGTTCATTTATTTATACGACTTTCCGATTTGCATATGTGTATGCCTTGGATATTGAAGATGTTGCTCCAATTGAAGACAGGCTTCCTGCTAAATTGGTGAAAAAGCATTATGAACTTGATGATGAAACTTATAATACTATTCAAAAATCTATTATACATGAATGTGGTACCAAAGTATTATTATACCTGGAAAAAATAACTTCTTTAAGGAGCTCTACTACACGTCTCCTTTCTACTACTTCTATTTTTAACTTTGAACAATTGCGGGATTATGGACATGATGTCATTATCAATTTGAAACGACTTAATGACATACGTGGCATTAATGTTTTGTTTTCTAAAGTTAATGAAAAGCTTCCTGACAATGGTATATTTATAGGATGTTTTGAAAATAATACAGTCAAAAAGCGTGAAATTCTGAACAAATATCCTAAAGGTATTAATTGGGTATTCTACACTTTTTATTACTTTGCCAAGCGTGTAATTCCCAATATTTTTCTTACTCGTCGTCTGTATTATGATATAACAAACGGTAAAAACAGGGTGTTGTCAAAAGCTGAGGTCTATGGAAGATTATATTACTGCGGTTTTGAAATTGTTTCAGAAAAAAAAATAAATGGACTTACGTATTTTAAAGCGAAACGTAAAAAAACACCTAATCCACGTAAAAAACGTCGTTATGGTCCTATTATACAGTTAAAAAGGGTAGGTAAGAATGGTAGAGTTTTTAAGTTTTATAAAATGAGAACAATGCATCCTTATTCCGAGTTTTTACAAGAATATATTTATGAAAAAAATAGATTACAAGAGGGTGGAAAGTTTAATCATGATATAAGAATTACTACTTTGGGAAGACTCTTTAGACGTTTTTGGTTAGATGAACTTCCCATGTTTTTGAATTTCTTTAAGAGAGACATGAAATTTGTTGGTGTTCGTCCTATCAGTAAACAATATTTTAATCTTTATAATAAAGAATTACAAGAAAAACGCACTAAGTTTAAGCCGGGTCTATTTCCTCCATTTTATGCCGATATGCCAAAAACCTTAGAAGAAATTCAAGAATCGGAAATGAAATATCTTTGTATGTGTGAACAAAAAGGCGAATTATTAACAGATATTATTTATCTTTATAAGATAATTGTTAATATTCTATTCAAAAAGGCACGCAGTAAGTGAAAAAAAATATTCGAAATATTGTTTTAATCAAGAGATTTTTTCGACAAAAAATGAAATTTCTAAGTTTTTTGTGTGCATTTTTTACCATCTTCACAGTTTATTCTCAATCTGTTCCACAAGATATTTCTTATACACGTATTTATGACTTTGTAGATGAATTGGCTATTGATGGAGTTATTGATATTAGCTCTGTTGTAAAACCCTATACGAGAGAATTTATAGCACAAAAGTTACTAGATGCTTCCCAAAAAAAATCTTTATTGACAAAAAGACAACGTGATGATTTAGATTTCTTTATAAATGATTATGCCTTAGAATGTGATACTCTTCCTAAATCTCATTTGAAATTAGTACAAAATCAAAATTGGAATGTTGCTTTTGTTCAACCTGCTGTTAGTTATAAAGATGACTCTTTCAAATTCAGAATATTTCCTTTACTTGGTATAAATGTTTTAAGCAATGATAATGGATTAATTGTTAAGCGTTGGTTTGGTGCTGACATGCAAATGACCATCGTTAATCATATTTCTGTTTACGGTAGTTTACGCGATAATTCTTTTAATGGAAATTATCTCAATGACCTTCCTGCTAACGCTGCCCGTCTTTCAAAACCAAGTTACCTTAATAATCTACCTGGATGTGAGTATAAAGAAGCTGAATATGGTGGTGATTTTAGTGATATGAAAGGAGGTATTAAGCTATTTGCTGATTGGGGAAGCATTGGTTTAGTGAAGGACAATATTGTTTGGGGAGACAATTATCATGGATCCAACATTATATCCGGAAGAGCTCCTTCTTTTCCCATGATTTCATTGAACTTAAAGCCCGTTTCTTGGTTTGAATTGAATTATATACATGGTTGGCTTGTTAGCAACGTAATAGATAGTACGTACTATTATGTTGAAAATTATGACAATGGAGTGGAAAAAAAATATTATCGTCCCGCAAATAAGTTTATTGCAGCGAATATGCTAACTTTTACTCCAATAGCAAAATTGAATATTTCTTTAGGAAATTCTATTATTTATTCAGAAAGAAACGTACAAGCAGCTTATTTTATTCCGATTGCCTTTTATAAGTCGATAGATCACTTACTTACAAAAGGATTAGGAGTGGAAAACCAAAATTCTCAAATGTTCGCCAATGTTAGCTCCCGTAATATCAAACATTTGCACTTGTATGGTTCTTTGTTTATAGATGAATTTAGTTTAGAACGTCTAAAACCTGATAATCCTGAAAATAATCCGATATCTTACAAAGTTGGTATGAATTTGAGTAATTTCCCGTTTAAAAATATTTCTTTTATAGGAGAATTTACTCGTTCAAATATCATCACCTATAAACATTCTATAGAAGCCCTTACATGGGCATCTAATGGCTATAATTTAGGACATTATTTAGGGGATAATTCTCAAGAGATATATGTTGCATTAAACTATAAGCCTATTAGAAGTTTAAATATTAATTTATCCTATACTAATGCCATTCATGGCAACGAATATGAATATATCCGTAAACAAATAGAAGAAACAATAGCACAAGTTCCATTAAAAGATATTACTTGGCGAAACGAAATCATTGGATTGGAAGCTCTTTATGAAATATGGAACAATGCATATGCTACTTTTAGTGTCGAATATAATAATGCAAGAGGTTATGATATAACTTCGCCAACAATCAGTTCAGAAGTAAGAAAAGATGCTCAAGGATATTTAGACATGTATACCCCTGCTTTTTATCAAGGAGAAAATATTACCTTTGCAGTTGGGCTCGGTTTTGGTTTTTAACAAAAATGTACATTTAAAACAATAATGGCAATGAAGAAAATTCAAATGGTTGACTTAAAAAGTCAATATGACAAGATTAAAGATGAAGTAAATGCCGGCATTCAAGAAGTTTTGGATACGACAACATTCATCAAGGGAGGAAAAGTAAATGTTTTCCAAAAAAACTTGGAAGAATATTTAGGTGTAAAGCACGTAATTCCCGTAGGAAACGGAACAGATGCACTCCAAATATCATTAATGGCTCTTGGTCTTAAGCCTGGAGACGAGGTAATAACTCCAACTTTTACTTTTATTGCTACAGCAGAAGTAGTAGCTCTGTTAGGTCTTACGCCTGTTGTTGTAGATGTAGATTTCGATACGTTCAATATTTCTATTGATGCTATTAAGAAAGCTATTACTCCTCGAACAAAAGCGATTGTTCCTGTTCATTTGTTTGGACAGTGTGCTGACATGGAAAATATTATGAAAGTAGCCAAGGAAAATAATTTGTACGTAGTAGAAGATGCATGTCAATCGATAGGTTCTATTTATACTTTCAAAGATGGTAGAAAAGTTCAGTCAGGATGCATTGGAAATATTGGTTGTACATCATTCTTCCCATCTAAAAATTTAGGCTGCTATGGTGATGGAGGTGCTATTTTTACAAATGATGATGAATTAGCCGCTAAAATGCGTGCTATTGCTAATCATGGTATGGTAGTTCGTTATCATCACGATCTTATTGGTGTTAATTCTCGTTTAGACAGTATTCAAGCTGCTGTTTTGGAAGTAAAATTAAAGAATTTAGATAATTATATTGCAGCTCGTCAAGCTGCTGCTAATTTTTATGACAAGGCATTTGCCAACAATCCCAAAATCATTACTCCAGCAAAAACAGCTCAATCGACTCACGTATTTCACCAATACACATTGAAATTGGTTAATGTAGATAGAGATGTACTGCAAAAAACATTACAAGAAAAGGGTATTCCGGCAATGATTTACTATCCTGTTCCATTGCATTTACAAAAGGCATATCAAGATCCTCGTTATAAAGCCGGAGATTTTCCTGTGGCTGAAAGACTTTCTGCTTGTGTAGTATCTCTCCCAATGCATACAGAATTGGATGATGAACAGTTACGATTTATTACCACTGAATTTTTAAAAGCAATATAATTTATGAGCTATTTTAAACATGAATCAGCCTTTGTAGATGAAGGTTGCCAAATAGGTGAAGGTACTAAAATATGGCATTTCTCTCATGTTATGTCAAATTGTACTATCGGTGAATCTTGCAATATCGGTCAGAATGTGGTGATTTCACCAGATGTTGTGCTTGGCAAAAACGTAAAGATACAAAACAACGTATCAGTTTATACCGGCGTTGTTTGTGAAGACGATGTGTTTTTGGGACCATCTATGGTATTTACCAATGTTATTAACCCTCGTAGCCATGTCAATCGCAAAAACGAATACATGAAGACTATTCTCCATAAAGGGTCAAGTGTAGGAGCAAATGCTACGATTGTATGTGGACACGAAATAGGAGAGTACGCTTTAATTGGTGCAGGAACAGTTGTTACCAAAAATATCAAACCTTTTGCTTTGGTAGTTGGAAATCCTGCTCGTCAAATAGGTTGGGTAAGTGAGAATGGACATAAATTACAATTTGACAATAAAGGCTTCGCAACTTGTCCGGAAACAAATCAGCTATACAAATTAGAAAATGAATTTGTAAAGAGAATAAAATAGATTTGGTTTTGGGGGGTCTTTATGTTTGACTTATAAATAATAAAAAAATGATAAAATTTGCAGTAGTTGGTTTAGGACATATCGGAAAACGTCATGCCGAAATGATTCGTCGAAATTCTAACGCAGAATTAGTTGCTGTGTGTGATGTGTTGCCAAAGGAAAAATTAGATCCTGAAATTAAAGAACCTTATTTTAATGATTTTGACGAAATGTTAAAATCAGACCTTGGTATTGATGTGGTTAATGTTTGTAACCTAAATGGGTTCCATGCTGAATATGCGATCAAAGCTTTGGAGGCAAAAAAACATGTTGTTCTTGAAAAACCCATTGCTTTAACCAAAGTTGATGCTGAAAAGATAGTTTTCAAATCGTTAGAAATGTCTCGTTCAGTATTTTGTGTAATGCAAAATAGATATTCTCCACCAATGGCTTGGTTAAAGGAATTAGTGAGTAAAGAATTGTTAGGAGAGATTTACTTTGTCAAAGTAGATGCTTTTTGGAATCGTGATGAAAAATACTATCAACGTGGCAGTTGGCACGGAACAAATGCTCTAGACGGAGGAACCCTATTTACTCAATTTTCTCATTATGTTGATATGATTTATTGGCTATTTGGTGATATTAATAATATTCGTGGTAAGTTCGCCAATTTCTCACACGGAGATTTGATTGAATTTGAGGATACCGGATGTGTCGATTTTGAATTTATCAATGGAGGTATAGGTTCATTGAACTATTCAACTTCTGTATGGGATAAAAACTTGGAAAGTTCCATCACTATTATAGGTTCTAAGGGAACTGTAAAAGTAGCCGGTCAATATATGGACACAGTAGTGCACTGCCATATAAAAGATTATGAAATGCCTGAATTAACAGAAGCAAGCCATGAAAATGATTTTGGTGGTTACAAAGGAGCAGCTCAAAACCATGGCTATGTTATTCAAAATGTAATAGAAAGCTTAAATCATAAGGGAGCTATTGGTACTAACTTATTAGAAGGTATGAAAGTTGTTGATATGATTGAACGTATTTATCAAGAACGAGACAGAAGCTTTAAAAAATCATTATAAGAAGTTATTTTACAACAAATTAAATGGGATTCTTTTAATAAAGAATCCCATTTTTTATATACATTTACCAGTAGCTAATATATTAAAATACGACAAAATGTCAGAAAGTTTTATTTTGGCAAACTTTTTGAGTATTTTGACTAAGAAAATTAAATAGGAGGTATAACTATGAATTTTGAAAAATTTACCATCAAATCTCAAGAAGCCATACAAAAGGCACTTGAAATAACGAATGAACATCGTCAACAAGCTATTGAAACACCTCATTTACTAAAGGCATTGTTACACGTTGCCGACAATATTACCAATTTTCTACTACAAAAAGTAGGAGTAACCACTTCACACCTTAATTCGGTTATAGATAAACAAATAGAATCTTATCCAAAAGTTACGGGTGGTCAGCCATATTTAAGTAATGAAGCTAATAATGTTTTGCAAAAAGCGATTGATTTGTCCGAAAAGGAAGGAAATCAGTTTGTTTCTATTGAGTATATTTTGTTAGCACTTGTTGTAGAAAAAAATGCAATATCAGACATTTTGAAAGACGCAGGAGTAACCGAAACTAACTTAAAAGCGGCTATTGCTGAATTGACAAAAAACACGAAAGTTACTTCTCCATCTGCCGAAGATACCTATCAGTCATTAAATAAGTATGCTATTAATTTGAATGAAAAAGCTCGTTCCGGCAAATTAGACCCTGTAATTGGACGTGATGAAGAAATTAGGCGAGTATTGCAAATTTTAAGCAGGAGAACAAAAAATAATCCTATTCTTATTGGTGAGCCTGGAACTGGTAAAACTGCTATTGCCGAAGGATTAGCTCATCGTATAGTACGAGGGGATGTTCCTGAAAATTTGAAAAGCAAGCAACTTTTTTCTTTGGATATGGGAGCTTTGATTGCAGGAGCTAAGTATAAAGGAGAATTTGAAGAACGACTGAAAGCTGTTGTTAATGAAGTTATTAATGCTAATGGAGAAATCATCTTGTTTATCGATGAAATTCATACTTTGGTTGGTGCCGGCAAAGGAGAAGGAGCCATGGATGCTGCTAATATTTTAAAACCTGCATTGGCTCGTGGTGAATTACGTTGTATTGGTGCAACAACATTGGATGAATACCAAAAGTATTTTGAGAAAGATAAAGCCCTTGAACGTCGTTTTCAAATAGTAATGGTTGATGAACCCGATGAAGCAAGTAGTATTTCCATCTTACGTGGATTAAAGGAACGCTATGAAAATCATCATAAAGTTCGTATTAAAGATGATGCTATAATTGCTGCTGTAGAGCTTTCAAGTCGTTATATCAGTGATAGATTCTTGCCGGATAAAGCAATAGACTTAATTGATGAAGCTGCTGCTAAATTACGTTTGGAAGTTGATTCTGTCCCGGAAGAATTGGATAAAATAGAACGTAGCATTAAACAATTGGAAATAGAAAGAGAAGCCATTAAACGAGAAAATGATACCCAGAAATTGGCACAATTGAGCAATGAAATAGCTAATTTAAAGGAAGAAGAACAAAAACAAATGGCAAAATGGAAATCCGAAAAGCAGTTTATTGATAAAATTCAGCAAAATAAGATTGATATTGAGAATTTGAAATTTGAGGCAGAAAAGGCTGAACGAGACGGTGATTATGGCAAAGTAGCTGAAATAAGATATGGAAAAATCAAGCAAAAACAGGAAGAAATCACGAAATATCAATCCGAATTACAAGTTTTGCAAGCAAATAACCCTACCATTAAGGAAGAGGTTGATAGTGAGGATATTGCTGAGATTGTAAGTAGGTGGACAGGAATCCCTGTTAGTAAAATGGTGCAAAGCGAAAAAGTTAAATTATTAAACCTTGAAAAGGAATTACATAAAAGAGTTATAGGTCAAGAGGAGGCTATCGTTGCTGTTTCTGATGCAGTTAGGAGAAGTCGTGCAGGTCTGAAAGATCCGAAACGACCAATTGGTTCATTCATATTTTTAGGAACAACAGGAGTAGGGAAGACCGAGCTAGCAAAAGCCTTGGCAGAATTCTTATTCGATGATGAGAATATGATGACTCGTATTGATATGAGCGAATATCAGGAAAAGTTCTCAGTTACACGTCTAATCGGTTCTCCTCCAGGATATATTGGCTATGAAGAAGGTGGTCAATTAACCGAAGCAATAAGAAGAAAACCTTATTCAGTAGTACTATTCGATGAAATTGAAAAGGCACATCCTGATGTATTTAACATATTGTTGCAAGTACTTGACGATGGTCGTTTAACCGATAATAAGGGACGCATGGTCAATTTTAAAAATACAATTATTATAATGACCTCAAATATAGGATCATCCTTGATTCGTGAAAATTTTGAACATTTGACAAAGCAGAATCACGAAGATGTGATTGAAAAAACCAAAACTGAAATCTTTGAATTATTAAAAAAGACCATTAAACCTGAGTTTTTAAATCGTATTGATGATTTAATTATGTTCACTCCTTTAAATGAAGATGAAATAAAAGAAATCGTTTTATTGCAAGTCAAAAATATTGAAAAAATGATGGCTCAAAATGATGTGAAATTCTCCATGACTGACAATGCTCTAAAATATATTACCAAAATTGGGTTTGATCCACAGTTTGGTGCACGTCCGATAAAAAGGGTTTTACAAAAATATGTATTGAATGAACTTTCTAAACAGATAATTGGTCAAACTATTAATAGAGAAAAACCAATAGTGGTGGATTCCGATGGTAATAATTTAATATTTAAGAATTAAGTTTTAAATTAGGAAGGTACAAATGCAAAAAAGATGCTGCAATTTCTCCGTAAAGAGGGAATGCAGCATCTTTTTGTATTTTACAACTTAAATATCTTTTTCAACACATCCTATTTAACATAATATTAATTATAAGACAAATATTAATTCAAAACAAACAATGGAGTTTTGGCATGAAAAATCATTTTTCTGGCAATACTTGGTGCAAATAACCGAGCGAAAATATTTCTTTTGTTACTTCTGATAACCAATGTATTAACATTGTTCTCCATAATATATTTATCTAATTCTTTAAGCAAAGATTTATTTCCTTGAATAATTTTAAAATTAATACACAATTGAGGATATTGCTTTTTAAAATAATCTTTCAAGTTGTTCAGTTTTTCTTCATTCAATTCTTCTTCTTGCTCTGTAACTACATGAATAAAAGTCAAATCGAAGTGCATATCCCTGATAAAACACATTAATCTTTCAAATGCGGCCAAATCTTTCTGTCCAAAATTAGTAGCATAGGCAATGTGTTTTAGTCCATCAAAGTCGCGTAAAGAAGACTCTTCCGGTATTGCAAATACTGGTATCAGGCTCTTTTCGATGACTTCTGCTGTGACACTGCCAATCAAGTCTTTTTCCTTTTTGCTTTTTCCACGTGTACCCATAACAATGAGTAAAGGATTCGTTTCATTTGAATAATCTAGAATTTCATCTTCGGGAATTCCACTTCTTGTTATAAATGAAAATGAAACATCTGGCAAATCTTTTTGATTTATTTCACTACGAAACTGATATTCAGTATTATAAATGTCTTTTATAATTTTATTAGAAAGTTCTTTTTGAGCCTTTTCCGTTTCTTCAAAGGATAATAAAACAGAGAAACTGTTGGTGTCAGGTCCCAAATAAACGTATAAAAAAACAATAGAAACATTCAATTTTTCCGCCAAATGGAATGCAACTCTTGAGGCTTTTAGTGAGTAATCGGAGAAATCGAAAGGAACCAAAATGAATTTCTTTTCATTTCTTAGATTTTCTTTTTCCGTTCTTAGACGTTCAATAAATGCAAGTGCAAGTGGCAAATCCGCCTCTTTAATCCGAACTCGCACTCCTACGGACAAATTTCTAATTTTACGAATAAAAGCTTGGATACCTTCTTTTTCCAATTTTTTTTGTAATTGGACTGCTTCTTCCAGTGTATGAATAGCTAAAGTAACGAGTTTTTCTTTCATAAATATAAGTTAAATATATCTTTGAGTAAAAGTAATGGTAATTTGTTTAATAGACAAAAAATAGAATATTTTTTATAAATTTGTACTTCAATTGATATCATAGAAAATGAAACATGCCCCTTTTGACTATAACATAGTAAAAGATGTTATAAAAAGTCTTCATTTATCAGACTTCAGCAAAGCTACTATAAGAGAGATTGTTACCATTGCCAACAGAATTGAGCACTCATCCGGAGAAAAATTTGTCCACATGGAAATGGGTGTTCCCGGCATTGCGGCATCAGAAATTGGCATAAATGCAGAGATTGCGGCTTTAAAAAATGGCGTAGCATCGATATATCCGGCACTTGAAGGTATTCCTGAATTGAAAAATGAAGCTTCTCGTTTTATAAAAGCCTTCATGAATGTGGATGTAGATGCTGAGTGTTGTGTTCCTGCAGTAGGTTCAATGAATGGAACATATGCCTCTTTTTTGGTTGCCGGTCAATGTAGTTCAGAAAAAGATACTGTTCTCTTTTTAGATCCTGGGTTTCCAGTCCAAAAAATGCAATTGCAAGTATTGGGCTACAAATCTGAATCTTTTGACGTATATAGTTTCAGAGGAGAAAAATTATATGCCAAAATAGAAAGTTATTTAAAAAAGGGCAATATTTCGTCAATAATTTATTCCAATCCGAATAATCCCTCATGGATATGTTTAAACGAACAAGAACTGAAGATAATTGGAGAATTGGCAACTCTTTATGATGTAATTGTTTTAGAAGATTTAGCCTACTTTGCAATGGATTTTCGTAAGAATTTGAGCAATCCATTCAAGGCTCCATTCCAAGCTTCAGTAGCGAATTATACCGATAATTATATTTTGCTTATCTCCGGTTCTAAGTCATTTAGTTATGCCGGACAGCGAATAGGGGTTATTGCCATGTCAAATAAATTGTATCATCGTTCCTACCCTAGCCTGATTCAACGTTATGGCGTCGGTGAATTTGGTAATATACTAATTAGCAGAGTTTTGTATAGCCTTTCAGCCGGAGTAACTCACTCTACCCAATATGCCATGGCAAATATGCTGAAAGCCGCAAATGATGGCGTTTATAATTTTTTGGACGATGTAAAAGAATATGGTCGTAGAGCCAATAAATTAAAAAAAATATTTACAAAACATCACTTTTACCTTGTATATGATACAGATTTGGAAGAACCTATTGCTGACGGATTTTATTTTACAGTTGGTTATCCTGGTATGATTGGTTCTGATTTGATGAAAAATTTATTATTTTATGGTATTAGTGCTATTTCCTTAAACACTACAGGCAGTAAGCAAGAAGGTTTAAGAATTTGCACATCCTTCATACAAGATTTTCAATACGATGTTTTGGATTACCGTCTTGAGTGTTTTAATAAAGATTTCCCTATATAATTTAAATTCGAATAATGAAACCTATCAAAAATTTAGAACCTTTTGCTAAATGGGTAATGCGTATTGGTCTGTTTTTGTTTCTAGTAAGTATGTACCACAATCAAATACAATTGTTTAATTACAAAAATGTTGACTATGTAATCAATATGATATATTTGCTCTCCGGAGCATCTTTATTGTTGGGTGGGTTTCAGAAAAAAGTTACATTAACTGTCATTTCAGGAATTGTTGTAACATTTGTTTCAGGATACAAGATATATATTGCTTACGCAGGAAATTTTTGGAATCCAGAAATGTACATATATCTTATTATCCTGGGAATAGGAATCTTTTTTTGTTCTAAAGGCAATTAGTACAAATATAGAATTATATGTTAAAAAACACTTTTTTCAAAGAAAATCACTAACTTTGCATTTTGAGAATCACTTAAAAACTTTTAAATAATGGCTAAAATAGAAGGAAGAATTGTTGTTAACAATGAGCGATGTAAAGGTTGCGAATTGTGTGTTGTAGCTTGTCCGACTAATGCATTAGCATTGTCAAAACATGTAAACAACAAGGGTTACAATTATGCCTATATGTTACATGAAGAAGCATGCATAGGTTGTGCAAATTGTGGAAGTGTGTGTCCTGACGCTTGTATTACTGTTTACAAAGTAAAAAATAGTTGAAAATCATGAAGGAAGAAGTAAAATTAATGAAAGGTAATGAGGCTATTGCTCATGCTGCTATGCGTTGTGGATGTGATGGTTATTTCGGATATCCTATTACTCCGCAAACAGAAATAATGGAAACATTAATGGAAAACGAACCATGGAAAACAACAGGGATGGTTGTTTTGCAAGCAGAAAGTGAAGTGGCTGCTATCAACATGGTATATGGGGGTGCTGGTTGTGGTAAAAAGGTTATGACATCTTCTTCAAGTCCCGGAATGAGTTTGAAACAAGAAGGCATATCCTATATGGCAGGAGCAAATCTTCCCGCTGTTATTGTTAGTGTCATGCGTGGAGGTCCTGGTTTGGGAACTATTCAACCAAGTCAGGCTGATTATTTTCAAACGGTAAAAGGTGGTGGGCATGGCGATTATAAAATGATTACCTTGGCACCGGCTTCTGTTCAGGAAATGGCAGATTTTACGGTACTTGCTTTTGAATTGGCATTTAAATATAATATTGTTTGTGTTATTTTGGCCGATGGTATTATTGGACAAATGATGGAAAAGGTTGTATTGCCTCCTTTCCAACCAAGGTTGACAAACGAGGAAATAAAACAAAAATATCCTTGGGCAACAACAGGAAAAACTCCTGATAGACAACGAAATGTAATTACATCGTTGGAATTAGATTCTGCATTAATGGAACAACGCAATATTGATCTTCAAAAGAAATATCATTTGATAGAAGAAAATGAAGTTCGTGTTGAAGAAATTAATTGCGAAGATGCTGAATATTTGTTAATAGCTTTTGGAGCATCTGCTCGTATTTGTCAGAAAGTGATTGAATTAGCTAGAGAAGAGGGGATCAAATTAGGACTTCTTCGACCAATTACTTTGTTCCCCTTCCCTACTAAGATTATTAAAAATCGTACCGAAAAATTGAGAGGTATTTTGACTGTTGAATTAAATGCCGGACAAATGGTTGAAGATGTTCGCCTTGCTGTGAACGGTAAAATTCCCGTCGAACACTTTGGTCGTATGGGAGGTATTGTTCCAACTGTAGAAGAAGTTTTGGAGGCTACAAAGAATTTAATAGCCAATATACAAAAATAAGCTGCTAAATAATTAAGAATATGACAACTCAAGAAATAGTAAAACCTGAAAATTTGGTATATACCAAACCTTCAGTAATGAACGATACTACGATGCACTATTGCCCTGGTTGTAGCCATGGTGTAGTACACAAATTAATAGCTGAAGTGATAGAAGAAATGGGTATTCAAGAGGAAACCATAGGCATAGCCCCTGTTGGTTGTGCAGTTTTTGCTTATAATTACCTAGATATAGATTGGCAAGAAGCTGCTCACGGAAGAGCTCCGGCATTAGCTACAGCCGTAAAACGTTTGATGCCTGAAAAATTTGTTTTTACTTACCAAGGTGATGGCGATTTGGCCGCTATAGGTACAGCTGAAACCATTCATGCTTGCAACAGAGGTGAAAATATTGTAATCATATTTATCAACAATGGCATTTATGGCATGACAGGAGGTCAGATGGCTCCTACTACGTTGGAGGGTATGAAAACAGCTACAACGCCTTATGGTAGAAATGTTGAATTGAATGGTTATCCATTGCCAATTACGAACTTAGTTGCTTTATTAAAAGGTACCCGTTATGTGACACGTCAAAGTGTTCATACGGCAGCTGCTGTTAGAAAAGCAAAACAAGCTATTAGAAAGGCTTTTGAAAATTCAAAAGAAACTAAAGGAACTTCTTTTGTAGAAATTGTTTCAACATGTAGTTCCGGTTGGAAAATGACCCCAGTGAACTCAAATAAATGGATGGAAGAAAATATGTTTAAAGAATATCCTATAGGAGATTTGAAAAACGAATAACATTAAAATCATATGAAAGAAGAAATAATAATAGCTGGTTTTGGTGGACAAGGAGTCTTGTCAATGGGAAAAATATTAGCATATTCCAGCTTACTTGAAGGGAAAGAAGTAAGTTGGTATCCTTCTTATGGTCCCGAACAAAGAGGAGGTACTGCAAATGTTACCGTTATTGTTAGTGACAACAGAATTAGCTCGCCCGTATTAAATAGCTTTGATGCAGCAATAATTTTAAATCAACAGTCATTAGACAAATTTGAAAGTAAAGTTAAACCTGGCGGAATCCTTATTTTTGATGGTTATGGCATTAGCAAGGAACCTACCAGAAAAGATATTACAATATATCGCATCGATGCCATGAATACTTCCATTGAAATGAATGCCGCTAAATCGTTTAATATGATTATTCTAGGCGGCTTACTTCATGTTCTTCCTTTTGTAAAAATTGAATCTATCATGAAAGGTTTGGAAAAAACTTTACCGGAAAGACATCATCATTTGCTTCCTATGAATGAAGCTGCTATCAAAAAAGGTATGGAAATAATTAAAAAATTATAAGGCTATTTTAATCAATAGTTGGTACAAAAAGAAAGCCTACAAACATTCCATTTGTAGGCTTTCTAATTTTTTTCTATAACAAAGCTTTGATTTTATCTTCTATCGTATTTTTAGGAGCAGCACCAACCTGTTTATCCACAATTTCTCCATTCTTGAAAAACAATATAGTTGGTATGTTTCGAATTCCATATTTTGAGGCAACATCGTTATTATCGTCTACATCAACCTTTCCTATAAGAACCTTCCCTTCATATTCGGAAGCTAACTCTTCAATAATTGGAGTTACCATACGGCAAGGTCCACACCAATTTGCCCAAAAATCAGCTACCACAACTACGTTATTTGCGAGAAGTTCTTCAAAATTCGAATCTGTAAATTCTTTTGCCATGATTTATCTATTTTATGTAATTATTGAATAAAATTTGCTTTTGGTATGGTGCAAAATTATAGATAATAACTTGCTTTCCCAAATTTAATTGATGGTATAATCCAATATTTCTTCTTCTTTCTTTTCTTTTAAAAAATGAAAAAAATGTTTATTAAATGCGATCTTTTCTTTCCTTTTAAATAGAGAAACATTCCATCTATTTTCAATATCGGTAATATTTGTGTACAACAATGTGTGTGTCTCTTTTTCTTTTTTGCCATTGATGTAAAAAGAAAATTCTTCGGTTAATTCTTGCGAAATATTTACTAAAGGAATAGTTACTTTTATTTTTTCAATAGATTTTTCTTTCAGCTCTTCTAATAACTTTATAGTATTTATTCTGAAAACCAACTCTTTACTTTTGGCTTCATCTTCCGGTTTTGGTTTGAACTTATAATTTGCTCCTTTTTCTTCAACAACACCTTGCAGGTAGATATACAGATGTTCCTTCAAAAATCTATCTAAGTCAATATATTGTTTGCCGAAAAGCACAAATTCATGTGTACCGGAATAATCTTCCAATACGAATCTACCATAAGGAGAGTTCATTTTACTAATTCCTCGTATAACTTTTGTTATTATACCTCCTACTTTAATTGGATTAGATCCAAATTTTTCTTGTAGAGCATTAATATCACTCAAATTACACAGTTGTTCGTTGCAAAGACATTCCATTTCAATCTCATATTCGTCTAGCGGATGAGCAGAAAGAAAAATGCCAATTAACTCTTTTTCTTTGCTAAGTTTCTCCAAATTAGACCATTCAGGAACATTTGGAATTTCAGGTTTTTGAATCTCAATAGTGTCACATCCTCCAAAAAGAGAATTTTGCATACTTTGTGAGTCTATTTGAAATTTATTGGCATAGCGAATTAATGCTTCCAACACTATTTCACCTTTACTATTTTCGGCAAAAAAAGCTTCCCTTTTTATGTCTGCAAATTCATCAAAAGCACCTGAAAGGGCTAAACTTTCAATGGCCTTTTTGTTGCAAGCATTTAAGTTGACACGTTCTAAGAAATTAAATACACTGGTAAATCGTCCATTTTTTTCGCGTTCTTCGACGATAGCTTCCACAGCTCCCTCGCCTACTCCCTTTATGCCCCCTAATCCAAAACGAATATCACCATTTTTATTGGAAATAAAATTCAAGTTACTTTCGTTTACGTCGGGTCCTAATACTTTTATGCCAAGAGATTTACAATCCTCCATAAACTTAGTGACTTCACTGATGTTATCCTTGTTACGAGTCAAGTTGGCAGCCATGAAATCGGCAGGGTAATGTGCTTTTAAATAGGCTGTTTGATATGAAATCCACGAATAACAAGTGGCATGCGATTTATTGAATGCATATTTGGCAAATTCAGCCCAATCTTTCCATATTTTTTCCAGTTTCTCGATGGGACCGTACCCATTTTTTGTTGCACCATCAATGAATTTGACCTTTAATGTATCCATCTTTTTTTGCAACTTCTTACCCATTGCTTTTCTGAGTTCATCGGATTCACCTCGTGTAAAGTTAGCCAAGTCGCGGCTCAGTAACATGACCTGTTCTTGATAAACGGTAATTCCATAAGTCTCCTTCAAACGCTTTTCCATAATAGGAAAATCATATTCAATAGGTTCTTTACCATTTTTTCGGTTAATAAAACTGGGAATATAAGCCATTGGACCAGGTCTGTACAAGGCATTCATCGCAATTAAGTCTTCAAAACAAGAAGGACTTAATTCCTTTAAGTATTTTTGCATACCTCCCGATTCAAACTGGAATGTTCCGGTTGTTAATCCATTGCTATACAGTTGGTAAGTTTCTTTGTCGTCAATAGGAATTGTACTTATATCAATGTCTATTCCTTTCGATTTTTTTATGTTGGAAAGAGCCTCATTGATGATAGAAAGAGTCTTTAGTCCTAAAAAGTCCATTTTTATCAGACCAACAGTCTCTATGGTTGAACCTTCATATTGAGTAACAAGTGTATTCTCATTGTTTTTATCCGTACATAGTGGAACAAAATTAGTTAGATCATCGGCACCAATAATAACGCCACATGCGTGAATTCCTACTTGACGAACAGTCCCCTCCAACATTTCAGCATATTTCAACGTATCTGAAAGTTGTTGGTTGTCAGAATAGCGAGCCTCTTTTAACTCAGGTATTCTTTCTATACAGTTTTTGATTGTTACCTTGGGAGCTTTACCATTTTCTTCCGGAAAATTTATAGGAATTAATTTTGTCAGCCTATCTGATTCTGATAATGGTAGTTTTTGAACACGAGCAACGTCCTTGATTGCCATTTTTGTTGCCATCGTTCCGTAAGTAACAATTTGGGCTACACGTTCTTTGCCATATTTTTTACTCACCCATTCAAGTACTTTACCTCTACCGTCATCATCAAAATCAATATCAATATCAGGCATGGAAATACGGTCAGGATTCAAAAAACGTTCAAACAGCAAATCATATTTTAGAGGATCTATATCGGTTATTTTGAGGCAATAAGCAACAACTGAACCTGCAGCAGAACCACGACCAGGACCAACTGCTACACCCATATTACGAGCTGCCTGTATAAAATCCTGCACAATAAGAAAATATCCGGGAAATCCCATTGTCTTCATTACATGTAATTCAAACGTAAGACGATCTTTTATTTCCTGTGACATATCTTCCCCATAACGAATTTTTGCACCTTCCATCGCCAACTCCTTCAAATAATCAGCTTCTAGTTTAATACGGTATAGTTTATTATATCCACCAAGCTTTTCTATTTTCTTTTTTGCCTCTTTTTCGGATAAAACTAAGTTGCCATTTTCATCGTACGTAAATTCCTTAAACAGGTCTTCTTTTGTATATTTTTTTCTATATTCTTCCTCTGTTCCAAACGTTTCTGGTATCATGAAAGTCGGCATAAGAGCATTAGAATCTAAGCCGTAATATTCTACCTTATTGGCTATTTCCAAAGTATTTTCGAGAGCTTCCGGTATATCCGAAAAGATTTCGGACATTTCTTTGTTTGTTTTTAACCATTCTTGTTTGGTATAATGCATTCGATTCGGATCGTCCAAATCTTTACCTGTACTCAAACAGATAAGCCTGTCGTGAGCCTCCGCATGTTCCTCTTCTACAAAATGAACATCATTGGTAGCAATAAGCTTGGTATTTGTTTTACGGGCAAGTTGTACCAAATATTCATTTTGCCTTTTTTGCTTTTCGTAAACAGTGGTGTCTCCTCCCGGTTTATCAGTCTTATGTCGTTGTAATTCAATATAATAATCATCTCCAAAAAGTTTTTTAAACCAGAGAATGCTCTTTTCAGCTCCGGCAATATCACCCACCTCAATTAGTTTGTGAATTTCTCCTCCCAAACAAGCGGAACTAACAATTAAACCCTCTTTATATTTTTCCAGTAATTCTTTATCTATTCGTGGTCGGTAATAGAAACCATCCATGAAGCCAAACGAAACAAGCTTACATAAATTTTTATAGCCTTGTTTGTTTTTTGCAAGCAAAATAAGGTGATGACCACTTCTGTCTTGTTCCTCTTTTTTGTTAAGGCGTGAATTTCTGGCAACATAAACTTCGCAACCTAAAATAGGTTTTATACGCTTTTTCTCTAAAGTTTCTTTTTCGAGTTTTAGTTTATTAATTTCTTCTGTATTTTCGATATCTAAAGTCTGCATTCGTTCGTTAATAGTTGCAATATCTCTATTAACAGAAGAATTTTTAGAAGTTGCATAATCGATAAATTCTTTGATTCCATACATGCAACCATGGTCAGTAAGAGCTATAGCAGGCATTCCATCTGCCTGAGCTTTATCAATCAAACCTGAAATTGTGGACATACCATCCAATATGGAGTAAAAAGAGTGAACATGCAAATGGACGAAAGAACTCATAATCGAAATGTGTTAAGAAACTTTAGACTTTCAAAAGTAGCAATTTTACACCTGCCTCAAGGAATGATTAATCAAAAGTTATAAACAAAAAGAAGAAATTAGACATGAATTTTTGTCTCTTGATTTCAAATAATTACCTTCGTTTCGCAAATAAAAAAACATTAAAATGACTATTGATAGCATACTTACAGAATTACGCAGTCATCAATCTTCTGCTGTATTGGCAGGACAAAAACGATTCGGAATAGCGAATGAAACAGGCATAGGCGTTTCTGTTCCAATTTTGCGAGCAATGGCTAAGAAGATAGGTAAAAATCAACCTCTTTCCATTGAGTTATGGAATACAAATATCCATGAAGCAAGATTGTTAGCATCAATGATTGGAGTTCCCTCCGAAGTAACGGAAAAACAATTTGACGATTGGACAACTGACTTTGATTCATGGGATATATGTGACATGACTTGCTCTAATCTATTTGATAAAACGCCCTTTGTTGTTGATAAAATTTTTGAATATGCTTTGAGAAAAGAAGAATTTGTGAAAAGAACAGCTTTTGCGTTAATGGCAACTTATGCTGTTCATTCGAAAGACGTTAATAATGAAATTTTCGAGCAATTTTTACCACTAATTGAAAGAGAAGCTTGCGATGATCGGAATTTTGTCAGAAAGGCAGTCAATTGGGGGTTGAGACAAATAGGCAAAAGAAATTTGTATTTGTACGAAAAAGCAAATGAATGTGCTATTCAAGTCGCAAAACAATCCAGCAAATCAGCTCAATGGATTGCAAGAGATGCTCTTCGCGAATTTAGCGAAGAAAAAATCATCGAAAGAATTAAACAAAAATCTGTGTGAAGTGTGCTCAATGAATCCAAAGTTTTTCTAATATTTTTGGGAAAAATTCGTATTCCAAAGCATGTACTTTTTGAGCCACGTCATCAGCCAAATCAGTTGCTAAAACAGAACATTTAGCTTGAAAAATAATTTGACCTTCATCATAGTTCTCATTAACATAATGTATGGTAATTCCCGATTCTTTTTCTTGAGCTTCCACAACTGCTTTATGGACAAAATCTCCATACATGCCTTTCCCTCCAAATTTTGGAAGTAAGGCAGGATGAATATTAACTATTTTATTAGGAAACGCTTTTAAAATATTTTCCGGAACTTTCAACAAGAAACCAGCCAATACAATAAAATTAATGTTTTCCTTTTGTAAAAGAGACAAAACATCACCCCGCATAAATTGATCTTTAGTAAAAAAAAAGGAAGAAATTCCAAGTCTTTTTGCACGTTCGTGAACAAATGCGTCCGATTTATTAGATATAACTAAAGGAAAAACAACGTATTTTTTATCTGAAAAATAGTGAATTATATTTTCAGCATTACTACCTGAACCTGAAGCAAATATGGCAACTCTATTCATGTTTTTTGTCTCTATAATAATAGATACAAAAGTAGTATTTCGAATTTGATTATGCAATTTTGATTTTGTCAATAAAAATTTCCAATAAAAACCAACTATGTCTTATCTCTAAATAACTGATTACCAAAAAGAATACTCAAAAAATCAATAATAAAAAGTGCACAATAGCTCTCCGTTTGTGCACTTTTTTGATAAAATACTATTTTATTTCAATAAAAATATTGTACCTTTGCCTCGCAAAATTTCAATAATTTATTACTAACTAAAAACTAAAAGTTATGTCTGAAGTTGCAGAAAAGGTAAAAGCTATCATTGTAGAAAAATTAGGAGTAGAAGAATCAGAAGTTGTTCCAACAGCTAGTTTCACCAACGATTTAGGAGCTGATTCTCTTGACACAGTGGAAATGATTATGGAATTTGAAAAAGAATTCGGTATATCTATTCCAGATGATCAAGCTGAAAAAATTTCTACAGTAGGCGATGCAATCGCTTATATTGAAGCAAATAAATAATTTATTTAACTTTAGTATGGAGTTAAAAAGAGTTGTAGTGACAGGTCTGGGAGCAGTTACACCAATAGGAAATTCAGTTCCGGAGTTCTGGAAGAATCTTGTTGCTGGTGTAAGTGGTGCTGGACCTATCACTCATTTCGATGCGTCAAAATTTAAGACACAATTTGCGTGCGAAGTAAAAAACTTTGATCCAAATTTGTATTTTGACAAGAAAGAAGTTAGAAAACTTGATAGATATGCCCATCTAGCTGTAGCAGCTGCACAAGAAGCTGTCGAAAATAGTGGAATCGATTTAGAAAAAATAGATAAGGACGAAGTTGGTGTCATTTTTGCCGCAGGCATTGGTGGTATAGCTACTTTTGAACAAGAAGTAGGTTACTATTATGCACACGAAGAACTTGGACCTAAATTCAATCCTTTTTTCATTCCTAAAATGATTTCGGACATTGCTGCTGGTCAGATATCTATCAAATATGGTTTTAGAGGTCCGAATTTTTCTACATCATCTGCTTGTGCATCTTCAACGAATGCTCTTATTGATGCATTTAACTATATTCGTTTGGGACAAGCAAACGTAATTCTTGCAGGAGGGGCTGAGGCTGCCATTACTCCTGGTGGTGTAGGAGGATTTAATGCCCTTACCGCATTGTCGACTCGTAACGATTCGCCAACAACCGCTTCCCGTCCTTTTAGTAAAAGTCGTGACGGTTTTGTTATGGGAGAAGGTGCCGGTTGTTTAATTCTTGAGGAATTAGATCATGCATTGGCTCGTGGAGCGAATATTATTTGTGAGATAGTTGGTGGCGGTTTATCTGCTGATGCTTACCATATAACAGCTACACATCCTGAAGGTCTTGGTGCAATGCTAGTAATGAAAAGGGCATTGAAGGATGCTCATATGCAACCTGAAGCTATGGATTACATTAACGTTCATGGAACATCTACACCTGTTGGCGATATTTCAGAAACAAAAGCAATAAAAGAAGTTTTTGGTGACCATGCATACAAATTAAATATCAGTTCAACCAAATCAATGACAGGTCACCTTTTAGGTGCTACAGGTGCTGTTGAAGCAATGGTTTGTGCATTGGCTGTTCAAAATGATATTGTTCCTCCAACAATTAATTTTACTGAAGGTGATGAAGATGAAGAAATTGATTATAAACTCAATTTCACATTCAACAAAGCACAGAAACGAACTGTAAATGTTGCACTTTCCAATACATTTGGTTTTGGAGGTCATAATGCGAGTGTCATTTTCAAAAAATTCTCCAAGTAAGAAAAAAATTTAAAATTTTTTATCGTTGATAAAAGCTTTTATAAAAAAAATAAAGGTTCTTTCTTTTCATAGGAAGGAACCTTATTTTGTTTTGAAGGACACCTTAGGATTTACCCCTAACACTATAGAATACTACAAGTTAGCCCTACTCCATCGGTCATCTTCGGTAAAAAATGATAAGGGCATCAGTCAAGACAATGAACGTCTTGAATTTTTAGGAGATGCTATTCTTAACGCTATTGTATCAGATGTATTATATAACCGCTTTCAAGATAAAAAAGAAGGTTTTCTAACCAATATTCGTTCAAAAATCGTCCAACGAAGTTCTCTTGATCAATTGGCCTTAGAATTAGGCTTGGACAAATTAATTGTATCCTCCTCTAACAATAATCTGCAACGTGCTTTTCATATTAATGGAAATGCTTTTGAAGCCTTGATAGGAGCTATTTATTTAGACCAAGGGTACGAAAAATGTAAGGAATTTTTTGAAAAAAAAATATTGGAACAATATATTGATATTGATAAAATTGTCAAAAAAGAGAGTAATTTCAAATCAAAATTATTGGAATGGGCTCAAAAAAGGAAATTTAATGCTACCTTCGTACTTACTAATGTCGAATTAGATAAGGAATCTAACCTACCCGTGTTTTATACAAAAGTTGTTATAGAGACTATTAATGTTGGAAATGGTATTGGAAATAGCAAGAAAGAATCTCAACAAAAAGCTGCTCGAAATGCTTTGAAAAAAATGAAAAAAAAGGATATTTTAGATAGCATAACTCAAAAAAAAGAAGCACGAATACTTGAGGTTTCTATTTCTCAATCAGATTCTTCAACAGAAAACCAAATAAAAATATAATGAATACACAAACAACGCATTTATCTGCCTTGATTTTTGAAAAAGCCAAGCAATACAGTGACAGGGCAGCGTTACATTATAGAAATGATGCAACAAAAGAATGGATTCCTATTTCTTGGAATGAACTTGCTAAACAAGTTAAGAATATGGGTAAAGCACTTGCATCAATCGGTTTACAAGATCAAGAGAATGTAGGAATTTTTTCTCAAAATGTGTGTGAAATAATTGTAGCGGATTTTGCTGTTTTTACAAACCATGCAGTCTCTGTACCATTGTATGCTACTTCTACGGCTCCTCAAATAGAGTTTATTGTGAATGATGCTGAAATTCAAGTTGTTTTTGTTGGAGATCAATATCAATATGATGTTACCCTGGAAGTAAAAAAAACATCTAAAACCCTAAAAAAAATTATTGTTATTGATGGTTCTGTTGATTTAAGAAATGATCCTGATAGTATTTATTTTTCGGATATGCTGAAGTTAGGTGATTCTTGTGACAATGAGAGTGTTATTAAAGAACGAATGGATAAAGCTTCTGAAAATGACTTGGTAAATATTCTTTATACGTCAGGAACAACCGGGATGCCAAAAGGTGTAACCTTGCACCAATTTAATTACACAGAAGCTATCAGAATTCATAAGATACGATTAGCTAACATTACAGACAAAGATACTTCTATGAGCTTTCTTCCTATTACACATGTATTTGAACGAGCTTGGACATATCTTTGTTTGGAAAGAGGAATTCAGTTATATGTTAATAAAAATGCTGCGGATATACAAAAAACAATATTGGAAGTACGTCCAAATCTTATGTGTACTGTTCCTAGGTATTGGGAAAAGGTTTATGCGGCTATTATCGAAACAAGAGATGCTTTTTCTCCTATACTGAAAAAAATATTTTCATGGGCTATAAGTGTTGGTAGAAAATATAATATAGACTATGTTCGTTTAAACAAAAAGATTCCATTGAATTTAGCGATTAAATACAAAGTTGCGGATAAAATTGTTTTTCAAAAAATTAAAAAAACCGCAGGCATTGAAAATATGATTTTTTTTCCATGTGCAGGGGCTCGTTTGTCTCCCGAAATAAATGAATTTATGCACAGCCTTGGCATAAATCTTTGTTATGGTTATGGCTTAACGGAATCAACGGCAACAGTTTCTTGTTATCTAACTGAAAATAAGGAATATATGATTGAATCTGTTGGTAGAATAATGCCGGATGTATCCGTTAAAATATCAGAAGATGGAGAAATCCTTTTGAAAGGTAGAACAATAACAGCTGGTTATTATAAAAGACCTGATGCAAATCAAGAGGCGTTTTTGGATGGCTGGTTTAAAACTGGAGATGCCGGTTATATCGATGAGGACAATAACTTGTATATTACAGATAGAATAAAAGATCTGTTCAAGACTGCAGGAGGAAAATATATTGCTCCCCAAGTTATTGAAAGCTGTTTAAGTGAACTTAAGTTTGTTGATCAAGTCGCTGTGATAGGCAATCAACGCAAATACGTTACAGCACTTATCGTTCCTCAATTCGAAACATTAAAAATTTATGCTAACAACAATAATATAACCTATACATCAAAAGAAGAACTAGTAAAAGATTCCCGTATTATAGAACTTTTTGAAAAATCCATACAAGAAAAAATGGTTGATTTTGCTAGATTTGAGCAAATTAAACGTTTTACGCTGGTAGCTAAACCTTTTACTATGGAAGATGGTTTATTGACTAATACATTGAAAATTAAGCGGAAAGAAATAAATAAATTTTTTGCTACTGAGATTCAAGAGATGTACAACAACTAGTTTAGACTACGAAACAAAAATACAAATACTATTTTATTCCTTTGAAAATAAAGTAGTATCTTCGTGAACTTAAAAATAAGCATAATGATAACCATAGAACAGCTAAAAGAGACTTTAGAACGTGTGCAAGCGTTAGGGAGGTACCTTTGACGTCGATGAAAAAATAATCCAAATCAGAGAAGAAGAAGTCCGCACTCAGGACCCAAACTTTTGGAATGACATAGAAGTTGCTCAAGCCCAAATGAAGAAAATCAAAGATTTGAAATATTGGGTGGAAGGTTTCAATGAAATCAACAAAGCAGCCGAAGAACTTCAATTAGCATTCGATTTTTATAAGGAAGAAATAATAACGGAAGAAGATGTAGACAATGCTTATTCATTAGTAATCAAACTATTGGAAGGATTGGAAATGAAAAACATGCTTTCATCCGAAGAAGACCATCTGGGAGCAGTTTTGAAAATTGTTTCGGGAGCTGGTGGCACAGAAAGTCAAGATTGGGCTTCTATGCTACTTCGTATGTATCAACGTTGGTGCGAACGTCAAGGGTATAAGTGTGAAATAACCAATTTTCAAGAAGGGGATGAAGCTGGTATCAAAACGTGTACCCTACAAATAGAGGGTGATATGGCCTACGGATATTTGAAAAGTGAAAATGGTGTCCATCGTTTGGTTCGTGTCTCTCCTTTTAACGCACAGGGTAAACGTATGACTTCTTTCTCTTCTGTTTTTGTTACCCCCTTGGTGGATGATACAATAGAAATTGAAATAAATCCTGCCGACGTCACTTGGGAAACTTTTAGATCAGGTGGTGCTGGTGGTCAAAATGTAAACAAAGTTGAAACTGGTGTTCGTTTGCGTTATCTGTACAGAGAAACACCGAAAAGTGATCCTGTAGAAATCCTTATTGAAAACACCGAAAGTCGTTCTCAGTTTGGAAATAAAGATAACGCAATGAGATTGTTAAAATCTCAGTTATACGAAAAAGAATTAGAAAAACGTCGTGCAGAATCAGCCAAAATTGAGGGGGCAAAAAAGAAAATTGAATGGGGTTCACAAATACGGAGCTATGTATTCGACGACCGTCGAGTAAAAGACCATCGAACAAATTATCAAACTTCTGATGTCCAAAATGTTATGGATGGAGGGATAGATGAGTTTATTAAAGCATATCTAATGGAATTTTCAGATTAAAAATCAAATAACAATATTAAATATATAATGAGCACAAACCAATTGAACGAACAAGAGCTGTTTCGTCGTCAAAGTTTAGAGCAAATGCGTGCATTGGGAATAAATCCTTACCCCGCAGAAGAATATTTAGTGAATGCTTATTCTACAGAAATTAGAGAAAATTTCAAGGAAGAAGAACGCAGAGAAGTTTCTGTTGCCGGCAGAATTATGAGTCGGCGTATTATGGGAAAAGCTTCTTTTATTGAACTGCAAGACTCAAAAGGAAGAATACAGGTATACGTTTCTAGAGACGAAATTTGTCCCAATGAAGAGGATAAAGAACTCTACAATACTGTCTTCAAGAAACTATTAGATATCGGTGATTTTATTGGTATAAAAGGTTATGTTTTCCGCACACAAATGGGAGAAATTTCTGTACACGCCTCGGATCTTACCGTTTTAGCCAAATCTCTTCGCCCCTTGCCTATCGTAAAAGTCAAAGATGGAGTAACATATGATGCGTTTACTGATCCTGAAAATAGATACCGTCAACGTTATGTGGACTTATTGGTTAATGATAACATAAAAGATATATTTTTAAAACGTACCAAAGTATTTAATTCGATGCGCGAATTTATAAACCAACACGGCTATACGGAGGTAGATACACCTGTTCTTCAACCTATTCCGGGAGGAGCTACAGCCCGTCCGTTTATTACACATCATAATGCTTTAGACATCCCTCTTTATTTACGTATAGCAGATGAATTGTATTTAAAAAGGCTTATTGTAGGTGGTTTTGAAGGTGTTTATGAATTTTCTCGTAACTTCAGAAATGAAGGAATGGATAGAACTCATAACCCCGAATTTACTGTAATGGAATTGTATGTTTCATACAAAGATTACAATTGGATGATGGATTTTACAGAACGTATGTTAGAAAAAATATGCTTAGATGTAAATGGCACAACTGAAGTTCCAATGGGAGATAAAATCATTAGTTTTAAAGCCCCTTATAAGAGAATTTCAATGATTGATTCAATTAAAGAACATACTGGAGTTGATATTACAGGAAAAGATGAGAACGAACTTCGTGAAATTTGTCAACAGATTGGTATTCAAATAGATGAAACAATGGGGAAAGGAAAACTCATTGACGAAATTTTCGGAGAAAAATGTGAAGGAAATTATGTACAACCTACTTTCATTACAGATTATCCAGTCGAAATGTCTCCTCTAACAAAGAAACACCGTTCTAAAAAAGGTTTAACAGAACGTTTCGAATTAATGGTAAATGGAAAAGAATTGGCTAATGCTTATTCCGAATTAAATGACCCTATTGACCAAAGAGAACGTTTTGAAGAACAGTTACGGTTGAGTGAAAAAGGTGATGATGAAGCCATGTTTATTGATCAGGATTTCTTGCGTGCAATGGAATACGGAATGCCTCCTATGTCAGGTATTGGTATTGGAATGGACCGCTTGGTGATGACGATGACCAACCAAAATACAATACAAGAGGTATTATTGTTTCCACAAATGCGTCCGGAGAAAATTCAAAAGAAAGATTCTCCGGAAAAATTTATAGAATTGGGAATTTCTGAAGAATGGGTAAATGTTATTTTCAAATCAGGAATTACGACTTTGAAAGAGCTTGCTAAAAATTCTGACACAAAGTTACATCCAATTCTTTGTGGCTTGAACAAAAAAAACAAACTAGGTTTACAAAATCCAACCGTTGAAGAAATAGCTATCTGGATACAAAAAGCCGGAACAAATAGTTAATTACTAAAAATCTAGGTATTAATCTTATTTATTAGAAGATGATTAAAGAAAAGGTTTGTATAATGGGAGGAGGCAGTTGGGCAACTGCTTTGGCAAAAATAGCTATGGCCAATGGAGATAGAATCAATTGGTATATGCGACGTCCTGACCAAATAGAACAATTTAAACTCCTTGGGCATAATCCCTCTTACCTCAATGGGATTCGGTTCAACTTAAAAAAAATCAAATTTTACTCAAACATAAATTTAGCTGCGAAGAACTCTGATATTTTAATTTTTGCAACCCCTTCTCCTTTTTTAAAACAGCATTTACATAAATTGACGGGGTCTTTGGAAAATAAAATCATAGTTTCTGCAATCAAAGGAATTGTGCCCGATGAAAACATGATTGTTAGCGAATATTTTCAAAAGTTTTATCAAGTAAAAGAAGAAAATATTGCTGTCATAGCGGGACCTTGTCATGCAGAAGAAGTTGCATTGGAAAAACTTTCTTACCTTACGATAGCTTGTAGTAATCCGGAACTTGCTGAAAAACTTGGAAAAAGATTGTCGAATTGTTATCTGAGAACAGCCATTACCACAGATGTTTACGGAATAGAGTATTCTTCGGTTTTGAAAAATGTATATGCCATAGCTGCCGGTATTTGCCATGGACTTAAATATGGGGATAACTTTCAGGCGGTTCTTGTTTCAAATAGCATACGTGAAATAAATAGATTTGTAAGCAAAATCAGTTCTCAAGAAGGACGAGATACTCAAGATTCTGCTTACTTAGGAGATTTATTAGTTACTTCATATTCCAAATTTAGCCGTAATAGAACTTTTGGAACCATGATTGGCAAAGGCTATTCTGTAAAAACTTCGCAAGTGGAAATGGAGATGATAGCAGAAGGTTATTATGGGACAAAATGTATTAAAGAAATAAATGAAAAATACAATGTAAATATGCCCATATTGGATGCTGTTTATAACATTTTGTATGAACGTATTGCTCCTTCAATAGAAATTAAATTATTAACAGAAAAAATAAGTTAAAAATGGAAAACATTAAATTAATAATAGACAATAGTCTTAAGTTTATTTCAGAGCAAAATATCAGTGCTTATGAAACAAAGGTAAAAGAATATAATACCATGTTACATAATGGTACAGGAAAAGGAAATGACTTCTTAGGTTGGTTAACACTTCCCTCCTCTATAACTCCTGAATTTATTGCTGATATAGAAAAAACAGCTGCTCAATTGAGAGCTACTTGCGAAGTAATAATTGTTGCAGGAATCGGAGGTAGCTATTTGGGAGCAAAAGCCGTTATTGATGCTTTGTCAAACAGTTTTACTTGGTTGCAAAAAAAACAAGGTTCTCCGGTTATTATCTACGCAGGAAACAATATCGGAGAAGATTATTTGTCAGAATTAACAGAATACCTTTCTGATAAAGATTTCGGAATAATTAATATCTCAAAATCAGGAACTACAACAGAAACGGCTCTTGCTTTTCGTTTATTGAAAACACAATTGGAAAAACAAGTAGGCAAAGAAAAAGCACGCAAGCAAATAGTTGCTATTACAGACCAAACCAAAGGAGCTTTGCGTAAATTAGCAACGCAAGAAGGTTATAAAACATATGTTATTCCTGATAATGTAGGTGGACGTTTTTCTGTGTTGACTCCTGTTGGTTTGCTTCCTATTGCAGTTGCAGGTTTTGACGTTGCTTCTTTAGTTGAAGGAGCAAAATCAATGGAAATTTTATGTGGATTAAATACTCCTTTTGCCAAAAACCCTGCTGCTATATATGCTGCAACTCGTAATGAACTTTACAAAAATGGTAAGAAAATAGAAATCTTGGTAAACTTTCAACCAAAACTCCACTTCTTTGCAGAATGGTGGAAACAACTTTACGGAGAAAGTGAAGGAAAAAATACTAAAGGAATTTTTCCTGCGGCTGTAGACTTCTCAACAGACTTACACTCTATGGGTCAGTGGATTCAAGAAGGTGAAAGAACAATATTTGAAACGGTAATTTCTGTCAAGACTCCAAACAAAAAGCTTGAAGTGCCTATGGATAAAGAAAATCTCGATGGATTAAACTTTTTGGCTGGTAAACGTGTGGATGCAGTAAATAAAATGGCAGAATTGGGAACCATGTTGGCTCATGTTGATGGTGGTGTTCCAAATTTAAAAATCGAAGTACCTGTTCTTAATGAATACTATATTGGACAATTAATTTATTTCTTTGAAAAAGCCTGTGGTATTAGCGGCTATATACTTGGTGTAAATCCATTTGACCAACCTGGTGTTGAAGCATATAAGAAAAATATGTTTGCTTTACTTGAAAAGCCTGGGTATGAAACTGAAACAAAAGCAATTAAAGCCAGATTATAAGATCTATTATACTATAAAATGATAAAAAAGGGGAAGGCTTATTTATTTACCCTTCCCTTTTTTATTGAAAAAAACAGATAAAAGAGTTTGAAAAATAAAATAAATAAATTACCTTTGCAACACTTTTGAGGAGACAAGAAGGGCGTTTAGCTCAGCTGGTTCAGAGCATCTGCCTTACAAGCAGAGGGTCGGCGGTTCGAACCCGTCAACGCCCACAGTTCTTAAGAATTCTTCTTTACCCTTAAAGTATTATTGGGCGTTTAGCTCAGCTGGTTCAGAGCATCTGCCTTACAAGCAGAGGGTCGGCGGTTCGAACCCGTCAACGCCCACATAAAGATTGTCAAACGACAATCTTTTTTTGTTTAAAGAATACATCTGGTTTACTATCCCATACGAAAAAAGCTCTTTTATTTTTTTATAAAAGAGCTTTAATTATTGCGATATTTTTGATCTTCAGCACTTTATATTCATATTAATCAGTACGTTGCGAATTTTTTCGTACGTTGTAATATGTGTTGAAACCAAAGGTAAACGTAATTTATTTTCAATAAAGCCCATAGCAGATAACATGCTTTTTACTCCTGCAGGGTTGCCATCAACAAACAATAACTCTATTAATTCAGTAAAGCCATGGTGTATTTTTAGGGCTCCCTTATAGTCTCCTGCTAATGCCAACCGTACCATTCTACTAAACTCTTTTGGAAAAGCATTACCAATAACGGAAATAACGCCGACAGCACCCAATGTTAACAATGGAAATGTAATACCATCATCGCCCGAAATAACCATAAAATTTTTAGGTTTACTTTTGATAATCTCATCTACTTGATTTATGTTTCCCGATGCTTCTTTTATACCTATAATCGTATTAGGAAAATCATTTGCCAAACGAAGCGTTGTCTTGGCCGTCATATTGACACCAGTTCTTCCTGGAACATTGTACAAAATTATAGGCAATTTAGAAACTTTCGCAATAGCTGCATAATGTTCGTAAATTCCATCCTGAGAAGGTTTGCTATAGTAGGGTGTAACAGAAAGAATAGCATCAATTCCTTTAAAATTTGATATTTTTATCTTCTCGACTAATGCCATTGTGTCATTTCCTCCAAGACCTAACACAATAGGCATCTTACCCCCTACTCGATCTATGACAAATTGAGTAATTTCATCTTTCTCGACTTCTGTAAGCGTCGGGGTTTCTGCTGTTGTACCTAATACGACTAAATAATCAGCTTCATTTTTTAGTTGATAATCAACAAGCTTTCCAAGAGCTTGGAAATCGACACTGCTATCGCCCTTAAACGGTGTTATTAAGGCAACACCCATCCCTATAAATTTGTTACGTACCATTGAAAATATATTATTTTCTTCTTAGGGTGCAAAAATAGTTATTTTCTTCGATTATTTTCTTCTTATCTATGATTTTATCTGATTAAGATAAAAAAGTATAGTTTCCAATAACTGTTCTTCTGAAGTTTCATTTTGATTAGTTTCTATCATCAAATCACAAACCGATATGGTTTCCTTTTTTCTAGAAACTTTACACTTTGCAACCGATTGTTGTGCTAAGAATTCCAAAGGTAAACAATCAACGAGTGACAAATCTATCAGTAAATCAGTCTCTAAAGATTTAATATCATCAACCAAAGTAACAGTTGGTTCAAGAAAAAATGAGCATTCTTTCTTTGTAAAAGCTAACATGTTTATTCTTTTTTGTTCACATACTACCCCTTTCTCAACATACAATACGGAAAAAACGTTCATTCCTTCTTTTTTTAAAAAATTAATGATTGCATAAATTCGATCATATTTTTCAAATGAATCTACATAAAACAATAAAAGAACGTTTCTCACGTCTTTTAGATTCATAAATTGCTTTTCTCGCTTTTCTTTTCCCTGCAATTGTTGCAATTTACGGATTGATATTCTTTTTATAAATTGATCTATAAATTTTATCATAATTTATGCTTCTATCATCGTTAAAAATTCTTCTTCACTAATTATCTTAATATTCATTTTTTGAGCCTTTTCTAATTTACTTGGACCCATATTTTCTCCGGCTAATATATAATCAACAGCAGAAGATACCGATCCTATATTTTTTCCACCATTTTCATCAATCATTTTTTTTAATTCATCCCTAGAGTGTCTTGCAAAGGTTCCACTAATAACGAATTTCAATCCTGCCAATCTATTGCTTTTCAAAGATAATCTCTGCTCCGATATCTGAAACTGCAAACCTACTGCTTTTAAACGAGAAACCAATTCAAGATTTTTCTCATTTCGAAAATAATTATAAACACTTTCAGCGATTCTCTCTCCTATTTCATCAATACTTGTCAATTCTTCTATCGTAGAATTTTGGATGTTGTCAATATTGTGTAAAGTATTTGCTAATTTCTTTGCAACAGTTTCTCCTACATAACGTATACCAAGGGCAAATAATACTCGTTCAAAAGGAACTTCTTTACTTTTTGATAAGCCTTCTAAAATATTTTTTCCTGACTTTTCTCCTAGTCTTTCTAAATAGGCTAAATCAGTTAGTTTTAACTTATAAAAATCAGAAATGTTTCTCACGAGACCATTTTGGTATAGCAGATCAATGGTTTCTTTTCCCAAACCATCAACATTCATGGCTTTTCGGCTCGCAAAATGCTCTAATTTTCCTTTTATTTGCGGTGGACAACTATCTTCATTCGGACAATAATAAGCTGCTTCTCCTTCCATTCTAACTAATTTAGCACCGCATTCAGGACAATTGGTAATAAAAGTAATTTTACTTCCTATCAGCACTCTATTTTCTACATCTACAGCTGTAATTTTGGGAATGATTTCTCCTCCTTTTTCTACAAAAACCATATCGCCCACATATAAATCCAAAGCTTCTATTATATCAGCATTGTGCAACGTAGCTCGTTTTACAATGGTTCCAGACAATTGTACAGGGTCAAGATTGGCGACAGGGGTAACAGCTCCGGTTCTTCCCACTTGGTATGAAACTGAATTTAAGCGTGTAATAGCTTTTTCAGCCTGAAATTTGTAAGCGATTGCCCAACGTGGAGATTTGGCAGTATAACCTAAGTTTCGTTGCTGTGACAATGAATTAACCTTTAAAACGATACCGTCGGTTGCCACCGGCAAGTTTTTCCTTTCAATATCCCAATAATGAATAAAATCTATTATTTGTTCTAAAGTATTGCATTTACGAATAGCCTCAGAAATTTTAAATCCAAATTCAGAGGCCTTTAACAAATTGCCATAATGAGTTGTTTCGGGTAAATTTTCTCCCAGCATGTAGTACAAATACGCATCTAATTTGCGCTTAGCAACAATCGATGAGTTTTGTAGTTTCAATGTTCCGGAAGCAGCATTTCTCGGATTGGCAAACAGTTGTTCTTCTTGTTCTAAGCGTTCTTTATTTAATTCATCAAATACATTCCACGGCATCAAAATTTCCCCCCTCATTTCAAATAACGTAGGGTAAGCATTTCCTCTTAAAACAAGTGGAATGCTCTGTATTGTTTTGACATTGTTGGTTACATCATCACCTTTTTCGCCATCTCCACGCGTAATTGCTTGTTGGAGTTTTCCATCTTCATAAATCAAAGATATTGATGTACCATCGTACTTTAATTCGCATACAATCTCAAAATCCTCATTCAAAGATTTCTTTACTCGTTCATAAAAATCATTTACCTCTCCCTCTGAATAGGTATTGGAAAGCGAAAGCATCGGATATTTATGTTTGACTTGTATAAATTCCTTGCTAATATCACTTCCTACTCGTTGGGTAGGTGAAGCCGAGTCGAGATATTCGGGATAAATCAATTCTAGTTCTTGCAATTCTTTTAATTTCGAGTCAAACTCATAATCGGAAATAGAAGGCTTGGACAAAACGTAATAATCGTAGTTGAATTGATTAAGCTCGTCTCTAAGTTGTTGAATTTTTTTCTGAATGTCAATCATGATATAAAAGAATGAATAAACAAATTTAGTAAAAACATAGGTTATATCTCGTGAAAATCAAAAATATACTTTTCAACAATTCAGGTTAGCAGAAAAATTTAAGTACTTTTGCAAAAATAACCCACTATGCGTATTGATATTATAACAGTTTTACCAGAGTTGATAGAAAGTAATTTTGCTCATTCTATCATCAAACGTGCTATAGAAAAAGAGCTGGTTGAAATAAAAATACATAATTTACGAAATTACTCTGCCAATAAACATAACCGAGTAGACGATTATCCTTTTGGTGGTGAAGCAGGAATGGTTTTACAGATTGAACCGATTGATAAAATCATAACCAAGCTAAAAGAAGAACGTTATTATGATGAAATTATTTTTACTTCTCCTGATGGCGAAAAATTTGACCAAAAAATGGCAAATTCATTGTCAATGTTAAACAATATCATCATACTTTGTGGTCATTATAAGGGTGTTGATCAACGCATACGGGAACACCTTATTACAAAAGAAATTTCTATTGGAGATTATGTATTAACAGGAGGCGAATTAGTAGCATCTGTTATATCAGATGCTATCATTCGCATAATACCAGGAGTGATTTCAGATGAACAGTCTGCTTTGTCCGATTGTTTTCAAGACAATCTACTTTCTGCACCGGTTTATACGCGTCCGGCTGATTACAAAGGATGGAAAGTCCCCGATATTTTGCTTTCAGGGCACGAAAAAAATATAAATGATTGGAAAATGGAACAAGCCTTTGAACGTACCAAAAGATTGCGTCCCGACTTATTGGAAGAATAAGAAAACCCCAGTTATTTTCTCGATTTTTTTATTTTAACGCCCCGATAATATCACTAACTGAACTACACTGATGTCTTTCTAAATAGACCTGTATTCCTTCTATTACTTTTACAGTGATGGTAGGATCTATAAAATTAGCAGTTCCTATTTGGATGGCTGTAGCTCCAGCTAAAAAGAATTCAATAGCATCAGTGGCATTCATGATCCCCCCTAACCCTACAACAGGTATCTTTACTGCTTTTGAAACTTGCCAAACCATTCGCAAAGCCACTGGTTTAACACAAGGGCCTGATAATCCTCCAGTGATAGTAGAAAGAACAGGTTTTTGTGTTTCTGCATCAATTGCCATACCCAATAACGTATTAATCAAAGAAACGCTATCAGCTCCTTCATTTTCAATGGCAAGAGCTATTTCGGAGATATTGGTTACATTTGGAGTTAATTTTACGATAAGCGTCTTTTTGTATGCCTTCCGAACTTCTTTGACCACCTCCGCTGCAGATACACACGAAGTTCCGAATCCCATTCCCCCCTTTTTCACATTTGGACAAGAAATATTCAGCTCAATGGCGGGAATTTTATCCAATTCATTTATTTTTTCAGCGGCAGCAATGTATTCTTCAATCGAACTCCCGGATACATTTATGATAATGTTCGTATTTATATCAGCTATGAAAGGATAAATCTTATTTATAAAATAATCAACACCTCTATTTTGTAACCCAACAGCGTTTAACATACCAGAAGGCGTTTCTGCCATACGAGGATAAGGATTCCCCTCTCTAGCATGGATAGTTGTACCTTTTACAATAATACCTCCAAGTCGAGAAATATCTATAAAATCAGTAAATTCAGTTCCATAACCAAAAGTACCGGATGCAGTCATTACTGGATTTTTTAATTCCAAATTGCCTATATTTACCTTTAAATCTACCATTTTAAATCATTTGTATTAAATACGGGACCTTCAGAACATACACATTTATGACCTTCTTTGGTTTCTGTAACACAACATAAGCAAGCCCCAATGCCACAAGCCATTTTATTTTCTAGGGAAGCCTCACAATCTATGTTATTTTTCTGGGCATAATTAGCGACTGCTTTCATCATAGGAGTTGGTCCACACGTATATATTTTATCTATTTTATGTTTTGCTAATACTGAATGTTGGGTTACAAATCCTTTTTCACCAGTACTTCCATCTTCTGTTGTGAGATATACTTTGCCATATTTTTCAAAAGAGGCTAACAGAACCAAATCTTGCTTCGTCTTTCCTCCCAACAAAAAATTGACTTTGTATTTTTTATCGCAAAGTTTACGACCTAAATACAATAAAGGAGCAATACCAACGCCACCTCCAATAAGAAAGAGTTCGTTTTGTTTTTCAGAAGGGAAGGTGAAACTATTGCCCAACGGAGCGATCATATTCAAGGTATCACCAACTTTTAATTCAGATAATTTTCGGGTTCCCTGTCCAACAATTTGTATCAATAAGGAGAGTTCGTTATTCTGATAATCTACGTCATGGACAGATATCGGACGTCTTAAAAAGACCATATTTGAATTGTCAACTCTTATCTCCACAAACTGACCGGGAAGTATTTCCGGTAGTATACCTTCGTGAGTTAAACGAAGCAAAAAACATTTATTATTTAACTTTAAATTTTCACTAACCAAAAAATCAAGCAAATATTTTTTCATCATTTAAGTTGTCCATTACAAATTTTCTACAAAGATAAACAAAGAACCTTGAATTTGCTTATTCAAGGTTAGCCTAAATTTAATGTAAAAATTCTTCGAATGTATTATCAGAAAAATAAATAATAATTCGCTCAATTTTTTTTTCTTCCGATTTTGACTTATTCATCTGAATTTCAGTTTTTTGTGGAGCAGAATTATCTGAGGTTTGAATATTTTGAATCTTTGAGAATTGAATATTTGAAACATTTTCGGACTCTTCCTCAAATAAACTGCCCTGTAAGACCTTTTGATTTCTATACATTGGACCAAAACCTAAAAGCATCCAATCAGTACTTACAGCTCTGAATGTATTCAGTATTTTTTGCACAACGTCCATACTTGGTTTATTCCTCCCTGACAAAATATGAGAAATAGCCGATGGTTGTATTCCAACCATATCCGCAAAAACTTTAGGGGAAAGTTTTTCTTTTTCCATTAATAGTTTAATTCGATCTTTCATACATATAATAGTGAATCAGATTACTATAAAATCAATATTTATACAGGTTACGAATGTAACAATATATTTTACAATTCGCAAACATTACAAATGTAAAAATAATAAAACAAAATATACATCTGTAACTTTCAGGATTGTAGTAAATATAATTGGCATTTATAATAACGCTTTGTAAATCAGTACTTATTTACATTGAGTAATGATTTAATAAAAACAAATAAATTACTGACATAAAACATATTAAATTTATAAATTATTTTATTTTTATCAAATATTGGGACATTTTTTGTATTCTGCAGAAAATTATAAACCTATAATTTCACAAAATTATATAAATGACTGATTTATAAATATTTTATATATAAATTAATTAAATGATATATGGAACATTTGATCTGTGATTACAATCGTAAAATATATTTGCAAAATATCCAAAAATCAAATAAAAAAATTAAACATTTCTCTTATTTATCAATTTTTTCTTATTTGTTACAATTGTATAGAAATTGAACATATAATCCACCCTTTTATTTGTTTTCAGAGGGTATATTTTTATCAATTTCTATTTTAAATAAAAAATAAACCAATAAAATGATTCTAAGACATTGATAAACAATAAAATAATCAATTTATAAACCTCTTAAAATTGATTATTTAAATCGATACTATAATTTTCCCCGTAAAAATGATTTTAGAATGATTAAAAAAATAATTTTATTCCCCTAAATTTTGTATACCAAATATTATTTGCGAGTTTTGCACTTTCACTCCTCCCCCAAACCACTATAAAAAATATGAAAGAAAAATTAGAAGCTTTTCAAAAGACATTGGAGATATTCGATGAATTAAGACTAAAGTGTCCTTGGGACAAGAAACAAACAAATGAGAGTTTAAGAGTATTGACAATAGAAGAAACTTTTGAGTTATCAGATGCCATCCTGAAACAAAATTCTGGGGATATAAAAAAGGAATTGGGAGATATACTATTACACATACTATTTTATGCCAAAATCGCAGAAGAAAAAAAGGAATTTGATATTGCAGAAGTGTGTAAATCCTTGTCCGAAAAACTAATATTTCGTCATCCCCATATTTTTGGAAACGTGGAAGCAAATACCTCTCTACAGGTAGAAAAAAATTGGGAACAATTAAAATTAAAGGAAAAAGATGGAAATAAAACTATTTTAGCTGGAGTTCCTGACGGACTTCCTTCCATGATAAAAGCACATAGGATACAAGATAAGGCCAGAAGTGCTGGGTTTGATTGGAACAAAAAAGAAGATGTTTGGATCAAGGTTCAAGAAGAAATAGCGGAATTGAACAAGGAAATTGATGATCAAAACGAAGATCAGATGGAAGCTGAATTCGGAGACCTTTTTTTTAGCCTAATAAATGCAGCACGGTTGTACAATATAAACCCTGATAATGCATTAGAGCGTACTAATCAAAAGTTTATCCGCAGATTCAATTACATAGAATCAGAAGCAAAAAATAGAAGCTTAAATATGTCAAAAATGACTTTATCCGAAATGGATGAACTTTGGAATGAAGCAAAATTAAAAGGTTTGTAATTTTGCTTCATATTGTTTGCACATTCTTTTCAATTTTGTGTATTTTTTTTATTTTTGCACAAGTTTAAACAAAATGTGCAAAAGTATGATTGAAGAAAATTTCATTAAACTTTTCGAAAAGAGTTTCAGAGAAAATTGGGATCAACCGGCTTTCACAGACTATACAAAAGGAACTTCTTTTACCTATGGTCAGGCTGCTAAGAAAATAGAAGAATTGCATATTTTATTTGAACAAACAAAACTATCACATGGAGATAAAGTAGCCTTAATTGGTAAAAACACCCCTCACTGGGTTATTACATACCTTGCAGTAGTTACCTATGGGGCAGTTATTGTTCCTATTTTACAAGATTTTAATCCAAATGACGTTCATCATATTGTAAATCACTCTGAATCGGTTTTTTTATTCTGCAGTGATAATATCTGGGATAATTTGGAAGAAGAAAAAATGGAAACTATCCTAGCCTCTTTTTCTATAGATGATTTCAGATGTTTAAATCAAAAAGATGGAGCCGGAGTCCAAAAAGTAATAACTCAGATTCCATCTATTTACAACCAAAAATATCCCAAAGAACTTTCTCCTCAAGATTTAAATTATGCTGGCAGATCTAATAGTGAATTGGCAATGCTTAGCTATACGTCGGGGACGACAGGATTTAGTAAAGGCGTAATGCTTTCAGGAAACAATCTAGCTGGAAATATCACTTTTGGTATTAAGACGAGATTATTACACAAAGAAAGCAGAGTTCTTTCGTTTCTGCCATTAGCACATGCATATGGTTGTGCATTCGATTTTCTTGTTGGAACTTGTTCAGGTTCACACATCTATTTCCTTAATAAAATACCAAGTCCAAAAGTTCTTGTAAAAGCATTTGAAGAAATACGCCCAACCGTTATTTTTATGGTTCCTCTCATTATCGAAAAAATATATAAAAAGTCGATTTTACCCTCTTTGAATAAAAGGGGAATTCGATTTGCGTTGAATATTCCTATATTAAATGATAAGATGTATGAACAAATAAATAAAAAGCTTGTTAATTCATTTGGAGGTGCATTCAGCGAAATTATTATAGGGGGAGCTCCTATAAATCAAGAGGTTGAAAAATTCTTGCAAAAAATAAAATTTCCTTTTACAATAGGTTATGGCATGACAGAATGTGGACCTCTTATTTCTTATTCTAATCATAAAAATTTTATTCCAACTTCAGCTGGTAAAGTTCTTGATACAATGAAAGTTAAAATAGATTCTCCAGATCCTTATAACATTGTGGGAGAGATTTTGGTTAAAGGAGAAAATGTTATGATGGGCTATTACAAAAATGAAAATGCAACTAAAGATGTATTTACCGAAGATTGGTGGTTAAAAACCGGAGATTTAGGAACTATCGATAAAGATTCTAACATATATATCCGAGGTCGTTCTAAAAGCATGATTTTAAGTTCTAATGGTCAAAATATTTACCCCGAAGAAATAGAGGCAAAATTAAATAATATGCCTTTCGTAATGGAAAGTTTAGTTTTCGAAAAGGGAGGAAAATTGTATGCCTTAGTTTATCCCGACTATGAAGCTTCGGATGAATCAAATGTGACGCAACAAGATTTAGAATTAATAATGGAAGAAAATAGAAATGAGTTAAATAAGACGCTGGCAAGTTACGAAAACCTAACAAAGATTCATTTATACCCCAATGAATTCGTTAAGACGCCAAAACGTAGTATTAAGCGATATTTATACACAAATATCAATTTATAGACTTAGTATAAGTTATTTACTTACAACGATTTATAATTTTTACATTAATTAACATAAATTTTTATATTTTTTTTGTTTGCAGATAAAAATAAATAGATACCTTTGTCCGAAATAAAAAACAGAAATCATTGTTTAATCTTTTAAAAACTAAAAAAAAATGAAAAAGTTAGTATTGTTTTTTGCTACTGTTGTTGCAGTGTCTTTCGCATCTTGTTCAAAACAAAGTGCATCTGAAGAAGAAGCAGCTCCTGCTACTGAAGAAGTTGCAACAGAACCTGCTGTAGAAGCTGCTCCTGTTGTAGAAGAAGCTCCTGTTGCTGAAGCTACTGCTGCTGATGCTACTGCTCCTGCTGCTGCTCCTGCTGCTGCTCCTGCTGCTGCTCCTGCAAAATAATTTTAGCAAAAAAAATTGACAAAAAAGTCCGTAATTAATTTCTACGGACTTTTTTCTTTTTAGTCTCACCTTCTTTTACTTTAAAATGAGAGAAAAAACCGATGATACAACGAATTCAAACAGTATACTTATTAACCATTTCAATTCTTGGAAGTCTTTTATTTTTTTTACCTATAGCCCAATTTATAGATCTAAATAATTTTTCTTACACTGTTGATTTTATGGGCATTTTTTCTCCTGAAAAAAAAATTGTTTATCCATTCCTACCCTATACTATATTAGCTATCATTATACCAACATTGTCATTTATAAGTATTTTTCTTTATAAAAAAAGAATTTTACAAATACGTCTAAATTTTATCTCTATAATTTTGACGATATTATTTTATGGTATTATTCTTATTTACTTGTATTTAGGAAAAAAATGTTGTGGAGAAATTAATACATTTACACTAAAATCAGGCATTATTATTCCACTTGTTAATATTGTTTTTTCTTATTTAGCAATAAAAGCTATTAGAAAAGATGAGAATCTTGTTCGTTCTATTAATAGAATGAGAAAATAGATAAATTTTAAAAGAAATTGAAAATTTGGCTTTTATCTATTCTAATAATAGTCAAATTTATGTTACATGGATAATAAAGTTGATTTAATATCCTTTTTTCTTATTAGTTGTTTTTTTACCTTTGTGTGCTTTTTAACAATATGCTATTATGAGTAACAAATTCACCGAATATTCAAATCTAAATCTTTCGGAAATAAATAAAGAAATCCTTAAACAATGGGATAAAAATGACATTTTTCATAAAAGTATAGCAATTCGAGAAGGTTCTCCTGCTTTTGTTTTCTACGAAGGACCTCCATCTGCTAATGGGATGCCTGGCATTCACCATGTTATGGCACGCACCATTAAAGATACTTTTTGTAGATATAAAACAATGCAAGGTTTTCAGGTAAAACGAAAAGCAGGATGGGATACGCACGGACTACCAGTAGAACTTGGTGTTGAAAAATCATTAGGTATTACGAAAGAAGACATTGGTAAGAAAATTTCAGTAGATGACTACAATGCTGCTTGTCGTAAAGATGTAATGAAGTACACTCAAGAATGGGAAGATTTAACAACCAAAATGGGATATTGGGTAGATATGAAAGACCCTTATATTACCTATGACAATCGTTATATAGAAACACTTTGGTGGCTTTTGAAACAACTATATAATAAAGGGTTATTGTATAAAGGTTATACGATCCAGCCCTATTCTCCAGCCGCGGGAACAGGTTTAAGTACGCATGAACTTAATCAACCGGGGTGCTATCGTGATGTAAAAGACACCACTTGTGTTGCACAATTTAAAGTGTCTGACAAAAGCAAATTGCCGTTTAACGTAAAAATCGATGGAAATTGTTATTTCATAGCTTGGACAACAACTCCTTGGACATTACCATCTAACACGGCTCTTTGTGTGGGTCCAAACATCACTTATGCATTAGTTAAATCATTTAACCCATATACAGGAAATCCTGTTACATTAATTTTAGCAAAGGACTTGCTAAGTGTGCATTTTAATCAAAAAAATGCTGATTTAGGATTGGAAGATTATAAACATGGCGATAAAAATATACCATTCAAAGTTTTAGCCGAATGTAAAGGATATGAATTATCTGGGATTCAATATGAACAACTTATTCCTTGGGTAAATCCGGGACAAGGAGCTTTCCGGGTTATTACGGGCGATTTCGTAACAACTGAGGATGGTACTGGTATTGTTCATATTGCACCTACTTTTGGTGCTGACGATGACCGTGTTGCCAAACAAAATGGAATTCCACCAATGTTATTAATAGACAAGGATGGAAACAAGCAACCAATGGTAGATAAAACAGGTAAATTCTTCAGCCTTGAGGATTTGGATGAAAAGTATGTAAAATCAAATCTTAATAGTCCGTTATACAAGGAGTTTGCTGGACGTTTTGTGAAAAATGCTTACGATAAGAATTTGACAGAGCAAGACGAAACTCTTGATATTTCTATCTGTATGATGTTGAAACAACAAGGTCTTGTTTTCAAAATAGAAAAACATACGCACAATTATCCTCATTGCTGGCGTACAGACAAACCTGTTTTATATTATCCTTTAGATAGTTGGTTTATACGTACAACAGCTTGTCGCGAGCAGATGATGAGCTTAAATGACACTATCAATTGGAAACCTCAATCAACTGGAACAGGTCGGTTTGGTAAATGGTTGGAAAATTTACAGGATTGGAACTTAAGTCGTAGTCGTTATTGGGGAACACCTCTTCCTATTTGGCGGACAGAAGATGGATTGGAAGAACTTTGTATTGGCTCCATAGAAGAATTGTTTTCTGAAATTGAAAAATCAATCTCAGCGGGTTTCATGACTCAAAATCCATACAAAAACTTTAAAGTAGGTGAATACACTGCTGAAAATTATGCTGTTAAAAATATTGATTTACATCGTCCCTATGTTGATGAAATAATCCTTGTCTCCGCAAGTGGAAAGCCCATGAAACGTGAATTGGATTTAGTAGATGTTTGGTTCGATTCCGGTGCAATGCCTTATGCTCAATTGCATTATCCGTTTGAAAACAAAAGTCTTATTGATTCAGGAAGCTTCTTTCCTGCTGATTTTATTTCTGAAGGAGTTGATCAAACAAGAGGCTGGTTCTTTACCTTACATGCCATTAGTACAATGGTTCGTGGTTCAGTAGCATTCAAAAATGTTATTTCTAATGGATTGGTATTGGACAAAAATGGAAACAAGATGTCTAAACGTCTGGGAAACGGTATCGATCCGTTCTCAAGCATTGAAAAGTATGGTTCTGATGCTCTTCGTTGGTACATGATGACAAACTCTTCGCCATGGGACAATTTAAAATTTGATACGGAAGGTGTCGAAGAAGTAACCAGAAAGTTTTTCGGAACACTTTATAACAGTTATTCATTTTTTGCTCTTTATGCAAACGTTGATAATTTCAAATGCGAAGAAGCTGAGGTGGCTATAAGTAAACGACCTGAGATTGATCAATGGATTATTTCATTGCTAAATACATTAGTCAAGGAAGTAAATGCGAATTATGCTGATTATGAGCCAACAAGAGCAGGGCGTGCTATTTCTAATTTTGTTTCAGACAATTTAAGCAATTGGTATGTTCGTTTAAATCGTAGACGTTATTGGGCGGGAACAATGACACAAGACAAACTCTCTGCCTATCAAACTCTCTATACTTGTTTGGAAACCATTTCGAGGTTAATAGCCCCTATCGCACCATTCTTCGCTGATCGGTTATTCCTTGATTTGAATAACGTTACAGGAAAGAATACCAATATATCTGTTCATTTAGCAAAATTTCCAACTTACAACGAGAATTTAATAAATAAGTTGTTGGAAAACCGTATGGATGTTGCACAAACTATTACATCTATGGTATTAGCTTTGCGTAAAAAAGTAAATATCAAAGTTCGTCAACCGCTTTCTTCTATCATGATTCCTATTTTGGAAGATGAAATGAAAAACAATATAATGGCGATTAAAGAATTAATAATAAACGAGGTAAACGTAAAGGAGATAAAATTTGTTGACGGTTCTGCTGGCATTCTTGTAAAAAGCATTAAACCCGATTTTAAGAAATTAGGTCCAAAATGTGGCAAAAACATGAAACAAATTGCCTCTATGCTCCAAGAAATGCCACAAAAAGAAATTCTAGAGTTTGAGAAAAATGGCTCATTCTTATTCACTGTGAATAATGAACAAATAGCTGTTTCAGTTGAAGATGTAGAAATTTTCTCAGAAGATATTCCAGGTTGGTTAGTTGCCAATGAAGGAAAATTTACGGTAGCTTTGGATATTACTATTACGGACGAACTTCAAAAAGAAGGAATAGCTCGAGAATTAATTAATCGAATTCAAAATATTCGTAAATCAAGAGGTTTTGATATCTCTGATAAAATTATTGTTGAAATAGAAAGTCAATTCAAATTCAACGAGGCAATTATTGCGTATAGTAGTTATATTACTAGTCAAACCCTTGCTAATTCTATAAGAATTGTTGAAAAAGTGAGTAGTAATTCTACAAAGTTAGAGATTGATAACGATATACTTTGTATTTCAATAGAAAAAATATGAGAATATACCTCGATTTTAATAGTCTTTAATTTTGATTTTAACAAACAAGGAAGTATATTCGCATAAAGGTTTCAAACATTAATAAAATTACTACTATGAGCGAAAAAACAAGATATTCTGACGCCGAATTAGAAGAATTCCGCGACATCATTAAAGAGAAACTGGATAAAGCTTTTGTTGATTATGAACAACTTAAGGCAGCTCTTAATAATTTGGATGGTAATGACACAACTGACACATCCCCGACTTTTAAGGTATTGGAAGAGGGTGCAACCACCATGTCTAAGGAAGAAGCAGGGCGTTTGGCTCAACGTCAAATGAAATTCATTCAACACTTACAAGCAGCCTTGGTGCGAATAGAGAATAAAACTTATGGCATTTGCCGTGAGACAGGAGAACTGATTCCTAAAGAACGTTTACGTGCAGTTCCGCACGCTACACTTAGTATAGAAGCAAAGGAATCTGAAAAAAAATAAAATTCTTGCCACTTCGATAGTTTTTTATCGAGGAGGTTTGTTTATGTATGACAACACAGATAACAAAAAAGACACTTATAAGTCTATCTCTTATATTTTCACTATTGATTTTAGACCAAATCTTCAAAATTTGGATTAAAACAAGTTTCTTTTTAGGTGAAGAATTTCAAATTACGGGCTGGTTTCGTCTACATTTTGTAGAAAATAAGGGCATGGCTTTTGGTATGTCTTTATTCGATAAAAAATATCTTACCATTTTTAGGATAATAGCCTCTTTAGCAATAGGTTATTATCTTTTTTTATCTATAAAAAAAGATAGCGAATACATATTATTAGTACCTTTATGTTTAATATTCGCAGGTGCTTTTGGCAATATAATAGACTCGCTCTTGTATGGTCAAATTTTTTCTGAAAGTACACCTTTTGAGGTTGCAAAATTCGTTCCTTTGGGACAAGGATATGCAGATATATTCTATGGGAAAGTTGTAGATATGTTATATTTCCCTCTTATTCAAGGAAATTTTTGGAACTGGATTCCAATGGTAGGAGGTCAGGAGTTTACTTTTTTTGCACCAGTATTCAATATTGCAGATTCTTGCATTACTGTCGGAGTTATTCTTATTATAATATTTGAAAAGGAAATTTTTAAAAACAAGGTATCAAAATGAATTTCACAAAAGGTCAATTATATTTGTGTATACTCTTTTCTTTCCTCTTTTTTTCTTGTGGAGAAGCATATCATCGGGGTATTTTAGAAGAAAAAAAAATGGTTGACGTTATGGTTGATGTTCATTTGGTTGAAGGAATGTCAGAACAAAATCTACTGAATCAAAATAATCATTCCACATCCAATGTTTATTACAATAACATTTTATTGAAGCATAAAATTACTTTAGCTGAATTGGACAGTTCCATTGCATGGTATGCTCGACATCCTAAAATATATAAACGTGTATACGACAGTGTCGTATCAAGATTAGAAAAACAGAAAAGTTTAATTGACAAAGGTTATTATCTAAAAAGAGACACCTTAAATGCTAATAAAGTAAAATAAATGGAATGTGTTGCGGCTCAATATATCGTAATTTCTGATAATAATTTTTTGAAGGGAGGGGTAATTGAAATAAACTCTGAAAAAATTATTAAAGAAATTTCAATACTCACACAAGAAAGAGCTGCTACTCTATTTTATAATGGAATTATTTTTTCAGTAAAAACCAGTGTAATTCCTAAAATTCAAGATTTTCGAGAATTACAAGGCGACAATCCAGAGAAGAATATTTTTGATATGATAAGTATCCTTGGTTGTGAGACAATAAAAGTTGGAAAAAAAATAAATAATCTGTTTTTACTGGAAAATATTGATTTTTCAGCCCTTAGAATAAAGAAAGACACTCTCCTATCTGCTATCTTCTTCTAAATTCAGAACATACAATAGCAGTCGCAACTGCTACATTTAATGACTCGGAAGTCTTCCTGCCAATAGGATAATTCGGAATAAATATTCTGCGGTTTATCCATTGTTCAACTTCTTTACTTATCCCATTCCCCTCGTTTCCCATAACTATAATTCCCTCGTTTGAAAGACATTGAGAATAAATATCCTCTCCATCCAACATACTACCATATATTGGCAAACGGTTATCAAGAATTTCAAAAAAATCAGATAAATTGTGATAAAAGATTTTCACTCTACTTATTGCACCCATAGTAGCTTGTACCGTTTTTGGATTATAAGCATCTGCGGTTCCAATAGAACAAATAATATTTTCAATTCCAAACCAATCAGCTATCCGAATGATTGTGCCCAGGTTTCCCGGGTCTTGTACATTATCTAGAACAAGGGTTAATTTACCAAATAAATCTTCTACATTAAAGGAATGTACAGGTATATTGAAAACTGCCAACATTTCTTGAGGGTGTTCTAAAAAACTAATTTTATTTAGTTCATCCTTTGTTATTTCTTCTTGACAATCAGCATAATATTTATTTTCTACATTAGAAATATAAAAAAGCATTTCACATAAAAAGTTATCAAGTAAATCCTCAATAGTTTTTTTACCTTCTGCAACGAACAAACCATAATCCAATCGATTTTTCTTTAAGGATAGAGAATTTATAAGTTTTATCTTATTTTTAGTCAGCATATTACGAAATTTATCACGTGCATATTTTTTCTTTTGCGAATTTACGAAAGAAATTGCTATTAAGGCTTATTTATGCTAAATTTGTACAATTTTCGGTAGATGAGATCTAAATTATTCAACATATCTTTTCTCGTAATTACATTGCTTACGGCTTGTAGTTCAACGAAATATGTACCAGATAGTCAGTATTTGTTAAATCAGGTACATATTAAGTCAGACTTGAAGAATATAAAGGAGGCTGACTTGATTGGCTATCTTAGACAAACACCAAACACCAAGATGTTTGAGACAATTAATTTTAACTTAGGTCTTTACAATTTATCCGGAAAAGATACTACTTTGTGGATTAATCGATTTCTAAAGAATATAGGCAATCCTCCTGTTATTTATGATTCTACATTGGTAACTCTTTCTAAAAAGGAGTTAAAAAAATATATGACGAACAAAGGATATGAAAATGCTGAAATAAAATCGTCTGTAACATTCAAAAACAAAAAGGCAAAAGTTCAATATGAAATCATTAGCAATGAGCCTTATAAAATAGGAAATATCTCTTATAAAATAGATAATGACACCATAAGAGGTTTACTATTTGCAGATACTACAAATGCTATTATCAAGAAGAATAATTTATTTGATATTGATCAATTAGAAAGAGAACGCATACGCATAGCAGAAAATTTGCGTAATCATGGTTATTTTCTTTTTAATAAAGATTATGTAACCTATCTTGCTGATAGTAGCAACTTAGATCATCAAATTGATTTGACTATCTATATAAGAAAAATGCAAAAGACGGGACCGAAAAATACGGTTCTACGAGTTTCCCACGAAAGGTATAAAATACAAAGTGTGAAATATTTACTTGTAAATGATGTATTAGATATTTCAAATGGAAATGTTGCAAAAATGGATACAATTACATATAAAAATAAACTTTTTATATACAATGATCTTTTTGTAAATCCTTCTATTCTAGATAGTAAAACATACATTTCGGCAAACAATTATTATTCAGAAAAAGATGCAGAAAAAACATATAGTAACATCAATGCGATGCATGTTGCTAAATTTTTACGAATAGACTTTGTAGAGGTTAAAAATGAAAACGATAGCATAAAAAAACTGGAATGTATTATTCTTATTACCCCAAATAAAAGTCAATCTTTTAGCCTTGAGTTGGAAGGAACTAATTCTGATGGAGACTTTGGTGTGGCAGGAAAATTTGGATATACACACCGAAACGTTTTCAAAGGAGCGGAAAATTTCACATCAAAGTTAAAAGCTTCTAATGAAGCTATTGGTAGTATTGGCAATATACTGACATACAGCTCATGGGAAATAAGTGGCGAAACAGGATTGCAGTTTCCTCGTTTTATATTTCCTTTTTTAAATATGGAGACGCTAAGAGAAATAAATGCTACAACAGAATTCAATGTAAATTACAGCTATCAAATTCGTCCCGACTATTCAAGAACGATTGCCGGATTTGGCATTAAATACCGTTGGAAACCTAATTTAAATAAAAATATTAGGCATAGCGTAGATTTATTAGATTTCAGCTATGTTTATTTACCTCCCGGTTCTATTTCTTCTGAATTTAAGGAAAAATATTTAAATAGTTCTTCTCTTTTGCAGTATAGCTATGAAGACCACTTAATTTTAAAAACAGGATATTATTTTTCTTACTCCAATCAAAATATCCAGAGAAAAGAGAGCGGATATTCTCTTAGAGCCGGAATTGAAACAGCTGGCAATTCTCTTTACGGAATTTGCAGTCTCTTAGAAACTCCAAAACAAGATGGTGCCTATATGTTAGGAAAAATAAAGTTTTCACAATATGTAAAAATGGATGGCGAATATTCTTTTAACTATTTTATTGATGAAAGTAATAGAATAGTCTATCATGTAGCAATCGGAATCGGAGCCCCTTATGGAAATTCGGATATTTTACCTTTTGAAAAACGTTACTACGGAGGTGGTGCTAATAGTGTAAGAGGATGGTCTGTACGTACCTTAGGACCAGGATCATATAATAATAATGGGGTTGTTGATTATATGAGCCAATCAGGAGATATGAAATTAGACTTAAATATAGAATATCGAGCAAAATTATTTTGGGTCATGGAACTAGGTGTATTTGCAGATGGAGGTAATGTCTGGACTTTGTTACCCTACGGAGATCAAAAAGGTGGAAATTTTCAATTTGATACTGCTTACAAACAAATAGCTTTAGGTTATGGGATGGGATTAAGATTTGATTTTTCTTATTTTATTTTGCGTTTAGATTGGGGTATAAAGGCTTATGATCCATCAAAAACAGGTTCAAATGCCTGGAGATTTAATAATACATGGAACATAAATGATGACACAGCCCTTCACTTTGCTGTAGGGTATCCTTTCTAATAAATTTCAACGAAAAGCTCTTGTGGTAAAAAAAAAAAATCATTACCTTTGCCTCCGCAAAAAGGGTTCCGTAGCTCAGCTGGATAGAGCAACGCCCTTCTAAGGCGTGGGTCAAGCGTTCGAATCGCTTCGGAATCACAAAAAATGTCGAGTCTAGAGAATGCAACGTAGCATCTTTGTGAACTCGACATTTTATATAAAGTAAGTAAAGCCTTTACTGAAAATTTGGGAGTATGTATTCAGCAATAACTCCACTTCCGAAACAAACACGACAACCTTCGTCATAAACAGCACAAAACTGTCCTGGAGCAATACCTTGTATTTTTTCCTCAGAATCAATATGATATTTTCCATTTTTCATTTCAATGGAACCAAATGTAAATTCGGGAGTATGCCTGATTTTGAACGCAATACGTTGTTTCCCCTCAAAGCGACCCCAAATATCTTTTGTAATAAACAAAAAATCATCTAATGGAATAGAAGTTCCATATTGAGTAGCAGGGTCATATCCATTAGAAACATATACAACGTTTTCTTCAATATTTTTAGCAACTACGTACCATGGTCCACCACTTAGCCCTAATCCCTTCCGTTGCCCAATAGTATGAAACCATAATCCATTATGGTTTCCTAGTATTTTACCAGTTTCTAACTCGACTATCTTTCCTATTTTTGTTCCAATATATTTTTTAATAAAGTCATTGTAATTCACTTTTCCTAAAAAACAAATGCCTTGGCTATCTTTTCTTGCTGCACTCGGCAAACCCTCTTGAAAAGCCAATTCGCGGACCTTGTATTTTGGCAAATTTCCTATAGGAAACATCAATTTGGAGAGCTGTTCATAATTAATTCGGGACAAAAAATATGTTTGATCTTTGTGCTTATCAACTGCTGTTGCCAAATAATATTTTTCATCGATGATTGTTGTATTGGCATAATGACCAGTAGCAATTTTATCAAAATCTTTGCCATATTTTTGGTTAAAACTACCAAACTTAATGAGTTTATTACACATTATGTCTGGATTCGGTGTCAGCCCCATTTTAACCGTTTTAAGGGTATAGTCTACTACTTGTTCCCAATATTCCGTTTGAAGAGATACTATTTCCATCTTCAAACCATATTTCTTGGCTATGAAAGAGGTTAATTCAATATCTTCTTCCGCAGAACAACCCATATAGCCTCTTTCATCCTCCATTCCAATACGGATATAAAAAATAGTCGGATTGTACCCCATCTCTTTTAATCGATATACGACAACCGAACTGTCTACTCCTCCCGAAACTAAGGCGGCTATATTCATTCTTTTTTATTTAAAAAAATTATTCTGGGCTGATTTAGAAGGCCTAAAAGAACTTGATTTTTCGAAATTTTCAAAGATTTTCTTTTCATCCTTTGTCAAATTTTCCGGAATATAGACTCCAATATTCACCAATAAATCACCTGTTCCATAAGAATTTACACTTGGTAAGCCTTTGCCCTTTAGTCGCAAAATTTTACCAGATTGTGTTCCACTCTCTATCTTGATTTTAGCTTTTCCATCAATTGTGGGTATTTCCACGGAACCACCTAATATGGCAGTTGGCAAAGACAACATCAAATTATATATTAAATCATTATCATCCCTAATAAGCTCCGGATGTTTTTCTTCTTCTATTAAAACCAATAAATCACCATTGATACCGCCTCTACGAGCAGCATTTCCTTTTCCGTTTAATGACAATTGCATACCTTCTTGTACTCCTGCCGGTATGTTAACACTTATGACTTCTTCAGCTATCTCAACACCTTCTCCTCCACATTTAGAGCATTTTTTTGTAATTATTTTACCCTCCCCATTACAATTTGGACAAGTGGTACTTGTTTGCATTTGACCAAACATGGAGTTTACCAAACGCATTACAGTTCCAGTTCCCTTACAAGTTGGACAAGTCGTAACAGAATTACTATCAGCTGCTCCAGATCCGTTGCAATAAGAACAAACAACATATTTTTTTACCTTGATTTTTTTCTCTACACCAGTAGAAATTTCTTTTAAGGTTAATTTTACTTTGACACGAAGATTGGTTCCCTTATTTACCCTTCTTTGTCTTCCTCCGCCACTACCAAAACCAAAATGACCTCCAAATATGTCTCCAAAGTGTTCAAAAATGTCATCCATTGACATACCACCACCAAAGTTAGCCCCTCCAGAAGATGCTGCACCCCCTACTCCGGCATGTCCGAATTGGTCATAACGCTGTTTTTTTTGAGGATTACCTAACACATCATATGCTTCTGCAGCTTCTTTAAATTTTTCTTCAGCTTCCTTATTGCCAGGGTTCTTATCAGGATGAAATTCAATAGCTTTCTTTCTATAAGCTTTTTTTATTTCCTCATCGGTGGCATTTTTATTTACCCCAAGAACTTCATAATAATCTCTTTTTTCAGACATAATATATTTGTTTTTTACTCTGCTACTACCACTTTTGCAAATCGTATTACTTTATCATGAAGAGTATAGCCTTTTTGGACACAGTCAATAATTTTTCCTTTCAATGCATCATCTTGTGATGGAAAAGTAGTTACAGCTTCATGAAAATCAGTATCAAAAGGTTGATTTTCAACGTCAATTGCCTTGACACCATTCTGAGACAAGAAAGCCATGAACTTGCTGTGAATCAACAAGATTCCTTCCTTTGTATGGGAATCTTCCTCCTTGATACTACCTAAAGCTCTTTCAAAATCATCTACTACAGGAAGTAAATTAGTCAAAACAGTCTCCCCACCATATTTTAGTAAATCACTTTTTTCGCGTAAAGTTTTTTTCTTGTAATTATCAAAGTCTGCCATTAATCGTAAATGAGAGTCATTTAATTTTTCCAACTCATCTTTTAATTTTTGTATCTCAGCATCCTTTTCAGTACACCCATCATTAACGATTGCTTCTTCTGGCGTGACTTCTTCTTTTTCCTCTACGTTTTTATCTTTCTTCATTTCTAATTATTTTTGTTTCTCATTTTCCAAGTGCAAATCTTTTGCCAAAAATGTTTTTCAGTCATTTTGACAGACAAACGACCCTCTGTAATTAAAAAGGATGTCCGATTTTGAACACCCTTTTTAATTTTATTTTCTGTTGCGTTGCTGTTTTTGCATTTCTAATTGCTGCTTCTGCATTTTTTCAAGTTTATCAGCAAATTTGGATTTTTTCGCTGGCTTCTTTTTATTTTCATTGAGTTGTAGAAGTAATTTTTTTTCATTTACAAAAGCTCTAAACAGATATGTTTGGAAAATAGTAAATAAAGTTGAAATGAAGTAGTAATAGCTTAATCCAGAAGAATATTCATTAAAGAAAACTAAAAACATAAGAGGCATTAAATACATAACAACTTTCATTCCGGGCATTTGTTGTGAAGAGCCAGCGGTAGCATCACTATTTATTTTTGTGTAAATGATATTTGTGACAGTCATCAACAAGCAGAATAGACTTACATGATTACCGTAATAAGTAGAGATAATGGGAATATACTTATCCCAACTAATAATAGCATCAAAAGTTGAAAGGTCTTTCGCCCAAAGAAAACTTTGCTGACGAAGTTCAATAGACGCAGGAAAAAATGTAAACATTGCAAATAAAATGGGCATTTGCAATAGCATTGGCAAACATCCCCCCATTGGACTCACTCCTACTTTTTTATACAGGTTCATTGTGGCTTGTTGTCTTTCCATAGCTTTTTCTGCAGGAATCTTAGCATTAATTTCATCTATTTGAGGACGTAATACTTTCATTTTTGCAGTTGACATATATGATTTAAACGTCAAGGGAAGAAGTATTAATTTGATAAATATTGTCATCAACAATATAATGATACCATAGTTTGAGATGAATTTCTCAAGAAAATTAAACACCGGAATAACTAAAAATTTATTTACCCAACCAAAAATTCCCCAACCTAGAGGCACCAACTTATCAAGATGAAGTTTATCCTTATCCTTCAATGCTTTATCATAAGACTTGAAAGTTCTGTATTTATTTGCTCCAAAATAATATCTAAAACCTGTTTTGACTTCTCCTTTAGGATCAAAATTAACGCTCATTGTTGAATGGCAATCCTTTAGATACGAAGAACCTTCTTGGCTCATTTTAGATTTTAAAGTAGCAGAATAAAAATAATCGTCAGCAATTAGTATAGATGAAAAAAACTGATCCTTACAAGCAATCCATTGCAATCGATTGGCAACATCTTTTGTATCGTCTCCATCCTTTTTTAGTTGTTCAATATCATCATCTTCCACAAATTTATATTGCAACCCAGCATACCTATTTTCAAATTTTTTTCCCTTTTCTTGCTGTCTCAAATTAACATTCCATTCCATGTCCAAAACATTCGAACTTTTGGAAAGAACATCTTCCATACCTTTAGTTTGGATATCAAAATGAACCATATAATCATTATCTGGTAAGACATATTTGAAATCAATATACTTACCGTTTTCCAGGGCTAATCTCATAATGACATTGCCTTTGTTTGCTGTTATTGGTGTAAAATACAGTTCATCGGAATTAACAATCCGATTGTTCGCAGTTATGAAGGTAAAATTGGTTTTAGAATCTTTTCCATCAAATAAGATGAGTGGTTTCTGGTCATGCGTTTTATATTCTTTTAGTTCCACCGAATATATACGACCACCCTTTGTGGTTAATTTCACTTTAATTTTTTCGTTTTCTAAAACTACAAAATTTTCTTCACCAGTAGAAAATGGAGCAAAAGCACCGTAAGTATCAGCAATTTTCGAAGCAACAGTATCGGTTTTAGCAGTTGAATCTTTGGCTTGAGTTAATGCTCCTTCTTGTATATTTTTTACTTGACTCTGATAAATAGAATCACTATAAGCTTTTCTTTTATCCATTTGATCACTGGTCGGTTTTGTATACCAATAGAATCCAATGAAAATTGCTATAATGAGAAGAAATCCGACTAGGGTATTTTTATCCATAAAATTTTAGTTTCTAATTTACTTGACTATAGTTGCTTTTATAAAATTTAAAAATAAAGGATGTGGATTTTCTGCTGTACTGCTATATTCCGGATGAAATTGAACACCGACATACCATTTAAGAGAAGGAATTTCAATGATTTCCACCAAATTTGTATTTGGATTAATACCGGAAAATTTCACTCCTGCTTTTTCAAATTCAGACTTATAATCATTATTAAACTCATAACGATGTCTGTGACGTTCCTGAATCTGCTTTTTACCATATATTTGGTGTGCCAAAGAATTTTCGTCTAAAACGCAATCATAAGCTCCCAAACGCATTGTTCCTCCCTTTGTGGTCAATTTCTTTTGTTCCTCCATCATATCAATAACATTTGCCTTGGTATTCTCATCCAATTCTGTTGAATTGGCATCGACGTAGCCTAAAACATTACGGGCTATTTCAATAATCATACATTGCATACCCAAGCAAATTCCCAGTATAGGCATATTATTTTCACGAGCATACTTACAAGCTATAAATTTACCCTCCACGCCTCTTTGCCCAAATCCGGGAGCAATTAAAACTCCATCCAGACAAGAAAGTTTTTTGGCAACATTATCTGCGGTTAACTTCTCAGAATTTATTAATTCTAAATTTAATTTTCTGTCGTTATAAGCAGATGCCAAAATAAGAGACTCTATAATAGACTTATAAGCATCCGGAAGCCCTACATATTTTCCGACTAAGCCTATTTTTACAATCTCCTTTGCATTTTGCATTTTGGTCAAAAAATCACTCCATCCGACCATATCAGCTTTTGGTGCTGATTCATATCCCATCTTTTTCAGAACAATTTCATCCAAACCCTCCGCTTGCATTCTCAAAGGCACCTCGTATATAGTTGGAGCATCAATGCATTCTACAACGGCGTTAGCTTCTACATTACAAAATAAGGCCACCTTATTACGGACACTTTGGGTAATAGAATGTTCTGTCCTTAAGACTAGAATATCGGGCTGAACACCTAATTCTTGCAATTGTTTTACAGAATGCTGTGTTGGTTTTGTCTTAAGTTCTTTTGCAGCAGCAATATAGGGCACATAAGTAAGATGAATATTTAAGCAATCCTTTCCTAGTTCCCATTTAAGTTGACGAACACTTTCTATATATGGTAAAGACTCTATATCACCAACAGTGCCTCCTATTTCTGTAATGACGAAATCAAACTCTTTTGTGTTACCTAATTGCTTGATATTTTCTTTAATTTCGTCCGTAATATGAGGAATAACTTGTACTGTCTTTCCAAGATAGTCTCCCCGACGTTCTTTTTCAATAACATTCTGGTATATTCTACCTGTAGTTATATTGTTTGCACGTGTAGTTCTCACGTTCAAAAAACGTTCATAATGACCTAAATCCAAGTCTGCCTCATGACCATCTACAGTAACATAACATTCGCCATGTTCATAAGGATTAAGAGTTCCAGGATCAATATTGATATAAGGATCAAACTTTTGAATCGTTACTCGAAAGCCTCTCGCTTTCAAAAGTTTACCCAACGAGGACGAAATAATCCCCTTTCCCAATGAAGATGCTACACCTCCCGTTACGAAAATATATTTTGTTTTTGACACGATAATAAAAATTTAATTCAGTTTATCGTACAAAAGTAGAATAAACTGAATGATTCTGAAAATAATAGATTATTAAATTTATTTTTTTCTCAATCTGCTTTTTCTTGAATCCGTGGTTTTATTAGCAAAAAGTTATCTACCATTTGTTTTAGTTCTTCTTTTGTGCGGTAGCCTTGTACATAAGTAGGTCCACCCTCCTTAGGAATAAAGAAAATTGTAGGCAAAGCCCTTGCATTAAAAATTTGAGCCAATTCCCTTTCATGATCCACATTAATCTTGTAAATAACAATTCTGCCTGAATATTCATTTTGTATTGCCACTAATTCAGGAGCAAGCATACGACATGGTCCACACCAATCAGCATAAAAATCCAAAATTACAGGTTTGTCTGACCTCAATATAAACTCGTTAGGATCCTCTTCATAATTCCATATTTTTTTCAGGAATTCTTCTTTTCCTATTTTTTCCTGTGCAAATAATGAGTTTGTCATCACCATCACAAGAGAAAAAATAAACAATGCATATACCTTTCTCATATCTATTTAACTATCACCATATTAACAATGGCTCTAAAGTTTTTTTTGATTTGCCATTCTTTTTCGTAACAATTCAACTTTAGCTTTTGATTTACTTATATTTCTTTTTAATAAATCGACATCTCTAACTATAATAGCAAAATCGACCGATTCTTTGATGATACTTTTATCCAACTTTTCAAGATAAAAAACATATTTATGGTCACCATTCAAAGTTGCTTTTATGTTTTTATCGGCATATTGATAAATAAAAAGTAATGTTCCATTTTGGACTTTAGGCACATACGTTACAAATTCCCATGTTACGCCTAAATCTTCAAAAGAATAATTAAAAGCCTCATCGACAGGCACCTTCAATGTTTCTGCAAACACGTCTCCAGAACTGACCTTGAAAGAGGTATGTTTTATGGGAACTTGACCCCCATAAACACTTGTAAGTGTTATATCTCCATTCATTGCTATTTCACATTTTAACCGTGTACGTGGATAATCATTATTTTTCTGTTCTACATGTACATATACGGCGGAATCTCCGTAAATGGTGTCTCTAACAAGAATAAATCTACTGCTACAGGAATCCAAATTTCTTCTTCTGAGAGTCAGTACGCTATCGTAATATTGTAGATTTCTATTTTCCTCCTTAAATTCTACCTTATACATCATGCGTAGAGCTTTTTTTCTCGCATCAATATTTTCAGGAAAAAGAATATGGACAGAATCCAAATAAGTTTTTGCCAAGGTTGTGTTATTTTCTTGGAATAATATATTGGCTTGTCGCAAATAAGTATCAGGCAACTTTGACTTATGATTTTTGCAAGCAGAAAAAAAAAGCAGAAAAAAAAATAAAATGTAAATATCTGTTTTCTTCATAAAACTAACCAATTGCTCACAAAAATAATATTTTTTTGTAAGATTAGCATAAAGAAAGTACTTTTGTCGGGTTAATAATGTTTAATTCTGCATGAAACAATATATACAAAATAACATATTTCTTGCCATTTCAGAATGTGCTGATGAAATCGGTAAAGATTGCTATGTCATAGGCGGTTATGTTCGCGATATTTTTTTACAACGACCTTCTAAAGATATAGACATTGTGGTAATTGGCAATGGCATTGAATTGGCAGAAAAAGTAGCTCAGAAAATAGGTAAAAAAGCTCGTTTACATGTTTTCAAGAATTTTGGCACTGCTCAGATAAAGTTTGATCACTTAGAAATTGAATTTGTTGGAGCTAGAAAAGAGTCTTATAGAATTGATTCAAGAAAACCCTTGGTCGAAAACGGAACATTAGAAGATGACCAAAATCGTCGAGATTTTACTATTAATGCCTTGGCTATTTGTTTGAATAAAGTAAGATACGGTGAACTTTTAGATCCTTTTTCTGGGATTAGAGACCTAAATATTCGATTGATAAGAACCCCTTTAAATCCAGATATAACATTTAGCGACGACCCACTAAGAATGATTAGATGTATACGCTTCGCAACACAACTGGAATTTTCCATTGAGGAAAATACATTTGCCGCAATCAACCGAAACAAAGAACGATTAGATATCATCTCAAAAGAAAGAATTTTCGAAGAATTACAAAAAATAATGGCTTCGACGAAGCCTTCTGTCGGTTTTATTTTGCTTGAAAAAAGCAATTTATTAGAATATATTTTTCCCGAATTGCTTGCCTTAAAAGGTATTGAAACAAAAAATGGTCAAGGACACAAAGATAATTTTCTGCATACTCTCGAAGTGTTGGATAAAATAGCTATCGTCAGCGACAATATTTGGCTACGTTGGGCTGCCCTTTTTCACGACATTGCTAAACCTGCTACTAAGAAGTTTATTGATGGTACAGGATGGACTTTCTACAACCATAATTTCATAGGAGAAAAAATGATTCCTTCCATTTTTAAAAGGATGAAAATGCCTATGAACGAGAAAATGAAATATGTCCAAAAAATGGTACTCCTACACATGCGTCCTATTGCGTTGGTAGAAGAGGAAATAACAGATTCTGCTATAAGACGTTTGCTGTTTGACGCAGGAGATGATATTGATGATTTAATGATACTTTGTGAGGCAGACATAACCTCTAAAAACGAACAGAAAGTGGTTCGTTTCTTGCAAAATCTACAAATTGTTCGTCAAAAATTAAAAGAAATAGAATTTAAAGACAAAGTGCGAAATTTTCAGCCTCCCGTTTCCGGCCAAGAAATTATGGAAACATTTGATTTGCAACCTTGTGCTATTGTTGGAACAATCAAAATGACGATTAAAGATGCGATTTTGGATGGAGAAATTCCAAATGAACACGAACCTGCTCGAAGACTAATGTTAGAACTAGGAAAAAAATTTGGATTAGAAATAAAATCTACTCAAAATTAAACGTTACGGTTACCAAGCGAGAAGAAAGTTTTGAAATCGCATCTGTATATTTTTGATCTACAGTACCCATAATTTCAGGATGATCTCTATCCAACATATCCAAAAATCCAAAGCCAAACTTGATTTCAGGACAGAGTTTAAAATACTGAAGATAAAAATCACAACCGACACCAAAAGAAAGCTGAATATCAAATGGTTGAACCAAAATAGGATCTACTTTCGAACGTGCCAGATTGATAGATGGACCACCTCCTGCGATGAGGTATGGACGATAATTCCCCACTCTTTTAGCACTATATTTGATATAAAATGGCAGATCTACAGATGTTGACTTTACGTTGACAATTGTCGGATCATCGATTCTTTCTTGCGTATTAGGAAGTAATTCCACAAAACTAATATTCCTTTGACCTAAGTCTAAGGTTGGCATGAATCGAAGATTCATGTACTCAAACAATCTCAAATCGACAATCATACCTACCGTAAAACCAGGAGAAAAACCTTCAGAGGCTGCATATAAGATGTTACCTTCAGCACTCATCTCATTGGAAGGAGCTATCGTATAATCTGAATAATTTAACCCTAAAATAAATCCAAAATGTATACGTTCCCTGTCAACGGCCTGTAAATTTCTAATGACTCCTCTGTCCGATTGTCCAAAAGCACTTACAATAGAAACAAAGAAGGCTATAAATATGAATATATATCTTTTTCTCAAAATGTAATTATTTGTATTTGTGCTATAACAAGTAAACGTCAATAAGTAATTCTTATTTTAACAACGAATAATAAACAGGCTTCTTTTAGTTTATTTTAGCAATTAAATCCTCTAATGTTACTTTTTCTTGATTTCCGGTAAGCATATTTTTAATTGTAACGGCGTTTTCAGAAACCTCCGTTTCACCTGCGATAATAACGTACTTAATTCCTTTTGCATCAGCATAAGACATCTGTTTCTTTAGTTTTACTACATCAGGATAAATTTCCGCATTTATACCGGAGTCTCTCATTTTTTTGAGTAATGGCAAACAATACAAAAACTCTTTTTCTCCAAAATTTAAGAAGAGAACCCTCGTTTTTTCTAAATCCTCAGAGGGATACAAATCTAATTGATTAAGAACGTCATAAATACGGTCTGCCCCAAAAGAAATACCAACACCGGAAACACCTTCCATGCCAAATATACCAGTTAAATTATCGTATCGACCGCCACCCGCAATACTGCCCATTTCTACATCTTTTGCTTGTACTTCAATGATAGAGCCTGTATAATAATTGAGTCCACGAGCAAGTGTTAAATCAATTTCAAGAGAACTATTCAATTGCAAAGTATTTGTTATATTCAGAATCGTTTCTATTTCGGAAATGCCAGTCAAACCGACCTCTGAACCAGTCAAAACCCCTTTTAATGTTTCTAATTTCGATGCATTATTACCTGACAGGGTAAGTATCGGTTTCAATTTGGCAATGGCTTTTTCTGTAATACCTTTGCTCAAAAGCTCTTGATTCACATTTTCTAAACCAATCTTGTCCAATTTGTCAATAGCAACGGTAATGTCTATTATTTTATCAGCTTCCTCGATAACCTGGGCTATACCGGATAATATTTTTCTATTATTCAGCTTAATTGCCACGTTTATTTTTAATTTAGAAAAAACCTCGTCTATAAGTTGAATTAATTCTACTTCATTCAATAAGGAATCACTTCCTACGACATCAGCATCACATTGAAAAAATTCTCTGTAACGACCTTTTTGAGGTCTATCAGCACGCCAAACCGGTTGAATTTGGTAACGTTTAAATGGAAATGTTATTTTGTCGCGATATTGTACAACAAAACGAGCAAAAGGAACAGTTAAATCGTAACGTAAACCTTTTTCTGAAATTTTGGTAATTATTCTGCTGCTATTCTTGGCGATTAATTCTTCTTCGGAAAGATCTCTCAAGTAGTCTCCTGAGTTCAATATTTTGAAGAGCAATTTATCTCCTTCTTCACCATATTTTCCCATTAAAGTAGAGAGGTTTTCTATAGATGGCGTTTCTATTTGATTAAAACCATACAAACGAAAACTATCTCTTATTGTACTGAAGATATAATTTCGTTTTGCCATTTCTTCAGGCAAAAAATCACGAGTTCCTTTTGGTATGCTAGGTTTCATTTCTTGGGATTTTTTGAGGGCTCAAAGTTATAAAAAAATATGATTTTAGCTTTTGTTTCTTGAACAAAAGATTTTTTTACCTAAATTTGACCTCATTTATTTTTATTTGCCAGTTATGTTGATAGAAGAAATACTATATTCTCGCCGTTTTTTGGTCATTGCAGAGACTAAAAAATTTCCTAAAAAAGCTTATGAATGTGCGTTAGAATATGCCAAAGGATTTGAGAAGGATATCTCTTTCTTAATCTTACTAAAAAGCTCGGAATATTCTGATTACGAAGAGATTAATGCATTTTGGAAAAATAAAATAGAACAAGAGCAACAAGAAACAAACGTAAACCTATCCTATTATGTTGTAGAAGGCAATATAACAAATATACCCGACCTAACACAAAGGACAGAAACGCCCATGGTATTTTTTGAAATAACGAAGAAAGGAACATACCGGAATCCAATGTTTTTGTTCAAGAACTTAAGAGAACTTCGTGTTCCTTTTATTTTTACGAAAGAAGAATACTCCGAATCCATTAATTTTTCGAAAATACTTGTTCCGGTAGGATTTCTCAATGAAGAAAAAGAAAAAGGACCCTATTCCTCCAACATGGGACGATTTTTAAAATCAGAGATTGTTATTTTGCAAGCCAATGATTATGGTTCCAAAACGCCTAAAAACGTACAAAGCATACAAGATCTTTATCGTAAATTCGACTTGGTTTGTTCTGTAATGAATGCCAAATCAGACAGTTTTGGTGTAGAAAAAGAGGCTGCTGTACTTGCCGAAAAAATAAATGCAGGAATAATTTTAGTATCAACATCCCGAGATTATGGTTTGGATGATATATTCTTTGGTCCAAAGGAATTGCATACTTTTAAAACAGCCAAAGTGCCCGTTATGTTTATAAATCCACGAGCTGATTTATACGTTTTGTGTTGGTAAATTTCGTCCTAAAAAAGAGTTTTTTATTTTGAATAAAAAAGTAAATAAAAGTTATTCTTCGTGGGCCTTTGTTTTTGCATTTAAAAACAAAATACTTGTTAAAAACTAACTTTAAAATACTTCTCCGTTCATATTATTTTTTTTTACCTTTGCACAGCAAAAGCCCAACCTCCTACACAATATGACAAAAAAAAATAAAGCAGAAAACCAAAAGGAAAAGAATTCATCATCGTCTGAGAAAAGTTTTTCTGGTTTTTTTCGCAATGAAAAACTCCGTTTTATAGTAGGTCTTATCATTATGGTTAGTTCTTGCTATGTTTTCCTTTCTCTAACCTCTTTTTTGTTTTCGGGCGGAAATGATTATAATCTTTTGAATTATTCCTATTCTGATTTAATAAAGGAACATAAAGAATTTGAAAATTTGGGAGGTGCTTCGGGTGCTCGCCTTGCCGACATGATGATTAACAAATGGTTTGGTGTATCTTCCTTTTTCTTGGTAATTTTTGCTTTTTCATTAGGTTTAAAATTACTTAATCCGAACAAAAAATATTCAATCGTAAAACAATTCATTTCGTGTGCATTTTTTACAATCTGGATTTCTTTGTTTTTTGGCGTTTTCTATCCTGAAACATCATCCATTTCATTCATTCAATTAGGCGGAAATCACGGAAATCAGTTGGCACATATATTAAATACCGTAATGGGCGTTTCAGGTATAATTTTATTACTTGGTTCAACTATTTTGGTATTTTTGATTTTAGCATTTATTTCAACACTTCCATTTATACAAAAAATATTTCAATATTCTCTTCTTGATCTTTTCAGAAGAAAAAAACAGGAACCGATTGACAATATTGAATCTGATTTGGAAATGGGAATTGAAAGCGAAGAATTAAATGAAGAAAAAGCTGCTGACTCCGAGGATACTGAAGAAGAATTTGAGGTTATCGAAATGGAAGAGGAACCAGTTTCTACTATAGAAGAAAGCGATACCGACCTCGATTTTGAAGTCAAAGTTCCAAAAAATGAAGATTCTGAGCTAGTAACAGACGAACCAGATGAAGACAATTTAGATGCTTCATTAGAAATAATTCCGACAGAAGAAGAAAAACTAGTGGGGAATGAAGATACGTACGATAAATTTGCGGAATTAGGCGAATATGATCCAACATTGGAAATTCCGCACTACAAGTTTCCGACATTTGATTTGTTACAAAAATATGATTTTTCTAATGAGATAAATTTAGAAGAACAGGCTGCCAATAAAAAACGAATCACAGAAACACTAGAAAATTACGGCATCAAAATAAAAAAAACAGAAGCAACTGTTGGACCTACAGTTACTTTGTATGAGATAATACCGGAAGCTGGGGTTCGTATTTCTAAGATACGTAGTTTGGAAGACGATATTGCGTTGAGTCTTTCTGCTTTAGGAATTCGTATTATTGCTCCTATTCCGGGTAAAGGAACTATCGGTATTGAGGTTCCAAATAAGAATCCTCAAATAGTTTCTATACATTCTGTTATAGCTTCTAAAAAATTCCAAGAATCAAAATTTGACTTACCAATTGTATTTGGTAAAACGATTACCAATGAAGTTTTCATCGCTGATTTATGCAAAATGCCACACATTTTGGTAGCAGGAGCTACCGGACAAGGAAAGTCTGTTGGATTAAATGCGATTATCACATCTTTATTATATAAAAAACATCCTTCGCAACTTAAATTTGTACTTATAGACCCTAAAAAAGTAGAGTTCAGTATTTACTCTAGTATTGAGAAATACTTTTTAGCAAAATTGCCCGATGCAGAAGAAGCTATTATTACAGATGTAACTAAAGTGGTACAAACATTGAATTCTCTGACAAAAGAAATGGATTCGCGTTATGACCTGCTTAAAAAAGCACACGTTAGAACCATCAAGGAGTACAATGCTAAATTTATTAATCGTTCTTTGAATCCTGAAAAAGGTCACCATTATTTGCCTTATATCGTGGTAATTATTGATGAGTTTGGCGATTTAATTATGACTGCCGGAAAAGATATTGAACTTCCCATTGCACGTATTGCTCAACTAGCAAGAGCTGTGGGAATACATATGATTATTGCAACACAAAGACCTTCTACGAATATCATTACAGGATCTATAAAGGCCAATTTTCCAACGAGAGTAGCATTCAGGGTTTCTTCCATGATTGATTCTCGTACGATTCTAGACTGTCCGGGTGCAAATCAGTTAATTGGTCGAGGAGACATGCTATTCTCTCAGGGAAGCGATTTAATTCGTGTTCAATGTGCTTTTGTTGATACTCCTGAAATCGAAAATATTGGCAATTTTATAGAAGGTCAACGTTGTTATCCTACCCCATTCTATTTACCGGAGGTTGAAATATCAAATGGTGACACTAACATGAGTGGAGTCGATTTGAGTGTAAGAGACCCGATGTTTGAAGAAGCTGCTCGTCTGTTGGTTATTCATCAACAAGGTTCTACATCAATGATACAACGTAAGTTTTCTATTGGATACAATAGGGCCGGGCGTATAGTTGATCAATTGGAGGTTGCAGGAATTCTAGGACCTCCGGAAGGCAGCAAACCAAGACAAGTTTTGGTACAAGATGAAATGCAATTAGACAGAATATTAGACAATTTAAAATAAGTAAACACATGAAAAGAGACACGGCTATTTTCGAAATAATCGAAAAAGAGAAAAAGCGCCAACTAAAAGGAATTGAACTTATTGCCTCAGAAAATTTTGTTAGTGAACAGGTATTGGAAGCTATGGGTTCTTGCCTAACAAACAAATATGCTGAGGGTTATCCTGGAAAAAGATATTACGGTGGTTGTGATGTGGTTGATTTAAGTGAACAATTGGCTATCGATCGTTTAAAACAAATTTTCGGAGCGGAATGGGCTAATGTTCAACCCCATTCGGGAGCACAAGCAAATGCTGCGGTATTTTTAGCTTGTTTAAATCCCGGTGACAAATTTTTAGGACTGAATCTTTCTCACGGCGGACACCTTTCTCATGGTTCATTGGTAAATAGTTCAGGCATTTTATATCGTCCATTGGAATATAATGTAAAAGCTGAAACAGGAAGAGTTGATTATGATCAAATGGAAGAAGTAGCTTTACGCGAACGTCCAAAATTAATTGTAGGAGGAGCTTCTGCTTATTCCCGTGATTGGGATTATGCTCGTATGCGTTCAATTGCCGACCAAATAGGAGCTTTATTGATGATAGACATGGCTCACCCTGCAGGTTTAATTGCAGCAGGATTGCTTAATAATCCTTTAAAATACGCTCATATTGTTACTTCTACAACCCACAAAACATTGCGAGGTCCACGTGGAGGTATTATTTTGCTGGGAAAAGATTTTCCAAATCCTTGGGGAAAAACAACTCCAAAAGGTGAAATCAAAATGATGTCCGCATTATTAGATTCTGCCGTTTTTCCTGGCATTCAAGGTGGTCCATTGGAACACGTAATTGCTTCTAAAGCAGTTGCTTTCGGTGAAGCTCTTCAACCGGAGTATAAAACATATCAAACTCAAGTACAAACAAATGCTGCTATTTTAGCTCAATCTTTTATTGATAAGGGTTATAAAATTATTTCAGATGGTACGGATAATCATTCTATGTTGATTGACTTACGTGCTAAATTTCCTGAATTAACAGGTAAAATAGCTGAAAAAGCTCTTGAAAAAGCAGATATTACAGTGAATAAAAATATGGTCCCATTTGACAGCCGTAGTCCTTTCTTAACTTCAGGTATTCGTGTAGGTACCCCTGCTATTACAACAAGAGGTGCGAAAGAAAACTTAATGATAGAAATTTCTGAAATGATTGATACAGTACTTTGTAGTCCTGAGAACGATTCTGTTATTACATCAGTACGTAAAAAAGTGAACCAAATTATGTCTGAATATCCTCTTTTTGCCTATTAACTAACCTTATATATCCATAGAAGAAAAAAAATTAAAAAATGAATAACACAGCTCCTTTCAAAGTTTTTTCAGGTACAAATTCCAGATATCTAGCTGAAAAAATAAGTGCAAGTATTGGTTGCAAATTAGGCGAAATGAATATTCAGTATTTTGCTGATGGCGAGTTTGCCGTTTCTTACGAAGAATCCATTCGTGGTGATGAAGTATATTTAGTACAATCAACTTTCCCTAATTCTGACAATCTGATGGAATTACTTTTGATGATTGATGCAGCGAAACGTGCATCAGCTCGAAAAATTATTCCTGTTATTCCTTATTTTGGTTGGGCACGTCAAGATAGAAAGGATAAACCTCGCGTATCAATCGGAGCAAAATTGATAGCGGATATGCTTAGTGTTGCGGGCATTCAACGTGTTATCACGTTAGATTTACATGCAGACCAAATACAAGGTTTTTTTAATGTACCGGTAGATCACTTGTACGCATCATCTATCTTTTTACCTCATATTCAATCGCTTCGTTTGAAGGATTTGGTTATAGCTTCTCCTGATGTGGGAGGATCAAAAAGAGCTAGCAGTTATGCTAAACATTTGGGAGCAGATTTGGTTTTGTGCCATAAATCTCGTGTAAAGGCAAATGAAGTAGAAGGCATTAAAATAATCGGGGAAGTAAAAGGGAAAAATGTTATCCTAATTGATGACATGGTTGATACAGCTGGAACAATCACTAAAGCTGCCGATATTATGATGGCGGAAGGAGCTATTTCTGTAAGAGCATTTGCTTCTCATGCTGTTCTTTCTAATCCAGCTATAGAACGTATCGAAAAGTCAAAATTGGTTGAGATTTATTTTACTGATTCAATCCCTGTAAAACAAAAAAGTGACAAAATTAAAATACTTTCCGTTGCCGATCTAATTGGTGAAACAATTGTTCGTGTCAACAAAAATGAATCAATAAGCTCTAGCTATTTACTTTAATTAGAGATATAATATTGTATAAACTTAGAAATAGCTACCTTTTTAGGTAGTTATTTCTTTATTTAGCCAAAATGAGAAATAAAAAGCCACTCCCCATTCTTGAAAACATTACAATAACGGATGTCGCAGCTGAAGGTAAAGCAATAGCACGTTATAATGATATGGTTATCTTCATTCCGTACGTAGTTCCGGGAGATATTGTAGATATACAATTGGTTCGTAAGAAAAAAAACTTTGCAGAAGGAAGAGTTATCCAAATGCGTCAAGAATCTTCTATTCGGACACAACCATTCTGTGAACATTTTGGTATTTGTGGAGGCTGTAAATGGCAAAATCTACCTTACAACGAACAACTTCGTTACAAACAAAAACAAGTATCTGATAATTTAACTAGAATAGGAAAGGTTGAAAACCCTCCTATTTTACCTATTTTGGGATCTTCTGAAACAGTTTTTTATAGGAATAAATTGGAATTCACCTTTTCTGACAAGGCATGGCTTACCAAAGAAGAAATGGATAAAGAGCCCGAAACAAAACAAACAAATGCTCTAGGATTTCATATTCCGGGAATGTTTGATAAAGTCTTACACATCAACAAATGTTGGTTACAAGATGATATTTCCAATCAAATACGCCTTTCCATCCATCAATTTTGCCAAGAAAACGGTTACACATATTTCAACTTACGTAACCAATTCGGATTGATGCGTAACATCATCGTACGAACCTCTTCTACCGGAGAAGTAATGCTTATCGTTGTTTTTTATGAAAAAGATGAAAAAAAATGGAATGCATTGTTAGAACATATTGCAAATAAATTTCCAAAAATAACCTCGCTAATTTATATCCATAACCCAAAAGCAAACGACACTATTTTTGATCAAGAAGTGCATGTTTTCAAAGGTCATGATTTTATTTACGAAGAGATGGATGGATTGCAATTCAAAATAGGTCCAAAATCATTCTATCAAACCAATAGCCATCAAGCTTATGAATTATATAAAGTTACTTGCGATTTTGCTCAATTAAGTGGCAATGAATTGGTATATGATTTATATACAGGGACAGGTACTATTGCCAATTTTATTGCTAAAAAAGCAAAGCAAGTAATTGGTATTGAGTTTGTTCCGGAAGCTATAGAAGATGCAGAAGTAAATGCGAAACTAAACAATATAGCAAATACTTTGTTTTTTGCAGGAGACATGAAAAATGTGCTTACAGAAGATTTTATAAAACAATACGGAAAACCAGATGTAATCATTACTGACCCACCAAGAGCGGGTATGCATGATGATGTAATCAAAACCATATTGTTTGCGGCACCTAAAAAAATTGTTTATGTAAGTTGCAATCCTGCCACTCAAGCTAGAGATCTAACTTTGTTAAGCGAAAAATACAATCTTGTAAAATCTCAGCCGGTAGATATGTTCCCGCATACACATCATGTTGAAAATGTGATACTTTTAGAATTAATTTAATATCTACTAAGTGAATTATTACGGTTACTACACCTCGCCTATTGGCATATTAAAAATAGAAGTTATAGACCAACATATTGTTGGTCTTGCTTTTGCTTTTAAGATATATCAATCATTTGAAAATGAGGTGGTTTTACAATGCAAAAAAGAGTTAGATGAATATTTTAATGGTACTAGAGAAACTTTCAATGTTTCTACAAAAATAGTTAGTGGAACAGATTTTGAAATTTCTGTATGGGAAGAACTAAAAAAAATACCGTACGGGAAAAGTCTTTCTTATCAAGATATTGCGAGAAAAATAGGCAATCCAAACGCCGCCAGAGCCATAGGAAATTCGAATCGAAAAAATCCCATTGTGATTATTTACCCTTGTCATCGAGTTATTCAAAAAAACGGAAAAATTGGCGGTTATATCGCTGGAAATACAGCAAAAAAATATCTGCTAGAATTAGAACATGATTTTTTATTGAAGAAAATCAGCCCAAACAAAGCAATCTTGAAATGACGTAGAGACATCTACCTTTTTATCAAAGATACCGTATACTGACGAACCGGAACCTGACATAGAAGCGTACAACGCTCCTTGTTGATATAAAGCCTCTTTAATTGCAGCAATTGCAGGAAATTTTAAAAATACACTTTTTTCAAAATCATTGACGACTATATCTTTCCATTCTGAAATGGATTTTTCAGATAAATTCAAAAGAGAAAAAGCTGATTTTTGCGGTTTTACACCACTATAAGCATTGGACGTCGAAACATAAATAATTGGTTTAATAATGACAATGTAATATCCTTTAATAGAAATGTTTACATTTGAAAATATATTACCAATACCAGAGGCGAAAACAGGTTTATCTAATACAAAGAATGGACAATCGGCTCCCAACTCTGCGGCAAATTTTTCTAAATCAATAGGAGTTAAATTAAGATTAAACTCCTCATTCAACATCTTTAGCATAAAAGCAGCATCAGCAGATCCTCCACCCAAACCAGCACCAAAAGGAATGTTTTTTTCTAAAAAAATGTTCAAGGAAGGCAAGTGGTAGTCAGATGTTAGCAGATTATAAGCCTTTATAATCAAGTTATCATCAGTATTACCATCTATTTTAATACCTGAAATAAATAAAGAAGTTTCATCCCCTTTCGTTATTTCAAAACTTAACTTATCGCATAAGCCTATTGGATAGAAAATCGTTTCTATATTATGATAACCATCTGGACGTTTATCCGTAATATTCAGACCTATATTTATTTTTGCATTGGGAAAAGAAACCATAAGTACTTTTTTATGTGGCAAAGGTAAAATATTTATCAAAAATATAATCTAAAGTGTTCAACGATTCCTTTTCAAAAGTTAGAAATATTTCCTATTTTTGAGCCTTAATACAATATTTCATGGAAGGCACAAGAAAGACAAAAAAATACAAACCCGAATACGGCAAAGTTGCAGATTCTGTAATCGCTGAATTTGGAGGAAAACTTCCCCCACAAGCCCTTGAATTGGAAGAAGTTGTTCTTGGTGCATTGATGTTAGAAAAAGATGCCTATTCCGTTGTATCAGAGTTTCTTAAACCTGAATGTTTCTACAAAGAATCTCACCAAAATATCTATACGGCAATTACCAATTTGGCTCTCAATCAGGAACCTATTGATATGCTTACGGTTACTCAGCAATTGAAAAAGATTGGTAAATTGGAAGAAGTTGGTGGACAAGCATTTCTTTCAGAACTTACCGGCAAAGTTGCATCAGCTGCAAATATTGAGTATCATGCCCAAATTATTGTACAAAAATATTTAGCTCGTGAACTTATCCGCGTTTCTTCTGATATCCAAACTAAAGCATTTGACGAAAAAACCGATGTTGATGAGTTAATGCAAGATGCTGAAGGACAACTATTTGAGATAACACAACGAAATCTGAAAAAAGATGTTACGCACATTGGTCCTATTATTACTGAAGCCATTGATTTAATACAAGCCGCAGCCAATCGACCAGATGGATTTACGGGAATACCTTCCGGATTCAACTATCTAGACCAAATTACTTCCGGATGGCAAAAATCAGATTTAATCATTATAGCTGCTCGTCCAGCCATGGGAAAAACCGCTTTCGTGCTTTCTATGGCAAAAAATATGGCTGTAGAGTATAATTTTCCAGTCGCTATTTTCTCATTGGAAATGTCCAATGTCCAATTAGTTAATCGTTTAATAGTTAACGTTTCTGAAATTGAAGGCGAAAAAATCAAGCATGGAAAATTAGCTAATTTTGAATGGGAACAACTACATTCGCGGACATCACAACTTTTAAATGCCCCTATTTTCATCGATGATACTCCTAGCTTATCTGTATTTGAGCTACGAACAAAAGCTCGTAGATTGGTTAAAGAACAAAAGATTCAATGTATTATCATCGACTATCTGCAATTAATGAATGCTAGCGGAATGAATTACGGAAGTCGAGAACAAGAAGTCAGCATGATATCACGTTCATTAAAAGGATTGGCAAAAGAGCTTAACATTCCGATTATTGCTCTATCCCAATTAAATCGTGGAGTTGAAGGCAGAACTGGAGCTGATAAGAGACCTCAATTATCCGACTTGCGTGAATCTGGTGCTATCGAACAAGATGCCGATATGGTCCTTTTTATACACAGACCTGAATATTACAAAATAACACAAGATGAAAATGGAAATTCCCTTTTAGGTATTGCTGAAATCATTATTGCTAAGCACAGAAATGGTTCTACAGATGATATCCGTTTAAAATTCACCAAAGAATTCATTAAATTTGAAAATATTGGTGAAAATACCAATGATTTTTCTGAGTTTCAAAGCAAAGTAAGCCGCACAAATGAGAATGATTTCTTGACAGAATCAAATATCGGGCTTCCACCTCAAAATGATTATCCTTTTTAATTAATAAAGACGAACATATAGTTATGCAAAATTTACTTTTACTCGCAGATGAAGCCATAGCTCAAGGTGCTATTGATGGCGGTTTGTCTGGCGTTTATGCATATCCGGGTACCCCTTCCACTGAAATCACCGAATATATCCAACAGTCGAAAGAAGCACGAGAAAAAAACATTCATAGTCAATGGTCAGTAAATGAAAAAACTGCCATGGAAACAGCGATGGGCTTATCTTTTGTGGGCAAAAGAGCACTTGTGTGTATGAAACATGTCGGATTAAATGTTGCAGCTGACCCGTTTATGAATGCGGCAATTACCGGCATTAACGGAGGTCTTTTGGTACTCTCTGCAGATGACCCTTCTATGCATTCATCTCAAAACGAGCAAGACTCACGTTTTTATGCTAAGTTTGCTCTTCTACCCGTATTGGAACCTTCCAGCCAGCAAGAAGCTTATGACATGGCTTATGAAGGATTTGCATTATCCGAAAAAATAGGCTACCCTATTTTGCTACGTATTACCACCAGATTGGCTCATTCAAGAGCAGGAATTGTAAGGAGAAAGCAAATAAAACAAAACAATTTAAATTTACCTATAGATAGAAAACAATATATATTATTACCTGCGATTGCACGTTTGAGATATAATAAGCTACTCTCTTCGCAATCAATTTTTGAGGATTATTCTGAAAAATCAACTTTCAATCAATATTTCGACGGAAATAACAAAAAAATGGGGATTATAACTTGTGGTATTGCCTATAACTACGTTATGGAAAATTTTCCGAATGGTTGTGATTACCCCCTATTAAAAATTGGACAATACCCTATTCCTAGCAAAAAAATACAGAAACTAATTGATGAATGTGAAAGTATTTTAGTTTGCGAAGAAGGATATCCTTTGGTTGAAGAATTATTAAAGGGATTTACGGGAAAAGGTCTTTCAATAAAAGGGCGACTCGACGGAACATTGCCCCGTCAGGGAGAACTTAATCCAGACATCGTTGCACAAGCATTTGGTATGAGACCCAATAGGAATACAATTATTCCACAAATTGTCAAAATGCGTCCTCCTTCTCTTTGCCAGGGATGCGGACATAGAGATGTATATGAAGCATTGAATGATGTAATGAAAAACTATCCGCAGGGACGAGTTTTTAGCGATATCGGTTGTTACACATTAGGAGCTTTACCTCCTTTTGCAGCTATCGATTCTTGTTTGGATATGGGAGCCTCTATAACGATGGCAAAAGGTGCTGCTACCGCGACCGCGCCGGGGAGCTGCATCACAACCCGGAGCGGGCACTGATCGAGAACCTCGACGCCTTGCCGTGGGTCGTGGACGTCTATAAGCGCGACTTGCAGATCGAAAAGTACTCCATTGGCTACCTTCAGGAGCCCTACGTCTCGGTCTATGCCGGACGCGGCTGTCCCGCCCAGTGCATTTTCTGCCTCTGGCCCCAGACCATCGGCGGCCATCGCTACCGGGTCCGCAGCCCCGACAACGTCGCGGGCGAGATTGCCCACGCCACCAAGCTCTTCCCGCAATGCCAGGAGTACTTCTTCGACGACGACACCTTCACCGCCAACATGCCGCGGGCGCGGGAGATCGCCAAGCGCCTGAAGAAGATCGGCGTGACCTGGTCGGCCAGCAGCCGGGCCAATGTCCCCTACGACACCCTCAAGGACCTCAAGGACGGCGGCCTGCGCTGCCTCATGGTCGGCTACGAGACGGGCAACCCCGAGATCCTCAAGCGCATCAAGAAAGGCATCACCATCGAGGGCGCCAAGGAATTCACCCGGCACTGCAAGCAGCTTGGCATCGCGATCCATGGCACCTTCATGCTGGGCCTGCCGGTCGAGACCCACGAGACCATCGCTCAGACTATCGCCTACGCCAAAGAATTGGACGTTTTCAGCATCCAGGTCTCCCTGGCCGCTCCCTACCCCGGCACCGAACTCTATGAATTGGCCCACCAGAACGGCTGGTTCACCCGCCAGGACAAGTCGGCCATTCTCCACCAAGACGGCCTGCAAGATTCCACCCTCGGCTACCCCGGCCTGACCAAGGAAGAGATCTTCGAGGCGGTGGACCGGTTCTATCGCGAGTATTACCTGCGCCCCAAGCCGATCCTGCGCATCATCAAGACCATGTTGCAGGACAAAGACGTTTTTGTCCGCCGCTGCCGGGAGGGCTGGGAGTTCTTCCGCACCTTGCGTCAGCGCAAGGAAGACCTCGCCACGACTCGCGCCGCCCAACCCGCCGCCTGCTGAGACGCCCGGCCATGAAGCGGTCCCAGCGTGGCGGTCCAGGGGCTCGCGCCGCTGAGGCCCGCGCGGCGGAGCGCACCTCCCCGCCTGCCACCGCAAGACCCACCCTCGAACCCAAGACCGGGACAGAGTTGCGTCCGCCGCGCAAGGGGGTGTGGCGACTCTTGGGAGAAATCCTCGATCACGCCGGGCCGGGGTATCTGCAGTTTGCCATCACCAACCGGTGCAACGCGCGGTGCGGCTTCTGCCACTACGCCCTCCAGCGCTTGCCGGCGGCGGAACGTCGGAGCGTGACGCTAGCCCAAGCGCGCCGGGTGGTGGACCTGGCGGTGCGCAACCACATTGGCTACCTGTTGTTTGTCGGGGGCGAACCACTGCTCCACCCCGACCTGCTGTCCATGGTGCGCTACGCGGCGGAGCGGGGCCTGCATCCCATGATCTGCACCAACGGCCAGCTCTGGACGGACCGGTCCATCCGCCAGTTCGCCGCCAACGGCCTGAGCAGTGTCATCATGTCGCTGGACACCCATGACGCCGCCCAGCATGAAGCGCACCGGGGTCTGCCCGGCAATTGCCGCGCCCTGGCCCGCGCCAACCAGCTCTTCGCCGAATGTGGTCTGCAAACCACCGCCAGCATCACGGCCAGCAAGCTGATCGAGGACTATGAGCGGCTGCCCGAGTTCCTCGCTTCCCTCGGCTTCACCAGTTGCACCTTCAGTTACCCCATCTCGGCCCTGGCCTCGAGCTGCTTGAGCTACGGCAGCTCGGGCTCGGTCAGCTACACCCCGCGGGAACTGCTGGTGGTCTTCGACCGCATCCAACGCCTCAAGGACAACGGCCGTTGCCTGGTCCTCAACCCCTCCGCCTCGCTGGCCGACATGTGCCGCCACCTCCGGGGCGAGCCGGAACGGTTCGGCTGCCTGGCCGGCTACAAGTATTTCTATCTCGACTGGAACCTCGCTCTCTACCGCTGCCACCATTGGGCGACTCCGCTCTGCCACGTCGAAGAGTGGGAGACCACCACCTCGGTGCGCGACGGTTGTACCCGTTGCATGATCGATTGTTATCGCGACCCAAGCGTGCTCCAGTTTAGCGCCGTCAGCGCCCACGAAACCTGGCGTCACCTCAAGCAGGGCCGTCTGCTGGCGGCCGCCCGCACCGTCCTGGACTCCCGCAACCTCACCTCGCTGCTGGCCGTCTGGGAGAACCGGCGCTGGGTGACTCGGGTGTAAGAGCCTCGGTGAAAGCGCCCAACGGCCCCGCAGCAGCCGAGGTCACGAGGCTCTGTTCTTGTCACGATTGGGCGCAAGGAAAGGCCCGGGGTGGGAAGGAGTTGGAGCCTCCTTACGTCGGCTGCTACGAGAGGATGGCGACGGGTCGTAGCGGAGCCGTGGCGGCTGCGCCACGGCTTGCAGCAGCCGAGGTCACGAGGCTCTCCGTCCAATCTACTTGACGCGCAGGCGGTAGAAGCGGGTGGAGGAGAGGCCGCCGGTGAGGGAACCGTCGTCGGCGAAGCTGTAGCCGGAGGGAGTGACGGTGACCGGGCCGGGGATTTCCTTCCAGACCGGGGGCACGGTGTCGGAATACTCGACCACGAAGGCGTGCCCGGCCGGCCCCGACCAGGCCAGTCGGAACGCTCCGCCGCTGAAGCCGCTCGCGGCGGGGCTGAGGGTCCAGGAGGTGGCGCGGAGGCAGGGGCTGTCCCAGGTGGCCTGGAATTGAATGCTGTTACTGGTCGCGCTGTAGATGCCCAGGAAGTAGTCCTGGCCGGTCAGCGGCGCAAGGCCACCCTCGAGGAGATAGACCCCGCCGGTGGTGCCGCTGTCCAGCAGCACGTCGTCCGGGAGTTGGCCGGTGGGCGGCACGCGGTTGTTGAGCCAGACATCCACCGGACCGACCGTGTTGAACAGCACGTTCGTCGCGGTGCTGCCCGAGCACGACAGATTGACCAGGAAGTAGGTAAAACTGTCGGCGGCGATCACGTTGGTATAGGAACCACCATTGGTGACCAGGGTGATGGGGGCATTGGTGCGGGAGAAGGCCATGTCCAG